>CASEBK010000017.1 GCA_949286115.1 uncultured Veillonellaceae bacterium | reverse complement strand
CTCTTCCTCCGCCCGACCGAGCTGCGCCGTGAGCCGCTCTTTCTGCGCGGTCTTCTCGCGGATCGTCTCGAGAAGCTGGCGATGCTCCGCCGCCTCCGCCGCGAGCGCCCGCTGCGCCGTCTCACGCTCCTTCTCTGCCGCCCCGAGCGCTGCCTTCGCCTCTGCCAGCGCCGCATGCGCCGCCTCGTGCTCCTTCTCGGCCGCGGCGAGCGCCGCTTCCGCCTCCTTGCCCGCTGCCTCATGAGACGCTGCGAGCGAAGTAAGGCGCGCCAACTCTTCCTCGCCGTGCGCCCGGGCCGCATCTTTCACGCGGTAATCCCCATCAATGCGGTCCATCTCCCGCTGCCGGGCCATCGCCTCTGCCGCAGCCTTCCGGTATGCCTCCTCCCGTTCCGCGGCCTCCGCTTCGATCGCCGCCCGGTCTGCGTCGAGCCGGGCCAGCTTCGCCTCCCACGCCCCCTTTTCATCGGAGAGCGTGCGATGCTCCGTCTCATACCGCGCGAGCATGCGCCGCACCGACGAGAGCTTCAGCAGAGACGCCGTAGCCTCCGCCGCCTGCTTCTCCCGGAGGAGCGCGCTGAAGCGCCGCGCTTTTTCCGCCGCCTCGGCCATGGGACCGAGCTGCTCTTCCAGCACTGCCACGAGGTCCTTCACGCGGTCCATGTTGTCTTCCGTGCGGCGGAGCTTCGCCAGACCGTCCTCCTTCCGCAGGCGATACCGGCTGATGCCCGCCACCTCCTCGAAGATGAGCCGCCGCTCCTCCGGCCGCGCGGAGAGCACCTGATCCACCCGGTTCTGCCCGATGATGGCGAGCGACCCCTTCCCGAGACCCGTCGCCGCGAAGAGGTCCTGAATGTCCTTCAGGCGGCACGACCGCCCGTTGATGTAGAAATCGCTCTCCCCGCTGCGGAGCACTCGCCGCGTCACCGACACCTCCGCCGTATCGAGCGGCAGCTCCCGCCCCGCATTGTCCAGCACCATCGTCACTTCCGCGCCGTTTTTCGCCCGGCGGGTGGCCGAGCCCGCGAAGATGATGTCCTCCGTCTTCTGCCCGCGCAGGTTCCGCACATTCTGCTCGCCCAGCACCCACCGCACCGCGTCGGAAATATTGCTCTTCCCGCAGCCGTTGGGCCCGACGATCATCGTGATGCCGCCTGCAAAGGAGATCTCCGTCCGGTCGGCAAATGACTTGAATCCCTGCAAAATGAGACGCAGCAGCTTCATACTCCACTCCTTATCTTCCGTTTCGTCAATTCTTTTTATTATATCGGAAATCCGCCGCCCGCGCCACGCGAAAAGGCCCAGCGCATCCGCACAGGGCCGTCAGCGGCTCACCCAGAGGCATCCCTTCATGGTGAAGCGCCAGGGGAAATCTCTGCCATAAGCCGCATAGTCGATGTTTTTTCTTTTTGATATCTCGATCTCACAGGGCGCGCCGCCCTCTACATAGAGCGGGCCGGTCACGAGATCCGCGCCGTAGAGGGAGCGGTCGATCCCCATGGCCAGGCACAGCCGCCCGGGGCCGCAGGTGAGGGCCGTCCCCTTCGCCCGGCCGCGGCGCTTCTCGATGAGCGGAAGCCCCGCCACAGGCTCGCCCGCCCGCAGGAGCACGCACCCCGGTTCTCCCTCTCTGTCGCAGCTGATATTGAAACAGCAGTACATGCCATAGATGAGGTACACGTAGGCATGGCCCGGCTCGCCGAAGAGCACTTCCGTCCGGGCCGTGCGCCCGCGCCAGGCGTGAGCCCCGTCGTCGGGCTTGCCTTCATACCATCCGCCGTAGGCTTCCGTCTCAGTGATGCGCACCGCCGCAGTCCCCTCCGCCGTTTCATGAACGAGGACCGCCCCGATGAGCCGCCGCGCCGTCTCTACGGGAGAGCCGCTGAAATCGTCTCGGTTCCACCTCACCGGACGCGCACCTCCGTTCCGAGCTGGAGCGCTTCCGTAGGATGGACCACCACGCGGTCTCCGTCGGAAAGGCCGTCGATGACGAGCCTGTTTTTCCCCATGGTGCTCGCCACGGTGACGGTGCGCACGTCGATCAGGTCATCCCCGTTCACGACCTCCACCATGTCGTCCTTAATGAAAGCGGTGGCGGGGATGACGTATCCTTCCACCTTCTGCCCGCTGTCGATGCGCACAGGATAGGTCCGGCCCACTTCGATGCCGCGGTCCGTATTGTCCGCCTGCACCCGGTACACCGTATAGGCGTCGCCTTCGGGATTCGGCTGAGGCTTCAGCTCGCCGTACCACGGGCCGCCGGCCCCGCTGATGGTGACGGTGAGCGTCTTATCCGCCTTCGCCTTCTCCAGGATGGGGTCCATATCCGAGGGGATCTGGAGCGTCGCCGCGACGGGCGAATCCTGCCGGATGACGAGAGCGGTCTTGCCTGCGGCGGCGGTTTTCGAATCCGCCACATAATTCTGAGCGATGATGCCGCTGATGGGCGCGAGGATGGTGCAGTCATTGATGGCCTGCTGCACCGCCTGCATGGCGATGCGCGCCGCTTCATCCGTCGCCGGAGCCGCTGCCGAAACGGCCGCCCCGCCGCGCCGCGCCCGGAGCCGGTTGTACTCCGCCCGAGTGATGATGCCCTGCCGAAGGAGAGACGCCTCCATGCTGTCGTCCACGGGAGCAGCCGGTGCAGCGGAAGCGGAGGACACGCGGCCCATGAGGTCGGCCCGCTGCGCCTCATAGGGCGAGGCGTCGATCTGAATGAGGAGCTGCCCCGCCTGGAGCGCCGTACCGATATCGGGCACCGCAGAGAGGATGGTCCCGGACACCCGGGGCACGATCTCCATCGTGTGGACCGCGTCCATCCGCGCCTCCGTCTCATATACGAAGGGGGCCATCTCTTTCTTCGCGCGCACCACCTCCACGGAAGGCGTGCCGCAGCCGGAGAGGAGGGCCGCTGCGGCAAGGAGCGCCCCCAGCGCCGCCTGATGCCACCTTTTCATGTCAGTCTGCCCGGCAGACGTCTTCTGCCAGCGCGTCGGCGAGGACGTCCATCGCCGCGTCTTCCCTCGGCCCCGGCGCGGAAAGGATATGCACCGGCTCGCCGATGAGGACGCATCCCTTCCACGTTTCCACCATTTCCTTCATGAGCTTGCCCGCCACGTTCGGCGCCCAGGAAGAATTGCCCATGAGCGCGATGTGCCGCCCCTTCACGAGGTGCTCGCCCACCATGGTGAGGAAATGGCGCATCACCGGGTAGAGCCCCATGTTGTACGTGGTGGACGCGAAGACCAGATGGGAATAGCGCATCACGTCGGCCAGCGCAGACGCTGCGTCGGTCTTGCACAGGTCGATCACCTTCACGCGGTCCGCGCCGCGCGCCCGGAGCTTCCACGCCAGGGTCTGCGCGGCAGAGGCGGTATTCCCATACACGGACGTATAGAAGATGGCGATGCCCCGGACCTCCGGCTCCCACTTCGCCCATCGCTCCGTGTCCTCGAGAATGAGCGCGAGATCCTCTTTCTTCCGGAAGACCGGCCCGTGGAGCGGCGCGATGACCGAGACCGGCACGGAGGCGACCTTCTTCATCGCCGCGAGCACCTGCTGCCCATATTTCGAGACGATGCACGTGTAGTAGAGCCGCGCGTCATCTTCATACTCCCGCCGATAGTCCGCATCGTCCGCAAAGACGCTCCCCTGCAGCACGCCGAAGCAGCCGAACGCGTCCGCACTGAAGAGGATCTGATCTTCCGCGTCGTAGGTGAAGGTCACCTCCGGCCAATGCACCATGGGTGCGGCGAAAAAGCGGAGCGTGCGCCGTCCCAGGGAAATGGTCATCTTTTCGCCCGTCGTGACGTAGCGCTCCTTCATGGGACGGTGGAAGAACTGCTCGAACATGCGGAGCGCCTGCGCGCTGCCGGCGATCTTCGCCTCGGGATAGCGCTCAGCCAGCGTCAGGAGGGAACTGCTGTGGTCCGGCTCCATATGGTTCACGATGATATAGTCCAGCGGCCGCCCGTGGAGCAGGTACTCTACATTGTCCAGAAAATCTTCCATGACGAGCGCATCCACCGTGTCCACCACGGCGGTCTTCTCATCGTCGATGAAGTACGAATTGTACGATACGCCGCGGGGAATGGGGATGATATTTTCAAAGCGGTTCGTCACGAAATCATTGACGCCGATCCAGTAAACGCCGCCGGCGATCTCCTGCACATGATACATGGGAATGCTCTCCTTTGTATGAAATGGAAGCCGCGCTTCCGAAGTGTTTCATTTATTGTATTTCAAGGCCCCCACCATTTCAAGGACGCCCGTGAGAAATGCTCCTGCCTTTCCCCACGCAGCTCCCGTCTCCTCCGGCAGCGGCGCGGTGCAGCTGCGTTGCGCTGTGAGCAGGGGAAATACACAGGACATGAAATTTACTTATTTTCTTTTCTCGCAGGCAGCAGGAAAGTCAGCGACCATGAAGCCCGCATGCCCGTAGCGGCCACAGCCATACATGAGGGACCCGCCTTCTCCGAAAGGGAGACCTCATCGCCTGTGCAGAAGGGAGTCTTTCCCCGCTGCACTCAAAGGAGCACAAAAAAAGAAGGAGCGTGCAATCGTTCCTTCTTTTCTCGTGCTCATCTCAGGATGGACTTCAGGAATGCCCGGGTCCGTTCGCTCTTCGGATGGACGAAGATCTCGTCGCTCGTGCCTTCTTCTTCGATGTGCCCGTCTACCATGAAGAGCACCTTGTCCGATACGGATTTGGCGAAGGCCATCTCGTGCGTCACGATGATCATGGTCATCTTCTCATCCGCCAGCTGATGAATGGTCTTCAGCACTTCGCCGGTGAGCTCCGGATCGAGCGCCGACGTGGGCTCGTCGAAGAGCATGATCTCCGGATTCATGGTGAGCGCCCGGGCGATGGCCACGCGCTGCTTCTGTCCGCCGGAGAGGCTTCCCGGGTATACGTCCTTCTTCTCCCAGAGGCCGACTTTCCGGAGCAGGCGCTCCGCCGTGGGCAGCACCTCTTCCCGCTTCATCTTTTTCACGTAGATCGGCGCGGCGAGCAGATTCTCCAGCACCGTCATGTGCGGGAAAAGGTTGAACGACTGGAAGACCATGCCCATCTTCGCGAGGATCTTCCGCGCTTCGCTCTCCTTCGCATAGACCACTTTGCCGTTCTTCTCTTCCGCAAGATATTCTCCCTCCACCAGGATGGAGCCCCCCTGGATGGTCTCCAGATTGTTGAGGCACCGGAGGAAGGTGGACTTCCCTGCGCCGGAGGGGCCGATGATGGAGACGACCTCCCCTTTTTCTACGGAAAGGCTCACGCCGTGGAGGATCTCCTGGCTGCCGAAGGATTTCCGGATATTTTGCATTTCAATAAAAGCCATCGGGATCACCTCATTCTTCATAGACGGCGTAGCGCTTCTCCAGCCAGCTGAGCGCACGGGTCAGGACGAACGTGCACACCAAATAGAAGAGCGCCGCCACGATGAAGGCTGTCGTGTCGAAGTCGCGCTGCACGATGGAGCGGGTCACGCGCATGAGGTCGTTCATGGCGAGCACATACACGAGGGACGTGTCCTTGAGGAGCGTGATGGTCTCGTTGCCGAGCGGCGGCAGCACGCGCTTCACCACCTGCGGCAGCACGATGTGCCACATGGTCTGGCGGTACGTGAAGCCCAGCACCTTCGCCCCTTCATACTGGCCGCGACTGATGGACTGGATGCCTCCGCGGAATATCTCCGCGAAATACGCCGCGTAGTTCGCCACGAAGGCGAGGATCGCCGCGGAGAAATCGTCGATCTGCAGCTCCACCCCGGGGATCATGGGGAGCCCGTAATAGATGAAAAGGATCTGAAGCATGAGCGGCGTGCCGCGCATGATGTAAATGTAAAACTCCGCAATGCGGCGGAAGATGCCGAGCCGGGACAGACGGACCAGCGACAGCAGCACCCCGCAGGGCAGGGACAGCACGTAGGTGATCGCGAAGATCTGCGCCGATACGCCCAGGCCCTCCACCATGTTCGGCAGGATGCCGAGGATATAATCCAGCATACGAAACCTCTCTCCTTGAAAATGCGAAAGAGACAGACCGCTGCCTGTCTTTCCCGCTTTGCCGTGTTACTGTATCATAATACACTGCCTGCGCGTTTCCCGCAAGCTCTCTTTATTTCGCCTTCACGGAGAGGTCGGTGCCGAACCACTTCTCGGAGATCTTCGAAGCCTCGCCGCTTGCTTCCACCTTCTTGAAGCCTTCATTCAGGAGGTCCACCAGCGCCTTGTCACCCTTCTTCACGCCCACGGCATACACTTCGTTCGCCACGACGCCCGGCAGTACGCGGAACTGGCCCGGCTTCTTCTGCATGTAGTAGTTGATGAGCACGCTGTCGCCCAGCACCGCGTCGGCCCGGCCGGATTCAAGATCCATGAAGCAGGACGTGAAATCAGGATAGAGCTTCCACACAGAGAAGGAGTCCCGCACTTCCGGCTGCTTGTCCATAGCGCTCTGGCTCGTGGAGCCTTCCTGGGCGCACACGCGCTTTCCGGCGAGCTGCTTCGCGTCGGTGATGTCCGAATCGTTCATCACCACGAAGACCTGTTTGTTGTTGAGATAGGGATCCGTGTAGTCGAGCACCTTCTTCCGCTCTTCCGTCACGGTGAGCCCGTTCCAGATGACGTTGATGCGGCCGGAGGCGATCTCCGACTCTTTACTTGCCCAGTCGATGGGCTTGAACTCGATGGGCACGCCGATCTCTTTGGACACGGCCTTGCCCATGTCGATGTCGAAGCCTACGATCTCGCCGTTCTCGTCACGGAAGCCCATCGGCGCGAAAGTATCATCGATGCCCGCTACGATCTTGTCAGGCTTCTTCGGCGCATCTGCCGCTTTTTTGTCTCCGCTGCCGCCGCAGCCTGCGAAAAGTACTGCCATTCCCGCCGCGAGAAGTCCCGCTGCCGCCATTTTTTTCCAGTTCATGTCTTTCCCCCTGTTTTATAAATAAAATATTTTCCCTTATGAATGATCAGATCGTGATGTCCTTGTCGAACCACTTCATAGAGATCTTCGTGGACGTGCCGTCCGCTTTCATCTCTTCGAGCGTCTTGTCCAGCCGCTTCTTGAACGCTTCGTTGTCCTGCGCGATGCCTACGCCTACCGGCTGACGATTGTATCCCGCGTCCACCGTGCGGAAGCCGGCATTGTTCTGCTTATTGTAGTAGAGCGCCACCACTTCGGAGACGATCATCGCGTCGATGCGGCCGATCTTGAGATCCATGAAGCCCGACACATTGTCCGGGTAGAGCTTGAGCTCCGCGAAGGATGCCTTCACGTCCGGCTCGCTGTTGATGGCGTCGAGCCCCGTGGAGCCTTCCTGCGTCGCCACCACCTTGCCCGCCAGGTCCGCCTTGGACTGGATGGGCGAATCTTCCTTCACGAGGATGATCTGCACGCTGTTCTCATAGGGCCGGGAGAAGAGCATGTTCTTCTGACGCTCCGGCAGGATGGTGAGACCGCTCCAGATGGCGTCGATCTTATGGCTGCGGAGCTCCGTCTCCTTGCTGGACCAGTCGATCTGCTTGAATTCGATGTCGCTTCCCATGCGCCGGGCCGCTTCCTTCGCCATGTCGATGTCGAAGCCCACCAGGTTGCCGTCCTTGTCCTTGAAGCCGAACGGCGGGAAATTGTCGTCCAGCCCGATGACGATCTTCTGCCCCGCCGCCTTGTCCGCCGGAGCCGCTTTCTCTCCGCCGCACCCGGCCAGGAGTCCCGCCGCCCCCATGAGCAGCGCGCCCGCCAGGAGCACTTTCTTCCATTTCATGTGCGTTCCCTCTTTTCTCTGTCTCTTTATTTCGGTGAAGAATTATCTGTATGACGATATCCTACACTATCCTCCCCGCCCTGTCAATACTTCTCTTCGATAAAGGAGAAAAGAATTGACAAAGTCCATACAGAGAGCGGGTACGATAAAAGAGGCGGGCTTTCCCGCCGCCCCTCATGTTATAATACAAGGTGCCGGAGGGCTCTCCCTCCGCAGGAAGAGCGTGATACCATGACGAACCCCATCGAATTTGATCTGCACATCGGCAGAGCCAAGCCGTACTCTACGAAAGGGAGCCCCTGTCCCTTCTGCCATCCCGAGACGCTCACCCACATCCTCGAGACGCGCGGCGACATGATCTGGCTCATGAATAAATACCCCGTCTTTCACGACACGTGGCCCACGGTGCTCGTGGAGACCGCCGAGCACGGGAGCGACATCTCCCTCTACCGCCCGGAGAAGCTTCACGAGGTCATCGCCTTCGGGCTGGAGAAATGGCTGGAAGTATCGGCGCGGCCGGAGTTCCGCTCCGTCATCTACTTTCGCAACTTCGGTCCCCGGTCGGGCGGCTCCCAGCGCCACCCCCACTCGCAGATCATCGGCCTCTATCACTACGACTATCGGGACAACGTCTTCCCGGAGAATTTCCTCGGGCCTCTCATCTACGAAGACGCCGACTGCTATGTGACGCTCTCGGACTATCCCATCTGCTGCATGGCGGAATTCAACGTGATGCTCAAGAAGGACGGCCGTACTGCGGGCTTTGCCGACGCCATCCAGCGCATCGCCCGCTTCGTCCTCCGCGACTTCCCCATCCCCTGCGACAGCTACAATCTCTTTTTCTACCGCATCCGCGGCACGGTGCGCGTGAAAGTGTTCCCGCGGTACACCGCCAGCCCCCTCTACATGGGCTACCGCATCACTCAGGTGGCCGACAGCAACAGCCGGGCGTCCATGCTGGAAACGCTCCGGTCCGCCCGCTACTTCGGCTGCTGAAAGGACCTCTATGAAGCTCTACGCATTCAGCGATTTTCATCTCTCCGGCGACCCGCCGAAAAAGCCCATGGACATCTTCGGCCCCTGCTGGGCAGGCCACCGCGCGAAGATCGAGCGCGCCTGGCGGGCCGTCATCCGCGAAGACGACGCAGTCATCCTCGCAGGCGACCTCTCCTGGGGGCGAAACCTGGCGGACGCTCTGCCGGACCTTCTCTGGATCGCTGCCCTTCCCGGGCGGAAGATCGTCGTCCGGGGCAACCATGACTACTGGTGGGACACCGTCACGAAGATGACGAAAGCCACCGGCGGCGCTTTCGAATTTCTTCACAACAACGTCATCCGCGTGGGCCCCATCGCGCTGGCGGGCACGCGGAGCTGGCTCCCCGAGACGGCGCGGAATTTCACGGAAAACGACGCGGCCATCCTCAAAAGAGAAGAGGGACGGCTCGAGAGGAGCCTCGCCTTGGCAAAAGAGAGCGGCGCCTCCCGCATCCTCTGCGTGCTCCACTACCCGCCCTACGATGACCGCCGCCGCCCGGCGCACATCCTCTCTCTCATGAAAGCCTACGGCGTCCGGGACTGCGTCTTCGGGCACATCCACGGCGAGAAGAACTTCCGCGATCTTCCCCGCGATCTCATGGGCGTGCGCCTCCACCTGACGAGCGCCGACTATCTGGATTTCAAACCGTATTTCCTCTGCGAGGTGAATGATGACACAGAAACTGGCAGAAGGCCGCCTGCTCTCCGGCTACATCTACGGAGACGCCCATACAGGCGAGTACGTCTACTTTCCCGGGAGCGAGCTCGACGCCGCCTCCCCCGTCGCCGTATATGAGACGAAAGACGGCCGACGGGACGTGACCCTCGAAGAGGCGCTCTCCCTCATCGAGCATAGGAGCCTGCGCCCGGCAAGGCACCCCGTCTTCGGCGAAAAAACGATCTGACGGGCGCCCCCTTCAGGGGAGCGCCTTTTTTGCGGCCTTGCGCCGACTTCCATCGAAAAGGAGCCACAGACAATGAACGACCTCATGAAAGACCGCCTCGTCCGGTCCGCCCATGCCCTCCGCCAAGCTGCGGCGGGGCTCTCCCCGGCCCCCTATACGCTGAGCAGCGAAGTGAAGACCGCCACCTCTGCCCTCCGCGAAGCCGCCTCCATCGGCGTATATACCTGCGGAAACGAAACGATCTCCGGTCCAGACAAAACAGCCATCCTCGTCCTCGCTTTCGGCACCACCTACGCCCAGACCCGCGCCCGGACCATCGAAGCGGTCGAAGCGGACCTCCGCGCCGCCTTCCCGGAGGTGCCCCTCTTCGAAGCCTACACCAGCCACATCATCATCCGCCGCGTGCACGAAAAAGAGGGCCTCGTCAAATGGACGCCGGAAGAAGCCTTCGAGCACCTTCAGGCGGAGGGCTTCACCCGCGTCGCCGTGGTGCCCCTCAATATCATCCCCGGCATGGAGTACGACTACGACCGCATCGCCCTGCGCCAGTACGCCCACCATTTCCGCCGCCTCTCCCTCGCACTGCCTCTCATGTACTATCAGGGTACCGAAGGGCGGCCCGATCAGGTGACGGAGTTCCTGCAGGCCCTCGCGCCGCGCCTGCCGCTGGCCTCTTCGGAAGAGGCGGTGCTCCTCATGGCCCACGGCACGCCCCACCCGGCGAACGCCTACTACGCCGTCATTCAGGACCGCCTCCATGAGCTCGGCATGAGCCACGTGTACGTCTACTCCGTGGAAGGCCGCCCCGACCTCGAAGACGTCATCCCGAAGCTCCGCGCCGCCCGCATCCGCCGCGTCACGCTCCTTCCCATCATGCTCGTCGCCGGCGACCACGCGCTGAACGACATGGCGGGCGACGAGCCGGACAGCCACAAAAGCCTCCTCACCGCGGAAGGCTTCACCGTCCGCACCCGCCTCGAAGGTCTCGGCGAAAATCCCGCCATCCGAGCCATCTATGTAGAGCGCGCCCGCGAAGCCCTCGCCGCTCTGAAATAAAACGTTCCCCCAAAGCAAAGCGCCTCTCCCGTTCTTCTCTCACGGAGCCGACGAAGAGAGGCGCTTTTCTGCGCCCGCATCCTCCCTTCCTCCAGCCGGGAAGCGCGGTGCTTCTCCCAGTGGAAACATATGTACTTCCAGACATACAGCCGAGAAGCGTGCTCTCTCATTCTCGATGCAAATGTACCCACTCATTAAGATGCGGGCCCACATTATAAAGACATCATTTTTCTCATTTACGACTGTTTCCGTTTTGGGCATACGAACCCCAGCGTCGCCGACATTCTTTCCGGCCGCCCGGAAAGAGTGTCGGCCAAGAAAGGGGCGCCGCCACGGTCACTCCGGCCTAAGGATTGAGGCCCGCTGCCTGCAAAGACGAAACTCGCTCG
>CASEBK010000016.1 GCA_949286115.1 uncultured Veillonellaceae bacterium | reverse complement strand
GGCAGGGGCGCGAGCACATCGCCCACACCTTTTCCCCGGGCGCAGCCGCCTGCCACGCAGAAGGGCACGTCCGCCCCGAGGCGCGCCGCCAGAGCGAGAAGCCGCTCTCTTCCGAGATGCGTCCCATAGAGGCGTTCGAGGCCGCGGAGGGCGGCCGCAGCATCCGACGAGCCGCCGCCGAGGCCCGCTTCAGAGGGAATGCGTTTCTCAAGGGTCATCGCCGCGCCGGGCGCGCCGGTCTCCGCGCAGAAGAGGGCCGCCGCGCGCCACATGAGGTTCTCCGGTCCCGCCGGGGCCGCGCCTTCGGTGATGACGAGCGAGAGCCCTTTCGCTTTCGTGAGCGTCACTTCGTCGGCAAGGGTCACGCTGTGCAGGACCGTGTCCACTTCGTGGTAGCCGTCCGTCCGCCGTCCGAGCACGGGGAGGGTGAAGTTCACCTTGGCCCGCGCCGTTTCCCGTATGATCTCCATTTCGATTTCCTTCATGCTATAATACAGAGAGACTGCCTGCGGCACGCGCCGCAGCCTCTTCATTGTATCTCTTCTCTCTCCAGAAAGGAATGCTCTCATGAAACGGAATGATTTCCGCCTCAATTCTTATTTCTTCACCACAGTAGTCACCATCATCGGCTGCTTTTTTTACGCTCTCGGCATCAATCTCTTCTTCGTGCCGCACAATTTCATCGCCGGGGGCTTCACGGGCATCGCGATGATCGCCTACTATCTCGCGGGCTTCCCCATCGGCGTGACGAACATCCTTCTGAATATCCCGATCCTCCTGCTGTCGCTCCGGTACATGGGCCGATTCTACACGGTCACCACCATCGTGGGCACAGCGGCGCTCTCGGTCATCATCGACGCCACGTCGTTTCTCTCGTCGTGGGAAGGCGTGAAGGACCCGCTCATCGCGGCCATCTCCGGGGGCGTGCTCCTCGGCGTGGGCTGCGGCATCCTCTACCGCTACAATTCCAACAGCGGAGGCCTGGACGTGGTGGGGGCCATCGTGAAGAAGTATTACAATCTGGAGATCGGCTATGTAGTCTTCTCGCTGAACTGCCTCATCGTGGCGGTATCGGGCCTCTTTTTCTCCATCGAGACCACCATCAGCACCCTGGTGGCCATGTACATCAATGCGACTGTCTCCGGGCGCATCGTCATCGGCTTCGCCCAGCGCAAGGCGGCGTTCATCGTCTCGGATAAGCCTTATGAAATGGCGGACGCCATCCTGCGGAACATCCGCCACGGGGCGACCCTCCTCTACGGGCAGGGCGCATACACCGGCGGGGACAAGAAGATCCTCTTCGCCATCATCAATCTGACGCAGATCTCCCGGCTGAAATGGATCATCCGCCGGGTAGACCCCCACGCCTTTCTTTTCATCATGAATACCACCGACGTCATCGGCCGGGGCTTCACGAGCCCCCTCTCCCGGGCGGGCACGCTCGACACCACGCGCTACCGTCCCGGACCGGACGGCAGTCTCGTTCCCACGGAAGAGTGGCAGCAGGAGCTCTCCCGGGAGGAGCGGGGCGAGTCCGAGCCGAAAAGCCGCCCATAGAAAGGAGCTCATCATGCGCACGTTACTGTTTCTCGCCGGGGCGCTTCTTCTGGCCGCCCCCGTCTCCGCCGCGCCCACTTCGGAGAGCGCCTCTTTCATCTCCACCGCCGCGTGGCACTCGTCGTATGTCTCCTCCGGCGATGCCGGAACGTATGAGAGCCGGAGCTCGTCGTCGCTTCTCTACACGGACGGCACGGGCCGGCTCACCGCCTTCTCCATGGACATGGAAGACGGCGTGATGACCATCACCATCCGCCAGGACGGCGCGGTGGTGTGCCGCCGGTCGTACCCGGTCTCGAGCGCGGACTTTGCGGTGGAGCGCCGCGAAGGAAACGGCCGGGTGTACTTCCTCATCACCGCCGGCGACCGCACGCTCGTGGCCGAGCCGGACCGCACCGGCGCGTGGACCATCCGTCCCGCCGGGGAGGACACCCAGGCCGTGCCGCTCGCCCACTGAAAGAGCCGCCTTCGGGCGGCTTTTTTCGTGGAAAGATATTTTCTTCAGCTAACCATCTGGACGGGGCGCGTCTTCTACTATATAATATACTATGTAAATTTCATCTGTCGCCAAAGGAGGCACCCCATGGAAGACACCGCGATACTGAACGCCTCCGATTTCCTGGACGCCGAGGATCCCCGGCTCTCCTTCCTGATCGGAAATATACGAAACGCCGTGACGAACCGGGCGAACCAGCTCGCCGGGCAGTACGGCCTCACCATCCGCCAGCTCCTGGTCATCGGCTATCTGCAGAAGCACAGCGGAGAGATGGTCACCCAGAAGACGCTCGAAGACCACATGCACCTCTCGAACCCCACCATCACCGTGCTCATCCAGAACATGATGAAGAAGGGGCTCATCCGCCGGGAGAAGGTCCCCGAAGACGGCCGCAAGTACCGCCTCATCCTCACGGAGAAGGCCCGCTCCACCATAGGGCCGTGTTCGTCGGCGATGCTCGCGGACGACGCGGTGATCTACTCCATCTTCTCGGAGGAGGAGAAGCGGCAGCTCATGTCTCTCCTGGAGCGTCTTGAGCAGCATCTGGCCGCCATGCCCCACCCGTAAGACAAACGAAAAAGCACCCGAAAGGGTGCTCTTTTTTGTGCGCCTTTACTTGCTCCAGTCGTGGTTGTACACGTCCCAGCTCTTGAGCGTGCGGAGATACGCCCCACAGCGGCCGATGTCTTCGAGGAGCCGGTCCTTCTCCGCGGGAAGGTCCGCCGCCAGAGGAATGTAATTCGACACGTGGTTGCTCCGGAAGAGGCAGCGGCTGCCCTCGGGGAGCTCCACATGCTCCACCACGAGGGCGAGCTCGTCCATGAGCCCCGCCGGGGAGAGCGGCGTGAATTCCCCCCGCTCAAACTGCGCCTTGAGCTCGCTGCCCCGATAGAGCATGAGCGAGAGGGCCGACCACATGGTGGGACGGATGGCGGAGATGGCCTTCGCCGTGGCAAGCGCGTGGCGGCGGCTTCCCGGCGCGCCCGCCAGCCCCAGGATGGTCATGATGGAGAGCTGCATCCCGCTGGCGATGACCCGCTGCCCCGCCGCAATGGACTCCTCGCCGGTGACGCCTTTCCGCACCGCCCGGAGCGTCTCCGTGTCGCCGCTCTCCATGCCGTAGTAGAGAAGCGTGAGCCCCGCCTTGCGGAGCGCGGTCATCTCCTCCGGCGTCTTCCTGAGGATGTCCCGCGGCGCGGCGTAGGACGCCACCCGCTCGAGATGAGGAAACGCTTCGCGGAGCCGCGCGAGGATGGCAAGGAGCCGCTCTGTATCCAGCACGAAGGCATCCCCGTCGGCGAGGAAGACCCGCCGCACGCTCTCCTTTCCATAGCGCTCAGCGAGAGCGATCTGCCGGAGGATCGCCTCGTCGGTGAGCTTTTCAAAAGGCACCCCGCGGTACATGTTGCAGTAGGTGCACCGATTGTGCGCGCAGCCCCGCGTCACCCGCAGGATGAAGCTCCGCGCCTCGCTGGGCGGCCGGAAGACCGGCGTGTCCCAGCTGTCAAAAAACATGCCTTCCATAAGTTCCTCCTTTTCTTTCCTCATTGTACCGGACCTGTCAAAGGGCGCAGAAAAGGACGGGCCCGAAGAGGAGAATCAGAAAAGGCCCGTCCTCAGAATGCGGCGGAAAAGGGGCGCCCCGGAAAGGCGGTACTAAGAGGCGCCGCCCTTCTCCACCGCGAGAAGAAATACTTCCGTCACAGGGATCGCGTCCGGCCCCGTCACCACATATGCCGCGCCG
Source organism: uncultured Veillonellaceae bacterium (assembly GCA_949286115.1). Lineage (GTDB taxonomy): Bacteria > Bacillota > Negativicutes > Veillonellales > Dialisteraceae > UBA1822. The sequence goes on along the minus strand of CASEBK010000016.1, from coordinate 21,060 downwards.
CCGGGCTCCGTCTCCCAGACGACGTCCGGCCCCGCTTCCGAAAAAGAGAGCGCCGCCGCAAGGTGCGCCGTGCCGCGCATCCGCTGTGCGCTCCGAAGCGCCGCATACACCGCCCGCTCCCGGTCAAAATCCACAGGCTCCGCGAAGACGAGCCCCTGAAGGCCCGCTCCGGTGAGGAATCGGTGAAGCGCCTCCTTTGTCGTAAACACCGCGGGACCTTCGGGCAGAGCGCCTGCGGGCGCGCCGATCACCCAGCCGCGCCACACGGTGCGGAAAGGCGCCTCGCCTTCCGCCATGCCCGCCACAGGGAGCGCCGCCGCAAGGGCCAGTCCCAACAGGAGGACCGACGCGCGCCGCTTCATTTCTTCCGCAGCGCCGGCCGCGTCTTCCCAGTGCGCTTCTCCGGCTCGTCCGTCTCCGCCCCGCCGATCCACCAAGGAATGTCGATGCTTCGGATATCTTTGCGCTCCTCTGCGGGAACGCTGCGCTGTGTCTTTTTCATGGAAATCACTCCTTTATCCTTATTCCATAGTATGCTATCTTCTTGTGTCCTATATAGTATGCTATGAAATAAGATTTTGCAAGACCTTTCCTCATAAAAATTTCTTAAACTGCGAACGTTTTGCCCGTGACAAAGGCGCGCGGACCGTGTATGCTGAAAGAAACATCTGCACAGAAAGGAAGGAATCTCATGAAAGATCTCGCATCCCCCTGCCGCATCGCCGTCGTACAGGCCGCGCCTGTCCTCTTCGACAAAAAGGCGTGCCTTGCCAAAGCGCTCACGCTCATTGAAGACGCCGCTTCCCACGGCGCCGAGCTCATCGTGTTCCCGGAGCTCTTCATCCCCGGCTATCCCTTCGGCCTGACCTTCGGCTTCACCGTAGGAAGCCGCACCGCGGAGGGCCGCCGCGACTGGAAACGCTACTACGACGCGTCCATCCTCGTCCCCGGCCCGGAAACGGACGCGCTTGTCGAAGCGGCGAAAGCCCACGGCGTGTATCTCTCCATGGGCATCTCCGAGCGGGACGCCGTGACGGCCACGCTCTACAATTCCAACGTCCTCATCGCGCCTGACGGCCGCCTCGTGAATCACCGGAAGCTCAAGCCTACCGGAAGCGAACGCGTCGTGTGGGGCGATGCGGACCGGGACTTCTTCCCCGTGATGGACACCCCGTGGGGCCCCATGGCCAGCATGATCTGCTGGGAGAGCTACATGCCGCTCGCCCGGGCGGCGCTCTATGCCAAGGGCGTCTCCCTCTACATCTCGCCGAACACGAACGACAATCCCGAATGGCAGCACACCATCCGCCACATCGCCATTGAAGGGCACTGCTACTTCGTGAACTGCGACATGATCATCCCGAAGTCGTCCTACCCGGCTGATCTCTCCGAGACCTCCCGGGCCGAGATCGCCCGCCTGCCGGACATCGCCTGCCGCGGCGGCAGCTCGGTCATCGATCCCTACGGCCACGCCGTGACGGACACGCTCTGGGATAAGGAAGGCATCCTCTACGCGGACCTCGATATGCAGCAGGTCCCGGCGAGCCGCATGGAACACGACGTGTGCGGCCACTATGCCCGCCCAGACGCGGCGCATCTCGTGTTCCGCGACGAATAAAAAAAAGCATTTCATTTTTTAAGACCGCCTGTGCGGTCTTTTTTTCGTGCGGGAAATGCGGCGCCGCCCGTTCGTTTTCCCCGCGAATGGGCTGCGCCGCCTGCGAAGCCTTTCGGCGCAGACGGCGCGTTTCCTTTTTCTGTCCCTTTCGCCCCCTCGCGGGACAGACCTGACGCAGTCTCTCCGGGCCAATGCACTTTGCATGGAGAAAAAGGACTTTTCTTCCTTATCCCCTTTTGCATGGCTCTCTCCGTTTTCATTTCGGCCGCGGCGATGGCGGCAAAGAAGACGGCGCCTTTCAAACCGGTCATGCGCCTCTGCCGGATCGCGGCCCGCCTTTCTCTGTTTGACTTTGAAAGATGACCGTCTCCCCTTCCGCCATTTTCCCACGCAAAAAGGACTTCTCCGCGAAGTCCCTTCCTGCTCTCAAAAAAATTTCACATTTTTCCGAAAGCTGTTAGCACTCGCTTGACATGAGTGCTAATAGTGCGTATAATGGAGACGTAATCAGGAAGAGGACCGCAAGAGGAAATCCCCTGAAGACAAAATAAAAGATTTGACCGGAAAGGAGTCTTACATATGCGTAGTTTACTTCCTATGTTTGATGATGGATTCTTTGGCAGCAATGCTCTTGATTCGTTCTTCGACGACTTCAGCCCGGTAAGCGCCGTGAAGGTCCCGAAAGTGGATATCGAAGAGATGAAAGATCATTACGAGATCCGCGCTGATCTCCCCGGTTTCACGAAAGAGGAAGTGAGCGTCACCTACGCGAACGATGTGCTCACCATCGACGCGAAGAAAGACGACAGCAAGGAAACGAAGGACGAGGACCGGCACTTCCTGAGACGGGAGCGCGTGAGCTCGGCGTTCCGCCGTCAGTTCGCTGTGAAAGGCATCAAGAAAGAAGACATCAAGGCTGACCTGAAAGACGGCATCCTCACCATCTCTCTGCCGAAAGTAGAGCAGGAGATCGAGAAGGCGCCGTATCACATCCAGATCGGCTGACTCATATCCCCCATTTTGTTTCATTCTAATCCCCTCTTGGCAAAGGAGGCCTGCTTCGGCGGGCCTCTTTTGCTGCACGAAAAAAGACCCGCGGCGCTGTGCCTGCGGGCCATTTTCTTATCTCCGGGAGAGGGTGGTATTCACTTTGTTTTCCGGCCGGGCCGAAATTTTTACGATCTCGCTTCGGATCTGCTCCATCTCGCCGTTGTTCTCTTCGGTGAGCGCCTTCAGCATCACCGGCGAGCCGTCGGCGTTCGTGAGGGACGTCTCGATCTCGCTGCCGGTGCGGCTGTATGAGAAGACCGCTTCCCGCCCGCCGTCCGCGGGGGTGATGACCAGCCGTCCGCCGTCTTCCTTCGCTGTGCCGGAGAGGCTGCCTTCGATCTCCTTGCCGCCCCGCTGGGTCTTGTGATCCACGGTGACGGTGTCGCCGTCTTTCGTGAAGGTGAAGGTCTCAAGATTTCTGATCTCGTCGCCGGACCAGTTCGTTCCCGCGTCCTGCACGCCCCACCAGGTGCCTTCCCAGGGGTCGCTGAAGAGGGAGAGGCCGCCGCATCCGGAGAGCACGAGTCCCGCCGCGGCAAGGAGCGCCGCCGCCGCGGGCCGCCACTGTTTTTTCATGGGTGCACCTCCTTTTGCGCGCCTGTGACGCAGGCCGCCGCCATTGACGATTTTTTTTATTATACAACAAGCGGCGGATTTTGAAAAAGCGCGGCGGAAGCGCCCATTTCGCCCGCCGTTCCCCATTTTCATACGCTCTGCAGCGTTCTGTATGATTTCCTGCCGTCTGCTCCTCTCATTTTCTTTATAACGGCGAAAATCGGGGCAAAGCGCCGTTCGTATGGTATAATAAAGAAAAGTAACTGACCGGCAGGGCCGACCCGCCGGCTTTTTTCTGCGAGGCAGAGAACAGGAGCAACTATGGAGTGGCAGGAAGGTAAGATCGTCCCCACCGCGCTGGAAGGACAGATGAAGACGTCGTATATCGATTACGCCATGTCGGTCATCGTCTCCCGCGCGCTGCCGGACGTGCGTGACGGCATGAAGCCGGTGCATCGGCGCATCCTCTATGCGATGCAGGAGGCGGGGATGCTCCCGGGCAAGCCGTACAAGAAGTCCGCCCGTATCGTGGGCGAAGTGCTGGGGAAGTATCACCCCCACGGCGATACGGCGGTGTATGAATCGGCGGTGCGCATGGCGCAGGATTTCTCCACGCGCTACCCCCTGGTGGACGGCCACGGGAACTTCGGCTCCGTGGACGGGGACAGCCCGGCGGCGATGCGTTACACGGAGATGCGCATGGCCCGCATCGCCACCGAAATGCTGCGGGACCTCGACAAGAACACCGTGGATTTCATGCCGAACTACGACGGGTCTCTGCAGGAACCGGTGGTGCTCCCTTCGCGCATCCCCAATCTCCTGGTGAACGGTTCGTACGGCATCGCCGTGGGCATGGCGACGAATATCCCTCCGCACAATCTGCGGGAGGTGGTGGCGGCTCTCTCTCACATGATCGATGAGCCGGACATCACCATCGATGAACTGATGAAGGACATCAAGGGCCCGGATTTCCCCACGGCGGGGCTCATCATGGGCCGGAAGGGCATCGAGTCCATGTACCGCACGGGCCGGGGCGGCATCGTCGTCCGCGCCCGCACGGAGATCGAGGACATGAAGGCGAACAAGCACCGCATCGTGGTGACGGAGCTGCCTTATCAGGTGAATAAGGCGCGGCTCATCGAGACCATCGCCGATCTCCAGCGGCAGAAGGTGGTGGACGGCATCACGGCGCTCCGGGACGAGTCAGACCGCCGGGGCATGCGCATCGCCATCGAGCTCCGGGCAGACGTGAACCCTCAGATCATGCTGAACAATCTCTTCAAGCACACGCAGATGCAGATCACTTTCGGGGCGATCCTCCTCGCCCTCGTGGACGGTCATCCGCGTATCCTGAATCTGAAGCAGATCCTCTATTACTACCTGAAGCATCAGGAAGAGGTCATCACCCGCCGGAGCGTCTTCGAGCTGGAGAAGGCGAAGGCGAAGGCTCACATTCTCGAAGGGCTCCTCATCGCTCTCGACCACATCGACGAAGTGATCCAGACCATCCGCCAGTCTCAGACGGACGACATCGCCAAAGCCGCCCTCATGGAGAAGTTCGGCCTCTCGGAGAAGCAGGCCATCGCCATCCTCGACATGCGCCTGCGCCGCCTCACCGGTCTCGAGCGGGACAAGATCGAAGCGGACTACAAAGACGTGAAGGAGCAGATCGCCTATCTGGAAGACCTCCTCTCCAGCCGGGAGAAGATCATGGCCGTAGTGAAGGACGAGCTGCAGGACGAAGCGGCGCGCTTCGGCGACGACCGCCGCACGGAGATCACCGTGGACGCCACCGAGTTCAATGCCTCCGACCTCATCCCGGACGAACCGATGGTGGTGACGCTCACGAACGAGAACTACGTGAAGCGCATGTCCACCGACACGTACCGCAAGCAGGGCAAAGGCGGCGTGGGCGTGGCCGGCATGAAGACGAAGGAAGGAGACTATGTGGCGAAGATCCTCACCACCTCCACCCATCACCGCCTCCTCTTCTTCACGAACCGGGGCCGCGTCTTCACGCTCACCGCGGCGGATATCACCGTCTCCTCGAGCCGCACCGCCAAGGGCACGCCGATCATCAATTTCCTGCCGAACCTTGCGCCCGGCGAGAAAGTGACGGAGCTCTTCGACATCGACAAGTCCGCGGAGACGAAGTACCTCTTCATGATCACCCGCCGGGGCTACGTGAAGAAGACCGCTTTCTCGGAGTACACGAACGTCCGGAAGAGCGGCATCATCGCCATCACTCTCCGCGAAGGGGACGAGCTCATCGCGGTGCGCCGCACGAACGACCATGACAAGGTGGTCATCGCGACACGCCTCGGCATGGCCATCCGCTTCGACGAGGCGGACGTCACCCCCCAGGGCCGGCAGGCGCAGGGCGTCATCGGCATCAAGCTGAAGCAGGCCGGCGACGAAGTGGTGGGCGGCGCGGTCGTCACCGACGAGCAGGAGATCCTCACCGTCTCCGAAGACGGCTTCGCGAAGCGCAACAAAGCGGAAGCGTACACCATCCAGAAGCGGGGCGGCATGGGCTCCCGGAACTTCGGCAAGAACAAAAAAGCCGTGGGTCTCGTGTCCGTCCAGGACGATGACGAGATCATCACCATCACCGAAGGCGGGCAGGTCATCCGCGTGCCCGTCAACACGGTATCCGTGAAGAAATCAAAGACCGTCCAGGGCGTGCGTCTGGTGAAGCTGCAGGAAGGGGACCGGGTCTCCTCCATCGCCGTCACGCCGAAAGACGACATCGACGAAGAAGCGAGCGTGCAGGGCTCTCTCATGTGACATTGGAAACATACGGAAATGGCCGTCCCTTAGGGGGCGGCTTTTCTGCGCCCCTATTTCCGCGCCGGAAAAGGGCACGAAAAAAAGCCCGCCGCAGCAGGCTTCTTTCCCGTTTATTTTATTACTGCTCTTCCGCAGCGGCCTTCACCATGTCGTAGACCTTCGTGAAGGGGATATCCTCCGCCAGCGCGATCTTTTTCACCGCTTCGTACTCGGGGTAATACTTCACCGCGTCCCCCACGGCGACGCATTTTACCTCGGCCGGGCCGTAGGGCGTGGCCACGGTGATCTCCTCCCGCGGCAGGACCGCCCGCGTGACCGGCGTCTCTCTGACGCCGATGGTGGTGGTCTCCCGGAAGAGGATGGCCTCCATCTTCGCCGCGTCTGCCCGGTCGCAGAGGACGGAGATCTCCCAGGCGGGGCGGTTCTTCTTCATGAAGACCGGGCTGTAGTGCACGTCCCGCGCGCCCGCCGCCATGAGCCGCTCCATCACGTAGCCCAGCGCCTCGCCGGTGGAGTCGTCGATGTCGCTCTGGAGGAGGAGCACCTCGTCCTTCGGGCCATCCTCTTCCGGGGTGATGAGCATGGCCCGCAGGAAGGGCGGCGGCGCGTCGTAGTCCCGCTTGCCCGCGCCGAGGCCGGTCTTTTCGATACGGAAACGCGCTGGGAGCCGGTCCGACGTGCGGATGGCCGCGCCGATGGCCGCGCCGGTGGGCGTGACGAATTCGCCTCTCGCATCCATGATGGTCAGAGGAAGGTCGTGCGCCTCGGCGATATTCACCACCGCCGGCACAGGCACGGGAAGCACGCCGTGCTGGCAACGCACGGTACCCCGCCCTTCGGAGAGTGAAGGGATGACCACGTCTGTGATGCCCAGATCGTCGAAGCAGACCGCCGCGGCGATGATGTCCACGATGGAGTCCACGGCGCCCACTTCGTGGAAATGGACTTCGTCGATGGGCAGGCGGTGCGCCTTCGACTCCGCCTCCGCCACGATGCGGAAGATGCGCTTCGCCAGCGCCCGTGCGCGGTCTGTCATGTCCGTGCCGTCAATGATGGCCTCCACATCCGCCAGGTGGCGGTGCACGTGATGGTGGCCGTGGTGATGCCCTTCGCCGTGATGATGCCCGCAGCAGTCCTCTCCCTCTTCATGATGGTGATGGCAGCAGTGGCCCTCCTCTTGATGGTGCTCGCAGCAGTCCTCTTCCTCTTTATGATGATGGCAGCAGTGGCCCTCTTCATGATGGTGATGGCAGCAGTGGCCCTCCTCTTGATGGTGCCCGCAGCAGCCTTCTTCCCCTTCGTGATGATGGCAGTGGCCCTCCCCGTGGTGGTGCCCGCAGCAGCTTTCTTCCGGCGTTTCTCCTTCGCCGTGGCAGTGACAGTGCGCGCCGCCGCGCACCACGTCTTCCATCTCCTCGTGAGAATGCGCGCCGTCTTCCGCGCCCTGGGCCTGCCAGGAAGCCACGTCTCCGCTGGTGTGGGCCGCTTCCGCCGCCATGGCCGGCGCCGGACCGTAGAGGTAAGCCATATCGTGGTCGTGATTGTCTTCATCGAGGATCACATCGAAATCCACGCAGTCGATGCCGCATTTCTTCACGCGCCCCACGTCCACCGCGAAGCCCTCCGCGGGGATGGAGTCGAAGACATGCGCCAGTTTCTCCAGATCCGCCCCGAGGTCTATCATCGCGCCGACGAACATGTCCCCGCTGATGCCGGATGTGCCTTCGATATACAGTACCTTTTTCTCTGCCATCAGAGATGTCCTCCTTCCGCGAGGCGATTGATCTGCGTCGCCACATACCCCGCACCGAAACCATTGTCGATATTGACCACCGTGATGCCATTCGCGCACGAATTGAGCATCGTGAGGAGCGCAGACAGGCCGTGGAAGCTCGCGCCGTATCCCACCGACGTGGGCACCGCGATGACCGGATTCCGCACGAGCCCGCCGATGACGCTGGCGAGCGCCCCCTCCATGCCCGCCACGGCGATGACGCACCGCGCCGAAGCGATGGCCTCCTCTTTCGCGAGAAGCCTGTGGATGCCCGAGACGCCTACGTCGTAGATGCGCTCCACATACGTGCCGAAGTACTCCGCCGTCTGCGCCGCTTCCTCCGCCACGGGGATGTCCGACGTGCCCGCCGTGCACACCGCCACGCGGCCCACGTGCGCCTTGCCGGGCTTTTCCTTCTTCAGGATGCGCGAGATCGGGTCATAGGAAATATCCGGGATGACCTGCCGCACCAGCTCGTACTGATGCACCGTGGCCCGCGTGCCGAAGACTTCGCCGTTCGCCTCATAGAGCTTCTCATAGATCGCCGAAAGGTACGCGTCCGGCTTGCCCGCGCAGAAGACCACCTCTTCGAAGCCCGACCGCGCCTTCCGTCCCGTGTCCAGCTTCGCATAGCCCAGCTCCTGATACATCTTCTCCCGGCGTTTCTCCTGAAAGAGAGCCTCCCCCTCCTCCACGGAGAGCGCGCCGCTTCGCACCTGTTCCAATATGTCTCTGATCTTCATACTGACTCCTTGTGTATCGCTTCATCCATACTGCCCATGCGATAGCCCAGAAGGTCCATCGTCACATAGAGGAAGCCCGCTGCCCGGAGCGCCGCCGCCGCGTCCTTCCGCAGCGCGTACAGCCGGTCCATATCCGCCTCGGGCACCTCGATGCGCGCCAGATCTCCATGGGCCCGCACGCGGTACTGCGCAAAGCCCCGGCTCCGCAGCCATTCCTCCGCCGTCTCCACCCGCCGGAGCTTCTCCTCTGTGAGCGCCTCGCCGTAGGGGAAACGGGTGGCCAGGCACGCGAAGGCAGGCTTCTGCCACGTGGGGAGCCCCGCCGCCTTCGAGAGCGCGCGGATGTCCGCCTTCCGAAGCTCCGCCAGACGGAGCGGGCTCACGACGCCCAGCTCCGCGATGGCCCGCATCCCCGGCCGATAGTGGTCCGCGTCGTCCCGGTTCGTCCCGTCCAGTACGTGAGGAAATCCCTTCGCCGCCGCATAGGCGATGACCTCCTGAAACAGATATTTCTTGCACCGATAACACCGGTCCGGGGGATTCTCCCCGAAGCCCGGCGCGCGGAATTGATCGAGCGGCAGCACCGCCTGACGGAGGCCCGCGCCCCGGCAGTACGCCGCCGCTTCGTCAAGCTCCCGCTTCGGCACCGACGCGAGCGCCATCGTCACCGCCAGCACCCGTTCCGCGCCCAGCGCCTCGCGCGCCGCCCAGAGGAGGTACGTGGAGTCCACGCCGCCGGAAAACGCCACCGCTGCCGGGCCGAACCGCCGCAGGATGGCAAAGAGCCGCTCTTCTTTTTCTGCGAGCACCGTCATCGTTTCCTCTCCTTTGAAGACTTTACCCCATGAAGCACGCTCGAAGTCAAGCCTTCCCGTCCAGAAAGGCCGCCACCGCCGGCGCTCTTCTCATTTCCTCAAGATCCGCCTCCGTCGGGTACGACGGCGCGTCCCGGTCCGCGTTCACCAGGCAGAAGAAACCCAGCGGCTCTCCCCGGTCCGCGCGGAACTGATGCCACGCCCACGAAGGGATCGTCATCATGTCCCCTTCGGCCACTTCGCGCACTTCGCCGCCGATGAGGGCGTGCCCCCGGCCGCGGAAGATCACCACCATGTGCATGTGCCCGTGGCGCTCGAGCGACGACCAGCCCCCCGGCTCCACCTGGAAATAGCGGAACTGCACGGGAAGATCCCCCTCCCGCTCGAAGAGCACCTGCTTCGTCACGCTGCGGAAGACCGAAGAGTCTTCTTTATACACGTGGGGCTCGACGCCGTCCCAGCGGTACGCCGCCCCGTCGAATTTTCTGAACATAAAGTCCTCCTTGTGAAATGCTTTCACTGTGCTTTCTATTATACCCGTTTCCGCTGCCGCGGGCGAATGCGCACCTCGCATGCCCACCCATGCCCCGCCGCTTTCCCGCCGGAGCTTTCCTCTCCGGCGTCCGCAATGCCAACAAAGGACGCGTCCGCGGCGAACGTCTCTCTTCGTATGCCTTCTCCTGCCCAGTACCCTTTCTCTCTGCGGCGCCCGCCACGCTGATGGGCGTGCCTACCGCAAGGACCACGCATTGAGGAGCCGCGCTCTTCTGCGGCGGCCGGCAAAATGGACACGCAAAAAGACAGGCCGTATCAGCCTGTCTTTCCCTTTCTCAGAAGCTCATCTTCCCTTCGAGGAGACATTCTTTGTAGAAGTTTGGAAGGACGAAGCAGCTCTTCTGGATCTTTTCATTGTAGTAGCGCATGGGCTCGGGCGCCTTCCGGCTGATCTCCGCGGTGAGCGGATCGTACACCTTCGAGGCGAGCATGAAGCTGTGCATGCACGCCGGGTAGATCGGCACGTGGGAGAAGTAGGACCGCACGATGGGGAAGACATCCTTCATGGCGCAGTAGATGTCGTGCACGAGGTGCTGCTGCACGATGGGGGACTCGCTCTGCTGGACGATGAGGCCGTCTTTCCGCAGGGCTTTGTACGCGCTCCGGTAAAATTCGCGGGTGAAGAGCCCTTCGCCCGGGCCGATGGGGTCGGAGCAGTCGATGATGATCACGTCGTAGAAATCTCCCACGCTCTTCGCAAAGGCGATGCCGTCGCCCACATGGACGTGGAGCTTGGCCGGCGGGTCGAGGAGAACTTTGGCGATGGACGGGAAATATTCTTTCGAGAGCTCGATCACGCGGCCGTCGATGTCGCAGAGGTCCACCTGGGTGACGCAGTCGTGGCGGCACACTTCGCGGGCCACGCCGCCGTCGCCGCCGCCGATGATGAGCACCCGCTCGGGATGGGGGTGGAGCATGAGCGGCACGTGGCTGATCATCTCATGATAGGTCCACTCGTCTTTTTCCGAGGTCTGGAAGACCCCGTCCAGAATGAGCATCTTCCCGTACTGGAGGCTGTCCACGATCTGAATGTGCTGGAAAGGCGTGTCCTCCTCATGGAGCACGGCGGTGATCTTTACGGTCTGGCCGAGGTTTGGGGTGCCCCACTCGGTGACGGTATCCGGCGCGCTCATTCTTTTTCTTCCTTTGCTTCCGCCTCTTCCGCGGGCGCTTCTTCCGGCGCTTCCGGCGCGCTCTCTTCGGCGGGCGCCGCTTCCGCAGCCTCTTCCGCCGGCGCTGCCGTCTCTTCCGGCACTGCCTCTTCTGCGGCGGGCTCTTCCGCCGCGGGGGCAGGGGCCGGTGCCGGCTGCTGCGGCATTTCCACCTTCGGAGCCTGCTGGGCCTTCACCGCTTCGATCATGGTCATAGCGGAGGTGAGGTTCGTGAGGATCTTTTCCACATAGAGCTTCATGTCGCTCTCGGTGCGCATCACCGCTTCGTTCGTGCGGCGGCGGCGGGCGTCCGCGTCGGCCACGATCTGCGCGCCCTGCGCCTTTGCTTCGCGGATGATGAGGTCCGCCTCTTTCTGGGCGTTCTGCTTCACGTTCTCCGCGGTCTCCTGCGCCATGACGAGCGTGGCGGACATGGTGGCTTCCATCTTTTCATAGTTCGCCAGCTTCGTCTTCAGCGTGTCCATCTGCTCTTCCATCTCCCGGTGCTCGCGGTAGATGCGCTCGTAGTCGCTCACCACTTCTTCGAGGAAGCTGTTCACTTCGTCTTCCGCATAGCCGCGCAGCTTGCGGGAGAAGGTCTTATTGTGGATGTCCATCGGTGTGATCATTGTGAATCCTCTCCTTACTTCTTATTTATATCTCTCTATGAGGACGCCGATCCGGCCTTTGCGGCTCGTCCCGGTGAGTTCTTTGATCTCCAGGCGGCCCCGGCCGCGGAAGCTCACCACGTCTCCCACCTTCACCGCCTGGGAAGAGCCCTTGGCGGTCTGCCAGTTCACCTGTACGCGCTCGGCGTCGATGGCGGCGGTCATCTTCGAGCGGGAGATGCCGAAGCCTGCCGCGCCCACCGCGTCCAGGCGGAGCGACGCCACAGTGGCGCGCACCACCTTCGCCTCCTGCTTCGGCGGCACGATCTCGTCCGTGGAGATCTCTCGGGCCTCGGCGGGCACCATGGCGATCTTTTTGAAATTGTCGATGAGCCACGGGGCCATCTTCGCGTCCACCACGATCTGCGCGCCCGCGCCCTGCATGAGGATATCCCCCACGATGTCCCGCTCGATGCCAAGACCCATGAGAGAGCCCAGCACGTCCCGGTGGCCGATGAGGCGGTACCGCGCATCCCACGTGACGGAGAGCGCCGCGACGCCGAAATCGACGGGGCCGTCGTAGTCTGACCGGGCGAAGGCGATGCGCACGCGCTCCGCCTCATGGTAGCCGCCCCAGCTCCGGCACTCGATGGTCTTCATGTGCGCCGCGATGGTCATGCCGATCTGCACCGCGAAGGGCGACATGAAGGGCCCCACCGCGTAGGGCCGCCCTTTCTCCACGCTGTCCGCCATGTCGAGGAGGCGCACGGCCATCTCGCCGGCTTCCTCGCTGGCAGCGGAGAAATAGTTCAGTATCTTTTCTCTGTCTTTCATACGTTCCTTATGATGAAATGGAGGCCGCGCCCCCTTTTATTTCTTTGCCATGGCGTCGGACTTGGCGAGGCACGCCTCCACGCCGTCGATGAGGGCGGACCGAAGGCCCCGCCGCTCCATCATCTGGATGCCGGCGATGGTGGTGCCGCCGGGGCTCGTCACCTGATCCCGGAGCTGGGCGGGATGCCTGCCCGTCTCGAGCACCATCTTCGCCGCGCCGTAGAGCGTCTGCGCCGCCGCCTCGATGGCCACCTGCCGGGGAAGTCCGATGTTCACCCCCGCGTCGGCGAGCGCATCGATGATGACGAAGGTGTAGCCCGGCCCGGCCCCGGAGAGGGCCCCCAGCTCGTCCAGCTGCCGCTCGGTGACGACCGCCGCCCGGCCGAGCGCGCCGAAGATGGTCTTCGCTTTTTCGACGTCTTCTGCGCCCGCGGCTTCGCCTGTGGCGATGGCGGCGTACCCTTCGCCCACCGAAGCGGGCGTATTGGGCATGACGCGGACGATGCGCGTCCCCTCGGGGAAATACGACGCAAGGTCGGAGAGCGTCACCGCCGCGGCAATGGAGATGACCGTGCCTTTCGGATGAAAAGCAGCGATCTTCCGCGCCGCCTCGGGCACGACGCCCGGCTTCACCGCCAGGAGGATCGTATCTGCCTCCGCCGCCTCATGGCCGTCCGCCGACCAGGAGACGCCGTACCGAGCGGCTTTCTCCCGGCTGGCCGCTTCGTCGTGCTCCTTGAGGAGCACCTCTTCTTTTTGCCACACGCCGCGGGCCAGGCATCCCGAAAGGATCGCCCCGCCCATGGCGCCGCAGCCGATGATGAGCACAGATTTCATGATCCGACCCTCCTGAATACGGGCATGGCCACCACTTTGAACTGATAGTCGCCCTGTTCCACCCGCACGGTATCGGGCGTGCAAAGGAGCACGTCGTCCCCGAGGAGCTGCATGGACCCGTGGAGCAGGTACACCGCGCCGGAGACGAAGTCCAGGATGCGCTGCCCCAGCGACTCGTCCACCTCCATGAGGCGGATCACCACGATCTTGCCCTCCTTCAGAGACTGCACCGCATACCGCGCGTCTTTATAATCCCGGGGCGTACAGATGAGAGACTCCAGCGGGCGCACCGCCCGGGCCGGAATGGACGCCGCGGTCCCTTCCGGGCGCTCCTCCTCTTCCAGCTCGTCCTCATCGGTATCGGCGAAGACCGCCGATAGCCACCCCCGCACCCGACGGATGATGCCCATGGTCAGGTCCGCGGCACTTTCCACTGAGGCACGTCGCCCACAGCGGGCGCGGCCGGCGCCGTGTACGCCGCGAAGTTCTCACGGGACACGGTCATGTTGTTCGGCGCGCAGAGGTAGATGCTCTCGCTGATCTGGTCGATGCGCCCGTCCAGCGCGTACATCACGCCCTGCACGAAATCGATGATCCGCTCGGCGATGTCCTGATCCGTCTTCTCAATATTGATGACCACCGGGTGTCCCTGCTTGATGTGGTCGCCGATCTTCTCCGCGTCCTTGTAGTCGTTCGGATTCACCACCACCATGGTGTAGGGCCGCGCCTGGCTCGTGGGCACAGCGGTCCGGCCGCTCCGCACCGCCGCCGGACGGGGCGGGACCGCCGCCGAAGAGCTCACCGGCGCGGCGGGACGCTCCGGCGCTTCATCCTCGTAGTCCTCCTCCTCGTCGTCCACATCGTGGTCGATGAACTGGTCTTTGAATTTCTTGAAATAATCCATTTGCTGCACCTCGTATAAAAAATCGCCTTTTTATTATCTGTTATAATCCCGCGGTCCGAAGATCGCCGTGCCGATGCGCACCATGGTGGCCCCTTCTTCTACAGCCACTTCGAAATCGTTCGTCATGCCCATGGAGAGCGTATCTACCGCCCCGCCGGAGAGCGCCACCTGCATCCGCTCCCAGAGCGCGCGGGCCTTTCGAAAGACCGGGCGCGTGAGCTCCGGGTCCTCGTTCGGCGCCATGCACATGAGGCCCCGCAGACGGATGCCGGAGATCTCCTGCGCCGCGGCGATGACTTCGTCGAAATCCGCCGGGTCGAGGCCGTGCTTCGACGCCTCGCCGGAGATATTGAACTCCAGGAGCACGTCCTGCACCTTGCCGATCTCACCGGCGCGGCGGCCGATCTCCCGAAGGATGTCCAGCGAATCGCCGGACTGGATGAGGTCCGCCATGGCGACGGCCTTCTTCACCTTATTCTTCTGCAGATGTCCCTGGAGGTGCCACCGCACGGGAAGCGGCCCCATGCGGAACTTTTCTTCCATCTCCTGCACGCGGTTCTCCCCCACATCGGTCACGCCGAGGCGCACCGCTTCCTCCATGGCCTCTCGGGGATGGAACTTCGTCACCGCCACGAGCGTCACCGCCTGATGATACGGCGAACGGGCACGGGCCGCCTCGATGCGGCTCCGCACCGATCCCAAACGATCTGCGATCTCCGACATATGTCCTCCCCTTCCGCCGGCCCTTCCATGTACGACAAAACAGGAAACCGGCGTTTCCTTTTTTCGGCGCGCCCGACAACAAGCCATGACGGCACCTTTGCACTATTATAACATACCGGAGCGCCCTTTTTCCCTAAAATTTCCGCATGGCGCGCCCCTTTTTCCCCGGTCTTTGGTCCGCGCGTCCTCCGCCCTCCTTCTTCAGTTTTCACCAGATTTTCCTTGAAATCTTCCTATATAAACAGGTATAAAAAGGAAATCGGATGAATTTCTGAAATATCGCGGAATATCTCCGGATTTCTTGACATATCTGCTATACTGAATATGCAAAGACATTCTTCGATATTTCGCAGGGAACCCTCCCGGAAAGGACGTGCCTCATGACCAACACCCCGCCGCGGGCGATCGATCGGATCAGCGCCGCTTTCCTCTCCTTCTTCCACCAGGAATCGGCCGGCGGCGTGCTGCTTCTCCTCTGCGCCGCCGTCGCCATGGCGCTTGCCAATTCTCCCCTCGCTGCCTCTTACGAAGCGCTCCTTCACTGGGAAGTGCCCCTGCCGGGCCTCTCCATGTCTCTCCTTCACTGGGTGAACGACGGCCTCATGGTGCTCTTCTTCTTCGTGGTGGGCCTTGAGATCAAGCGGGAATTTCTCTACGGCGAGCTGAAGTCTCTCTCGGCGACGCTCCTGCCCATCGCGGCAGCCGCCGGCGGCATGGTGGTGCCTGCGCTCATCTACTTCGCTTTCAACGCGGGCCTTCCCACCCTCTCCGGCTGGGCCATTCCCATGTCCACGGACATCGCCTTCTCTCTGGGCGTGCTCGCCTTCGCGGCGCGGGGCGTGCCGAAGAGCGTGGCGGTCTTCCTCACGGCGCTCGCCATCGTGGACGATCTGGGCGGCATCGTGGTGCTCGCTCTCTTCTACAGCGCGGCCCCCTCCCTTGCGGCGCTCGGCGCGGCGGCCCTCATCTGCGCAGCGCTCTTTCTCTGCGCCCGCCGAGGCGTCTCCTCTCCCCTCGTGTACCTTGTCGGCGGCGTCGCTCTGTGGTTCGCCTTCCATGAAGCGGGCGTCCATCCCACCGTGGCAGGCGTCCTCGTGGGCTTCCTTGCTCCCGCAGGGACGGAAGAGACATTCGAGACCGCGCCCCTTGCGCGGTGGGAACACGCCCTCTCCCCGTGGAACGCCTTTCTCATCATGCCCGTCTTCGCGCTGGCGAATGCCGGCATCCCGCTTTCGGCAGACAGCTTCGACCGGCTCCTCTCGCCCATCGGCCTGGGCATCATCGGCGGCCTCTTCCTCGGCAAGCCCCTCGGCATCTGCCTCATGGTCTTCCTCCTCATCCGGGCGGGCCTGGCGAAGATGCCCGAAGGCGTGCGCCCGTCTCACTTCCTCGGCGCAGGCATCCTCGCCGGCATCGGATTCACCATGTCCCTCTTCCTGGCAGCCCTCTCCTTCGACACCGCAGCCGACCTCGTCACCGCGAAAGCCGCCATCGTCACCGCCTCCCTCCTCTCCGGCGCGGCGGGCGTCCTCCTCTTCGCCCTCGACCGCCGCTTCCCCGGACGGACGAAATAAAACACAAAAGCGCCGCAGCAGGCACCGTTTATCCTGCTGCGGCGCTTTTTCTATGGAAATACAGAAAGGCCCCTCATGCGGCAATCACCCACTGCCGCACAAGGGGCCTTTCCCCTGTCTGATACGTCAAAATGCCGCACCGTAAAACGGCCGCCGCGGCGCGGCCCTGCCTTTTTCTACGAAATGATCGAGCCCCGCACGCGCATCCTCACGCGCAGCCAAACGGGCGCCGCACGATGGAGCCCGCGCCGCCTGACGCGTTGAACGCGTGTCTT
Source organism: uncultured Veillonellaceae bacterium (assembly GCA_949286115.1). Lineage (GTDB taxonomy): Bacteria > Bacillota > Negativicutes > Veillonellales > Dialisteraceae > UBA1822. Next base: position 4,254 of record CASEBK010000016.1, on the reverse strand, counting down.
GTGCTGCATGAGCGGACTCCGCACCGCCCTCTCTTCCGTGCGGCCGCAGAAAAATTTTTATTTCTCCTGCGACTCTACGAACGCCGCTGCCCAGGCGCGGCCGATCTCGCGGAAGCCGGTCTCCCGGTCTTCGGCGAGCGCTTTGCCGTAGGCGCTTTCAAGCTCAGCGAGGCGGGCGGCGGTGAGCGCGTCTTTGCCCATGGCGTATCCTTTCTCGGCGATCTCCATGGGAAGGAGCACCTCCGGCCCTCCGTCTCCCTCGTGGAACACGGTCATCCCCATGACGCTCCCTGCGGGCATGGCCGGACGGATCTTCCGGTAGAGCAGGTACTCGGCGACGGCGATGAGACGGTCGTCAATGGCCGACTCGAGGGCCCGCACCTTGTCTGCCAGGTCTTCGCTGTCCCGCACGAGACGGAGCCGCCACCCCTCCCGGAGCGCCTCGGCGGGCACCGGCGAAAGCGGCGTCTTCTCATCGGGCTGGAGTGCCACGAGGAAGCGCCGCGTCCGGTCCGCGTAGAGCATATGCATGAGGAAATCCTGCGTCTCGCCGCAGGCGGAGCAGCGCACGCGGAAGTACCGATCTTCCCGCACGTCGCCCGCTGCCTCGGGCATCGCGTCCGCGTCCAGCACGATGGGCCGGAGCACGAGCTCCTTCTTCCCGCATTTCGGGCAGGTCCACTGAAACATCGTCGTCTTTCTCATCGAGATCCCCCTCTCCGATACGCGCGGCTTCCCGCCGCTGGTTTTCCTCATTATGAGTATTTCCGATGGTCATGTCAATAACTCATGCATGAAAGAGATATCGCCCATAGGGAGAATGAATAACAGGATTCGATAGCTCATCTCATGCATAGTTTCAGGTTATAGCAGTATAGGCCGAGGCCATGCCGAAATGAACGGACTCAGAGGTATATATAAATAAAAGAGCCTTTCCCGGGCCGCGTCATTTTCCCCGTTTCAGAGCGCTTCCCGAAAGAGAGCGCGAGGCAGAAAACGGCCGCGCGGCGCGGGTTTTCGCCGGTTTCGGGCCGTTGACACCGCCCGGCAGGGCATGTACAATGCGGTCATTCCAGAAATTCCATACCGCATGACGAAGTGCACAGGGAGGTACGTCTCCTCCGGTGCACTTTTTCTTTTGCTCATGCGGCAGGCATCTGAAAGGGGGGATATGTATGAACATCAGCCACGGGGCGGCGCTGGCGGCTGTGGGGACGGCCGTCCTCGGACTCGCCGGATGCGCTGCCGGGCCGGCAGGCACGTCCGATCTCATCCAGATCGGCGCCAATCTGGAAATGACCGGCTCCAATGCCTCTTTCGGCACTTCATCGCTGAACGGGATCCACATGGCCGTGGAAGAAGCCAATATACAGGGCGGCGTCCTCGGGAAAAAGATCCAGGTCATCGGCGTGGACAACCGGAGCGAAGTCGCCGGGGCGGCGGACGCTTTCACGAAGCTCGCGGAATCAGGCGTCTCCGCCATCATCGGGCCGGACACGAGCTCGAACGTGATCGCCCTCGCGCCGCTGGCGGCGTCGAAAAAGATCCCGGTCATCTCGCCGAGCGGGACGAACCCGGACATCACCGTGGACCCGAAGACGGAAAGGACCCGGGACTACCTCTTCCGGGCGTGCTTCACGGACCCGTATCAGGGCCGCGTCATGGCGGACTTCGCCAGAGAGCGGCTGGGCATGAAGACGGCGGTCATCCTGGTGGACAATGCCAGCGACTACTCGAAAGGGCTGGCGGAATTTTTCAAGCAGGAATTTGAAGCCAAGGGCGGCACCGTCCTTCTGGAAGAGGCGTACATGGCGCGGGACGTGGACTTCAAGCCCATCCTCACGAAGGCCGCGGCGCAGCGCCCGGACATGCTCTTCGTGCCGGGCTACTATCAGGAAGTGGGTCTCATCCTCCGCCAGTCCCGGGAGATGGGCATGATGCAGCCCATCCTGGGGGGCGATGGCTGGGACAGCGACAAGCTCGCCGAGATCGCCGGGGTCCCCAATATGCGGAACGTCTACTTCTGCAATCATTATTCGCCCGCAGACGATGACCCGAAGCTGCAGGATTTCGTCAACCGCTACGAAGCGCGCTACGGCATGAAGCCCGACTCCTTTGCCGTCACCGCCTACGACGCGGCGAGCCTTGCCATCGAAGCCATCCGCGCCTCCGGCAGCGCGAAGCCGGAGACCGTGGCCAAAGCCCTCACCCAGATCCGCGGATTCGAAGGCATCTCCGGACGCATCACCATCGACGACAAGCACAACACCGTATCTTCGGGCATCATCATGAGTTTTGAAAACGGACGGCGCACCTTCGTCGCGCGCATCGATCCGGAGTAAAGGAAATACTCTCACAGGAGGCATATCATGAAACACCTGACTACGAAACTCTTCACCGCATCGGCTGCGGCTCTCCTCGCTGCGGCGGCGCTCACCGGCTGCGGCGGAGGCAGCGGCTCCAAATCCGAGGGAGACACCATCAAGATCGGCACCGACCTTGAAATGACGGGCAACCAGGCCGCCTACGGGCAGGACGCCATGCGCGGCGCCAAGCTCGCCGTAGACGAGATCAACAAGAACGGCGGCGTCCTCGGCAAGAAGCTCGAGCTCGTCTCCCTGGACAACAAATCCGAACCGTCTGAAGCGGCTTCTGCCGCGCAGAAACTGGTGGACGAAGGCGTGGTCGCCGTGGTCGCTCCGAACATGAGCTCCAACACGCTCGCCGCCGTACCGATCCTGGACGGCGCGAAGATCCCCTCCATTTCCCCCGGCGGCACGAACCCGAAGATCACCGTAGACGACTCCGGCAAGGTCCGCCCCTACTCCTACCGAGCCTGCTTCATCGATCCCTATCAGGGCCAGGTCATGGCAAACTTCGTCTACAACAAACTGGGCAAGAAGAAAGTGGCCATCCTCATCGACAACTCCTCCGACTACGCAAAAGGACTGGCGAAATTCTTCACGGAGAGCTTCACCAAGTCCGGCGGCGAGATCGTAGGCACCGAAGCGTACCTCCAGAAAGACACCGACTTCAACGCCGTCCTCACGAAGATCAAAGACCTCGATCCCGACTTCGTCTACGTCCCCGGCTACTATCAGGAAGTGGGCCTCATCCTGAAGCAGGCCCGCGCCATGGGCATCACCGTCCCCTTTGGCGGCGGTGACGGCTGGGATTCCCCGACTCTCACCGAGATCGCAGGCGCGGACGCTCTCGCAGGCACCTACTACTCGAACCACTACGCCATCCAGGAAGACAACAAGAAAGTCATGGACTTCGTCAATGCCTACAAAGCAGCCAATAGCGAAGACCCCGGCGTATTCGGCGCCCTCACCTACGACACCATCTACCTCCTCGCGCAGGTCATCAAAGACGCAGGCTCCGCAGAGTCCCAGAAGATCGCCGACGGCCTGGCGGCTCTCAAGTCCTTCAGCGGCGTCACCGGCGACATGTCCTTCACCGACACCCACGACGCGAAGAAAGCAGCCTTCATCCTCACCTTCAAGGACGGCAAGCCCGCCTTCGCCGACAAGATCAGCGCCGACTGAGCTCTTTCCTATCCCGTGAAGCCCCGGCTTCCATTCCCGCCCGTTTCCGCGGAGAGGCCCCTCCCTCTCCGTGTGATTTCTTTGACAGAAAGGGGGACATATCTTGGACAGCGGCATGATCACGCAGTTCATCCAGCAGATCATCAACGGCGTATCTCTCGGCAGCATCTACGCGCTCATCGCCCTCGGCTACACCATGGTCTACGGCATCATGCGCCTCATCAACTTCGCTCACGGCGACATCTACATGCTCGGCGCCTACGTGGGATTCTTCGTCACCACCCAGCTCGGCCTCGGCTTCTTCCCGGCGCTCCTCTGCGCCATGGCGGCCATCGGCATCCTGGGCGTCGCCGTCGAGCGGCTCGCGTACAAGCCCCTCCGGCAGAGCTCGAAGATCTCCCTTCTCATCACCGCCATCGGGATCTCGCTCCTCATCGAATACACCACCATGTACTTCCTCTCGCCGCAGCCTCGCACCTTCCCGCCCGTGCTGCCCAACACGGTCTTCCACCTGGGAGCTCTCATCATCTCCTTCCAGCAGCTCGTCATCCTCGGCTCCACCGTGGTGCTCATGCTGCTCCTCTGGTACATCGTGCAGCACACGAAGATGGGCAAGGCCATGCGCGCCGTCTCCTATGACAACGACGCCGCCCTCCTCATGGGCATCAACGTCGACCACGTCATCTCCTTCACCTTCGCCCTCGGC
>CASEBK010000015.1 GCA_949286115.1 uncultured Veillonellaceae bacterium | reverse complement strand
CGAGCGAGTTTCGTCTTTGCAGGCAGCGGGCCTCAATCCTTAGGCCGGAGTGACCGTGGCGGCGCCCCTTTCTTGGCCGACACTCTTTCCGGGCGGCCGGAAAGAATGTCGGCGACGCTGGGGTTCGTATGCCCAAAACGGGAACGGTCGTACATGAGAGACACGCACGCGCCGAAAATACGCCCCGCATCGAAAGCTTCGGAGGCTTTCGCGTGCGAGTGCGTCCCGCACCGACAGCTCCGAATCTGTTTGGTTCGTGATGAAGGCCCGCGGACGAGCTTCGTATAGGAGCCTGCATCGAAGACGCATTTTGGCTGACATTCCGCGCTGGAAAAGACATAAAAAAAGCGCGCCCATCGCGGGCGACGCTTTGACTTTTATTCTTTTCTGAGTTTCTTGTCGCAGTCGGCGATGACGGCGGCCACATCGGCCCCCGCGGCTTCGCAGAGGGCGCCGAGGGAGGTCTTCATGTCCTGGGGCATCTTGAGGCCCTTTGCTTCGAGCACGGAGAGGAGCTGCGGGTAGAGGGTCAAAATGTCTTCCATGGGGGTGTCTTTCGTGAGGAGGGGCTTATCGTATTTGTCGGCGAGGTATTCGTTCATTTCGCCGAGGATCTCGAAGACGTCGAGGCCGTGGGCCTGCGCGGCCTGCCAGATGTTTTCGTCGTAGGAGACGAAGCAGCCGACGCAGCTCATGCCGTACTCCATGAGGAGGGGGCCCATCTCAGGGTACACTTCGATGACCTGCATCACGTTGTGCTCGGGGCGGACGAAGTCGCCTGCCTTGAGGGGAGGCACGTTCGGCGCGCCCCAGGAGCTGCCGTAGTAGCCGTCGTCTGCGAAGGTCTGGGCGGGGCCGTTGCCGAGGACGGCGCTGCGGAAGGCTTCGAAGCCGGTCTCTTTCACGAAGTCTTCGAGGGGCTGGTAGCTCTCGTGGTCGAGGTAGTACGTGGCGGCTTTCATGAGGATGTCCACCGCGTCGGAGGGGAACTGGGCGAAAGCGAAGAAGGTCTTTTTGCCGAGGTATACGTCCCATCCGTCGGACATGCCGATGGCCCGGAGGGGGAGGGGCGCGGCGATGGTGGCGGTGAGGATGCACGCCGGCCAGGTGCCGAAGGCGGAGAGGCCGAGCGCGGCGAGGAGGTTCGGCACGTCGTCTTTCACAAGGCCCGCGATGATCGGGCGGTGATCTTTGTCCAGGGTGTAGAAGCCGTGGAACTCTGGAGCGGCGTCTTTCATTTTCTTTTCGAGCTCGCTCCGTCCCGCCGTTTCGTCGGGGATGTAGTCGATCTCCAGGGAGAAGGTGAGGTTATCTGCGGTCATGGATGTGACTCCTTTCAAAGTTTTCAATATAAATCTGTCTGTATTATAGCAAATGGGGAAAGGAAATAGAAGGAAGGGGGCGGGCACGAAAAAACGCGGCCGGAGCCGCGCCTTCTGCGTTTTTATTTGTCAAGGCCGATGTCTTCTTTATGGGCGGTCATGCCGTCGATGCAGCACTGCATGACCACGGCGGGGTCTTCGCCCATCATGTCGAAGCCTTTCTGGATGACGTCGCGCTTGCAGCCGGCGGCGAAGCGTTTATCTTTCCATTTCTTTTTGAGGCTCTTCACGGTCATGCCGTCCAGTCCTTCGGGACGCATGAGGGCGTAGGCGTGGATGAGGCCGGTGAGCTCGTCCACGGTGAAGAGGCTCTTCATGATGGGGGTGGTGGGCTCTACTTCATCGGTGCAGATGCCATAGCCGTGGGAGATGATGATGCGGATGTCTTCTTCGTCCACGCCTTCGGGGGCGAGGAATTCCCGCACGTGGTGGCAGTGCTCGGTAAGCGACGGGTAGGCTTCGTAGTCCACGTCGTGGAGCCAGCCGATGGCTTCCCAGTAGTCTTTGTCTTCGTGGTAGTGGTCGGCAAGCGCGCCCATGGCGGCGGAGACGCACGCGGCGTGCACGAAGAGCGACGGCTCGGTGGTGTGTTTCTTGAGGATTTCTTTGGCTTTTGCAAGGGTCAGACGACTCATGGGATCAACTCCTTTGCCCCGAAGGGAAATTTTTCTTATTATAGGCCCGGCGGCGCGGATTGGCAAACGGCGCATCCCTTCTTCGCATCTATGTATGATAAAATGAAATAAAGGAAATGATGAGAGAAAAAAGGAGGGATGCAGGATGACGCCCATGGAACGATTTGGAGAGCTGCTCCGCACGCACAGGAGGATCGTCTTCTTCGGCGGGGCGGGGGTATCGACGGAGTCGAAGATCCCCGACTTCCGCGGCAGGGACGGGCTCTACCGGCAGAAGACGGATCTGCCGTGGTCGCCGGAGGAGATGCTGTCGCACCATTTCTACGAAGAGCACCCGGTGGAGTTCTACACGCTCTATAAGGAGCGGGAGGGGATGATGATGGAGGCGCAGCCAAACCGCGCGCACTATGCGCTGGCGGAGCTGGAGCGCATGGGAAAGCTCTCGGCGGTGGTGACGCAGAATATCGACGGGCTGCATCAGAAGGCGGGGAGCCAAAACGTGCTGGAGCTCCACGGCTCGGTGCTGCGGAACATCTGTCAGAAGTGCGGCCGGGAGTACGGCATGGAGGAGTTCCTCGCGCTGGCGACGCCCATCCCGCACTGCCCGGTCTGCGGCGGCGTGCTGAAGCCGGACGTGGTGCTCTATGAGGAGTCGCTGGACGGCTTCGTCATCCAGGAGGCCATTCACGAGATCTCCCGCGCGGACATGCTCATCATCGGCGGCACGAGCCTCGTGGTGTATCCCGCGGCGGGATTCATCGACTATTTCCACGGGGACACGCTGGTGCTCATCAATCGGGACCCCACGCCGCGGGACGGAGCGTGCACGCTGGTCTTCCGGGAGAGTGTGGGCGAGGTGCTGGAGAAGGGGCTGGCCCTCATGAAGGCGGGAAAGTGAGAAAAACGCCGCCGGGGGCATGACAAATCGAAGAAAATCATATAAAATAAATGAAAGCATCACACAGGTCTGTGGTTGCAAGTCGATGCCAGTCGCAGGCGAAACGATCCACGTAAGGGCGCTGAAAGGGCGTCTGAGCACGGTGCGGTTTAGAAGTAAGTCCTGCCGGGAAGACCGAGAGAGCCAGTAGTGAGAGGAAGACCACCGGGTAGCGAACGCTCCAGCAGGCGGGTGTGGGGGCGAAGACCAGGTCAGCTGCGTGATGCGGAGAAGATCATACAATGCGAGGAACGAAAGAAGTATTTCCGTGTATGTGTCTCCAGAGAGGGCGGGCCGCCGGCTGTGAGTCTGCCTGTCACATCCGGGAAGAAGTGCCTTCGGGAGCAGAAAGGGCGAAAGGAAGAGTAGCCTTTTCCGTTTGTTTGCGATAAAAACAGCAGGAAGCGGCGGAGAGCTGCTTGCAGAGTGGAATAGCGGACCACCGTCTCTGTGAGGCGGCGGTTTTTTATTTCCGCACCTGCTGCGAAAAGAGGAGGACATGATGGAAGACATCCGAGTGTACAACACGATGACCCGGGAGAAGTCGCTGTTTCAGCCGGTGACGCCGGGGGAGGTGAAGATCTATGTGTGCGGGGTGACGCCGTACAATCATCCCCACATCGGCAACGCCCGTCCGGCGGTGACGTGGGACGTGATCCGGCGGTATCTCCAGTTCATCGGCTACAAGGTGACGCTCATTCAGAATTTCACCGACGTGGACGACAAGATCATCAACAAGGCGAACGCCGAGGGCACCACGTGGAAGGTGATCTCCGACCGGTATATCGACGCGTATTTCCAGGTGACGGACGCGCTCCACGTGCGCCGGGCGGACAAGTATCCCCGCGTGTCGGAGCACATGGACGACATCATCCGCATGGTGGAGACGCTCATCGAGAAGGGCCACGCCTACGTGCTGGGAAACGATGTGTATTATGATATCTCCACTTTCAAGGACTACGGGAAGCTCTCCGGGCGGAACGTAGAGGACATGCTCGCCGGCGCGCGGGTGGAAGTAAATGAAGGCAAGCGGAACCCCGGGGACTTCGCCGTGTGGAAAGGGGCGAAGCCCGGCGAGCCGTCCTGGGAGAGCCCCTGGGGCCCGGGCCGTCCGGGGTGGCACATCGAGTGCTCGGCCATGTCCATCCATTATCTGGGCAAGATCTTCGATTTCCACGGCGGCGGCAGCGACCTCATCTTCCCGCATCACGAGAACGAGATCGCCCAGTCGGAGGGCTGCACGGGGTGCAAGTTCGTCAACTACTGGCTGCACAACGGCTTCATCACCATCAATCAGGAGAAGATGAGCAAGTCGCTCAATAATTTCTTCCTCGTGAAGGATGTGCTGGAGAAGTACTCCGGCGACGCGCTGCGGTTCTTCCTGCTCTCCACGCATTATCGGAGCCCGCTCGACTTCAGCGACGACCGGCTGGAAGAGGCGGAGACGAACATGGCGCGCCTCACCGACGTGATCGGCCGCGTGAGGGAGCTTGCGGACAGGAAGGGCCATGACGCCTCCGACGCTTCGAAGGCGCTTGCGGAAGCGGCAGAGAAGGCCATGAAGGACTTCCACGAAGCGATGGATGACGACTTCAATACGGGCCTTGCGTCGAGCACGGTCTTCGATCTGGCGAAGGCCATCAACATCTACTACACCGCCGTGCAGAGCGGGACCTGCGCTGTGGACGAGGAGGTGGTGGCTCTTGCCATGAAGAACATGAAGGAGATCACCGGTGTCCTGGGCATTCTGGAGAGCGCGTGGACGCGCCGTCAGGATGCGGCGGACGATAAGGATTTCCGCCGTCTCATGCAGATCATTCTCGATATCCGTCAGGAAGCCAGAGCAGAGAAGCAGTACGCCATCGCTGACAAGATCCGCGATAAGCTCGCCGAGATGGATATCGTCATCGAAGATATGCCTACGGGCGCGCGGTGGAAGAAACGTGGAGTTTAAGCGCGTTCAGTTTCTGAAGAAGCAGATGGCGCAGAAGGTGGGCCGGGGCGCGCCCGCGCTCACCGAGCAGGACGTCTTTTCCATGGACGCGCTGACGCTCGCATACATGGGAGACGTGTGCTGGTCCTATTTCATCCGGGAAAAGCTCATCGAGACCGGCATCTACAACGTGCAGATCCTCTCGACGCTCGCTTCGGAGATGGTATCGGCGAGGTGGCAGAGCCGCATCCTCTTCGAGCTCCGGGAGCTTCTGGACGACCGGGAGCTCAAAGTGTGCCGCCGCGGGCGCAATACCCACTCGTCGGTGCCGAAGAGCGCCACTGTGGAGGAGTACCGCGAGGCGACGGCCTTCGAGAGCCTTCTGGGGTACCTCTATCTCGCCGGGAAGGAGGAGCGTCTCCAGTTTCTCATGGGGCGGGCGCTCCAGTACCTGGCGCGGGAATTTCAGTCGTGAGAAGATCCCCTGCGGACGTGGACCGCGGGGGACTTTTCGCGCGGTGCGCCTTGTCAGAAACGGCTGGCCGTATGGTATACTATATGGTAGTTTTATCGCAGGCGGCGGCGCTCGCCCCGCAGAAAGGAATGTGAAAGCAGTGAAGATCTCTACAGAGGAAGTGCAGAAAGTGGCGCTGCTCTCCCGTCTGGCGTTCGGGCCGGAAGAGCTGGAGGAAATGAAAGCGTCGATGAGCAGCATCCTGACGTACATGGACGAGCTGAACCAGTACGACACGGCGGACGTGCCGCCCATGGTCCACGCGGTGGAGCAGTACAACGTCATGCGGGAGGATGTGCCCCATCAGTCGTTCACCAATGAAGAGGCGCTCCTGAACGCGCCGGAAAAAGAAAACGGCTACTTCAAAGTGCCGAAGATCATTTAAGGAGGCAGGACTGTGAATCTGATGACTATCCACGATCTCCATGAAAAACTCATCGCGAAGGAGCTCTCCGCGGTGGAACTGACGAAGGCGGTCATCGCCCGCCGCGACGCGGCCGACGGCGAGATCCACGCCTATCTCTCCACGAGCGACGAGAGGGCTCTCGCCCAGGCGGCGAAGGTGGACGAAAAGATCGCCGCAGGCGAGTCCATCTCCGATATGGCGGGCATCCCCGGCGCGATCAAGGACAATATCTGCATCAAAGGCGAGACCTGCACGGCGGCATCCCGCATGCTGGAACACTGGGTGGCTCCGTATCACGCGACGGTCATCGAGAAGCTCGCCGCGGAGGATTTCGTCTCTCTTGGCAAGACGAACCTCGACGAATTCGCCATGGGGAGCTCCACGGAAAATTCGTACTTCGGCCCCAGCCGGAATCCCTGGGATACGGAGCGCGTCCCCGGCGGCTCTTCCGGCGGCAGCGCAGCGGCGGTCGCGGCGGGAGAGGCCGTGTGGTCTCTCGGCTCCGACACGGGCGGCTCTATCCGCCAGCCGGCGTCCTTCTGCGGGCTGGTGGGCCTGAAGCCGACGTACGGCCTCGTTTCCCGCTACGGGCTCCTGGCCTTCGCGTCGTCTCTCGACCAGATCGGACCGATCGTGCGCGATGTGACGGACGCGGCCATCGTGCTGAATGCCATCGCCGGGCACGACCCGCGGGACTCCACGTCCATCCCGATGGAGAAGAAAGATTATAAGAAGGCGCTCACGACGGATGTGAAGGGCCTGCGGATCGGCGTGCCGGAGGAATTCTTCGGCCCCGGCATCAAAGAGGAGACGAAGGCGGCCATCGAGGCGGCGCTCCGTTTCTATGGAAAAGAAGGGGCGGAGATCGTGCCCGTGTCCATCCCGCGCGTGAAGAGCGGCGTCTCCGTGTACTACATCATCGCTCCGGCGGAAGCGAGCTCGAACCTGGCCCGCTACGACGGCGTAGGTTTCGGCTTCCGCATGCCCGGTAAAGACATCGTGGACATGTACATCCAGACGAGAAGCGCCGGCTTCGGCCCGGAAGTGAAGCGCCGCATCATGCTGGGGAACTACGTGCTCTCCGCCGGCTACTACGACGCGTACTATCTGAAGGCGCTCAAGGTGAGAAAGCTCCTGAAGGACGATTTCGACCGGGCGTTCTCTCAGTGCGACGTCATCGCCGCGCCGTCCGCGTCGGGCGAGGCTTTCCGGTTCGGCGCCTTCTCCGACCCGCTCTCCCTCTACATGGAAGACATCTGCACGGTGCCGGTGAACCTCATCGGCGCGCCGTCCATCAGCATCCCTGTGGGCTTCCACGACGGCATGCCGCTCGGGATGCAGCTCATCGGGAAGGCTCTCGGCGAAGAGACCATCCTCCGCGCGGCCTATGCCTTCGAGCAGGGCCATCCGGAATACACGAAGACCGCACCGAAAGGAGACATGTAAGCATGAAATACGAAGCCGTCATCGGACTGGAAGTCCATACGGAGCTCCGCACGGCCACGAAGATCTTCTGCAGCTGCAGGACCTCCTTCGGCGCGGAGCCGAACACCAACGTATGCCCGGTGTGCCTGGGCCTTCCGGGCGTCCTGCCGGTACTGAATAAAAAGGTGCTCGAATTTGCGGTGCGCACGGGCCTCGCGCTGAACTGCGAGATCTCCCGGTACAGCAAATTCGACCGGAAGAACTACTATTACCCGGACCTGCCGAAGAATTTCCAGACGAGCCAGTACGACCTGCCCATCTGTGAGCACGGCCATCTGGACATCGAAGTGGACGGCAAAAAGTCCACCGTCCGCATCACCCGCGCACACATGGAAGAAGACGCGGGCAAGCTCGTCCATCACGGCACGTCCATCACGGACTCCGACTATTCCCTCGTGGACTACAACCGCACGGGCACGCCTCTGCTGGAGATCGTCTCCGAGCCGGACATGCGCTCGGCGAAGGAGGCGGTGGCGTACATGGAAAAACTGCGCGCCATCCTTCAGTACTGCGGCGTCTCCGACTGCAAGATGGAGGAAGGGAGCCTCCGGTGCGATGCGAACGTCTCCGTTCGTCCCGTGGGCCAGAAGGAACTGGGCACGAAGACCGAGATCAAGAACATCAACTCCTTCCGCGGCGTAGAGCGCGCCATCGAGTATGAAGCCATGCGCCAGGCGCAGCTCCTCGAAGACGGCGGCACCGTCGTGCAGGAGACCCGCACGTGGGACGAGAAGGAAGGCGTCACGAAGAGCATGAGAAAGAAGGAAGAAGCGAACGACTACCGCTACTTCCCGGAACCGGATCTCGTGCCCTTCACCGTGAGCGACGAATACATCGAAGAGATCCGGAAGACCCTGCCGGAGCTGCCGGATGCGCGGAAAGCGCGCTACATGGAAAGCTACGGCCTCGACGGGTACAATGCGGACTACCTCACCAGCGACAAGGACCGGGCGGACTATTTCGAAGCGATGGTCGCCGCCGGCGCGGACCCGAAGGAGAGCGCGAACTGGCTCATGGGCGACTTCGCCAAGCTCCTCTCCCGGGACGGCCTCGAGATGAAGGCGGCGCCCGTCTCGGCAGAGCACATGGCGGCTCTCCTCGGACTCATCGCGAAAGGCACCATTTCCGGCAAGATCGCCAAGCAGGTCTTCTCCGAGATGTGGACCAGCGGCAAAGACGCCGAGACCATCGTGAAGGAGAAAGGCCTCGTGCAGATCAGCGACACCGGCGCTCTTGAAGCGCTGGCCGACCGCATCATCGCGGCCAATCCCCAGTCTGTCGCCGACTTCAAAGCGGGCAAGAAGAAAGCGGTGGGCTTCCTCATGGGCCAGATCATGAAGGAGACGAAAGGCAAAGCGAACCCGCAGGTCGTAAACGGCATCCTCACGAAGAAGCTCTCCGAGCAGTGAGCCATGGACGACCATAAAAACGGCGTGCCCGGCGAAGAACCGCGGGTCATGTCCCGCGAGGACGTGTATGACTACCGGGGCATCACGCTCAGTGAATCGGGCGAAGAAGAGCGGCGGGAAGAGCCCGGCCGCGGCGGATTTCACGTGCACGTCTTCTCGCCGTCGGCCATGCCCTGGTGGAAGAAAGGCCTCTTCTGGGGCGCGGCGGCCGCGGTGATCGCGCTCTTCCTCGTGGCGGCGTGGTTCTTCCTCGTGGGCGGCCTCGTCATCGCAGGCCTTGCCGCAGCGGCATACGCCCTGAAACGATTTCTCAGCAGGCGCTGACATAGCGATCCCTGTGCCTTCGGGCGCAGGGGTCTTTTGCGTCTGCGGAGAAATGAAATAGAAAAATTTCAATCACGAGGGACCGCCGATGCAGAACGGCTGTTTCTGTATGTTATAATACAGGCAGCATCACGGAAAAAAGAAAGGAGCAGGCCATGGAAGATCCCCGCATCAAAAGACAATATCCGGAACATATGACGCCTTTTACTCTGAAGGCGCCTTTTCAGCCTATGGGGGACCAGCCGAAGGCGGTGGCGTCTCTCGTGGAAGGGCTGCGGGAAGGGCAGTGGGCGCAGGTGCTCCTCGGTGCGACGGGCACGGGAAAGACGTTCACCATGGCGAAGGTCATCGAAGAGGTGCAGCGGCCCACGCTCATCATCTCTCCGAATAAGACGCTCGCCGCACAGACGGCAAGCGAGTTCAAAGATTTCTTCCCGGACAACGCGGTGTATTATTTCGTGAGCTATTACGATTATTACCAGCCGGAGTCGTACATCCCTTCGACGGACACGTACATCGAGAAGGATTCGTCCATGAATGAGGAGATCGACCGGCTCCGCCACTCGGCGACGATGGCGCTCTTTGAGCGGCGGGACGTGATCATCGTGGCGTCGGTGTCGTGCATCTACGGGCTGGGCGATCCGGAGGATTACAGCACCATGGGGCTCTCTCTCCGCCCCGGCGAGGAGATCACCCAGGAGGACATTCTGGCGAAGCTCGTGGCCATGCAGTACCTGCGGAACGACGTGAATTTCACCCGCGACACGTTCCGCGTGCGGGGGGACACCATCGACGTCTTCCCCGCGGCGTCGAACAATACGGCGGTGCGCATCGAGCTCTTTGGCGACGAGATCGACCGGCTGTCGGAGTTTGACGTTCTCACCGGGGAAACGGTGGCGGAGCGGAACCACATCGCCATCTTCCCGGCGTCGCATTATGTGACCACGTCGGAGAAGATGGTCCGGGCGGAGCAGAGCATCGAGGAGGAGCTTCAGGCGCGGCTCAAAGAGCTCCGTGATAAAGACCGGCTCCTCGAGGCGCAGCGGCTGGAGCAGCGCACGCGCTATGACCTCGAGATGATGCAGGAGGTGGGGTACTGCTCGGGCATCGAGAATTATTCCCGGCACCTGTCGGGACGGAGGCCCGGGGAAGCGCCTTTCACGCTCCTCGACTATTTCCCCGACGACTACCTCATCATGATCGACGAATCGCACGTGACGGTGCCGCAGCTCCGGGCGATGTACAACGGCGACCGCTCGCGCAAGGAGACCCTCGTGGACTACGGCTTCCGCCTGCCCAGCGCGCTCGATAATCGGCCGCTCACGTTTGACGAATTTACGGAGCGCATCAACCAGATCATCTACGTGTCCGCCACGCCCGGGCCGTACGAGATGGGGGCGCAGACGAACCTGGCCGAGCAGATCATCCGGCCTACGGGGCTCCTCGATCCGAGCATCGAAGTGCGGCCTATCGAAGGGCAGATGGACGACCTCCTGGGAGAGATCCACAAGCGGGAGGCGCTCCACGAGCGCGTGCTGGTGACGACGCTCACGAAGAAGATGGCCGAAGACCTCACGGATTTCCTCTCCGAAGTGGGCGTGAAAGTGCGCTATCTCCATTCAGACGTGGCCACCATCGAGCGTGCGGAGATCATCCGCGACCTCCGGGCAGGGGTGTTCGATGTGCTGGTGGGCATCAACCTTCTCCGCGAGGGGCTGGACATGCCCGAGGTGTCTCTCGTGGCCATCCTCGACGCGGACAAGGAAGGGTTCCTCCGATCGGAGACGTCCATGATCCAGGTGATCGGCCGGGCGGCGCGAAACGAGCACGGCCACGTCATCATGTACGCGGACCGCGTGACGGAATCCATGAAGCGCGCCATCGACGAGACGGAGCGCCGCCGGTCCATCCAGGAGGCGTACAATAAAGAACACGGCATCACGCCGCACACCATCCAGAAGAAGGTGAAGGACCTCATCGACCTCACGAAGATCGAAGGGAAGAGCGCCCGCCGGAGCGAAACGGCCGCGGCGGAGGACATCTCCGACGAGGAGCTGTATCAGCAGATGGTGGAGACAGAAAAAGATATGAAGCGCGCCGCGAAGGCCCTCGAATTTGAAGAGGCGGCCATGTGGCGGGACCAGCTGGCGAAGCTCCGCCAGCAGTGGAGCGACCGCTACGGCTCTCAGGCGAAAGCGGCGCTGAAGCGCCAGGCGAGCGCGAAGAAGCGCGTCTCCCGGCCGACGAAGAAAAAAGTGTGACAGGTGAGGATATGGAAAAAGGCATCGTGATCCAGGGAGCAAGGCAGAACAATCTGAAGAATGTGAACCTCACGCTCCCCAGAAATAAGCTCATCGTATTCAGCGGCCTCTCCGGCTCGGGGAAGTCGTCGCTCGCTTTCGACACCATCTACGCGGAGGGGCAGCGGAAATATGTGGAGTCCCTCTCGGCGTACGCCCGGCAGTTCCTCGGGCAGATGGACAAGCCGGAGGTAGATAAGATCGAAGGGCTGTCCCCGGCGATCTCCATCGATCAGAAATCGACCAGTCACAACCCGCGCTCCACCGTGGGGACGGTGACGGAGATCCATGACTATCTGCGCATGCTCTACGCCCACGCGAGCCGGGCGTACTGCCCGAAGTGCGGGCGGCCCATCCAGCGGCAGACCGTGGACCAGATCGTAGACGAGCTCCTGAAGCTCCCGGAGCGGACGAAGCTCCTCCTCCTGGGACCGGTGGCGGTGGCGAAGAAGGGCACCCACAAGAAGCTCCTCGAGGAGCTCCGGAAGCAGGGGTACGTCCGCGTCCGCGCCGACGGCATCGTGTATTCGCTCTCCGATACGATCGATCTGGAGAAGAATAAGAAGCACACCATTGAAGTGGTGGTGGACCGCCTCGTCGTGCGGGAGGGCATCACGAAGCGCCTCACAGATTCGGTGGAGACGGCGCTCCGGCTCGGCGACGGGCTCCTCGTGGCGTCCGTCGTGGGCGGGAAGGACATCCCCTTCAGCACCCATTTCGCCTGCCCGGAGTGCGGCATCTCCCTGCCGAAGGCGGAGCCCCGCATCTTTTCCTTCAACAATCCCTTCGGCGCATGCCCGGCCTGCATGGGGCTCGGGTCGTCGCTCGAAGTGGATTTTCAGCGGGTGCTGCCGGACCCGAAGCTGCCTTTCCGCCTGGGGGCCATCAAACCTTTTCCGGTGAACGGGGACAGCTGGCTCTACCGGCAGCTGGGCGGGTTCCTCGCGCAGTGCGGCCTCTCCATGGACAGCTGCTACGACGACATGACGGAAGAGCAGAAGAAGATCTTCCTCGACGGCGGTGGAGAGCCCGTGGCCTTCACTTATGAAAACATGCGCGGCGAAGAGCACGCCTACCACCGCGTCTTCGAAGGCATCGTGCCCATGGTGAAGCGCCGCTATGAAGAGGCCTTCACGGACAAGATGAAGGAAGAGCTCGCGGAGTACCTCGTGGAGACGCCCTGTCCGGTGTGCCGTGGCGCGCGCCTCCGCCCGGAGAGCCTCGCCTTCCGCGTGGGCGGGAAAAACATCGCCGAAGTGTCCGACATGCCCGTGACGAAGCTCCTCGATTTCTTCGGCGGGCTGGCTCTCACGGAGAAAGAGGCGAAGATCGCCGACCAGATCCTTCGGGAAGTGCGGAACCGGCTCCAGTTCCTGGCGGACGTGGGGCTCGACTACCTGACGCTCTCCCGGAGCGCATCGTCCCTCTCCGGCGGGGAGGCCCAGCGCATCCGGCTGGCCACGCAGATCGGCTCCGGCCTCGTGGGAGTGCTCTACATTCTGGACGAGCCGTCCATCGGGCTCCACCAGCGGGACAATGACAAGCTCCTGGCGACGCTCAAGAACATGCGCGACCTGGGCAATACGCTCATCGTGGTAGAGCACGACGAAGACACCATCCGCGCGGCGGACTGGATCGTGGACATCGGCCCCGGCGCGGGCGAGCAGGGGGGACGCGTGGTCGCCGAAGGGACGGTGGCGGACATCGAGACCGTGCCGGAGTCCTACACGGGACAGTACCTCAAGGGCTCCATGTACATCCCGCTCCCGGAGAAGCGCCGCCCGGGGAACGGCACGTATCTCACCGTGAAGGGCGCGGCGGAGCACAACCTGAAGCACATCACCGTGAAGATCCCGCTGGGGGCGTTCACCGTGGTGACCGGCGAATCCGGCTCTGGGAAATCGACGCTCATCAACGACATCCTCTTCCGGGGCCTGTCGAACATGAAGAACCGCACGTACTACCGCACGGGCAGGTACGACGCCATCGAAGGGGCGGAGTACATCGACAAGATCATCAACATCGACCAGCAGCCCATCGGGCGCACGCCCCGATCGAACCCTGCAACGTACACCGGCGTCTTCAACGACATCCGCGAGCTTTTCAGCCAGACGCCGGAGGCGAAGATGCGCGGCTACAAGCCGGGACGCTTCAGCTTCAACGTGCGGGGCGGCCGGTGCGAAGCCTGCCACGGCGACGGCATCATCAAGATTGAGATGCAGTTCCTCTCCGACGTGTACGTGCCCTGCGAAGCCTGCCACGGCGCGCGGTACAACCGGGAGACCCTCGAAGTGACGTACAAAGGGAAAAATATTTCTGACGTGCTCAATATGACCGTGGACGAAGCGATCCCTTTCTTTGAGAATCATCCGCGCATCCTGAAGAAGCTGGAGACGCTCGCAAAGGTGGGGCTCGGCTACATCCATCTGGGGCAGCCGGCGACGACCATGTCCGGCGGGGAGGCCCAGCGGGTGAAGCTTGCCACCGAGCTCATGCGCCGCTCCACCGGGGGCACGCTCTACATCCTGGATGAGCCCACCACGGGCCTTCACAGCGAGGACATCCGCAAGCTCCTCATCATACTGGAGAAGCTCGTCGATCAGGGAAATACGGTGGTGGTCATCGAGCACAATCTGGACGTGGCGAAGGTGGCGGACCACATCATCGACCTCGGTCCCGAAGGGGGCGACAAGGGCGGCGAAGTCATCGCCGAAGGGACGCCGGAGGAGATCTGCCAGGTGGCCCGGTCCTACACGGGGCAGTACCTCGCGCCAGTGATCGAGCGGACGAAGCGCCTCATGGAGGAGCACCATGATCGAAGTGAATGACCGCATCCGTGCGAAGGTGGAGGCTCTGCCGGAGTGTCCCGGGGTCTACCGCTGGAAGGACAAAGACGGAAAGATCATCTACGTGGGCAAGGCGGTGAACCTGAAGAACCGGGTCCGTTCCTATGTGAGGGAAGACAGGAACCGCTCGCCGAAAGTGGCCGCCATGATCCGTCACGCGGAAGATCTGGACATCACCATGACCGCCACGGAGATGGAAGCGCTCATCCTCGAATGCAACCTCATCAAGGAGATCCATCCGAAGTACAATATTTCTCTCCGGGACGACAAGTCCTATCCCTACGTGAAGATCACCAACGAGGAATGGCCGCGCCTCTTCATCACGCGGAACATGCGGAGAAACGATGGGGCCCATTATTTCGGGCCCTTCACTGACGTGGGGAGCCTCCACACTACGCTGCGGCTCCTCAGGAAGCAGTACCCCATCCGCACGTGCCGGAGCATGCGCGTGGACCGGCCCTGCCTCCAGTACCATCTCCATTTCTGCTGCGGCCCCTGCAAGGGGTGCTGCACCCGGGAAGAGTACGACGCCATCGTAAAGGGGCTCTGTGACATCTTCGAAGGGCGGAGCACCGCGCTCGTGCGGCAGCTCCAGAAGGACATGGCCGCCGCGTCGGAGGCGATGGAGTATGAAAAGGCGGCGGAGCTCCGCGACAAGATCCGCGCGATCCAGAGCGTGCAGCAGCGGCAGAACATCGTCTCCAAGGCGGGGGATTACGACGTGGTGGGGCTGGCCCGCGACGGCGAGCACGCCGGTCTCGAAGTGTTCTACATCCGCTACGGCCGCATGGTGGGGAAGGAGAATTTCAGCATCGAAGGCAGCGCCGGAGAGACCGACGCGGGGATCCTCTCCGGCTTCATCAAAGAATACTACGGCGCAGACGGTATGAGCGCGCCGAAGGAGATCCTTCTGCCGGAGCTTCCCGACGACGCGCCGCTCCTCGAAGAATGGCTCTCGAAGACCCGGGGCGGCGAGGTGCGCCTCGACGTGCCCGAGCGGGGCTTCCGGCGGCGTCTGAAGGACATGGCGAAGGCGAACGCCGAGAAGTATCTCTCCGACAAAAAGCTCCAGTGGGCCTACCGGGACGCGCGGGAGCAGGGCGCGCTCCATACGCTGCAGGAAGTGCTCGGCCTGCCCCGCCTTCCCGAGCGGATGGAGTGCTTCGATATCTCTCACAATCAAGGCGCGGAGACCACCGGCTCCATGGTGGTCTTTCAGAACGGGCGGCCCGCGAAGAGCGAGTACCGGAAATTCAAACTGCGCACCACCCAGGGCGCTCCGGACGATCTCAAGTCCATGGCGGAGGTGATGAGCCGCCGCTACGGCCATGAGAAGGATTGTCCCGTGCCGGATCTCATCGTGCTGGACGGCGGCCTGGGGCAGCTTCGGGCGGCTCTGCCCGTCATCCGCGCCGCCGGGTGCGATGCGCCGGTCATCGGCCTCGCCAAACGCATGGAGGAGATCTACACGGAGGGGAGCGGGGAACCCGTGATGCTGGACCGGCACGAGCCGGCGCTGCAGCTCCTCCAATACATCCGAGACGAGGCGCACCGCTTCGTCATCACCTATCACCGCCAGTGGACGGCGAAGCGAAACGCCGAATCCGTGCTGGACCACATCCCCGGCATCGGTCCGGCGAGGCGGAACGCCCTCTGGCGGGCCTTCCGGTCTTTCGACGAGATGAAGAAAGCTTCCGTGGACGAGCTCGCGCAGGTGAAGGGCATGAACCGCCGCGCCGCGGAGAGCGTGTACGGATTTTTCCGCATGGGGAAAGACGAGCGGCAGATGGTCGTGCAGGGCATGGCGGACGAATTGAAGAAATAAAAAGGGACGCAGGCGAAAGTCTGTGCCTTTTCGCGCGCTTTTTGCGGATTCGTGGCGTACAATACAGAGAGAGGAGGGAGACGATGAAGAAACTGATGTTGCTGCTGCTTCTTGCAGCGGCGGTCCTCGCGGGCGGCGCGTTGTGGACGGAGAGCACGCTCGCGCCGCTGGAAGACGCGGCGAACAGGCGGTGGACTGCGGCGGATGGCGCCATCCGCAGACGGGCGGCCCTCGCGGGGCCCATCGCAGCGTTCGTCACGGCGTATACGTCGAAGGAGCAGAAAGCCGTCCGGGAGACGCTCGCGGCGCAGAAGGCACTGGAAGAGGCGAAGGGCCCTGCGGCGCGCATGAAGGCGAGCGACGAGCTGTCTTCGGCGCTGGGTCGGCTCCTCAACGGAGCGGACCGGTACCGCGCCATCACGGCTCATCCCGCGTATCGGGAACTGATGACGGGCCTCATGGCGGCGGAGAACGCCATCGCCGTGACGCGCCGGGATTACAACGACGCTGCGCAGCAGTACAACGGAGCGCGCAGCGCCTTCCCCGCTTCGCTCTATGCCTCCTGGCTGGGATTTGAAGAAGCGCCCTATTTCCGTCCGGGGCAGCGGACGCTTTGAACAAAGGCACGAAAAGCAGCAGATCTTGGATCCGCTGCCTTTTTATTTCAGGAAAAGAGCGTGCAGGAGGAGCGCCCCCACGAGGAGGGGCTGGTGGAGCAGGTAGAAAAGGAGGGAGTGACGGCCGCAGAGCGCAAGGAGCGGCGGTGCGGGGCGCGCCAGCACCTTGAGCCATCCTCGGCGCTCTGCGAGGCGATAGAAGAAATAGGCCGCGCCGTAGAGGAAGAGCCAGGGAAGGAGCGGGAAGTAGTCGAGGGAGAAGAACGTGCCGTGAGGGAAGCCGATGTACGTGGTGAAGAGATCGCGGTACCAGCTCTCCGGGAACGCGCCGAGCGCGAAGAAGGGCGGAAAGCCGAGGACACCGTCTGCTGCGCCGCGGAAGAGCGCGAAGAGCGCAGCGCTCCCCAAGAGGCCCGCCGAGGTAGGCACGCGGGACAGGAGCGGGCGGAGCGCGCCGAAGAGGAGCATCGCCGAGCCGAGGAAGGTGAGGATACCGAAGAGGATGGGCCCTTCGGGCATGGCGATGAGAGACGCTGCCGTGATGACCGCGCCGCAGAAGAGGACTTCCGCCCCTCTTCGAAAGGGCCGGCGCCCGAGAGAGAAGGAGAAGCCCGAGAGGAAGATGAAAGACCAGCAGATGCTCTGCTGCCACAGGTAAAGCGGCAGGTCGCTTCCTTCGGGCGGCGTGACGCCATAGAGGTGGATGAGGTCCCACGTGAAGTGAAAGCCCGCCATGCTGAGGAGCGACGCTCCGCGCAGGGCGTCCAAAAGGGGATAGCGCATGGAAGTCTCCTTTCGCGAATGTCTTTCTGTATTGTACCGCAGGGCTGCCGGGCGCGGCCAGAAATTTCCCTCTTGCAAACGGGCGAAAATGTGATATAATGACTTTTGTCATCAGATGTGAAGCCTTTCGGAAACGAAAAAGAAAAACATTTGACAAGACGAAAAACGAGTGATATAATTGCATTCGTTGAAACGGATCATTAGCTCAGTTGGTAGAGCACCTGACTCTTAATCAGGGTGTCCGGGGTTCGAGACCCTGATGATCCACCAGCACATGTCCCGTCACGTAAGTGGCGGGTTTTCTTTTTGCCTTTTGGCGGGAGCGCCGGGATGCCGCCCGTATGCGGCGAAGGCATGGATGATTTTTTCTTTCCCTTCGTATGTGCTACAATAAAGAAAAATCTCAGCGGAGGTGTACGATGAAATACAGAAGCACACGGAGCGGCGAGACGGTCACGGCGGCGGAAGCGCTGCTGCGGGGCCTGGCGGCAGACGGCGGGCTGTACCTGCCGGAGAAGCTGCCCGCGCCGTTCGTATCGTATGAGAAGATGCAGGACTTTTCCTATCAGGAGACGGCGGCGTACGTGCTGGGCCGTTTCTTTACGGAGATCCCCGAGGAGACGATGGCCGCTTTCGTGCGGAAAGCCTACGGCCCGTCTTTCGAGACGCGGGACATCGTGCCGGTGCGCACCATCGACGAGTCCTTCTCCATGGCGGAGATGTTCCACGGCCGGACCTGTGCGTTCAAGGACCTGGCGCTCTCCCTATTCCCGTACCTCCTCACCTGGGCGAAGGAGGCAGCCGGCGAGGCGCGGCGGGTGCTCATCCTCACCGCCACGTCGGGCGACACGGGCAAGGCGGCGCTCGAAGGCTTCCGGGACGTGCCGGGGACGAACATCTGCGTATTCTATCCCTCCCACGGCGTGAGCCCTCTGCAGAAGGACCAGATGCAGAAGCAGGAAGGGGAGAATGTCCGCGTGTGCGGCATCGAGGGCAATTTCGACGACGCCCAGAGCGCGGTGAAGGCCATCTTCGCGTCCCCTCTCTCCGCAGAAGACGGCGGGGATGCGGTGATCTTCTCCAGCGCGAACTCCATTAATATCGGACGGCTCTTCCCTCAGGTGGCGTACTATGTGTGGATCTGGCTCTCCCTCGTGCGGAGCGGCTCCATCGGGCAGAAGGAGACCTTCAATGTGGTGGTGCCCACGGGCAATTTCGGCAATATCCTTGCCGCATGGATCGCACGAAAGATCGGTACGCCCATCGGCCAGCTGGTGTGCGCCTCCAACGAGAACCACGTGCTGAGCGATTTCTTCGCCACGGGCACCTATGACCGCCGCCGGGAATTCCACCTTACGAAGTCGCCCTCCATGGACATCCTCATCTCTTCGAATTTCGAGCGCTTCCTCTACTACATGGCGGGGGCGCGGCAGACGGCAGATGCCATGCGGGCGCTCTCGGAAGAGGGGGTCTACGCCATGCCGGCGGACGTGATGGCCCGCATCGGCGAAGAGATGACGGGCGGCTGGGCAGACGAAGCGGCGCGGGCCGCGGTGGCGTCCTCCGTGTATGAAAAGTACGGTTATCTCATGGACCCGCACACCGCCGTGGCGTACGCCGTATACAGCGATCTTCGCCGGAAAGGGACCATCAGCCGGGGAACGCACACGGTCATCGTGAGCACCGCCCATCCTTACAAATTCCCCGATCCTTCTGCAGAGGCGGCACAGGTCTCCGTCTCAGGAAGTCCCTATGACAGACTGCGCCAGCTCGCTGAGGCGACGGGCATCCCCGTGCCGCCGCAGCTCGCCCGGCTGGAAGACGCGCCGGTGCGTTTCGGCGATACCATCGCCAAAGAGGCCATCGCGGACTATGTGAAGGCCTATGCCGGGGAGATCCGAAAGGCGAGCGGCGTGAAATGAGGCGCAGAAACTGGGATGAAAAGGGGGAGCGCCGCTTTCGGCTGACGCTCCTCGCCGTGCTGGTGCTGGCTCTGGTGGGGCTCCACCTCATCGCGCCTGATTTCTATCCCACCGTGTGGACGCTCACCCGGGACCGCGATCTGGAAGGGCTCATCGCCTATCTCCGGAGCTTCGGCATCTGGGCGGTCTTCGTGAGCTTCTTCATCGACGTGATCATCAATATCGTGGGGTTCCTGCCGTCTATCTTCATCTCTACGGCAAACGGCCTCATCTTCGGCCTCTTCTGGGGGACCGTCATCTCCTGGCTGGCGGAGACCACCGGCGTGGTCATCTCCTTCTGGGTGATGCGGGTGCTCTTCCGCACCATGGCGATGCACCTCATCGAGAGGAGCAAGACTCTTTCGAAACTCGACCAGTACGAGTCCTGGCAGGCTGTGGCGGTAGCCCGGGCCATCCCCTACATGCCGAACGGCCTCGTGACGGCTATCTCTGCGCTGTCCTCCATGCCCTTTGAGCAGCACCTCCTGGGGAGCCTCATTGGGAAGCTTCCTTCAGTAGCGCTCGAAGTGTGCGTGGGCCACGACATCGTGCGCATGGGCGAGCACGCTGAGCGCCTCACCGTCATCATCATCGTAGTGGCGGTCATTTACGGCGCCGTCTGGTGGTACGGCCGGAAGAAAAAGAAGGCGCGCCAGGAAGCGGACAAAGAGATAAAGAAATAGAAAACAGGGGATGCCTGCTCGCAATGAGCAGGTATTTTTTATGCGTCCTTCGTTATTTTTAGCGAAATTTCTGTAAAAGAAACGACGAGATCATAACGGAAAATAAACGAAAATAGCTCGCGCTTCGGGCTCCGGCAGCGGAACGAGCGGCGGGGCGATATAGCTTTTATGCATAGAATAGATAAAAAGTACCTATGTTGCTATAACCTCCGGCTATGGGTACAATTATATACATGTTCGGCCTGCCGGGGAAAACGGCGGCCGAAGCCGCAGGCACGGCGCAAAGCGCGGGCGATGAACAGCTGCATCACCTGCACGGCGTAGGCGCTGTCGGTCGGCAGAAGACGTTCGGCGCGGTCCGGACGACAGGGGGGAATTTTATATGAACGACGACAAAGAACTGCACGAAGACCTGGAGCGCGGCCTCAAGGCGCGGCACATCCAGCTCATCGGCCTGGGCGGCGCGATCGGCGTCGGCCTTTTCCTCGGCTCCGCCACAGCCATCGAGCTGGCGGGCCCCTCGGTGCTGCTCACGTACATCATCGGCGGCATCGCCATCTATTTCATGATGCGGGCGCTGGGCGAGCTTTCCATCGCCTATCCCGTGTCCGGCGCGTTCAGCGCGCACGCGGCCCGCTTCCTCGGACCGAAGTGGGGCTACCTCACCGGGTGGACCTACTGGTACATGTGGATGGTCACCTGTATGGCCGAGCTCACCGCCGTGGGCATCTACATGAACTTCTGGTTCCCTGAGCTGCCCCAGTGGGTGTCGGCTCTCGCGGCGCTCGTCTTCATGACGGCCATCAACTTCATCGCTGTCTCCGCCTACGGGGAATGTGAATTCTGGTTCGCTCTCATCAAGATCGTCACCATCATCTTCATGATCGTCTCCGGCGCGGGCATGATCTTCTTCGGCATCGGCAACGGCGGCGTCGCCACGGGCATCAGCAACCTCTGGGCGAACGGCGGCTTCTTCCCGAACGGCCTGGAAGGAACGCTCATGGCGCTCGTCATGGTCATGTATTCCTATCTGGGCATCGAGATCATCGGCGTCACCGCCGGCGAAGCGAAAGACCCGCAGAACAGCATCCGCAAATCCATCAATGAAGTGTTTTGGCGTATCCTCATCTTCTACGTGCTCTCTTTGGCGGTCATCATGTCCATCTATCCGTGGAACGAGATCGGCCACATGGGCAGCCCCTTCGTCATCACCTTCGAAAAGCTGGGGATCAGCGGTGCGGCGGACATCATCAATCTGGTGGTCATCTCCGCAGTGCTCTCCTCGTGCAACAGCGGCATCTTCAGCTCGGGCCGCATGCTCTACAATCTCTCTCTTCAGGGCAATGCGCCGCAGTGCTTCCAGACGCTCAACCGTCACCGCCTGCCCTGGGTGGGCATCGTCTTCTCCGCATTCATCCTTCTTATCGCCGTGGCGCTGAACTACGTCATGCCGTCGGAAGTGTTCGTGTACATCACCAGCGTAGGCTCCTTCGGCGCGATGTGGACGTGGTTCGTCATCCTGCGGACGCAGCAGAAGTTCCGCGCGTCCCTCACGGAAGAAGAGAAGAAGCACGTGAAATTCAAGATGCCCGGCGCGCCCTACACGGGCTGGCTCACCATCGCCTTCCTCTTCTGTGTGGTCGTCGCCTCGGCCTTCCGGGAAGACACCCGGGTCGCTCTCTACGTGACGCCCGTATGGTTCATCATCCTCCTCATCGGCTATCGCTTCATCGAGAGGAAGAAGCGCCGCGACGGACGGAAAGTGGTGGACGTGGTCGCCGCTACGGAGAACCACCCCGCCGCAGAAGCAAACGATTGATCGCAACAAAAAAGGCACGGCGCACTGCCGTGTCTTTTCGTTTGCCTGTCATTCCGTTTCTGCAGGGAGAGAGACGCCGTAGGGAAATCCCGTGGCCGCTTCCCATCCGGTGAGAAAGAGCCGGGCCGCACGGCGGTTCTCCGCGTCTTCCGAGGTGAGAAGGAGAGGCGACCACTCGCCGCCGTCGCCCTGCCGCATGTACACCGTGTACGGGTCCTCCGACTGGGGCTTGCGGAACCACCACCGGTGAAATTCCGAAGAGGCGGGGTCGTTTTCCATATCGACCACGAACACATCCACCGAGAAGACGAGAGCCGAGGCGTCGTTGGCGGCGATCCTGGCCGACGACCGGTGGAGGTACCACGCCGCGCTGCCTTCTTCTGCGGCGAGGGGATAGTCGGCGTCGCCGTTCCAGCAGGGCGCGGGGGCTGCTTCGGCAAAAGGCGCGGCGAAGAGGAGCGCAGAGAGAATGAGCGCGGATATGCGTTGTGTCATGGGAGATCCCTTCCTTTCCTGTGAGGCGTTTTCTTTTTACTATGGCGAATTGTCAAATCAAGTGCAACACTTCATTGTGATAGATTTCATAAGGTGTTTTGTATCCCAGACATTTCCTCGGACGATGATTCAGCTCATCCATCTTGCTTTGAATATACTCATCCGTATATTCCAGGAAATCTGTTCCTTTGGGGAAATATTCCCGTAACAGTCCATTCGTATTTTCGTTCAGCCCTCTGTCCTGTGGTCTGTGCGGCGGTGGGAAATAGACAGTCACACCGGG
>CASEBK010000014.1 GCA_949286115.1 uncultured Veillonellaceae bacterium | reverse complement strand
CGAACGGCTCCCCATGATGGCGGGCACGGCGAGGCTTCCCGCCGCGGCCAGGTATGCTCGGCAGCCCGTGCGGCACGGCCCGAAGCGGAGCACGGTCCCCGCCCGCACTGCCACCGGGCGGAGCATGGGCACGGCTGCACCGCCGATGGTCGGGGAGAGGTCACCGCCGGTAAGGGCGATGAGCGTGTCCTCCGTGAACCGGATGACCGGACCGGCGAGGGTGATCTCGAGCGCCGCGCCGTATTCCTCATTTCCAACGAGAAGATTGGCCAGGCGGAGCGAGTACCTGTCCATCGCGCCCGAAGGGATGACGCCGATCTTCTGACGGCCCCAGCGTCCGCCGTCCTGGATGGTAGTGAGGAGGCCCGGCTGAAGGATGGCAAGGCTCATGGCTGTTCCTTCCTTTCCGCGAGATACTCCGCTTCCGTGACCGGATAAAACTGCACGAGGTCTCCTGCCGCAAGGAGGCTCGGTGATCGTTCGTCCTCCGGGCGGAAGAGCTCCAGTGCCGTGCGCCCGATGATCTGCCAGCCGCCGGGGGTCTCCATGGGATAGACGCCGGTCTGCTCGCCGGCGATGCCTACGCTCCGCGCGGGGATGGCAAGGCGCGGCGTCTGCCGCCGGGGCGCTGCGATGCGCCGGTCCATGCCGCCCAGATAGGGAAATCCCGGACAGAAGCCGATCATGTAGACGAGGTAAGTCTGCGCCGTGTGGAGGCGGATCACCTCTTCTTCAGGAAGGCCTGCGTGCGCCGCCACGAAGGGGAGGTCCGGACCGTACGCGCCGCCATAGCACACGGGGACGCGCACCACGCGGGGCGCTTTTTCCACCGCTTCGCCCGCCCGGGGCAGGCATTCGTCTTCAAGGTATGCCGAGACGGTAGAAAAGGCCGTGCGGCGGCCTGCCTCTTCATCGGCTGCGAGCACTCGGAAGGGGTCGTAGTACACCGCAAGGCTCGTGTAGGAGATGACCGTGTCGATGAGGCCGGGGAAGGGACGGTCGGCGAGCACGTCGGAGAGCGCCTTCACCGCCCGGTGCACTTCGGGATGGATGCCCTCGCCGAAGCGCACCAGAAGGCCCGCCTCTCCGAGGGGAAGGATGGTATGCTGCAAACAGATCACCGCCTGTTACAGAAAAAAGCCCGCGCCCGCAGCCCCTACAAACGGGGCCGCCGGATGAAAATGGCGCAGGCTGAGTGATTTGTGCGATATTTCGAAGGGAGCGGATCGGCTCAGCGGCTCAGAAACGAAGAGACTTCGATGCCCTCTCCGGCAAGGCGCGCGCGGATATTTTCTGCGAATGCGAGAGCCTTCGGGCTGTCGCCGTGGATGCACACCGTATCCGCCTGGACGGGTATGGTCTTTCCCGACAGGGCGGTGACCGTGCCGCAGCGTACCATCTGGAGCACCTGGCGGATGGCCGCTTCGTCGTCGGTGAGGACCGCGCCCGGTTCAGAGCGCGGGGTGAGGTTCCCGTCGTCCTGGTACGTGCGGTCTGCGAAGACTTCGCTCGCCGTGGCAAGGTCCGCCGCCTTTCCGGCGCGGATGAGCTCGCTCCCCGCCAGACCGTAGAGGATGAGCGAGGGATCCGCGTCGTGCACCGCCTGGGCGATGGCCTCAGCGAGCGCGGCGTCCTTCGCAGCCATATTGTAGAGCGCGCCGTGAGGCTTCACGTGCTGCATGCGGCCGCCCTCCGCATGAATGAACGCGCCGAGCGCTCCCACCTGATAGAGCACGAGGTCGTACGCTTCTTCCGGCCGGATGTCCATCTTCCGGCGGCCGAAGCCGTTGAGGTCCATGAACCCCGGATGCGCCCCCATCGCCGCGCCTCGTTCGATGGCAAGGCGCACTGTCTTGTGCATGACGAAGGGGTCTCCCCCGTGCATCCCGCAGGCGATATTGGCGGAGCTCACATATTTCAGCACTTCGCTGTCATGGCCGATGGTATACGCGCCGAAACTTTCTCCCAGGTCGCTGTTCAGATCGATACGCATAGCGTCCTCCTTCCGCAGCGGACGATCGCCCGCTGCCTTTTCATATCCGTAGGATCGTCTGCTATTATAACGGGAAATCATTGCCCCATCAACGGAGCGGCGCGCGCTGCCCCGCCTCGGCGGTGACCGGGAAAGGGGGCATACAAAAAAGCAGGGAAGGTCGTACTTCTCTGCTTTTCCTTTTCGTTTTTATTTCAGCTGTGCGTACGCTTCATGGAGCTTTTCCATGAAGAAGCGCGTATTCGCCGCAAGGTCCGGGCCCTGCGTCTGGAGCGCGCCGCCTACGAGGAAGACCGCGTTGCCGCCGTAGACGCGGCACATCCGGGGGAAGAGCTCCCATTTCATGCCGCCGCTCGGCACGGGGAAGGCGGGCTTGATGTAGTTCATGCGGACGGAGAGGCTCTCGGCGATGAGGGCGCAGTCATTTTCACTGTGAGCAAAGCGGCCGCCGAAGCTGGTGAAGATCACCGCGTCTGCGCCGGAGAGACGACCCAGCTGCCCGTAGTAGCAGTAGGGGGAGATGCCCGTGTCTTCGTGCAGGACGAAGCCGCCGGAGAAGCACGGATGGAGGAAGATGGGCAGGTGGAAATCGTCGGCCTCGGCGAGCGTTTTCACCATGCTGAATCCCACGAGCCCCGGCGCGGCCATGATGCCGCCGGCGCCGAGCTCTTCCGCCCGGTAGGCCCGCTCGAGGAAGCGGAGCCCGTCGCCGGTGCAGTTCGCCACGTAGAGGGAGCTGCCGCCGGTCTTTTCATTTGCTTCGCGCACGGCGTCCGCCATGGCGGAGACGCGCTCGTCGAAGGGGGCCCACCGCTGGTCGTAGAGGCTGTGGTCGTCCTTGATGATGGGGCAGCCGCCGAGCGCCAGGTCGCCCGCCATCTGCGCGAGCTCTTTCGCGCTCCGGCCGAGAGGCTTCACGGCGGACATGAGGATGGGCCCGCGGGGGACGCCGCATCGCTCGCGGAGGCCGTACTGGCCGTACTTCGGTCCCTGGAAGGTGCTCTCCATCGCTTCGGGAAGCTCGAAGGACATGAGGCGGATGCCCGGAAGGAGGCTCACATTGCCGAAGAGCATGTTGAGAAATTCCGTGAAGTCGCTCTCCACCGCTTCGGGGAGGTAGGAGATGACCGCGTAGTACACGCCGTCCGACGCTTTCTTGATGTCTTCCACGTGGCCGAGGACGCGCTCGGCGATCCACGTGCCGGCGATGAGCGAATCGGGGCACTCCACGGTCTGCTCGGAGGCGATGGCCCGGGCGCGCTCCTTCGCTTCGGTGAAATCGATCGCTTCCACGCGGTAGGTGGCGGTGAAGCGTTCTTCTTCTTTCAGATCGTCTACGAGCTCCTTGAAGAGCTCGCTCGTAAAGAAATCCTGATTTGCCATAGATGGTCCTTTCCAGAGGCCGGAGCCCCTATGCTGTCAGCGGCCGCGGGCCTTTCGCCATGGACTTTTCTCGTCGTCTGCGGTGTCCGCGGCGATCCAGTAGAGCGGCCGGGCCTGCGTTTCCCGAAAGATGCGGCTGATGTATTCCCCCGCGATGCCCAGCCCCAGGAGCTGGAGGCTCCCGAAGAAGGAGAGCAGGATGGTCATGGTGGCCCAGCCGGGGACGGTGGCGTCCATGGCCCAGCAGCCCAGCACGTAGAGGATGAGGAAAAAGCTTCCCACCGCCGAGAGGATGCCCATGTAGAAGACAAGGCGCAGCGGCACCGTGGAGTTCGTGAGGATGCCGTCCATCGCCAGATGGAGCATCTTCTTCATGGAGAATTTCGACTTCCCCGCATGGCGCGGCGGCGCGACGAAGTTCACCGTGGTCTGCCGATAGCCGAGATTGCCCACGATGCCGCGGATGAAGCGGCTGTGCTCCCGAAAGCGGCGGAAGGTGAGGATGGCTTTCCGGTCCATGAGGCGGAAGTCCGAGCCGCCGGGGCGGATGGGACTGTCAGCGATGGCGTTGATGAAGGCGTAGTACCCCGCGGAGGTGAGGCGCTTCACGAGGCCCGCGTCTTCCGTGGCGGTGCGGATGGTCTGGACGATGTCGTAGCCCTCCTGCCATTTTTTGACGAGCCGGGGGATGAGCGCCGGCGGGTGCTGCATGTCCCCGTCCATGGTGATGACTGCGTCGCCGTCGGCCAGATCCATCCCGCAGGTGATGGCTACCTGATGGCCGAAGTTTCGCGCAAAGGAAATGGCCCGCACGTGCGGGTCGGCCGCGGCAAGGGCTCGGATCTTCTCCTCCGTATCGTCGGTGGACCCGTCGTTCACATAGAGGATCTCGTAGTCCATGGCGAGATCTTTCATCACGCGGGTCACTTCGTCGTGGAAATAGACCACGTTGTCTTCTTCATTGTATACAGGGGTTACGATCGAGATCATGACAAGCTCCTCATCAGCACACATTTCCTCTATTATAGCCTAAAAGCCGGGCCGGGGGAAATCGGGCTCCGTTTCTCCAAGGGTAGCGCAGGAGATTGAAAAGCGGCGTGCGGAAATCATAACGTTTCTTAAAGAAAAAAGACCGCGCGGAGGGCGCGGCCTGTCAGCGGACGGTGCGGGCAAATTTCTTCACCGCCGTGCCGAAGGTGGCGGCGATGAAGAGGAGCAGGGCGAGCGCCTCCGGCCAGAGGGCGGAGAGATCATTTCCTTTGAGCAGGATGCCCCGGCTGATGTCTACGTAGTAGGTCATGGGGAGGAAGGCCGACAGGCCCTGAAAGAAGAGCGGCATCGCTTCCCGGGGAAAGACGAAGCCCGAGAGGAGGACGCTCGGCAGAAAGACGGAGAAGGACATCATCATGGCCTGCATCTGGGTCTTCGCGGCGGTGGAGATGAGGATGCCCAGCGTGAGCGAGGCGATGATGAAGAGGGTGGTGAGCCCGTAGAAGAGGGAAAGGCTCCCTCTGACGGGGATGTGGAAGACCGCAAGGCCCACCAGGAGGGACACGGTGGTCTGCACGTACCCCACGGCGAGGTAGGGGGCGATCTTGCCGAGGAGGAGCTCCCACGGCTGCATGGGCGTCACCATGAGCTGCTCGAGGGTGCCCCGCTCGCGCTCCCGCACGATGGCCATGGAGGTGATCATGATCATGGTCATGCTGAGGATGATGCCCATGATGCCCGGCAGCATGTAGTACACCGTCACGGCGTCCCGGTTGTACCATGCCCGGAGGCGGATATCGTAGAGGCGGAGCGCGCCGGCCGCCAGGTCGGGATGGGCCGCGAGGAGCGCCTCCTGCGACTTCCGCTGCCCGATGGTCTCGGCGGCGGCGATGGCCGTGGAGGAAGACATGGAGTCCGACGCGTCCACGATGATCTGGATGGGCGTTTCACGGCCGTGCTTCAGATTTTCCGAAAGGTCCGGCGGGATGATGATGCCCGCCTTCGCGCGGCCGCTGTCCACGAGGCGATCCACTTCTTCGAAGCTCTTCGCGGCGTAGCGGATGTCAAAATATTCGCTGGCGGAGAAGCTGGAAAGGAGCTCCCGGCTCTCCTCGGTGAGAGACTGGTCGAAGACCGCCGTGGCCTGATGCTTCACATCCGTGTGGATGGCGAAGCCGAAGAGGAGGAGCTGCACCACCGGCAGGAGGAACATGATGAAGAGCGTCACCGGGTCCCGGCGCATCTGGATGGTCTCTTTCCGCAGGATGGCGAAGAACCGCATCATAGCCGGTCACCTCCGAGCTTCTTGTCGTAATAGATGAAGACGTCCTCCATGGAGAGCTCCGCCCGCATGGGATGGAGCGCCTCCGGCGGGACGAAGTCTTTCGGGAAGAGCACGCGGTACTCCCGGCCGAAGGTGTACGCTTCGAGAGCGGGCGCGCCGCTTGCGGCAAGGGCGGCCGCGGCTTCTTCCGGCGCGGGGAAGCGGAGCGTCCAGAGCGTGCCGGGGAGCGTCTCCTTGAGACGGGCCGGAGATCCTTCGGCGATGAGGCGGCCCTCCTGCAGAAATCCGATGATGTCGCAGTGCTCCGCCTCGTCCATGAAATGGGTGGTCACGAGGACGGTGGTCTTCCCGCCTGCCACGAGATCGGCGAGAAGGTTCCAGAAGAGACGGCGCGACGTGGGGTCCACCGCGGAGGTGGGCTCGTCCAGGATGAGGAGCTCCGGTCGGTGGAGGATGGCGCAGGCGAGCGCGAGGCGCTGCTTCTGCCCGCCGGAGAGGCTCCCCGCGGGGACGGCGGTCCGGTCTTCGAGATGCATGAGCGAGAGGACTTCGGCGATGCGCGCCGTGCGCTTTGCCCGGCAAAGACCGTAGAGGGAGCCGTAGAAATGAAGGTTCTCCAGCACGGAGAGATCCAGATAGAGGCTGAACTTCTGGGACATGTAGCCCAGGCGCTCTTTCACCCGGTCCGGCTCGCGGGCGGTGTCGTGGCCCAGCACCACCGCGCGCCCTTCTGTGGGAGTGAGCAGCCCGCAGATCATGCGGATGGCCGTGGATTTCCCGCTGCCGTTCGAGCCGATGAAGCCGTAGATCGCCCCGCGGGGGACGGTGAGCGCCAGATGGTCCACGGCGGTGAAGTCGCCGAAGCGCCGGGTGAGGCCTTCCGTGCGGATGACGGCGTCCGTGCTCATGGGAACACCACGTCCGCGGGCATGCCCGGCTTCATGAGGCCGTCCTCATTGGGCACGGCCACCTTCACGGCGAAGACGAGGTTCACCCGTTCTTCTCTCGTGATGCTCTGGCGGGGCGTGTACTCCGCCGAGTCACGGATCTCTTTGATGTAGCCGTCCCACACGCGGCCCGGCGCGCCGTCGATGGTGACGCGGGCCTTCTGGCCGATGCGGAGACGCCCCATCTCTTCAGAGGACACGTACACCCTGACCCACGCGTCGGAGAGGTCCGCCGCGGTGGCGATGGGCGCGCCGGCTGCAGCGTATTCGCCTTCTTCATAATTTTTCGTGAGCACCACGCCGCTGATGGGCGAAGGCACTGTGAGATCCTTCACCGCTTCTCGGGACATGGCGAGAGCGGCCCGGCTCTGGTCTGCCGCCGCGCGGGCGTAGGCCAGCTCTTCCGGCCGCGCGCCCTGCTCCATGAGGGCCTGATACGCTTCGGCCGCAGCGAGGCGGGCCGCGGCGGAGTCCTTCGCTTCGAGCGCCGCGTCGTAATCCTGCCGGGATACCGCGTCTTCCGCAAGGAGCGCCTTCATGCGCGCGTAGTCGCGGGCGGCGCGGTCGCTCTCCGCCCGTGCGGCGTCCGTCTCGCGCTGCGCTTTGCGGATCTCTTCGGCACGGTTGCCGTTCTCCGTCTTTTCCAGCGCTGCGAGCGCCGCCTCATAGGCCGCCTCGTCCCGGAGGACCGCCGCCTCCAGATCCCGCCGGGAGAGCACCGCCGTCGTCTGTCCCGCGGTCACCGCGCCGCCTTCTTTGATATACAGGCGCTCGATGTAGCCGCTCGTCTTCGGCACGATGTCCGCCTTCGTGGTCTCCACCGTCCCCGTGAGGACTTCTGCCTCGGCCTGCTGCCGCCGGTATTCGTGGACCGCGCCCGCGGCCAGAGCGAGAAACGCCGCCGCGGCCAGTGCGAGCAGTAGCTTTCGTTTCATGTGCCCTCCTTCGCGATGCCCCGGAGAAAGATAGCGAGCGCCTGCGCGATGTACGTCTTCTCATCGGGGAAGCGCGTCCCCCGCAGGGCGATGCCGTCCCGAAATCTCCGGGAAAGAAAATGAAAATTGATGCTCCCCGCAAAGAGGAGCGCTGTGGCGCTCGTGTCGAGGTCTTCTCGGAAGAGCCCTGCCGCCATGCCGCGCTCCAATGCCCGCACGAGATGGCCGTAGACCTTTCCGATGGTCTCGGCGAAGGTCGGCGTCTCGCCGTCGGGGGCGAGCATCACCCGGTAGAGATAGGGCAGGAGATAGGGGCTCTCTTCGTGCACCGCGACGGCCGCCTCGGCGTAGCAGCGAAAGACCGTCCGCGGGTCCTCCGCCTCTACGTCGAGCGAGAGAAAGCCTTCGAGCGCTTCGAGCTGGCTCGCGAAGGCCGCGTCGAAGAGCCCTTTCTTCCCGCCGAAATAATAGGAGATCATCGCGCTGTTCACCCCGGAGGCTTCGCTGATCTTCCGAAGCGAGACCCGGTCGTACCCCTCCTCCGCGAAGAGCGGCGTCGCCGCGCGGAGGATCTTTTCTCTGCTGTCTGTGCTCATCATAGCCTCCCGTAATCAATTGATTGATTAATTTTATTATAACAAAAAACAGGAGAAGAGAGAAGAAAACGCAAAAAAGATCCCCCTCCGGTATACCGAAAGGGGATCTTCGTCAAAGGGGGGATCTATTCGTGCCAGCCGCGTCCGTCGTGGTGCCAGCCGCCGTGATGGCCCTCGGAATGATGGACCGGGGCGGTTTCCGTATAGCCCGCGTCACGTTCGGCTGGTGAAGCCGGAGCCGCGGCCGCAGCCGCTCCGCTGGAGAGAAGCGCCGCAGTGAGCGCGATGGCTGCACAGAGCAATACCTGCTTCATGGGATACTTCCTTTCCCGCCGGATCAGCAGTGCCATCCGCGGTGGTGCCGCGGGCCGTAGCCGTCCGTGTAGTCGCCGCTGTCATGGTCGTAGTAGGGGCAGTCCGCGCGGCGATGTTCGTAGCCGTAGGGGCAGCCGTCTTCGTAGCCCTGGCAGTACCCATTTCCGTAGCCGCAGCCGTGGGCGGAAGCCGCAGACGCGCCCGCTCCGAGGAGCGCTGCCGCGATGGCTGCTGTAAGGATCCAGTGTTTCATGTTCGACCTCGTCTTTCAAAATCTCCGGTCAGTCCCGGTAATAGCGGTGGTGGCGAGGCGCGTGGCGGCCATAGCCGTCTTCGTCGTACCAGCCATCATCATAGCGGTCATCGTCATAGTAGGGGCAGTCGCCGCGGCGGTGGTCATAGCCGTAGGGGCAGTCCACGCGGCCGTCCTGATAGTAGCGGTGATGGCGCCGTCCTTCCCAGCCGTAGGGAGCCGCCACGTCCCGGCGCTCCTCGCGCATGCCCGCTCTCGGCGGACGGGCCGGGCCTCTTCCGCCGCGGTCACCGCGGGCGCGCATCTCCGGCGGCGGAGCGACCGGCGCTTCCGCTCTCTTTTCAGCCTTTGCCTTCTTCATCGGGCGGCCGTTATCGGGGCGCATCGCCCGGGGGCCTTCGCCGCGGCCGCCGCGCATCTCCATTTCATAGGCCATGACCACGCCTCGCATGGGGCGCACGTCCGTGCCTCTCCGATCGGCGCGCATCACGCTGTCCATGTACGTGCGGGACGGCGGGGTTACTACTTTTTCAGCGGCCGGATTCGGGGCCGGCGGCGCAGGGGGATTGGCCGGAGCGGCGGAGACGCCCGCCGTGCTGAAAGCCGCGCACGCCGCGGCAAGAGCTGCACAGAGTACGATCTTTTTCATGACAGTTTTCTCCTTTTCTATGAATCAGCAGGCAGTGGCCTGCAAAAGACGATCAGTTTCCAGAGGGAGCGGCGGGCGCCGCATCCGCTGCGGGGGGTGCCGTGGGAGCGGCAGGTGCAGGCGGCGCAGGTTCTGCGGCCTTTGGCGGAGGCACAGGGCCGCGGGCCGGGCCTTCCGGCGCAGCCGCCGGGCCGGGCCCCTTCATGTGATGCCGCGGGCCTTCCCGTCGGCCCGGATCGCACCACCGGCCAAAATCATCGGCCCAGCGGGACATGTGGCGGTACGCCATGCCGCCGTAGCGGGGGGCGTCGCTGGCGAGAAACGATCCCACGCTACCCACGAGACAGAGTACGGAAAGCGCCATGCACAGGATGATCTTTTTCATGATGGCCTCACTTTCTTCCGGCCGGGGCCGGGACGAGCGCCGCCGTGGGCGCGGTCTCTTCCTCGGAGACGAGCTCCGCTTCATAGGTCTGCGGGCCGTCCTCTTCATCCGCCGTCTCCGCTTCCGCAGAAGCTCTCTCCGGCGTGCCCGACGAAGGGGGCGTCGTCTTCCGGGAGCGGTAATATTTCTGAAGCTCCATGCCCGTGAAGACGAGCGCCAGTGCAGCGAAGACGCCCGTGCCCGTCAGGAAGACGAGCGTCACTGCGGAGAGCCCCGGGAAGAGCACTCCAGACAGCAGGTACACCGCGAAGAGCGTCAGCACGAAGACCAGGAAGCCTGCTGCATAGCACGCCCAGAAGAGCAGACGGATGAGCACATCCGACGCCGTGCCGAGCGTCCCCGGAAGGCGGGGGGCCGTCTCATCCCAGGCCCGCTGCGCCCGGTCCAGTGTCACCGCCGCGGCGCGTCCCGCCTGCCCGGCGAGCTTCTCCGCGTGGCCTGCGAGGCGCTCCGCATGGGCGGAGAGCGCTTCGCCCCGGCACTGACAGGGGTCCTTCTCGTGGATCATGCCCTCGTGGACATACATCTCGTACACCGCTTTCGGGCTGCCCAGCTCCCGGCAGATCTCCTCCTCCGAGAGCCCCGCCTTCTTTCCTTCTTCAAAGTGCGCCTCGTAATCGGACAGGATCTCCGCCAGCTCCGCCTCGCTTACCCGGCGGAAATAGTAGCGGAGCAGATCCATGAACTCAGTTCGATTCATTCGGGGTGCCTCCTTCCTCCAAGAGCTTTTTCACGGCCTTCGTGAACTGTACCCATTCCCGTACAGATTCCTCGTACTCCTCGCGGCCCGTCGCCGTGATGCGGTAATACTTCCGCGGCGGCCCGTTGTGCGACTCGGCGAGATACGTCTCGACGAGCCCGTCCTTCTTGAACCGGTTGAGCAGCGGATAGATGGTGCCTTCCGACATCTCGATATAGCGGGAGATGTCCGTCACCAGCTCATATCCATAATACTCCTTCCGGCGGAGCATGGACAGTACGACGATTTCCATGACTCCTTTCTTGAGCTGTACATTCATAGGAGATCCTTTCTGCAAATGCGGAAGACCCGCGGTCCCTGAAAGAGGCGTCGCCTGTATTTGATCTCTTTACTCACACTATATCACATGGTACTTTGCAATGCAAGGTACCATGCAGTACAAAATTATTAAACTTTTTCGATACAGCAGTTTAACATGTAAGGACTCCTGTGAAATCGCAGAAAAAAGAATGAAGGCGTATACGCATTGTCCGGCAAAACAGGCAGAGGAAAGCCTCTTTGTCTGCGGCCGCCTTTTAAAGGCGCTTTCACAAAACAGCAGGCGTATCGGATATGGCGGCCGTGTATGAAGGAAGTCTAAAGCGGTCCCGCGGTAGAGAACCGCTCCGCCTGTCGCCTTTGCTGTATCTCGAGATAGAAGTCCCTTTCAAATGCGTCGACAACATTCGCGTTGTGATGTGGCTCCGCACTCCCATGAGGAGATGCGAAATCAGAAGGGATGTGCATTTGAAAAATGCACGACACAGATACTCATTGGTGCAGCTTCCCCGCCCGTTTGAATGGAGCCCGGTGCCCGAAGGGAGAAAGTCTGGCCGGTGGCGTTAAGCCGTAGCGCTTGTCTGAGCGAGCGCAGCGAGCGAGCCCGCCGAAGGTAGCGACCGTTCAGACTTTCAGGGAGGGGTGATCGGGCAGCGGCTTTTCTTCCTTGCTTCGTTCCTTCTTTTTCCGGAAAAAGAAGGAATGAAGCGACTATGGAGCTCGTATGCCCATGACGGGAACAGTCGTACATGAGAGATACGATGTCTTTGTGATGTGGGTCCGCACTTCTATGAAAGGGACCGTCCTTTTTGAAATGGAGACCCGCACTGACAGTCTCGATGCCGTCTCCGTCGTGATACGGGGCGGCAGCTTCATGCGCTGATCCATCCTCCGCCATAATGCGGCCCCGCACTCCCATGAGAGGATACGTCAGCCCCTCAAAACACATTTTCATGAAAATTTCTTCTCCCTCCTTGACAGGAATGCATCCATCCGGTAGAATGCATTCCAACACAGCAATACAGGCGATGAACGAGACGGAAACCATTCGTGAGAGCTGCAGAGAGCCGGTGGGCGGTGAAAACCGGTGCGGATGAATGGCGGACAATCACTCGGGAGCTTCTCTGCCGAAAGAAGTAGGCGGAGCCGGACGTCCCCGTTACGGACAGAGCATCGAGAATTTTCCATGCCAAGAGCATAATGCAGAGTGGTACCGCGCAAGCCGCCTCTGTCCGGGAGACCGGATGGAGGCGTTTTCTTGTATACGGGCCCGGCGGGACCCTCTGGGAAGAGACTCCGTGCTTCTGAGTATAGTACAGAGTGGTACCGCGCATGACGCCTCTGTCTGCCATTGGGCAGGCGGGGGCTTTTTTGTACCCTCTTTTGGGATCGGCACTGGCCATTACGCTGTTTCAAAAGGAGGAAAAGAATATGAAAAACTGGAAAAAAGCATGGAAACTTTTCGGCGCGGCGATCCTCATGACCGCCGCCTGCGCAGGCTTTGCAGGCTGCGGCGGCGATGGGGCCGCTTCTTCGGAAAAGACGGTGAAGCTCGGCTTCCTGAACGGCACCAGCGGCGGCGTCGCGGCCTACGGCCTCGCCGAAAAGGAAGGCTTCGACATGGCCATCGCCGAGCTCAATGCGAAAGGACCGTATCATTTCACCGTAGAAGAAGCGGACACGAAAGGCGTCGTCTCGCAGGCCGTCTCCGCCGCGCAGAAGATGATCGCTGACAAGAAGCTCCTCGTGGTGGGCCCCCTCATCTCCGGCGAATACAAAGCCGTGGCTCCCCTTTTCGAGCAGGCCCGCATCCCCCTCCTCGGTGCGGCCACCACCGCCGAGGGCCTCACCGACGGCGGCCAGTACCTCTTCCGCAACTGCGTTCCCGAATCGCAGAACATTCCCCAGACCGTCGAGAAGACCCATAAGCTCCTCGGATACAAGACCGCAGCCCTTCTCTACTCGCACAACAACGAGCACCAGGTCTCGGCGTACAACATTTTCAAAGACGCCCTTGAGAAGGCGGGCGTCGCCATCGTCGCCGACGAGACCTTCGCCGACAAAGACAGCGACTTCTCCGCGCAGCTTACGAAGATCCAGCACGCACAGCCCGACGTGGTCGTCGTCGCCGGATACTATCAGGAAGGCGCCCTCATCCTCAAAAAGATGCGCGAGATGGGCATGACCCAGCCCGTCCTCGGTGACAACGGCTTCGTTTCCCCCGAGCTCATCCGCGCCGCTGGGCCCGCCGCGGACGGCGTGTACGTCTCCTGCATGTGGTCTGCCGACCGGGACAGTGCCCGCACCCGGGAATTCGTGAAGAACTTCACCGAGAAATACGGCCATGAACCGGACAACTTCGCCGCCTGCGCTTATGACTCTGCCTACCTCGCCGCGGCGGCCGTAGAAAAAGCAGGGACCACGACCGATGCGAAAAAAGTTCGCGACGCCCTCGCCTCCATGAAAGACTTCGACGGCGTCTGCGGGAAGATGACCTTCGAAAACGGCGGCGACCCCACGGTGGATCTCGTCCTCCTCAAGATCGAAAACGGCCGCTACACCGCCGTCCAGTGAAACCAAAGAAGCTCCGCAGCGATGCGGGGCTTTTTGCTGTATATGTCGTGACAGAGAGGATATAAAGAAAAGAACTGTCAAAAATGGATGCGCCGTTGCGGCGGCGCAGGCCTTTCATGGGACAGGATGAAAGTTAGCGGGAATGCAGTCAATATTGAGAGCGGGCCAGTTCGAAGCGCCGGAGCAGAGCCTCGAGGGGAGCACCATCTTCGGCGAGATCGGCGTATGGGGCCGGAAAGACTCGCCGCGGAGCATGGACATCAATCTCCGAGGCTACACCGGCGAGCGGGAAGGGGTCTCCGGCATGGTCCAGCTGGCGCACGCTTTCTGAGGCAAAAGAAAAGCAGTCCATAGGGGCTGCTTTTTGCGTGGTCTTATGGGGAGGGCCGATCCGTTTCCTAAGGAGTCAGAGGCGGGCGTGCTGCCAGAAGAGGAGGAAGACGCCGGTCCAGAGGCCGGAGACGGCGAGGCTCCGCTCGAGGGACCACTCCTTCACGGCGCAGGCCATGAGGAGAAGGAAAAAGACGGCCACCGCGAGGAGGCAGTGGAGCAGGACGGATGTGAGCATGGGAGGTCTCCTTTCTTCTTCGCCAGTGTACCATATTTTCCGCGCGGCGCACATCCCGGCCGATAGGAAAATAGCATAACGAAAACGCATTCAAAGATGAGTAAAAATGTGGTATAGTAAATACGGGTATGACACATAGATTTTCTCTATGTCGCCCCTGATTTCCGAACGAGGTGAAACAAATGGCTGATTACAATCCCTATGAAAACATGCTTCACGTGCTGGACAAGGCGGCGGAGAAGTTGGGCATGACAAAGAATGAATACGAATTCGTACGGTATCCGGAGAGAGAACTCACGGTGAGCCTGCCGATCGTCATGGACGACGGGCACGTGGAGGTCTTCTCCGGATATCGCGTGCAGCACAGCACGGCCCGCGGCGCGGCCAAGGGCGGCATCCGTTTCCATCCCGCGTCGGATGAGAATGAAGTGCGGGCGCTCGCCGCGTGGATGTCCATCAAGAACGCCATCGGTAATATCCCCTACGGCGGCGCGAAGGGCGGCATCAAGGTGGACCCGAAGAAGCTGTCGGAGAGAGAGCTCCAGCGCCTCACCCGCACCTATGTGCGCCGCATCGCTCCCTTCATTGGGACGGATAAGGACGTGCCCGCGCCGGACGTGAATACGAACGCGCAGATCATGGCGTGGATCGCCGACGAGTACAGCGCCATCACCGGCGAATGGACGCCGGGCGTGGTCACGGGCAAGCCCATCGTGGCGGGCGGGTCTCTTGGTCGCAATGAAGCGACGGGCCGCGGCCTCACGTACACCCTCGAGACGTGGTGCGAGAAGAAGGGCCTCGCCATGAAGGACCTGA
Organism: uncultured Veillonellaceae bacterium; assembly: GCA_949286115.1. GTDB lineage: Bacteria > Bacillota > Negativicutes > Veillonellales > Dialisteraceae > UBA1822. Next base: position 14,057 of record CASEBK010000014.1, on the reverse strand, counting down.
CTCTCGCGGTGCAGGGCTTCGGCAACGTGGGCAGCGTGGGCTCCCTCCTCATGCACCGCGCGGGCGTGAAGGTCATCGCCATCGGCGACATCGACGGTTCTCTCTACAATCCGAACGGCATCGACGTGGAGAAGGCCTACGTGTATGCGAACAGCCACGGCCGCTCCCTCAAGGGCTATGAAGAAGAAGGGGCGACCTTCATCCCGAATGAAGAGCTGCTGAAGCTGCCCGTGGACGTGCTCTTCATGGCCGCTCTGGAGAATCAGCTCCACGCGGGCACCATGGAAGGTGTCAAGGCGAAGGTCATCCTCGAAGGCGCGAACGGCCCCACCACGGAGGAAGCGGACGATTACTTCGAAGCAAAGGGCATCGAAGTGCTGCCGGATGTCATGTCCAACGTGGGCGGCGTCGTGGGCTCTTACTACGAATGGGTGCAGAACAAGACCGGCCTCTACTGGACGGAGGAGGAGTACAACGCCCGTCTGAAGGACAACATGCGCCGCTCCTACGAGGATGTGGACGCCATCCGTCAGCAGTACCACGTGACGTACCGCCTCGCGGCGTACATGCTCGCCCTGAAGCGCATCGTGGAAGCGCAGAACACCCGCGGCTTCCTCGGCTGATCGATAGAAATGCGAAAGCGCGTCTCATGAAGGCGCGCTTTTTGCGTGGAAATTTTTGCGGCGCCGCGTCCTCCGTCGTATAATGAAAAGGCAGACTTTTGACGGGGTCTGCCTTTTCTGATACATGCTGCCCTGGGCAGTGTTTTATTTTTTATAAAAAGGAGGAATTGTATGGGGGATCTGTGTATGCTTGGGGTTCTCGGTCTGATCGCGGCCATGTCGCCGCTCTCTACGGATATGTACCTGCCGGGGCTGCCGGAGCTTCAGGCGGACTTCGGCATCTCCGCCTCATTGGCGCAGCTCACGCTCACCATGACCATGGCGGGCATGGCGCTGGGCCAGGTGGCGGGCGGGCCGCTGGCGGACCGGTATGGACGAAAGGGGCCGCTCCTCTTCGGCATGGCGGGCTTCATGGCGATGTCGGCGGCGTGCTATATGGCGGAGAACATTTACTGGTTCCTCGCCTTCCGCTTCGGGCAGGGCTTCTGCGGGGCCTTTGGCATCGTCATCTCCCGCGCCATCGCCCGGGATGTGCGGAGCGGCGCAGAATTTCTCCGGTTCCTCGCGATCCTCATGCTCATCCATGGCCTGGCGCCAGTGCTCGCGCCTGTCATCGGCGGCCAGCTCCTGCTCTTCCTGCCCTGGCGGGGCGTCTTTGCTGTCCTGACAGGGGTCGGTCTGTTCCTCACCGTGTGCACGATGATCTTCCGGGAGTCTCTGCCGAAAGAAAAGCGCATCGCCAGCGTGGCCGGCAGCTTCCGCAGCTATGTGACGCTGCTCCGTGACCGGTATTTCCTCGGTCTATGCCTTGTGCAGTGCTTCGTCTTCGGGGGCTTCTTCTCCTACCTCGCCGGGTCCTCCTTTCTTTTTCAGAACGTATACGGCGTCTCGCCGCAGGTCTTCAGCTTCATCTTCGGCGGCATCGGCATCGGTCTCATGGCGGTGGGGACGCTGCCCGCGAAGATGGCCGGCGCTGTGGAAGGGGTCGTCATGCTGAAGTGGGCGCTCATCACGCACCTGACGGGGAGCCTCCTGCTTCTCGCAGGTTTCCTCCTCTCGCTGCCCATCTGGTACACCGTGCCGGTGCTCTTTCTCTCCGTGACGCCGCTGTCCGTGATGGGGCCCTCCAGCACGGCGCTCGCGCTCTCGAAGCAGGGGGCCAATGCGGGGAGCGCCTCTGCTCTCCTCGGCTTCTTCTCCATGATCCTCGGCGGGGCGTGCATGCCTCTCGTGGGCATCGCGGGCGACCACACCGCCGTCCCCATGGGCTGCCTCATGATCGCAGGCTTCGCCTTGGCGCTCGTCGTGTTCTGCCGCATGGTAGCGCCGTATCATCAGCGCGAGCTGTCCCAGAAACGGAAGCTTCCCTTCTGAGAACGCAGTCGGAGCTCCTTCGGGAGCTTTTTCCTTTTGCCGCTCTGCCGTGTTTGATGAGCGCCGTTGTGATCCATGACGGCATGGAGCGCTTCCCGGTGCGCCATGCGTGGTGAACGACAAAGCAGGCTCCGTGCGGCTGGGAGAGGTCGCACCGACTGCCGCGGTCGGCGCGCATCGTGACAGGTTTCGCACCGACAGCTTCGATGTCATTTCTGCCCTGATGCAGGCCCACAGAGGAAAGAGCACGGCGCTTCCCCGCAGGGAAGGGCGATACAGCGGGGCTTCCGGGACGCAGCCCCTCGCTCCCATTTCTTGACGCCCTATTTCCTATGAAATATACTGAAATGACAGGAGGAAAGCATATGAGATTCACCATAGATCCTATCATTTTTACAAAATTTCCCGATCTCAATGCAGGCGTAGTGGCCATGAAGGGCATCGACAATCTGGTGCCGGATCGGGATATCGAGGCGTTTCTCCGCCATGCGAGTCTCGAGGCGGCGCTGCTCCTGAAGCTGAAGCCTCTCGCTTCGGATCACGGCGTGCGGACGTACCGGGAGGCACTTTCGGCGTGCGGCGCGGCGGAGGCGGTGTCGGCCATGGAGGCGGTGCTCCGCGAGCTGGGCGAGGCCATCGCAAAGGAGCAGGCGGCCGCGGGAGAGGCCCCTCAGCGCGGCCCGGGGAGCGTGGCCGGTCTCATCGGGGACACGGCGCTGCCCCGGGTGAACGCGGCGATGGATCTGGTCCGCGGGGCGGAGATCCAGTTCCGTCTGCCGGTCTTCGCCTTTGACATGGGAGACGAAGCGGAGGCGCTCGCGCTCCGCATGGCGGAAGCGGGCGACCGGTTCCAGAGCGTCGGCGGCGCGGAGGAAGAGGTGCCCGCAGGCGAGCTCGTCTATGCGCTGGGACAGAGTGCGGCGGTGCGCCATTTCTTCTGCGAGGCGGGCGCGGCCGGCGCGGTGACGAAGGAGACGCGGAACATCCTCGTGGTCATCCCCTGCTTTGGCGCGACCCGGCGGAAGGCCATGTCTGTGCGGAACGAGATCGCCCGGCGGATGAAGGATTCCTTCGGCCGGTCGGCGGAGTCGGCGTGGCTCGATAAGGATACGCCGGAATTCATATCCGAGATCTGACATGAAGTACGCGGCCATCGATTTCGAGACGGCGAACTATGAGCGGGCCAGTGCCTGCGCTCTGGGCATCGTCGTCTCCAACGGGAAGGGGGTCACCGATGAGTGGTATCACCTCATCCGCCCGCCGAAGATGCTCTTCGACCCGAACTGCGTGCGGGTGAATCACATCCGCCCGGAGATGGTGGAGGACGAGCCGGAGTTTCCCGCCTTCTGGGCGGACGTGGCTCGGCGGCTTGAGGGGAGCGTGGTCTTCGCGCACAACGCGCCCTTTGACATGGGGGTGCTGGCGGCGACGCTGGACCGGTACGATCTGCCGGATCTGCATTTCCGCTACGGCTGTACGGTGAAGCTCTCCCGCGTGCTCTGGCGGGACATGGAGAATCACCGGCTGAACACGGTGGCGGGCCTTCTGGGCTTTTCGTTCCAGCATCATCAGGCGCTCGCCGACGCCCGGGCATGCGCGTTCATCGTGCAGAAGGCGCTGGAAAAGACGGAAGCGGCCACGGTGGAGGAGATGATGGAGGCGGCGGGACAGCGGCTCACGGGCTTCCATGTGAAGCGCACTCACAGGCCGGCCGCATTGTTTGAGGAATAGGAGGACCCTATGGATCACTGCGTCATCGAGACTCCCGCGGGGAGGCTCTGCATCTGGGAGCTGGAGGGCTGCATCGCCGAGGCGGCGTGGGTGATGGCGCCCCTTCGCGCGGCGGAGACGCCTCTGCTGGAGACGGCGGCGCGGGAGGTGGATGCGTATTTCAAGCGTGCCCGGCGCACGTTCGATCTGCCTCTTGCCATGCCGGGCTCGCCCCTTGAGCAGACGGTGTGGCAGGCGATCCTGCGCATCCCCTACGGCCGGACGGTGACCGCGGCGGCGCTGGCGGAGAAGCTGGGCCTGCGGAAGAAGACCCGCGCGGTCATCGCCGCGTGCAATTCGAATCCGGTGGCGCTCTTCGTGCCCTGCCACCGCATCGTCGCGGAAGACGGCGACGGCGGCTACGTGGGGGGCCTTACGGTGAAGCGCGCGCTCTGGCAGGTGGAGGGCATCCGCAGCAGAGAAACGAAATAGAACATAAAAAAAGATCCCATCCGTTGAAGAGACGGACGGGGTCTTTTCGTTTGCCTATCGGGCGGCTGCCGCGGGCGTGCGGGCCGGCGGGTCCACGAGGAGGTCCACGTAGCGGTCGAGGTTCTGCGGCTCGGCGTAGGCCGAGGCGGCGACGCGGCCCTGATTCAGCTCGAGGAGGATGGGAAACTCCAGCGCGGAGATGAGCTGGATGCTCCGGAGCTTGATGTCTTCGGGATCGGTGAGGCCGTACGCTTCCGCCACGGCGGCGGTGAATTTCGGCCAGCACTGCTCGTAGAGAAAGGTGAGGTAGAGGAAATAGGTGTCGTGTGTCGGGGAAGCCGTGCAGGAGATGGTCTTGAAGAGGGCGGGGTGCTTCCGCGCGAGCGGGATGTAGGCCCGCATATACCGGCGGAGGCGCTCCTTCGCGGGAAGGCGCTGGTCGTCCAGGCAGGCGACGACGCTCTCCACGTCGCCCATGAGCGTGTCCATGGCCAGGGCGATGAGCTGCTCTTTCGAGCCGAAGTAGTACCGCACGGAGGAGATGTTCACGTGGGCTTCTCCGGCGATGCGCCGCACCGTCGCGCCGCGGAAGCCCTGCTCGCGGAGGATGCGGGCGGTGGTGTCGATCATGCGGCGGCGGATGCGGGAGCCTTTCTGTGTGAGGACTTTTTCCGTCATAGCGCGCTTCCCTTCTTGGCGCTCATGGTCTTCCGGAGGATGGACATGGGCTCGGACACGGGGGCCTTTTCCGTAAGGGCGTTCATCATGAGCTTCAGCCGGTTCAGCTGGTTCACCTGGCTCACGCTGGCGTCGCAGTCGAGAGAGAGGAAGACCGCCTCGGGATAGGTGGTGTGGAGCTTGTGCGCCATGCCTTCGCCGGTGATGTGGTTCGGCAGGCAGGCGAAGGGCTGGAGGCACACGATGCCCCGGCAGCCGTGGCCGAGAAGGTCGATCATGTCCGCCGTGAGGAACCACCCTTCGCCCGCGCGGTGCCCGAGGGAGAGGTACTGGGAGGTACGCTTGGCCAGCGTCTCGATGGGGGTGATGGGGTGGAAGCGGCGGGAGCGCTTCACCGCCTTTTCGTAGGGCCGGCGGTACCATTCGAGGAGACGGCGGATGAAGGTGTCCCGCAGGTCGCGCATCATGCTGCCGCCCAGGTATTTCCGCTGGAAGCGGCTGTCCAGGAGGCTGTAAAGGAAGAAATCGAGGATGCCGCTTGCCTCGGCTTCGCCTCCGTTCTCTTCGATGGCCCGGGCGAGGTCGTTCGAGGCGATGGGGCTGAATTTCACGTAGATCTCGCCCACGATGCCGATGCGGGGCCGCCGTTCGGTCTCGAGGAGGGGCAGGTGGTCGAAATCGGAGATGATCCGGGAGAGCATCTTTGCATAGGAGTGATAGCTCTGGCCGCGGAGAAGCGCTTCGCTGCACCGCTTCTGCCACTCGGAGCAGAGCGCTTCCGCGCTGCCCGGCACTTTTTCATAGGGGCGGGTGCGGTAGAGGCACTGCATGAGCGCGTCCCCGTAGATGGTGGCCATGATGAGACGCTGGGCGAGGGCTGCGGTGATGCGAAAGCCCGGCTGGGGGGAGAGCCCTTCCGTATTCGCCGAGATGACCGGTACGTGGGAGAGGCCCGCCTCTTTGAGCGCCCGCTGGAGGAAAGCCAGATAGTTCGAGGCGCGGCACGCCCCGCCCGTCTGGGAGAGCATCACCGCCGTGCGGGAAAGGTCGTAGTCGCCGGACTGGAGGGCCCGCACGAGGGAGCCGATGGTGATGATGGCGGGGTAGCACGCGTCGTTATTGACATACGAGAGGCCCGTGTCGATGTCTTCCTTCATCGGCGGCAGGACTTTCAGATGGTAGCCCGCGCCGCGGCCCGCCGCTTCGATGATGGGGAAATGGATGGGGGACATCTCCGGCACGAGGATGGTGTAGTCGGCCTTCATGGCCTTCGTGAAGACTGCGTGTTCGTAGGGCAGATCCGGCACGTCGTCCCGGTCCTGCTGCATCCGCTCCTGGATGGCCGCCTTGAGGGAGCGCAGGCGGATGCGCACCGCCCCGAGGTTCAGCCCTTCGTCGATCTTGAGGGACGTGTAGAGACGGCCCCGGTAGTTCATGATCTCCTGTACCTGGTCGGTGACCACCGCGTCGAGGCCGCAGCCGAAGGAGTTGAGCTCCACCAGCTCGAGGTTCGCATGGCGGGTGACGTAGTCCGCTGCGCGGTAGAGACGGCCGTGCCAGGTCCACTGGTTCAGCACGCGCAGGTTCGGCAGGCGGCCCAGCATGGCCACGCCGTCTTCGGAGAGCACCGCCATGCCGAGCTGATTCACCAGATCGGGGATGCCGTGGTTCGCCGCGGGGTCCACGTGGTACGGCCGGCCGGCGAGGACGATGCCCACGAGATGTTTCTCCTGCACTTCCTTCAGGATGCGCTTCGTCTCTGCGAGGAGGTCGCTCCGGTATTTTTCCATTTCCGCCCGGGCGTCGCCGATGGCCTGGAAGATGTCTCCGTAGGGGATGTGGAGCGGCGCGAGCTCTTCTACGAGGCGCTTCTGAAGGGCGCTCTCGTCGTGGAGGGGCAGGAAGGGATGGAGGAAGGGGATGCCTGCTTTCTGGAAGAGCTCGTCCATATTGCCCGCGATGGTCTCCGGATAGGAGGTGACCATGGGGCACATGTAGGAGTTCTCGTTCTTTTCATCGGGGCCGTGATCGATGCAGGGGTACCAGATGAAATCGGGCTTTCTGCGGATGAGGTCGGCGATGTGCGCGTGGACGAGCTTCACCGGGTAGCACTCCGAATAGGAGGGGATGGTCTCGAGGGCCGCAATGGGGATCTGACGGATGTCCGCGCTGGAGAGGATGACCCGAAAGCCGAGCTTCGTGAAGAAGGTGAACCAGAAGGGATAGTCCTCGTACATGTTGAGCGCCCGGGGGATGCCCACGGTGCCGCGGGGGGCTTTCCCCGGCGAGAGCGGCCGGTACGAGAAGAGACGGTCGTACTTCCACTGGTAGATGTTCGGCAGCGTGGACCGGGGCGCCGCTTTGCCCGTGAGGGCCAGGGACGCGCCGCGCTCGCAGCGGTTGCCGGACACGAAGGCCCGCCCGTCGGAGAAGGTGGTCACCGTCACGAGGCAGTGGTTGCCGCAGCCCGGGCAGCGGTGCACGTCCGTGGTCATGGTGATCTTTTCCAGTTCTTCCGGCGTGACGAGGGTGGAAGTGTGCGTCTCCGGGCAGCGGTCCCGCGTGATGAGGGCGATGCCGTAGGCCCCCATGAGGCCGGCGATGTTCGGCCGCACCACGTCCCGGCCGAGGAGCTTCTCCAGCGCCCGGAGCACGGCGTCATTGTAGAAGGTGCCGCCCTGGACGACTACCTTGTCCCCCAGTTCAGACACGTCGCGGAGGCGCACCACTTTGTAGAGGGCGTTCTTGATGACCGAGTAGGAGAGACCCGCGGAGATGTCCGCTACGGAGACGCCGTTCTTCTGTGCTTCGCGCACGCGGGAGTTCATGAAGACCGTGCACCGGGAGCCCAGGTCCACCGGGTGCTTCGCCGTGAGGGCGATCTTCGAGAAGGTCTCGATGTCCATGCCGAGAGACTGGGCGAAAGTGTCCAGGAAGGAGCCGCACCCGGAGGAGCACGCTTCGTTCAGCATGATGCTGTCCACCGCGCCGTCCTTCAGGCGGCAGCATTTCATGTCCTGCCCGCCGATATCGAGGACGGTGGTCACGTCCGGGCAGAAATGGCGCGCCGCCCGATAGTGGGCCATGGTCTCCACTTCGCCCGTGTCCGCGGAGAGCGCTTCCTTGATGAGATTCTCCCCGTAGCCCGTGACGCCGGCGCCGCAGATGCGGGCCTCCTTCGGGAGCTTCGCATACAGGTCGGAAATGATGGCCTTCGCGCCGGTGAGAGGATTGCCTTTATTATTGCCATAATATTCATAAAGGATGCGCCCCTTCCTGTCGAGGAGCACCGTCTTGATGGTGGTGGATCCCGCATCGATGCCGAGCCATACCGGTCCCTTCGCCTCGCTGATGGGCGCGCGGTCCACGTGGAAGCGGGCGTGACGCTCCTTGAACGCTTCGTACTCTTCTTCTGAAGCGAAGAGCGGGTCCAGACATTTCACCGCCCCCAGATTCGACACGTCTGCTTGGCGCACCCGCTCCAGCCAGGGGTCGAAGTCAAAGGGTCTGTCGTGCATGGCGGTGAGCGCCGCGCCGATGGCCACGTAGAGCTCGCCGTGGGGCGGCACGATCATGTCTTCTTCCTTCATGCCGAGGGTCTGGCGGAAACGCTCGCGGAGCACCGGCTGGAAGGTGAGCGGCCCGCCGAGGAAGACGATCTTTCCGCGGAGCGGACGGCCGCAGGTGAGGCCAGAGATGGTCTGATTCACCACCGACTGGAAGACCGAGGCGGCGATGTCCTCCTTCGGCGCGCCTTCATTGAGGAGCGCCTGGATGTCCGTCTTGGCGAAGACACCGCACCGAGAGGCGATGGGGTAGATCTGCTTCGACTTCGCGGCGAGCTCGCCCATGCCTGCTGCGTCCGTGGAGAGGAGCGACGCCATGCGGTCGATGAAGGCCCCCGTGCCGCCGGCGCAGGCACCGTTCATGCGCTGGTCTACGCCGTTCTTGAGGTACGTCACCTTTTCATCTTCGCCGCCCAGCTCGATGATGGCGTCCGCCTCGGGATTGAACTGGCGCACCGCTTTCGTCTCGGCGAGGATCTCCTGATAGAAAGGCAGCTCCATGAAGCGGGCCAGCCCCATGCCGCCGCTGCCGGAAATGGCCGCCGTGATGCGGCAGCCGGGAAATTCCTTCTGCATCTCCCCGAGGAGGTCCATCGTGGCCTTGCGGATATCCGACATATGGCGCACGTAGCGGCCGAAGAGGAGCTTCAGATAGGGAGAGAGCACAGCGATCTTCACTGTAGTGGAACCGACGTCGATGCCGACGTGGAGAACGGGTTTCATAGAATCCTCCTTACCGCGCTTCCGGGCGCGGTTTTTGATTATTTTATATGTCTATTATACGAATAAATGAAAGAAAAGGGATATAGAAGGCGTTTGAATTTTTCTATACACCGTGTGTATTTTCTGTGGCGCCCAGGGCGGAGTATACAGCGGGATAAACAGGACGAGCCCGCAGAGGACGGGAACTTTTTTCTCCTCTGCGTTGCCGAAGCCTTTACAGCTTCTCCGACGGCGCCGCGCCCGGCGCGTATCAAAATGAAAAACGGGCGTTTGAAATTTCCGCGCTCGGCGGGTGAGATGCGTCGCCGAAAACGCCGCGGGAGGAGCAAAGAGTTTATAAAATAGGGCAGTATGAAAGAAAAAATTTAGGTATATGTGTGCCGAAAGAAAGGAATCAGGGAAGGGGAATGCAGCGGCGAAGGAGCGCCGAATGGATACATCGAGGCGATGGGCAGTATCCGCGTCACTGGCAGGAGCCGCCATTTCAGGTGCAGCGCGGGGTATTTCTTATAAAAGAATATAAAAAAGGAGCCGTCTCCTGATACGATGAGAGGAGACGGGCATGCTTTATTTATAAGGATAAGAATAAAAAAGCGATCGCCGCGCGGGCAACGGGCTGTTCAGCCCCTGTGACGGCCCCATAGTCAGCGTGTGTTCCGCATCCGCGCATGGCGCGGCGGCGCTGTGAATGGTCCGACCGAAGAGGGAGAGCGCAGACTGCTTCTCCTCGCGGAGCGGTATCTCTCATGGCACTGCGGATGCGTATGGGAGAAAGCCATGAAGCGGACACGGGCGCCTCCTGCTTCGGCGGGTCCCTTCTCATTCGTCTCTTCTGAAGCGGAAGGGAGGAAAGTCCTTTTTGCCGCGAAAAGAGGCGGACGGGCTGAGCGACTCCAGAAGAGGCCGCAGACCCTTTTGCTCTCCTTGGAGGGCTTCGCCGGTGAAAGTCTCCTTTCAGGATCGAAGAGGTCCGAGACCGGCTACGGGGACTTTCATTTGGAAAACGGATCGGATGCCTTTTTCTTTTTCATTTTTATAAGGAAAGAGACTTGTGAAGGGGGCGCATTTCGCGACGTTTTCCGCGCGGGGTGCGGGCGACAGCCGTCTGATCCGCCGGACTGAAGGGAAAAAGAAGCGGCCGATGGGCTGCCTGCTATAGAAAGTGACGGCTGAACGGGACGCTTCATAGAAGAACGGCATGGCAGGGCGGCGAAACGGCCCTGCATTTCCGTGAAAAACGCCTCCGTTTTGCGCTGGAGTTCTGCTATCATGAGGCAGCGGAAAGCAGAAAAGACACACACGGAAACGTGGAAAAAGAAATGCCCGTAAACTCGAAGAAATTTCACTCTGTTTTGTTGACACGGCATGCGCGCGATGGTATATTATTATCGTTGCGTAAAAAGACGTGCGCATGAAGCAGGTGAAACGATGACTCTGGAAGAATTGAAACGATCCCCGTTCGTGGTGGGAATGAAGGAGACGGAGCGCGCTCTCGAAAAGGGAGAGGCCCTCTGCGTATTCATCGCCTCGGACTGCGACGGAAAGTTCTCCGGGCCGCTCCGTGAATCCTGTGAGAACCGGGGCGTTGCGGTCACGGAAGAGTTCACAAAGAAAGAACTCGGCCGGGCCTGCGGCATCAAGGTGAAAGCCGCCGCCGCCGCGGTCCTGAAATCCCGGTAATATCTTCCGGGGCAAATGCTCCGAAAGATCAATTATAAATCCAACTTTTCGGAAGGAGGTGCCTATATTGCCGACAATCAATCAGCTGGTCCGCAAAGGAAGACAGACCCTGGTCTACAAAGCAAAGACCCCGGCTCTGAAACAGTGCCCGCAGAAACGCGGTGTCTGCACTCGTGTGTATACCGCGACCCCGAAGAAGCCGAACTCCGCTCTTCGTAAAGTCGCTCGTGTACGCCTGACCAACGGGATCGAAGTTTCCGCTTACATCCCGGGTGAAGGCCACAACCTGCAGGAACACAGCGTCGTCCTCATCAGAGGCGGCCGTGTCAAGGATCTTCCGGGCGTTCGTTATCACATCATCCGCGGCGCTCTTGATACCGTAGGTGTCAAGGACCGCAAGCAGGGCCGTTCCAAATACGGCGCAAAACGCGATAAGAAATGATCGCATGTGCATAATGATAGCTAACTAAGGAGGAAACTTACATGCCGAGAAAAGGTGCTGTGCCGAAACGCGACGTGCTGCCGGATCCCGTGTACGGTTCCAAGGTAGTCACCCGTTTCATCAATAAAGTAATGCTCGACGGCAAGAAGGGCGTTGCTGAATCGATTGTCTATGGCGCATTCGATATCGCTCAGAGCAAACTGGGCAAAGAACCGATCGAAATTTTCGAACAGGCTCTCAATAATGTCATGCCGGTCCTCGAGGTCCGTGCACGCCGTGTGGGCGGCGCGAACTACCAGGTGCCGGTGGAAGTCAGAGCGGACCGCCGCCTGACGCTGGGTATCCGCTGGATGGTCAATTATGCCCGCCAGCGCAGTGAACGCACGATGCAGGAGCGTCTCGCAGGTGAACTGATGGACGCTTACAACAACACCGGCGCCGCTGTGAAGAAGAAGGAAGATACTCACAAGATGGCAGAAGCAAACAAGGCTTTTGCACATTATCGCTGGTAATTACAATAAGGAGAACACATCGTGGGCAGAGAATTTCCGCTTGAAAAAACAAGAAATATCGGCATCATGGCGCACATCGATGCCGGTAAGACGACGACCACGGAACGTATCCTGTTTTACACCGGCGTCAATCACAAGATCGGTGAAGTTCATGACGGCGCTGCCACCATGGACTGGATGGCGCAGGAACAGGAACGTGGCATTACCATCACATCTGCTGCTACGACCTGCCACTGGAAAGGATATCGCGTAAACATCATCGATACCCCCGGGCACGTCGATTTCACTGTTGAAGTTGAACGTTCTCTCCGCGTATTGGACGGCTCTGTAGCTGTCTTCAGTGCTAAAGATGGTGTACAGACCCAGTCTGAAACGGTCTGGAGACAGGCCAGCACCTATCACGTGCCGCGCATCGCTTTCATCAACAAGATGGATACGGTGGGCGCAAACTTCCTGCACGCCGTGCAGACGATGAAGGACCGCCTCCATGCGAATGCGGTAGCGATGCAGCTGCCGATCGGCAAGGAAAGCACCTTCGTCGGCATCGTCGATCTTCTCACTAGAAAAGCCGAGATCTACAAAGATGATCAGGGCAAGGAGATTGAAATCGTCGACGTTCCGGAAGATATGAAGGATGAAGTCGAAGAATACCGCGAAATGATCTGCGAAGCGGCGGCTGAAGCTGACGACGCTCTCATGGAAAAATACCTCGGCGGCGAGGAACTTTCCGTCGAAGAGATCAAGGCAGCCCTCCGCAAGCAGACCATCGCCTGCAAGGTCTTCCCGGTCTTCTGCGGCTCCGCATACAAGAATAAGGGCATCCAGATGCTGCTCGACGCAGTGCTGGATTACCTCCCCTCTCCGCTGGACGTCCCGCCGGTCAAAGGCACGGACCCGAAGACGGAAGAAGAGATCGAACGCCCGGCAGACGACAAAGCGCCGCTGTCCGCGCTCGCATTCAAGATCATGGCCGATCCCTTCGTGGGCAAGCTCGCGTATTTCCGTGTATACTCCGGTGAGATGCATCAGGGCACGTACGTGCTGAACTCCACCAAGGGCAAGAAGGAACGCGTTGGCCGTATCCTCCAGATGCACGCGAACCACCGCAAGGAGATCGACGTCGCTTACACCGGCGACATCGCTGCAGCGGTCGGCTTCAAGGACGTCACCACCGGCGATACGCTCTGCGATGAAGCGAATCCGATCATCCTCGAAAAGATGGTCTTCCCGGATCCGGTCATCTCCGTCGCGGTCGAACCGAAGACGAAAGCGGACCAGGAAAAGATGGGCGTCGCTCTCCAGCGCCTCGCTGAAGAAGATCCGACGTTCCGCGTTCACACCGATCCGGAATCGAACCAGACGATCATCTCCGGCATGGGCGAACTTCACCTCGACATCATCGTCGACCGCATGAAGCGCGAATTCGGCGTCGATGCGACGGTAGGCAAACCGCAGGTCGCTTACCGCGAGACCATCCGCAAGGAAGTCGAAGCGGAAGGCAAGTTCATCCGTCAGACCGGCGGCCACGGCCAGTACGGCCACTGCTGGCTGCGCCTTGAACCGCAGGAACCCGGCACGGGCTTCTCCTTCGAAAACAAGATCGTCGGCGGCGTCATTCCGAAAGAATTCATCGCTCCGGTCCAGGCCGGTGTCGAAGCAGCGATGGAAGACGGCGTAGTCGCCGGCTATCCGATGGTCGACATCAAAGTCACCGTATACGACGGCTCCTACCACGATGTCGACTCCTCTGAAATGGCATTCAAGGTCGCAGGCTCCATGGCATTCAAAGCCGGCGCCAAGAAAGCCGATCCGGTCCTCCTCGAACCGTACATGAAGGTCGAAGTAGACGTACCGGAACAGTACATGGGCGATGTCATCGGCGGCCTGAACTCCCGCCGCGGACGCATCGACGGCATGGAGACCGAAAATGGCGACTCCCGCATCAGCGGCTTCGTTCCGCTCTCCGAAATGTTCGGCTATGCGACCGACCTCCGCAGCACCACGCAGGGCCGCGGCACCTTCACCATGACCTTCGACCATTACGAAGAAGTACCGAAAGCTATTTCCCAGCAGATCACTGAAGAACGCCTGGGCAAATAATCATCAGGAGGAATCAAAATGGCAAAAGCACATTATGAAAGAACTAAGCCGCATGTAAACATCGGCACCATCGGCCACGTCGACCACGGCAAGACCACCCTCACCGCCGCGATCACCAAGGTCCTCTCCGAAGAAGGCATGGCCAACTTCCTGGACT
>CASEBK010000013.1 GCA_949286115.1 uncultured Veillonellaceae bacterium | reverse complement strand
AGATGTGCATGCCTGGCGACAACATCGAAATGAGCGTCAAGCTCATCACCCCGATCGCCATGGAAGAAGGCCAGCGTTTCGCTATCCGCGAAGGCGGCCGTACGGTCGGCGCAGGCGTCGTAGCGAAGATCTCCAAATAATTCACACACAGAAAAGAGCATTCCTTCGGGAGTGCTCTTTTTGCGTGGGCGCAGAGCGGCGGGAACGCGCTATAATGAAAGAAAAAAGAAAGAAAGGAAGACCCCTATGACCGCCGCTGACAGCTCTTCGAAATATTTCCGCATCCTTGAAATGTATCTCCGCCTTCTGGATGGAGAGAAGATCACCCGCAAAGGAGAGGCGGAGCGCTACGGCGTGGACGTGCGCAGCATCCAGCGGGACATCGACGCTCTGAGAGCCTTTCTGGACGGTCAGTCGTCGGGGGGCTTCACCCAGCACGTGGTGTACGATTACCGCGAGCGGGGCTATATCCTCCGGGGCAACACGAAAGATCTCACCCGCGAAGAGGCGCTCGCTCTCTGCAAGATCCTTCTCGAGAGCCGCGCCTTCACGAAGCAGGAGATGGGGAGCGTCGTGGACAAGATCATCCGCAGCGCCGTGCCTCGCCGGGAGATCGCGCCGGTGCAGCAGCTCGTGAATAACGAGAAGCAGTACTACGAGGAACTGCAGCACCACGACGAGGCGCTCCTCCAAAAGGTCTGGGCTATCGGCGACGCGGTGAGCAGCCAGTGGACCCTGTCCATCCGCTACGAGCGGCGAGACGGCCAGATCGTGAAGCGCCTCGTGAAGCCGCTCAGCATCATGTTCTCCGAATTTTATTTCTACCTCATCGCCGAGATGGCCGACCCGGAAGAAGCGGGCCTTGCGCGGAAAGATTATCACTTCCCCACCGTATACCGCCTCGATCGCATCCGTAGCTTCGAAGTGAAAGAGCCTTTCCGGGTGGACTACAGCCACCGCTTCCAGAGCGGCGAAGTGCGGAAGCGTATCCTCTACATGTTCGGCGGCAGCCTGTCCCACATTCTCTTCGAATACACCACCATGGACAACGTGGCGCACGTGCTGGACCGTCTGCCCACGGCAAAGATCGAAAAAGAAGAGCTTCTCGAAGACGGCCACAGGCGCTACACCATCTCTGCCGAAGTGTATGGTCTGGCGGGCATCCGCCTCTGGATCCGCAGCCAGGGCCCGCAGATCCGTGTCCTCGCGCCGGAGCAGCTCGTGCGGGAGATGGAAGACGAGCTTCGTCAGACGCTTGCCCTCTACACCGGCCGCAGCACGCATGTCCGCAAAAAGAAATGAGCAAAAAGAGACCGCAGCGCGGCCTTTTTTTGTGCGCTGAAGGGGCGAAGGCCTGTCAGCGGGCGTTTTATTTTTTGTCTATGTTTTGTAGAGAGGAGCATGGGAGTGCGGATTTTACAATTTTGATGAAACAGACGAACCGTTGAAAAAAACAGAGAAAAATAAGCGGATTCTGAAAACTCTGTCTGCTTTTCTCAAAGAGGCGGGGCGCTGATGTCAGAAGTGCGTATGGGAAGGGTCACAGGCTCATAAAAACGGGCGATTGCTTAGTGTTAGGGCGAGGAAAAGGCCGGGTAAAAAGGTTGTAAATACAGTTGACCATACAGTGCGGGCGGCTTATAGTGATACTGTCAGCGGGCGGACCGGGATCGCTGGCATCGAAAAAGAGGAGGAAGAGGCAACAAGGCAACTCGGAACGCATCTCTTTTTTGAACTGTCCGGTCACATCCATTTTGGTAAGAGGAGAATTACGAATGAAAAAGATCCTTGCCATGGCTGCCGCCGCAGTGCTCGCTGCAGGCGCATCC
The DNA here is from genome assembly GCA_949286115.1 of uncultured Veillonellaceae bacterium. Classification (GTDB taxonomy): domain Bacteria; phylum Bacillota; class Negativicutes; order Veillonellales; family Dialisteraceae; genus UBA1822. The sequence goes on along the minus strand of CASEBK010000013.1, from coordinate 120,361 downwards.
GCTTATGCAGCCAATCCGTTTTCTGATGTGTCCACTTCCGACTGGGCCTATCAGGCCGTATCCGACCTGTCCGACCAGGGCATCGTAGAAGGCTATCCGGACGGCACCTTCAAAGGCCAGACGAACATCACCCGCTACGAAATGGCGCAGATCACCGCTCGTCTCATGGCGAAAGAAGATCAGTACAACGCAGAACAGCGCGCTACGATCGACAAACTGGCGGCGGAATATGCAGACGAACTGGACAGCCTCGGCGTCCGTGTGTCCAACCTGGAAAAGAAAGTGGGCAACATCTCCTGGAGCGGCGATGCCCGGATGCGTTTCCAGGATCTTGGCGAAGATGATGATGTGTATAAAGCCCGTATCCGCCTCAACATGACCGCACAGGTGAACGATCAGGTGAAAGTGATCGGCCGCTTCAAGACAGAAGCGAACCTCAAGGACGACAGCGACGCGAAGACCACCATGGACCGTCTCCATGTGCTCTGGCAGCCTTCGGACCGCTTCAGCTTCGACATGGGCCGCACGGATCTCTTCCTCGGCCAGACGGGCTACCTCTATGATGACCGCTTCGAAGGTCTCATCGCGAAGTACAAAGCGGATCGCTGGGGCGCGGAGATCGGCTATGGCCGTGAATGGAAACAGTCCACCGAAGCCTCCGATATGCTCGGCGACGGCTCCACCCGCGAGACCTTCTATGTGCAGGCGAATGGCCAGCTCGGTGACCGTGTCCATCTCAATGCGTTCTATCAGAACTTTGCCGACGGCTGGGGCGATAACTTTGATAAAGACGGGAAGGTCACCTCTCATAAATACGTTTCCGGCGACAAGGGCGTTTCCCTCTACGGCGTGGGGGCCCGCATCGACTTGGGCGGTCAGTTCTTCATCGACGGCGATTTCATCCAGAATACGGCGGATACGGTGATCACTGACGGCACGAACGCTCAGCACATCGATAAGCCCACCATGTGGGTGGCCGGCCTCAACTACGGCAAAGAAGATCTGAAGAAGCCTGGCACGTTCTGGGCAGGCGTGCACTACGTGGATGCAGAGCCCGGTGCGTATATCGGCGCGTCTACGCTTGACATCACGAACATCCTCGATGATTCCGTATACAGCGGCGCGAACTTCTGGGTGGCGGAGATCGATTACGCCCTCGCGAAGAACATCTCCCTCGATGGCTACTATTACTTCGGCGGCGACTACGACGACGGCAGCGACTTCGACGATATGTACGGCATCGAACTGAATTACAAGTTCTGATCGCAGGACCTGTGAGAGATCCCTTCGGGGTCTCTTTTTTTTGCGCCCCTTTTTGTCAAGACTGCGTCACTTCCTTTGGGAGGCGGGGCCTTTACAATTTTCACGGCGCGCTGACATAGAGAAGAAAACGCGGCTGCACGGCCCCCCCGCGGCTCCCGCGGCCCTTCTCCTACGGGCGAGGGACGGACGCTCTGTCAAGGCGGTGTGGGCAGCGCGTCATAGATGGGAAAAATTCCGTCAATTTCCTTCGTCACGGCTGGGAAAACGGGCAGTAAAACCTTCGTCAGAGCCGTTGACGGCGCTTCCGTGGCCGGGTATAGTGGAAACATCAAAGGAAATATCCTCCGCTGAAAGTCAGGACGGCGGCGACCTCCCGCAGGAAGCGCCGACCTCTCCCCCGTACCTCCTGGCTTTCGCAGTTTATAGGCAGAGCAAAGGGTCTCGAAAGAGGCCCTTTCTTTTTTGCGCCTCGGCGGCCCTTTCTCGGCGCGGATGTGCCCTTTCTATGGAAAGACCGGCCCGGAGAGAAGGGCCGTTTTCTTTTTTGTAGGGGAATGGCGCCGCGTTTCCGGCAATCAAAAACCGCCCCGAAGGGCGGCTGTGATCAGCGGGAGAGGCCGCGGATATAGCGGTTCAGGAAGAGCAGCGCCGCGGCGGTGACGGCCACGCAGAGCACGGCCATGGACATGCCCAGCGAGACGCTCCCCTGCTCGAATTCCCGCATGATGTAGGTGGAGACCACCAGCGTATTCGGCGGGGCGATGAGGCTCGGCGCGACGAGCTCCCGCACGGAGATGATGAAGGTCATCATCCATCCGGCGGCGATGCCCCGAAAGAGCAGCGGGAAGGTGATGCGCCGGAAGATGTAGAAGGGACGGCCTCCGAAGACGCGGCCGGCCTCGGTGAGGCTGCGGCTCATCTGGGTGGCAGCAGAGGTGACGTACTGGATGGTGTAGGGCAGGAAGAGCACCACGTAGGTGACGACGAGGATGCCCATGGTGTTGTACAGCGGTAGCACGGCGTAGATCTCGTTCCAGAAGAGCATGAGTCCGATGACGAGGACGATGCCCGGGAGCATTTCCGGCAGGAGCCCCGCCGCTTCGAGGACACGTCCCCATCGGGGAGAGCGGCGGACAGCGAGCACCACTGCCGTGCCGAGCACCGCGCAGATCGTGGCGGAGACCACGCCGAGGAAGAGGCTGTTCCCCATGGCGGCGAGGGCACTTTCGCTGTCGGAAAAGAGCGCGCCGTAATGCTGGAGGGTGAAGTTCCCCGGGGCGAGGCCGTATCCGCGCAGGCGGATGAGGGACGTGGCGATGACGGAGAAATAGGGGATGATGACGGCGATGAAGAACACTGCGCTCACATAGAACCATCCGAGACATTGCGCGGACGGGGAGAGCGAGGCGAGAGCAAAACGGCTGCCCTTCCCGCCCACCAGACGGTAGCTCCGCCGGGCGGTGATGGTGTTCTGGATCATCCAGAGGAAGAGGCACACCGCGACCAGGACGGAGGCGAGCACGGCGGCCTTGCCGAAGGAGACCGGTGCGACGGCGGCGTAGCGGTGGATATCCGTGGTGAAGACGTCGAAGCCGATGCGTCGCCCCAGCGTGTAGGGCGTGCCGTATTCGGAGAGCGTCTTCACGAAGACGAGGAGCGCGCCGATAGCGTAGTTCCCCGAGAGGAGCGGCAGGAAGATCTTCCGGAGCCGCAGGCCGAAGCCCGCGCCGGCGACGGCCGCCGATTCCTCCAGGCTCTGGGGGATGTTCATCATGGCGTTTCGGAGGATGGTCATCATGAAGGGAAATATGTGGAGACTCATGACGAGCACGAGGCCCGCCAGCGAGAAGAAGGGGGCGACGCCGTCCGCAAAGGACGGGCAGAGCTGTCCGAAGAGGCCCCACTTCTGCATGAAGAGGATCCACCCCATGGAGGCGATGTACGGCGGCGTCATGAAAGGAATGAGGAAGAGCACGTCGAAGGCGCGGTGGCGCGCGAACGAGGTGCGGGAGAAAAGATAGGCAAGAGGCGTGGCGATGAGGGTGGAGACGACCACCACGAGCGCTCCCAGGAGGAGCGAATTGGCGATCATTTCCAGATTTTCTCGTTCCCCAAGTGCGGCCGCTGCATAGGAAAGAGTAAAGCGGCCGTCGACGACGACCGCCTTCACAAAGATGGCAAGCAGCGGGCACACGATGAGGAAACCGAGGAGCGCGGCGAGAAGGATCGCAGGCACGCTCCCGCTCAGTCGGTGTCGAAGCGGCATGGTCCCTCCTTACTTGCAGAGCTCGTTGATCCGCGCGGCGGATTCGGACGCGATGGCCATCATCTTGTCCCATTCCGCAGGGATCTGCGGGATGTCCGCAAGGGGCGTGCCCTTGGCGGCGACGTCGCTCCGGCCGGGGATGAGGTATGCGTCGGCCACCATCTGCTGCACTTCGTCAGAGAGGAGGTAATCCATGAAGAGCTTCGCGTTCTCCGCGTCCGGCGCGTCCTTCATGATCATCGCCGGGCGGGGATTGACGATGGTGCCGCCCTTCGGATAGTAGATGGCGAGCGGTTCCCCTTTTTTGATCGATGAGTAGGCGTTGTAATCCACGCCCGCCACGAGGATGCCCGTCTCGCCGGTGGTGACCGATTCGAGAGCCGCCTTGTTCGCGCCGGGCACCTTCATGCCGTTCTTCGCCATACCTTCCAGCGCGTCCCAGCCGTAATGATTGACGAAGCCCGCGACGAAATCTTTGCACGCCCCGGATTTTTCTGGGTCCGGGATGGCGAGCATGCCCTGATACTTCGGGTCGGCGAGCTCCGCCCAGTCCGCATCGAGCTTGGGGATCACCGTCGTATTGTAGATGACGCCTACGGCAGAGGCGCTGTAGCCGATGAGCTTGTCTTCATTGTCCAAAAATTCCGGCACGAGCTTATCCGCGTTCTGCGGCTTATACGAGGCGAGCGCTCCGCTCTGCTTCATAGAAAGGCCGTCCGACCAGGACGCGAGGATCACCACGTCGGCGGCGGGATTCGCCTTCTCCGCTTCCAGACGGGCGAGGATCTCTCCCGTCGTGCCCTGGAAATGCTCCACCTTGACGCCGGTCTTCGCTTCGAACCCTTTGGCGATCTTATTGGCCAGACCTGCCGGAGACGGCATGTATACCGTCACCTTGCCGCTCGCCTTTGGCGCGGCCGGCGCGGCTTCCTTCGTGCCGCCGCAGGCGGTAAGGGACAGCGCGAGGCAGACCGCCGCGCTGAGAAGCATCGTTTTTTTCCATTTTGTGTTCATGTTGCGCTCCTTCTGTGGAAATAAAATGCAGAAATATATATAAAAGGGCGGACCCTTTTATGTCCGAGAGACCGGCACGGAGATCACATCCTCCGGGCGGACATAGACCGTGACCTTGGCGCCCGGCTCGGCCCTCTCCGGTGAGAGCACCGTCCAGTCCTCCTGGCCATGGCGGAGATGGAGCCGGTACGTGTGGCCGAGGAACTGGCTCGACGCCACCTCCGCGGAAAAAGGGCGGCTCTCCGGCAGCGGTGTGCGGGACGCCTTCTCCGGCCGGAAGAGATGGCTCTCATCGATCCAGTTCGACGAGCCGACGAAGCGGGCGGCAAACGCCGTGGCAGGATGTTCGTAGATCGCCTCCGGCGCGTCGTATTGTTCGATCTGCCCCTCCGAGAGGACCGCGATGCGGTCGCTCATGCTCATCGCCTCCGACTGGTCATGCGTCACGAAGACCGACGTGATGCCAAGGCGCGCGGCCAACTCGCGGAGCTCCACCCGCATGGCCTCGCGGAGACGGGCGTCGAGCGCGGAGAGCGGCTCGTCGAAGAGGATGCACTCCGGCTCCGTGACCACCGCCCGGGCGAGCGCCACGCGCTGCTGCTGCCCGCCGGAGAGCTGATGGGGATAGCGGTGCTCCAAGCCCTCCAGCTTCACCGCCGCGAGCGCTTGGAACACCCGCTCGCGAAGATGAACCGTGCGCCCCGAAGCTCTGAGGCCGAACGCCACGTTTTCAAAGACCGTCATGTGCGGCCACAGCGCGAAATCCTGAAAGACGAAGCCCAGGCCCCTCTCCTCCGGCGGCACGAAGCGCCCCTCATCGGAAGAAAAGACGCACCGCCCGCCGAGGACGATCCGCCCCGCGTCCGGCTTTTCAAGCCCGGCGATCATCCGGAGGAGCGTCGTCTTGCCGCAGCCCGAAGGGCCCAGAAGCGTGGTGAAGCTTCCCGATGCGACAGCGAGCGACACGTCCCGGATGACCGGGCGCGCGCCGTACGATTTGCTGATATGCTGAAGAATGATATCCATATCCCGCCTCCTTACAAAGTCGCTCTCAGTATAAAAAAAGAAAAGAAAAACGGCGTCAGCGTCCTGTAAAAGTTTCGTATGCGGCGCCTTGCGGCACCGGGCCGCGCGTGCTATAATGAGGACGCCCGGAAATCCAGGCTTTTTTAAGTGAAAAATGATTGACTTCCCGTTTCCCGCTGTGATATAATCCTTGAGTATGTTGCAACAGGGAAAACCCGAAGAAAATTGAGTGAGGTGTAAAGAATGCGTGAAGGAATTACTCTTGCGTGTACGGAATGCAAACGCCGCAACTATCGTACCAACAAGAACAAGAAAAACAATGCAGAACGCATCGAAATGATGAAATACTGCAAATGGTGCAAGAAACACACCCTGCATAAAGAAACCAAATAATTAGCGAAACTGGGGTGTAAGCATGGCGAACCGTCGGCAAACAGCAGAGGAAAACAGCGCCGCCTGGAACAGGTTCTTCCGCGAGACGAAGGTCGAGATGAAGAAAGTCATCTGGCCTACGAAGCAGCAGCTCGGCCGCTACACAGCGACCGTCATCGCGTCGGTGCTTCTCGTTTCCTGCCTGCTCGTCGCAGTGGATTTCGTTTTCATGGGCCTCTCCAAGCTGCTGGTCAGTGCAGTGGGCTGAAAGGAGGAAGCATGCCGGAAAACGAAGAGCAACTCGAGAAAAAAGAAAAGAATATACGCTGGTATGTCATCCATACGTATTCCGGCTATGAAAACAAAGTCCAGGATACGTTGACCCGCAAGGTCCACTCCATGGGCCTTGAAGACACCATCAAGCAGATCCTCCTGCCCATGCAGGACGAAGAAGAAGTGAAAGACGGCCAGAAAAAAGTCGTCTCCCGGAAAGTCTTCCCGGGCTACCTTCTGATCGAGATGGAAGTCAATGACCACAGCTGGTATGTCGTGCGCAATACGCCTGGCGTGACCGGATTCGTAGGGACCACCACCAAGCCGATCCCTCTCTCCGACGCCGAAGTCGAGCGCATTCTCCACAAAGATAAAAAAGTCCCGGTGAAGATCACCGTGAAGGCAGGGGATGCCATCCGCATCACCGAAGGGCCTTTCGCCGATCATGTGGCTACCGTGCTCAATGTAGCGGCTGACAAAGGGCGGATCACCGCCGAGATCAGCGCCTTTGGGCACGCTACCAAAATAGAGCTGGAAGCGGGCTTCTTTGAGCCCCTTTCGTAACGCTCAGTGAGAGCGATGCGCGGGACCTCCGCCGCATCCGAAACCTCACGTGGGAGGGGAGACCCGTTCGTACCACATCCTCAAAGAGTAAGGAGGTGTCAACTATGGCAAAGAAAATTACGAAAGTAGTGAAACTGCAGGTACCCGCAGGCAAAGCCACCCCGGCTCCGCCAGTCGGCCCGGCCCTCGGCCAGGCAGGCGTGAACATCATGGCTTTCGTCAAGGACTTCAATGACCGCACCGCACAGCAGGTCGGCCTGATCATCCCTGTAGAAATCACCGTTTACGAAGATAGAAGCTTCACTTTCATCTGCAAAACGCCGCCCGCTGCCGTTCTCCTGAAGAAAGCAGCAGGCATCGAGACCGCTTCCGGTGAACCGAACAAAAAGAAAGTCGGCAAAGTCACCAAAGCGCAGGTCAAGGAGATCGCGGAAACGAAGATGCCTGACCTCAATGCCAACGATGTAGAAGCAGCAATGCGCCTCATCGAAGGCACCGCCCGCAGCATGGGCATCGAAGTCGTAGACTGAGACTGACCGTTCGCGTGGAAGGGCAAAGCCCGCTGAACCACAAGGAGGAAACAATGGCAAAACTGACAAAGAAACAGAAAGCAGCGGCCGCCATCGTTGACAGTCATACCCTCTATGACCTCGACGAAGCTGTCGCACTCCTGAAGAAAGCCGCGTCCGCGAAATTCGACGAGACCGTCGAGCTTTCCTTCAACCTCAATATCAACCCGAAGTACGCGGATCAGCAGCTCCGCGGCGCTCTCGTGCTTCCCCACGGCACCGGCAAGACGAAGAAAGTCCTCGTCTTCGCCAAAGACCACAAGGAAGATGAAGCGAAAGCAGCCGGCGCTGACTACGTAGGCGGGATGGAACTCGCTCAGAAGATCCAGGGCGGATGGATGGACTTCGACGTCGTCGTCGCCACCCCGGACATGATGGGCGTCGTCGGCCGCCTCGGCCGTATCCTCGGCCCGAAGGGCCTCATGCCGAACCCGAAAGTCGGCACCGTCACCCCCGATGTGACGAAAGCCGTCACCGAGATCAAAGCCGGCAAGGTCCAGTACCGCACCGACAAGGCAGGTAACATCCAGGTCGTCATCGGCAAAGTCTCCTTCGACGATGACAAGCTGAAAGAAAACCTGCGCGTCGTATTCGACCATATCCTGAAGGCTCGTCCGTCCACCGTCAAAGGCGCGTACATGAAGAGCCTCACCATCTGCTCCACCATGGGCCCGGGCATCCACCTGGACATCACCAAGGTGACAGCACCGAAAGCATAATCATATTTAACACTTTAGCTGAAGACCGGCGGTATGTATAATGGGCGAAAGCCCGCCTCCCGAGGCTGAATACTGGAAAGCCAGTGTACGACCTCACCTTCGTGGGGTCGTTTTAGCTAACGTGATAAATAAAAAATCCCAGAGCAGAGGAGGTGTACTATGAGCGAAGCTTACGAAACCAAAATCCGTCCCGAAAAAGTGGCCGTCGTCGAAGAGATGAAAGCGAAACTGTCCGAACAGGGCGTCGTCCTCATCTCCTTCAACAAACTGACCGTCGCCGATGCGACCGCCCTTCGCCGCAAGTTCCGTGAACGCGGCGTAGAATACAAGGTCATCAAAAATACACTGACCCGCATCGCAGCCGACGAACTCGGCCTTGATGGACTCGACAAACATCTGGAAGGCCCGAACGGCCTGGCGACCTGCAAAGACGATCCCGTCGCACCGGCTGCCGTGCTGAAAGCCTTCATCGCAGAGACCAAGACCGAAGCCATCACCGTGAAGGCAGGCGTCCTCGACGGACGCGTCATCGGACCGGAAGAGATCAAGGCCCTGGCCGATCTCCCGTCCAGAGAACAGCTGCTCGGCATGGTCGCGGCGACCCTTCTTGCCCCGATCTCCGGCCTGGCACGTGCCCTCAACGGCAACATCACCAAACTCGCATATGCTCTCGAAGCTGTGCGTAAACAGAAAGAAAGCGCATAAACGAAGCGCCTAAACATTTCAATGGAGGAAACAAAAATGACCAACGAAGAAATCCTTGAAGCCATTAGCAACATGTCCGTCCTCGAACTGAGCAAACTCGTCAAAGCCATCGAAGACAAATTCGGCGTATCCGCTGCTGCTCCGGTAGCAGTCGCAGCTGCCGCTCCGGCAGCAGGCGCAGCCGCTGAAGAAGAAAAGACCGAATTCGACGTCGTCCTCGCATCCGCAGGCGAAAGCAAGATCCAGGTCATCAAAGTCGTTCGTGAGATCACCGGCCTCGGCCTGAAAGACGCAAAAGCCCTCGTAGACGGCGCTCCGAAAGCTGTCAAAGAAGGCATCTCCAAAGCTGACGCGGAAGAAATCAAAGGCAAGCTCGAAGCTGCCGGCGCGACCGTAGAACTGAAATAATTTCAGCTTTGCAAAAGAAGAAGGCTCCCGAAAGGGGGCCTTTTTTGCGTACCATGCGGAAGAGAAATGCCCTGCCTCTTGCGCGCACCCTGTGGGTCGGATATATAATAAAAAACGCGGGCAGCCATCCGGCTGGCCGTGCACGAAAATTCACGGGGGGGGGTCAGGTGACCTTCTCCGTACCTCCTCCCGTAATAAGTTACGGGAGGTTTTTCTGATGCAGAAAAGGAAATCTATCTCATTTGCGGCGGCCCTGGCGGCAGCCGCTTTATGCTGGGGCGCGGGAAGTGCCGTGGCGGCAGAGGGGGCGCTTGAGGTCACTGTCAATGGCCGGACTCAGATTACGGAAGTAAATGGTTGGAAATATTTTGATGATTTGTATATATATGCGCCCGCCGATTTCACCAGTGGCAATCACATCAACATTTTGAACCTTGACGATTCCAATTTACTTATTGCAGGTGGAGCGGCGGATACGTTTGATGGGAGTGCATTCGCTGATGAGAATACTGTGAGTGTAAATGGTGGGAGCCTTAGTGACATATATGGCGGTTATGCGTCCTTGAAAGGTAACGGTACGGCAAAAGCCAACAAAAATACAGTAGCTCTGACGAATAGCAATATAAAATATATTTATGGTGGTGTGGCTTATGCGGCGCAGGGAAATGCAACGACCAATGAGAATGACGTGAACGTAAGCGATGGAGAAGGCTCTAGCTATATATATGGCGGTCAGGCGTCCTCAAAAGGTAACGGTATGGCTGAGGCCAGTAAAAATACGGTGACCTTGGCCGATAGGAACGTAAAATTTGTTTATGGCGGCTGGGCCGATGCGGAACAGGGAAAGGCAGTCACTAATGAGAATGCTGTGAGTATAAAAGGTGGAACAGGCTTTGGTTATATATATGGCGGCTATGCGTTTTTTCTGGGAAAGGACGGTACGGCCGAGGTCAGTAAAAATACAGTAACTCTGACCGATAGCAGTGTAAAAGAGGTTTACGGAGGTAGGGCCAAAGCGGCGCAGGGGAAGGCAGTCGCCAATCAGAATACTGTTCATATCTATGGAAACTTTGCAGGAGACGGCGCTCCGGCGACGGTCTATGGCGGCTATGCGTCCGGCGGTGAAAGCGCAGAGGCAATGAATAACAAGATTGTGCTGCATGACGGCTCTGACGCGGAGGTGAATGCCAACTTATACGGTTCAAACGGGACCGGAAAGGATTACACAGGAAATACCCTCGTGCTGGACGGCTGGAGCGGTACGGTCAGCAGTTTGCATAATTTTGACAGCATCGAATTTCAGAATGTGAAGCTGTCGGCGGAAGGGGAAAATACGGAGACCGCTCTTACTGTAACCGGGGATGTGACAGACATCGCCGCTAATGCGGTCAAGATCACATCGCTCGCCGCAGGGAACTATGCGGTGGGCAGTACGGTGGGCGCGACTGTCTCGTGGGACTCTCGACTGGGTGAGGCGGTAACGATTGCCGATAATTTACAAAATGAACAAAGCAGCTGGGGATATGCGGACCGAACAGACGGCGGTCTCTTTGTGAATCAGTTCAATACGACCGTGGATACGACTAAAGCCAATGAGGCGACCATCACGGCTGATGTACAGAAATCCATTGTGGCCGGTCAGTTCATCGATGAAAGCGGAACCGCGCATCAGAACAGCGCCTATACAGGTGAGACTCCGCAGACGCTCGTCATTGATAAGAATTTCCACATGGCTGCGGAGGAGAAGGGCATCGTGGCCGGAGCCTATGCGGCAAAGCGTACGGATGGTGCGCCACAGGATGCGACCGGCGGTTCCGTCCGCATTGAGAGCACCGAATGGAAAGGCACGGTTTACGGCGGCTACAGCGAGAACGGTTCGGGCACGGGCAACACCATCTACGTGGGCGGCTATGATGAAAGCGATGCATTTCGGGCGGCAAACGCGGGCGGTGTGACCGTTATCGGCGGGAATCGGAATGGTAGCGGCAATACGATGGTCGTGGCAGGCAATGGGAATACGCTGAAGGGCTTGTCGAATCTGTCTTCCCTTGATTTTCAACAGGTCGTGATGACCGGGGAAGGAGAGGAAAGTACGGCGGCGCTGACGTTGAATGACTCCGTCGACCTGAGCGGGACCGCGCTTCATGTGTCGTCTCTCGCGGGCGGAAATACCTATGCCGCAGGCGACCACGTGACGCTCCTCTCTTCCGCAGGGACGATTGAAAATGCTTCTGATGTGGAATTGAGCGAAGATATCATCACCGCCGGGGTCACGCAGGATCTCACCGTCGCGACCGTGACGGATGATACCAGCATCGGTCTCGAGGTACAGGCGGTCGCCCTCAATCCGCAGACGAAGTCCGTCGCGGAGAACCGCACGGCGGGGGCGGCGTTTGTGAATCAGGGGGCGGATATCGCCGCCGATGCACTGTGGCTGCTGGACGACGGGTACCATTACGGCACGCAGACCTTCGGCGCGGTGTACGGGAACCGCAGCACCTACGACGCGGCGGGGGACGTGAAGCTCAATGGCTGGAGCGAGATCGCGGGCTTCGGGAATATCCATCAAACAGAGGCCGGCCGCCTCGCGTGGGGCGTCTTCTATGAGAACGGCACGGGCAATTACCGCACATGGAATACATTCAATGAAGAAATGTTCCGGGGCGACGGGAGCCTCAACTACAACGGCGGCGGCGCGGCCGTGCGCTACACGAAGGACGACGGCTGGTACTACGAGGCCTCCTTCCGCGCAGGCACGCACTCTTCTTCCATGAGTGATGCCGTGCGGGACAGCGAGGGGAACAGCTACGGCTTCGACAGCGACAGCGCCTACTGGGGCGTACACGCAGGCCTCGGGAAAGTCATCGAGACGGAGCGCGGCACGTGGAACCTCTACGGCAAATATTTCCACACGGACATCGAGGGGGACAGCTTCGAGATGGGCGGCGACCGGTTCAGTTTCGACGACGTGACGAGCGACCGGGTGCGGCTCGGGGCGCGGTATGCGCCGGCGGCGGGGAGCGCATGGCGTCTCTACTGCGGCGCGGCGTGGGAGTATGAATTCAGCGGGGACAGCCATATGCAGGCGGGGCAGTTCGACGCGCCCGAGCAGAGCCTCGAGGGAAGCACGGTTTTCGGAGAGATCGGCACCGTGTGGGGGCGGAAAGACTCGCCGTGGAGCATGGACGTGAATCTCCGCGGCTACACCGGCGAGCGGGAAGGTTTCTCCGGCATGGTACAGCTGGCGTACGCTTTCTGAGACAAAAAGGCAGTCCATAGGGGCTGCTTTTTTGTATGCCTGAAGGGACGTTCCCTACAGAAAAGTTTCCTGTATTTCGTAGAAGCAGAAGAAAATGGTATAATAAAATCGCAATGAAGAAACACTCATGAAGGAGGCGGTCTTATGGAACGGACGACGTATGCGGTGGAAGAGGGCGTGGGAGTCATCTTAATGAACGACCCGGAGCGGCTGAATCCTCTCGATATCGCCATGGACGACGAGCTCCTGGCGCGGTTTACCGCGTGCGAGGCGGACCCGGCGGTGCGCGTGGTGGTGCTCGGCGGCGCGGGCCGCGCTTTCTCCGCCGGAGGAGACATGCGTTTCTTTCAGGAGCAGCTCGACGCGGGGCGCTATGAACGGCTGGACGAGATCCTCGTGCACGTGAACCGGCTCATTCTGTATCTGAAGAAGATGCGGAAGCTGGTCATCGCGGCGGTGCAGGGCCACGCGGCGGGAGGCGGCGCGAATCTGGCTCTCGCGTCGGATTTCATCGTGGCGGACGAGACGATGAAGTTCTCCGAGCCCTTCACGAAGATCGGCCTCGCGCCGGACGCGGGCGGGATGTACCTCCTCTCCCGGGCGGTGGGCGCACGAAAGGCGCTGGAGCTCTCCGTGGAGCACCGGGTGATCGACGCGGCGGAGGCGGACCGTATGGGGCTCTTGGCGGGGCTGGTGCCGGCGGGATGCGTGTTGGAGGAGGCGAAGCGCTATGCCCGCGAGCTCGCCGCGGGGCCGCTCCGGGCGTACGAGCTGGCGAAGGTGCAGAATTTCGCCGTAAACTACAGCGACTTCGAGGAGTATCTTGCGGTGACGGAGCGGGATACGATGCACGAGGCGTTCCGGTCGGCAGACTTCGCCGAGGCGGTGCGAGCTTTTTGGGAGAAGCGGCCGCCGGTGTATCAGGGAAAATAAGAGGAGCCCGCATGGCGCAGAACGATGAGCCCGCTGCGGGCCCTTTCTATAGTATAGATAAAAATCTATACTTAATATTTTCGTGCTGTTTTATTTATGCTTTATAAAGACAAAAACTTTTTGACATATGTTATACTTGAGAAAATCGGAAAGGAGGGAATGCATTTGGAGAACACAGAAAGACGGCGTCTCATCCTCCAGAAGCTGAGATCCACGGATACCTCTGTGACCGGACGGGAGCTGGCGGAGCTCTGCAGGGTGAGCCGCCAGATCATCGTGAGCGATATAGCGATGCTCCGCGCGGAAGGCGCAAGGATCCTCGCCACGTCTCAGGGGTATCTCATCGAGAAGGACCGGAAGAGCGAGACCATGGAGATCCCTCTCTATTGTCCTGACCGGGATGCGCTGCGCCGGGAGCTGGATATCATCGTGGACAATGGCGGCATGATCCGCGGCGTGTCCGTGGAGTACGGCCTGTACGGCAAGATCTCCTGCGCGCTCGATCTGTGCTCGCGGCGGGACATCCGCAAGTGGCACGAAGAGCTGGACGCGCAGAAGCTCCAGCCGCTGTCCATGATCGCAGGGGGAAAGCATTCCTTCTATGTGGAGATGGAAAACGCGGAGGCCGGCGAGGAGATCCTGCGCCTGCTGAAAGAAGCGGGGTACCTCAGAGAAGAAACTCACCAGAGCGAAGAAGCATGAAAAAGCTGCGGAGCCGAAAGGCAGACCGCAGCTTTTTTGTGTGGAAATTTTCAGAGGATACGGCAGTCGTCGTAGGCGGGGGCGGCGGTGAATGCGCCGGCGGGGTCGATGAAGCCCCATTTCCCGCCGATCTTCACGGCGGCATAGCCGTGGGCGAAGGGGAGCGCGTCCTGCACTTTCTCCGGGAAGGTGAGCGCTTCCCGTCCCGTCTCGTCGAGATAGACCCAGGTGCCGCTCCGCCGGGCGGGAAAGAGACCGCTGCCGCCGGCGCGGATCTCTTTGTACACCGGCTCGGTGAGGGCTGCGCCGTCTTTGCGCACGAGAGCCCATGCTCCGTCTTTCTTCGCCGCAAGGAACCCGTCGCCAAGGGGCTCGAGGCCGTCCCACGTGAAGGGGACGAGAGTCTCGCCGGTGAAGGAGAGGACGCCCCAGTCTTTTTCTTCATTGCGGGCGAGGAGGTACCCTTCCTCCGGGACGGGGGTGAGCGCCCGGTACTCCGCGTGGATGACGTACTGCCCCGTGCGGTCGATCAAGCCGAAGCGGCTCCGGTTGAAAACGAGGATGCCCTCCTTCATGGCGGGGTACACCCGGGCGAGGTCCGCCGGTGCGATGAGGCGGCCCGTGCGGTCCATGTAGCCCCGCTTCACTTCCACCACGCGGGAGGGGCCGTCGTACCAGTCGTCGTACCACCAGGGGCCCCACATGGGCCAGCCGATGCCCACGCCCCACGGGTGATGATGGTGATGGCGGCCCCAGCCGATGCCGATCCCGATGCCGATGGAGATGGGACTGCCGCTGCGGGCGTAGGCGGTCTCCCCTTCGAGGTACTCCGCCAGGCCGTCTTCAAAGGCGTAGATGCGGTCGTAGTCCGCATGAAAGGCGATGGAGCCGTCGGGCCGGGCGTAGGCTTTGCCGTCCTTCGTGACGACGCCCGCCAGCCCTTCACTGAAAGGCGTCACCACGGCGGAGAAGGCGGGCTCGGCGGTGACGGCGCCGGTGCTGTCGATGAAGCCCCAGAGCTTGTCGTCGTTCTCCACGGCGGTGAGATGCTCATCAAAGAGGGGATGCACGTCTTTGTACACGAGGGGCACCACCACCGCGCCGGTCACGTCGATGAATCCCCATTTGCCGTCCTGCTTCACTGCGAGGAGGCCGTCGCTCACCGCGGGCCCTGCGTCGTCATACTGACAGGGCACGACGAGCGCGCCGGTCTCATCGATGAGCCCCCATTTCTTCTGCTTTACCGGCGCGTAGCCTTCGCTGAAATAGTGGGCCTCGTCGTAGATGGGGGCGATGCGCGCGCCCTCTTTGCTGACGAAGCCGTACTTGCCGTCCCGCTTCACCACGGCCCAGCCGCTGCGCAGATCGGAGACCGCCTCGTACACCGGCGGGGCGAGCTCCGTGCCGTCGGCGCGATAGAAGCCGAGCTCCCCTTTTTTGATCTGCACGGCGGTCACGCCGTCTGCCCAGGCGGAGCGTGATTCATAGGACACGGGGATGATGACCCGCCCCGTGCGGTCGTAGAAGCCGTACTTCCCGTCTTCTTCTACTTCGATGAGCGCGTCCCGGCCGGGCATGGCGAGGTCCGCCTCCTGTTTTTCCTTCTCCGCGAGCGTCACCGCCACCGCGTCGTACTGCGCGGGGATGACCATGCGGCCCGTCTCGTCCACCGCGCCCCAGCGGCCGTCCACTTTCACCGCCGCGGCGAAGGGCACGGCCGTCTCTGCGGCGAGGACACCGCAGGGCAGGCCGAGAAGCGCCGCTGCTGTGAGCGCGCTGATCCATCGTTTCATCGTATCGCCTCCTTTGTTCTGTCCTTATTTTTATTATAGCATCGCCTGAGGAGGAGGAAAAAGGCAGTGCGAACGGCCGCCGCGGGCGGGACTTTAGCGGCGCAAGACCCGGCGGGCAGAAACGGACGGCGAAGAGGCAAAGCGCATTGAGGTACGCTCATGAGAGATGCCGCCGCAGGGAGCGGCTGTGGGGAGGAAGATCGGCGGGAACGTGCGCCCCGCGGGCATTTTCAACGCTTTCTTTTCACACCAGGTGCTAAAAAACGAGTCGTTTTTTGCTCGATCTATGCATTGAAGAGATGAGGATATAGAAGTTTGAGAACTTCAGAAGATATCTCTTGACGGCATATATGGCAGTGATTATGATGTAGACATATAGAAAACCTGCATTTGCAAAGGAGGAGATCCATTATGATGACTGCCAAGAAAGATTCCAAAGACTTCTGCTCCGCCCTGTTCCAGAGCTGGCTCCGTGTAGACACCGCGTATCTCCAGGACAAGAAAGCTTCCGCACAGAAAGCAGAGAAGAAAGCGTAAGAATGATGCAGGCCTTTGGCCGAAAGCACGCAGGGAAAGATCCGTCTTTCCCTGTTTTTTTGTGCGCGAAAAGGCGGCTCCCGTCCGAAAGGAGAGCCGCCTTTTCAGGAGATCGTCAGGCGCCGAGCTCGGCGAGCACGTCTGCGATGTCGGAGTCGATGCAGAGGGAGCGCGCCGCGATGGCCTGCGGGACGTACGCTTCGCCGCGGTTCACACAGGCGTAGACCGCGCGGGGCTGGGCGAGGGTCAGCGCCCAGAAGGGGTACTTGATGATGACCGGGGTATTGCTGCCCACGCCGAGCTCGAGATAGAGCACGGACCGGCCCGACGTGCGGCGGAGAAAGCGGGCGTACGCCGCGGATGCCTTCCGCCAGCCCTCATCTTCCACGAAGGTGTCGTCCACGCGGAGATTCAGCGCGGCCGGGGTCCCGTCCGGGCAGGCGGGGAGGAGCGAAGAGGGGAGGCGCATGGCGGGCGCGCCGGAGGCGGGCGGCTGAAAGAGGCCGTCCTCATCACGGACGAAGCCCTGCGCGGCCATCGCCTCATAGACCCAGCATTCATTGTCCCATGTGCGGCACGCCGAAGGGTCTGCGCTCTGGAAGAGACCGTAGTCGCCCTGGGTGTAGAAGAGGCGGCTCCGGTCAAAGCCTGCCCGCTGGAAGAGGTGGTCCACGTTCGTGGTGATGACGAAGTAGTCTTTGCCTTTCACCAGCGCGAGGAGGGCCTCATGGACAGGCTTGGGCGCGGGGACGAACCGGTTGTAATAGATCGCCCGGGCCCACCACGCCCACCGGGTCTCTTCGTCTGGGAAGGGATAGAAGCCGCCGCTGTACATGTCGCGGATGCCGAAGCGGTCGGCGAAGTCGGAGAAATACCGGCGGAACCGCGTGCCGCCGTAGGTGAAGCCCGCCGCAGCGGAGAGCCCGGCCCCGGCGCCGATGAGGATGGCGTCAGCGCGGCAGAGCGCTTCCCGAAGGCGATCCGTCTCTTCTGCCGCAGGACGGGTCTCGCGGGCGAGACTGCGGCCCATGGCGGAAGCGGCGCGGAGGCCCAGCGCGATGGAGGCGCGCCAGCCGTCGGCACGCGGCGCGTCAGCAGGTGCGAAGCGTTTTTTCATAGCAGATCTCATCTTCTTCGGTAAATACATCAAAAATGACGCGGTCCATCGCGCCGCTGTGGTTGGCGAGCCAATCCGTGACGGTGCGCACGGCGATGGCAGCGGCGCGGCGGCGGGGGAAGCGGAACACGCCGGTGGAGAGGCAGCAGAAGGCGACCGTGCGGAGCCCGCGGCGATTGCAGAGGGAGAGCACGTTCCGGTAGCATGCGGCGAGCGTCTCTTCATGAGCGGGCGTGAGAGCGCCTCTCACGATGGGACCGACTATGTGGATGACGGCCCTGGCGGGGAGGGCGCAGGCGCCGGTGATGAGAGGGACCGCCGTGGGCTGTACGTACGAGGGGCCGCGGCAGCGGCGGAGCGCCTCCATCTGCCGGGCGCACTCGAGGCGGAGCGCCGTGCCCGCAGCAGAGTGGATGGCGTTGTCGATGCAGCTGTGGAGCGGGATGAAGCAGCCCAGCATCTCTTCGTTGGCGGCGTTCACGACGGCATCTGCCGCAAGGCGGGTGATATCGCCCCGCCAGAGGGAGAGCCGGTCCGCGAAGGGGCCGCCGTTTCCCAAAGCGGTGCGGATGGTGGGGATGTCCTCGGGACGCACCACGCCTTTTTCCCGCGTCCGCTCCGCGAGATACGCCGCCTCGACCGCCGCGACTTTCGGCGTCAGGGGCCGCGGAGGCCGCACGTTCATGAGCGCCCGCAGGAGCCGCCTCCGTCCCTCTGCCGCGAGCGGCACGGGGATCTCCTCACCGCGTCCCGTTTCCTGTCTGTATGCCTCCACAAGGAAGGCGAGCCGTTCGTCCTGTGTCATCGTCCTTGCTCCTTTCTACGGTCCTTATTATAAGGAGAACGGCGGGGCGCACAAGAAGGCACTTCCTGGTGACCATGGGAGGCGGGGGAGACCGCCTTGCAATTTCCCGCCGCCCCTGCTACAATGGGAAAAAATCACGGCGAGGAAGAAAAGGAGTACGCGCAGGAAAGCGAGTCCGGGAGGGTGCGAGCCGGGCGGGCGCGGAAGGCGTTTCGGAGCTGCCGTCTGAAAGCAAGTAGGGCGGCCATAAAAGAAGCGGGCGCGGAGGTCTCCGTGCCAATGAGGGTGGAACCGCGGGTCAAACTCGTCCCTGTAACTGTCGTTACGGGGGATTTTTTATTTTCAGGAGGCAATCATGACATTTCAGCAGATCATTCTGACGCTCCAGAAATTCTGGTCGGAGCGGGGCTGTATCCTGCAGCAGGCCTACGATGTGGAAAAAGGCGCGGGCACGATGAATCCGGCGACCTTCCTCCGCGTGCTCGGACCGGAGCCGTGGTGTGTGGCCTATGTGGAGCCGTCCCGCCGGCCCGACGACGGACGCTACGGGGATAACCCGAACCGTCTCTACCAGCATCACCAGTTCCAGGTCATCATGAAGCCGTCCCCGGACGATATCCAGGAGACGTACCTGGAGAGCCTCAAAGAGCTCGGCATCGATCCGGAGGAGCATGACATCCGCTTCGTGGAGGACAACTGGGAGTCCCCCACGCTGGGCGCCTGGGGCATCGGCTGGGAAGTGTGGCTCGACGGCATGGAGATCACCCAGTTCACCTATTTTCAGCAGGTGGGCGGCATCGACGAGCATCCCGTGTCGGTGGAGATCACCTACGGGCTGGAGCGCATCGCCATGTACATCCAGGAGAAGGACAACGTGTACGACCTTGTCTGGACGGACGGCGTCACCTATGGCGATATCTGGCATGAGAACGAATACGAGCAGTCCGTCTACAGCTACGACCTCTCGGACCATGACATGCTCTTCAAGCTCTTCGACATGTACGAAGCGGAAGCGTCCCGCGTCATCAAGGCGGGATACGTCCTCCCGGCGTACGACTACGTATTGAAATGCTCCCACACGTTCAACCTGCTCGACGCGGCGGGGGCGATCTCTCTCTCGGAACGCACCGAGTACATCGGCCGCGTGCGCAATCTGGCGCGGATGTGCGCGAAGGCGTACCTCAAAAAACGAAAAGAACTGGGATTCCCCATGCTGAAAGGAAGTGCTGCGAAATGACGAAAGATCTTCTCCTCGAGATCGGAACGGAAGAAATGCCGGCGAACATCATGCCCGGCACGGTGGCCCAGCTGAAGGAGCTGGCGGAAGGAAAGCTTGCCGAAGCGCGCCTTTCCTTTGAAAAAGTCACCGTCTATGGGACGCCCCGTCGCCTTGCGGTGATCGTCTCCGCCGCGGCAGACCGGCAGGCAGACGAAGCGGTGAAGAAGCGCGGCCCCTCCATCCAGGCAGCGTACGACGCGGACGGCAATCCCACCCGCGCGGCGCAGGGATTCGCCCGCGGCGCTCATGTGGACCCGGCTTCCCTCGTGAAGGAAGGAAACTACGTGTGGGCGGAGACCGTGAATGAAGGCAAGCCCGTGGCGGATGTGCTGCCCCAGGTCTTCACGGACATCATCCTGGGCCTCTCCTTCACGCGGAGCATGCACTGGGGGAGCGAAGAAGTGCGCTTCATCCGCCCCATCCGGTGGATCGTCGCCCTCTGCGGCGAAGACGTGGTGCCCATGGAGATCGCTCATGTACAGAGCGGACGGAAGAGCCGCGGCCACCGCGTCCTCTGCAAAGAAGATGTGGAGATCGCCTCGCCCGCAGACTATAAGGAAGCGATGCGCCGGGCGTATGTCATCGTCGATCAGGACGAGCGGCGCGAGCTCATTCGCAAAGGGCTCCTCGAAAAGGCCGCAGAGCTCGGCGGCGAGATCTGGCCGAACCCGGGCCTCCTCGAAGAGATCAACTACATCGTAGAATACCCCACGCCCCTCTACGGCCGCATCGACGAAGAGTTCCTGAAGCTCCCCGCTCCGGCCATCGTCACCCCCATGCGGGACCACCAGCGCTACTACCCCGTCCATGGGAAAGACGGCAGCCTCCTGCCGTACTTCCTCACCGTCAGAAACGGCGGCACGAAAGCCCTCGAAAACGTGCAGATCGGCAACGAGCGCGTGCTCCGGGCCCGGCTGGACGACGCGAAATTCTTCTTTGACAACGACCGGAAGAAATCCCTCGAAGGGCATCGGGAAGACCTCAAGCGCATCACCTATCAGGAAAACATGGGCACCCTCTACGACAAGGCGGGCCGCCTCCAGACCCTCACCGCCGCTATCGGCGCAGACTGGGGCTTCACCGATGAAGAAACGGCGGACGCCGACCGCGCGGCTTTCCTTTCCAAATCCGACCTCGCCACCGGCATGGTCACCGAGTTCACCGAGCTCCAGGGCGAGATGGGCAAAGAATACGCCCTCCTGGACGGCGAGAAGCCCTGCGTCGCGCAGGCCATCTTCGAGCAGTACATGCCGCGCTTCGCCGGCGACGTGCTCCCGCGCGAAGCCATCGGCCGGGCGCTGTCCCTTGCAGACAAGCTGGACAACCTCGCGGCGACCTTCCTTCGCGGACTCATCCCCACGGGCTCGCAGGACCCCTTCGCTCTGCGCCGCCAGACCATCGGCGCGGTGAACATCCTCGTGGACGGCAAGATCCACTGGGACGTGCGCCGGGGCATCGCGAAAGCTCTTGCGCTCCTCCCGGGCACGGATGAAGCGAAGACCGCCTGCGCCGGACAGATCGAAGAATTCTTCCGCCAGCGCATCCGCGCCATCCTTCTCGACCAGGGCGTGGACTACGACATCATCGACGCGGTCCTCTCCGGCCCCGTGGACGACGTGTACGCCCTCTTCCTCCGCGCGAAGAGCATGAAAGACGCCGCCGTGAAAGACGAGACCGACCTCCGTCAGGCCGTGACCCGTCTGGCGAACATCACGAAAGGCAAGACCGCCGTGTCCGTCCTGCCGCAGCTCTTCACCGAAGACGCAGAAAAAGAGCTCTGGACCGCTCTCGTCCAGGCGGGCCTCGGGGCGATGAAAGCCTACGAAGCCTACGACTACGCCGCCGCCCTCCCGTCCCTTCGGACTCTCACCGCGCCCATCAACGCCTACCTCGACAAAGTCATGGTCATGGTAGACGACCCCGCGGTACAGGCGAACCGCATCTCCTTGCTGAAGAAAGTGCTCGACCTCTTCAATTACTGGGGCGACTTCAGCAAGCTCGTGTGACACCGCACATATAAAAGAGACGCTCTGCTCAGTGCAGGGCGTCTTTTTCTATGCCATTTTTGAAATAAAAATGGGCATGGGGATGAAGAGTCCCCATGCAGGGCGGGAAGGCATCGCGGTACGGACGAAACGGAGGCTTTCTTTCCACAGGAACCATGCACCGACAGCTTCAGCCTCGCTCTCACCGGGCATGCGCTCTGCATCGACAGCTCCGATGACACCCACATCATGATGGGGGCACGCCCTGACAGCTTCGATCGTATTTTCTTGAAACGTGAGCCTTCATCTCGAGAGTTTCCTTCATGTAAGGTGCGGCTCTATCTGTGGGGGTCCGCAAAATATAGATTGGCCGCGGCCGCCACAGGATTTTTCCTTGCGCGCGGGCCGGAAAAATGATAAAATACTTGCGTATGTCTGGACAGTCCACTGCCAAAGACGATCGGCATGAATGTCCTGTGTGTAAGGAGGAAAAGATCGTGAATATTATCGAAACGCTCGAAAGAGAACAGCTGAGAGACGACATTCCTGAATTCCGTCCCGGCGACACCGTGCGCGTCCATACGAAGGTCGTCGAAGGCAAGAACGAAAGAATCCAGGTATTTGAAGGCGTTGTCATCGCGAGAAAACATGCTGGCCTTCGCGAGACCTTCACCGTTCGCCGCATTTCCTACGGCGTCGGCGTTGAAAGAACGTTCTTCGTCCACTCTCCGCGTCTGGCAAAGATCGAAGTGAAGCGCCGCGGTATCGTACGCCGTGCAAAGCTCTTCTATCTGCGCGGCCTGTCCGGCAAAGCGGCACGCATCAAAGAAAGAAAATAAAACGAAAGGGGTCCCCGACGGGGCCTTTTTTGTTTGCCTTGACAGGGGCGGCGCGTGCCCGTATAGTAAGGGGAACCAAAGGAGGCAGGACATGAAGAAGACGGCGGCTCTGGCGGCGGCAGCGGCGCTCTTTCTGGGCGGCGCGGCGTCGGCCAATCAGATCGAATCGGTCATCGCGGTGAATTATCTCACCGTGGAGGTGGTCATGGAGGACCCGCTCACGAAGGAGGAGACCGACCCCTTCCACTGGGACGCGGCGCACCCCATCTTCACGTTCAGCGACGGCGTGGAGATGACCGGCGCGCCCGTCGAGCAGGACGTGCGGGGCTATCCGAACACATACCGCATCCCGGTGAACGGACTCGATACGGATATCATCTACAAGATCTCCTATCTGGGGCAGAAGGCGTTCACTTTCAAAGCCTACGAGGAGCAGGAGATGGAGGATCGGTATAAGGAACGGTACGGCAGTTATTTCTGAGCGGGGCGTCTTCGGACGCCCTTTTCCGCGGGGAGGGTACAGTTTCCCCGCGGGGTATGCTATAATGTCATGTGGTCAAAACTGTGATTGGGAAAGGCGCAACCATGCATATCGTACTGGTAGAACCGGAGATCCCCGGAAATACGGGAAATATTTCCCGCCTCTGTGCGGCGGAGCATCTGACGCTCCATCTGGTGAAGCCGCTGGGCTTCTCTCTGGACGACAGGCATCTGAAGCGGGCGGGGCTCGACTATTGGGACCTCCTCGACGTGCACGTCCACGAAAATTTTGAAGAGGTCACGCGGATGCTCGCGGGGCATCATTTCTACTACAACACGACGAAGGCGGTGCGCGCCTACAGCGACGTGGCCTTCACGGCGGGGGACGTCCTCGTCTTCGGAAAGGAGACGAAGGGGCTGCCGGAGGAGCTGCTCCTCGCCCATGAGGAGGACTGCATCCGCATCCCTATGATCGAGGAGGCGCGGTCGCTCAATCTGTCGAACGCCGTCGCCATCGTGGCGATGGAAGCGCTGCGGCAGCAGGGATTTCCTCATCTGCTGCAGAAGAGCGGACGTTTATTTAGAGGAGGAACGGAAAGCCATGAATATATATGATAAGGCGTACGAACTTGCTTCCGGCATCCGGGAAAGCGATGAGATGAAGCGTCTCGTTGCGGCGGGGGAGAAGATCCGCGGCAATGAGGACGCCCGGAAACTGGTCAAAGAGTACCTGATGGCCCAGATGCAGTCGGACTATGCGAAGCTCGCCGGGCAGAAGCAGGACGACAAGACCTACGAGCATCTCCAGGAGCTGGCCGTGATGGTCAGCAACAACGGCGACGCGCAGGAATATCTGCAGGCATTCATCCGCTGGCAGCAGGTGGCGGCCGATCTTCAGAAGATCGTGAGCGATGCCATGATGCAGGGTATGGACGTATTGGAGTTGGATAAGAAATGACAGACTGGACTTCGTTTTTTGACGGTATCCTCACGGAGAAAGAATTCCGCGTGGATGAGCCCATGAGCCGTCACACCACGTACGGCATCGGCGGCCCGGCGGACGTATTCGTCGCGCCCGGCACGGAAGAGATGCTGAAGAAGGTGCTCCGCCGCGCCTACGAAGGGGGCGTGCCGGTCACCATCATCGGCGGCGGCACGAACTGCCTCGTGAGCGACAAGGGCATCCGGGGCATCACCATCTGCACGCAGCGCATGAAGCCCTATCTTGCCTGCGAGGGCGACTGGATCATCGCTTCCGGCGGCACGGCCACGGGCGCGGTGTCCCGCCTGGCCTGGCAGAACCAGCTCACCGGTATGGAATGGGCGGTGGGCCTGCCCGGGACGATCTGCGGCGCGGCCTTCATGAACGCGAACGGCTACGGTAGCCAGATGAAGAACGTCGTGGAGAGCGTTCGCGTGGTGACCCGCGACGGCGGCCGGGAAAAGACCTACGGCTGGGATGACCTCCACTACGGCGAGAGCGACAGCATCTTCATGCACAATGGAGACGTCATCCTCGGCGTGCGCATCCATCTCTCTCATGGCAATGCGAACGAGATCAAGCACGCCATGGACGATCACCAGCTCTCCCGTCGGACGAAGCAGCCTCTCGACAAAAGAAGCGCCGGCACGATGTACCTCCGCCCGCCGGGATACCACGTGGGCCCGATGATCAAGGCGTGCGGCCTCGTTGGCTACTCCGTAGGCGACGCCCAGGTCTCCACGAAGCACCCTGACTTCGTCGTGAACAACGGCCACGCCACCTGCCAGGACGTGCTGGACGTGCTCCACGAAGTGCAGCGCCGGGTGATGGACAAATTTGACGTCCACATCCCGCTCGACGTGCGCATCATCGGCGACGGCGTCCATCAGGAACGTTAATAAGAAATAAACAGTAAACTGCGTACCCTCTGTGGGCGCGCAGTTTTTTTGTGCATGTTTGTTGGGATGCAGCATCTGATGAATAAAACAAGACATAATAAGAGATATATGTAAAATGTATGGAAATATAATTTTTTTGATTGTTTAATTTATTGAATCTGCTCCTTTGCAGTAGTAAAGTTGTGACAGCATTTTATATAAGGAGGGATTCTTATGAATAAAACTCTTCAGGACCTGTTTCAGCAGGCAGAGGCGGCAAAGCCGGCCATGATGGAAACGTGGCGTATGCTGGTGGACCGTGACTGCGGCTCGGACAACAAAGCCGGTATTGATGCAGTGGGGCAGGATATCCGTGCATTCCTTGAAGCAGCAGGGTGCAAAGTCCGTTTTCATGAGTATGAGAAGGCGGGGAATATGCTCGTCGCTGAATATGGGGATATGACAAAGCCTTTTATCGTACTGACCGGCCATATGGATACCGTCTTTGCGGATGGTACGGCGGCTGCACGGCCATTTACGGTAAAAGATGGACGGGTGACTGGTCCCGGTGCTCTCGACATGAAGGGCGGCGTGACGATTCTCATGTATGCGGTGAAATTCCTCATCGAAGCAGGATATGACCGCTATCCCATCAAAGTCATTCTTGCCGGGGATGAGGAAGTGGGGCACGGCAAGTCAGATGCGGGCGCAGATTATCTGAAAGAAGTGAAAGGCGCCGTGATGGGCTTCAATATGGAGACCGGCTTCATCGATGATGGCATCGTCGTAGAGCGTAAAGGGTGCTGTCGCTATCGTTGGGATATTGACGGCGTGGGTGCACACGCGGGCAACAATCCGGAAGATGGTCGGAGTGCGGTGAAGGAACTGGCACATAAAATCCTTGATATGGAAGCGCTCACTGATTTCGCGGAAGGGACGACGGTAAACGTAGGTGTCATCGGGGGCGGTACGGTAGCAAATGCTGTGCCGGAGCATGCATGGTGCATTGTAGATGTACGGTTCCGCACCATGGCCGGGCTGGCGCGTGTCGAAAAGGGTTTCGAAGAGATCGCGAAGAAGACGTACATTGACCACACGACGACAAAATATGAGCGGACGGTGCTCGTGCCGGCCATGGAGCGCATCGAAGGGTCGGAAAAACTGTTTGAACGGGCCAATGAAGAGGCGCAGAAAGCGGGACTGCCCGCGATGAAGCCGATCGCCTGCGGCGGCGGCAGCGACTCTGCCTACCTCACCATGGAAGGCATTCCGACGCTCTGCGCGATGGGCGTAAAGGGCGAATTCAATCATACGGTACGTGAATGGGCAGAGGAGTCTTCCATTGTAGAGAGAGAAAAACTGCTTCTTACGTGTCTTGTAAAACTGTAAGGTGGAAAAACAGCTATGGAGCATCAAAAAGAAGAAAAAGTGACTTGGAAAGGTTGGGTATCTCTTCTTTTCCTGATCATCTCCTTCTCCGGTCTCTGTGCGGGGCAGGATAATTTCATGAGAGCGTTCGATCTCAATTCTCTCGTCGGACAGTTTGGGCATTCCGACGGAGCGAAAGTGGCATTGCAGGGCGTGGGCGGCGTCGGGGCCCGCGAGGGGCTCGTGGTGGCGCTCACGCTGATTCCCACGATCATGCTGGCGCAGGGCCTCATCGAAGTATGTGAGAATATGGGCGCGCTCCGTGCGGCGGAAAAGCTCTTTCATCCGCTGCTTCATCCGCTCATGGGCATTCCCGGCGTGACGGGCCTTGCCTTCGTATCGAGCTTTACCAGCTCCGACGTGGGCGCTTTTATGACGAAGGATATGTACGAAGCGGGCATGATCACCGATGATGAAAGGACGATCTTCGCGGCGTATCAATACGCGGGCTCCGGCGTAGTGAGTAATACTATCGCAGCCGGCGCTCCGCTCGTGGCGATCTCGGTCGTTCCGGTGGGGGCTGTCATCGGGATGATCTTCATCGTTAAGGTCATGGGTGCAAACATCATTCGGTTTTATTTGAAATATTATCACCGGAAGCATAAGGCAGAAGAGGAGGCGGCATGATGGCGGAAGCAAAGACGGCAGAGGGGGAGAAGAAATTATCTGCGCCTGAGTACTTCATGCGGGGCGCAAAGAAGGGATTCTACATCGGTGTCGAGCTCATCGCGCCGGCCATGGTGATGGCATATGCGCTCATCGCGTTTCTTCAGCTGGCAGGCGTGATGCCCCTCATCGGCGCGGCGCTCGGTCCTGTGATGGGCATCTTCGGTCTGCCCGGTGAAGCATCCGTCGTGCTCCTCGCGGCGTTCTTTGCCAAAGCGGCAGGCGCGGCGGCCGCGGCGTCGCTCTATGCGGCGGGGACTATCACCGCGGCGCAGGCGACGATCCTGTTTCCCGCGTGCATTACCATGGGCACGCTCATCGGACATTTCGCGCGGGTCGTGCTCGTCTGTAAAGTGCGGGCGCTGTACTATCCGGTGCTTCTCGTAACGCCGCTCATCGATGCGGTAGTGGTCATGCTCATGATGCGCTTCGTGTTGATGGCGATGGGGATCGCCTGAGATGAGTTTGAAACAAACAGTAAACTGCGTACCCTCTGTGGGCGCGCAGTTTTTTTTGCATGTTAGAATGAAAGAAACGGAAAGGAGGGGCCATGGGAGCGCAGAACTGGTTCGGACGGCATCGGCGGGGGCTGGTGCGGAAGGCATCGGCGGCGGTGCTGCTGGCGATGCTCTTTTTCGGCGCGTGCGTCTTCCTCTCTATGCGGGCGGAGGCTCTCTTTGCGCGGGCCATGGAGGAGCGCGATCTCTTCCCGGGGCGCGTCACCGCCGAGGCCATCCGCGCGGATTTTCTGGGCGACGTGGAGGCCGATGGCATCCGGTGGACGATGGACGATGGCACGGTGCTGGCGGACATTCCCTCCGTGCGTTTCCACGTGAAGCCGTGGGACGTGGTGACGGGGCATATCGGGACGATGAGCGTCACGGATGTGGATATGGAGAAAGCCTATGTGCATCTCTTCTTCGATGAACGCATGCGGCCCCTCTATGTGAAGCCCGGCAGGAAGGAACGGCAGGAGGCGGGGCTCGGCCCCATCCGGCTCACCGGCGCGGCGGGCAACCGCCTCTTCGACTGCCGCGTGACGTTTCGGGACGGCACCATCGAAGCGGAGTCGCCGGACCGCCATTTCCGGCTGGAGCACGTGGACCTGCGGCTCGATGCGGATACGAAGCGCCGCATGGAGATCGATCTCCTGACAGGGCCGTTCGAAGGGACGGTGGCGGCGGAGCGGCTCGCGCTGCACGGCGTGGTGGATTTCACGGAGCGGCGTCCCTCCTGCGACATGGCGCTCTCCATTTCGGGATGCCGGCCGTCGTCTCTCGGCGCGGGTCTCGACATCGATGACCCGGTCTCGCTCTCCGCCCGCGTGGAGGGTCCCGTGGCCCGGCCGGTCATCGAGGGGCAGCTCTCCATCCCCGTGCTCTCCGTGCCGGCGCTGCGCTTCACGAAGCTCACCGGCGATTTCCACTATGAAGACGGCGGCCTTTCCGTGTCGGACGTGAAGGGCGAAGTGTACGGCGGCACGGTGGAGGGCCGGGGCGAGTTCGATCTGGACCGGCGTACGTGGACGGCGGAGATCCGCGGTCATCAGCTCCGGGGCGGGCTGGCCGCGCGGGATCTGCGTCTCCGCTGCGAGGTGGAGCTGGACATGCATCTGGCGGGCGACGGCAGCGGGCCGCCGGAGGCGTGGGGCACCTTCGTCTCCGGCGAGGGGAAGTATCACCTCCTGCCCTTCGAAAAGATCACCGGCGCTTTTGACCGCGAAGGGGATCGGATCACCATCCGGGACGTGGTGATCTCGCTGGCCATGGGGGACGTCACGACGAACGCCTTCACCATCGAGGACGGCCATGTGCATCTCGGTCCCATCTATCTCATGGATGCGCTCTCCGGCAGCACGTCCCGCGTCTACTGAGGCGGCTCTTCGGGGCCGTCTTTTTTTTGCGCCCCTGTGGGAAATTTTCTGAATTTTTTTGCGCGGACCCTTGCATTTTTGCAGGGCTTTGTGTATGATAAGAATGTGAGTTAGCACTCGATGCGAGTGAGTGCTAATAATTAAAAGGAGGAGTCGAAATGTTAAAACCATTAGCAGATCGCGTTCTGATTGAAGTAAAAGAAGAAGAAACCAAGACGAAAGGCGGCATCCTGCTGCCCGATACAGCTCAGAAAAAGTCCCAGAAAGGGACGGTCGTCGCCGTGGGCGAAGGCAAGTACAATGACAATGGTCAGCGTATCCCCATGGAAGTCAAAGTGGGCGATGAAGTGCTCTTTGCGAAATATTCCGGCACGGATATCGACGAAGGCGGCAAGCATTATCTGCTCATCACCGAACGGGATATCCTCTGCGTATTCTGAGATTTGAAAGACAGGAGTGACATACATGGCTAAGAAAGTACTGTACAATGAAGAAGCGCGCGCTGCTCTGCTCCGCGGCGTCGATCAGCTGGCGAATGCGGTGAAGATCACCCTCGGCCCGAAAGGCCGCAACGTCGTGCTGGACAAGAAGTTCGGCGCTCCGAACATCGTGAACGACGGCGTGTCCATTGCCCGCGAGATCGAGCTGAAAGATCCTTTTGAAAACATGGGCGCACAGCTCGTCAAAGAAGTCGCCACGAAGACGAACGACGTGGCCGGCGACGGCACCACCACGGCGACGCTCCTCGCGCAGTCCATGATCCATGAAGGCATGAGAAACGTCGCAGCCGGCGCGAACCCGATGGTCCTCAAGAAGGGCATCGAAAAAGCAGTGGCCTGCCTCGTGGAAGAGATCAAGAAGAGCGCCATCCCGGTGAGCACCCGCGACGCCATCGCGCAGGTCGCTTCCATCTCCGCAGCGGACGCCACCATCGGCGGCCTCATCGCTGACGCCATGGAAAAGGTCGGCAAAGACGGCATCATCAACGTCGAAGAATCCAAGACCATGGAAACGAAGCTGAAATTCACCGAAGGCATGCAGTTCGACCGCGGCTACCTCAGCCCGTACATGGTCTCCGATCCGGACAAGATGGAATGCGTCATGACCGATCCTTACATCCTTATCACGGATAAGAAGATCAACGTCCTGCAGGACATCCTGCCGCTCCTCGAAAAAGTCGTTCAGTCCGGCAAGGAACTGCTCATCATCGCTGAAGACGTGGAAGGCGAAGCGCTCGCCACCCTCGTTGTGAACCGGCTCCGCGGCACCTTCAAGTGCGCAGCCGTCAAGGCTCCGGGCTTCGGCGACCGCCGCAAAGCGATGCTCCAGGATATCGCCATCCTCACCGGCGGCCAGGTCATCAGCCAGGATATGGGCCGCAAGCTTGAATCCGCAGGCATCGAAGACCTCGGCACGGCGCATCAGATCCGCATCACCAAGGACAACACCACCATCATCGTGAGCGACCAGCAGGCAGCGGAACGGAAAGAAGCCATCGCGGCCCGCGTGAACGAGATCCGCACCCAGCTCGCTGAGACCGTTTCCCAGTTCGACAAAGACAAGCTCCAGGAACGTCTGGCCAAACTCGGCGGCGGCGTAGCGGTCATCGAAGTCGGCGCAGCGACCGAAGTGGAAATGAAAGATAAACGTCTCCGCATCGAAGACGCGCTGAATGCGACCCGCGCAGCCGTAGAAGAAGGCATCGTCGCAGGCGGCGGCACTACCTTCATCGACATCCAGAGCAAGCTCGACGACCTCCACGAAGAGGGCGATGTCCAGACCGGCATCAATCTCGTCCGTCACGCTATCGAAGCTCCGATCCGTCAGATCGCTGACAACGCAGGCGTAGAAGGCTCCATCGTAGCGAACAAGGTCAGAGAAGCCGCGAAGGGCGTAGGCTACAACGCAGCGGAAGACAAGTACGAAGACATGATCGCCGCCGGCATCGTAGACCCGGCGAAGGTCACCCGCACCGCTCTCCAGAACGCAGCGAGCATCGCAGCGCTCGTCCTCACCACGGAAGCCGTCGTAGGCGAACTGCCGGAAGAAAAGCCGGCTATGCCTCCGATGCCCGCAGGCGGCATGGGCGGCATGATGTGATCCGCTGACAGGCGAGATTTCCATCCATAAATAGATAACAGAAAAGCACCGTACAGAAATGTGCGGTGCTTTTTGCGTGAGAAAAACGGATCAGGGGCGGTACGTATCGGCGAAGTGCGTGTGGCGCACTTTCCAGGCGGTGAGCTTGATGAAGAGCCAGAAGCCGTAGATGCCGAAGGTCACGACCGTGAGGATGAGCCACAGGAGGTAATGCCAGAAGAGGTCGCCGCCGGTGCCCACGAAGACGAGGGGACGGCCGTCGATGACGGTGTTCCGCGCCATCCACCGTTCGAAGGCGGCGTACACCCAGGGGAAGGTGAGGGAAAAGGTGAACGTGACGGAGAGGAAAAAGAGCAGAGAAAAGAAGAGACAGGCGAGGACGCCTCCGGTAAATTCAGAACGTTCGCTCATGAGGGGCTCCTTTCTGCGGCCGTGCCGCGGACCGTTGTTTTCTTCATCGTATCATGGGCAGCATGCGGGCACAAGCGGGGCAGGGAGAGCTCTCATCGCAGGAGAGGGAGGGCCCCGCAGACCGCGGGCGGATGGAGAAGCATTTCATGAAGAAGTAGGGCCTTTCATGGCCATCATGGTATGGCATTTCTTTGTGGCAGATAGTATAAAAATAGACTATAATGGTAAAAACAAGGACGAAACGAGGAGAGACGATGGAACGAATGGATACGATCAGTGGGTTGTACCTGTCGTGGGCGCAGGGGACGGCGCTCTACGGGCGGTATGCGGAGAAGCGGGGCATCACGTACAGCGAGCTCATGGTGCTGTACGTGCTCGAAGGCAGCGGGGCGCTCACCCAGCGGGAGGTGGCGCTTCAGGGCGAGCTCACGAAGCAGACCGTAAATCAGGTGGTGCGCCGCTTCCGCGAGGCGAGACTTCTCGTGCTCGGACCGGACGGCGCGGATCGGCGGCGGAAAGTCATCACCTTCACCGAGGCGGGGCGACGGTATGCAGAGGATATCATTGGGCCGCTGCACGCCATGGAAGAGAAAGTCTTTCGCCTCATCGGGCCGGAGCGTCTCGAAGCGATGAAAGAGACGTCCGACCTGTTCAACGTCCTCTTTGCGAAAGAACTGTCACAGCTCGGATGAGAGGAGGAACCATGTCTTATCGGACCTTTCTGTACTACGTGGTGCCATCGGTGCTCGCGCTGACGCTCTCCGGCGTTTATGCGATCGCCGACGGTTTTTTTGTGGGCAACCGCATCGGCGACGCGGGGCTCTCGGCCATCAACTTCGCCTATCCTGTGACGGCGCTTCTCGAAGCGGTGGGCGCGGGGATCGGCATGGGCGGAGCGGTGCATTACTCCCTTGCTGTCGGCCGGGGTGATACGGCGCGGGCTCGAGCCTACGGGGCGGCGGCGCTGCGGCTCCTTCTCCTCGCGGGTGCGGCGCTCTCGTTGGCGCTCTACGTGACAGCGGAGCCCCTGCTGCGCGCGATGGGCGCGGAAGGTCCGCTGCTTGCGCTCGGCACGGAGTACAACCGAGTCATCACCGCCGGCGGGGCTCTTCAGATCCTCGGCGTGGGCCTCGTGCCTCTCCTGCGGAACCGCGCGGGGTCTCTCTCGGCGGCGGCCGTCATGGTGACCGGCTTCGGCCTGAATATTTTTCTCGACTACTGGTTCGTGTGGGAAATGGACGGGGGCATGACCGGCGCGGCCTTCGCCACCATTCTCGGGCAGGGCGCCGCGGCCCTCCTCGGCGCGGGGCTCCTCTTCCGTGCAGGGGCGTTGGAGCTGGCCGTGACGGGCGGCGCGCAGCGGCTCTGGCGGGACATCCTCGCCGTGGGCGCGGGGCCCTTCGGCCTTGCCATGACGCCCAATATCTCCCTCGTCCTCGTGAACGGCTTCACCGCTTCCTATGGCGGGCCCTTTGCCGTGGCGGTGTACGCGGTCATCGCCTATGCGATCTGCATCGTTTATCTGGCGCTGCAGGGCGTAGGCGAAGGGAGCCAGCCCCTCATGAGCCTTGCCTGCGGACGGCGCGACGGGGTAGCCGTGCGGCGCACGGAGCGGCGGGCCGTCGTCTTTGCGCTCGTTCTGGCCTCGGGGAGCGGCGCCCTCTTCTGGCAGTACGGCGAAACGGTGAGCCTCTTCATGGGCGTGTCCGCCGAAGCAGCGCGGGCCGCCGAAGAGGCATATCCCATCTTCATCGCTTCGCTGCCCTTCATCGCGGTGAACCGCGTGGCCGCCGCGTCCTTCTATGCGGCGGGAGAGAGCCGTGCCGCACAGTGCCTCTCCTACGCCGAGCCGGTGTTCCTTGCCCTCTTCGCCCTCGTCCTCGCGCCCCTCGGCGGGACCGTCATGGTCTGGTGGAGCGTGACTTTCGCCCGCATCGCCGCAGCCATCCTCGCCCTCTGGCTCCGCGCCCGCCCCCGCGCGCCCTTCGCACAGTCCGCAGCGTGATGCCTCTCTCGCATCCCGGAAGAAATTCCGGGATCTTTTTTATATGAAGCAAAAAATAAGACCTCTCAGTCAGAGGTCATTGCATTAGAAAAGCCTGGAGGGAGCACCTTTCCGGGCTTTTGGCAATCGTTATCTTTTGTATATGTTAATGGGGTTGCCGTCTTCTGTTTTCCAGTTCGTCCAGCCGTTGCATGCTGCACCAGTGATGAATTCGCCGCAGGCGGAAGGGGAGTTTATGGGAACGTCTTCCATTAATTTTCCGTCTTCAACGTGGGCGCAGTTTCGCAGATCGTCTATATTAGGGGCCAGCCCGATGCCGCTTTCCGGTGCGACATCACTACCTGCAAGAAGGATAAATTCACCGTCTTTGACTTGCATACGGCCTTTGAGCGTGACGCCACCGAGCCGCTTGATTTTTCTGGAAAATTTGTAGATGCCATCCGGTACTTTCTGGCGGGCACTGACGTCTTCTTTGTTGTTTTCGATTTCAGCATCGGCTTTCGCTTCTTCGGAATTGGTGATGAGGTCAAGGCCCAGAATATCAAGCATTTTATATGCTTCGGCGAGATAGTCGTCGCAATATTCTTCATCGTCTTTGTTGGCTGTGCCGGACGTGGTGGACAGCGTCGTGTTGCAGTACAGACCAATCTCATTGATACGATGATTCAGTGTATCTTCCAGATATTGGATGGTTCCGTCGTTAAAAAAGGTCCGCTCTCTGAATTGCGTCAGCACATAGCAGGTGGTCCAGTTATCGTATTTATCTTTATGGGAAGTGGGACGATTGGCAAGACCGTTTTTGGATTTTCCCACATAGATGCGATCTTTGCCATTGGGATTTTTCCCGAAAAGGATATAGACGATAAATAGATTTGGAATTAAAAAGCCAATTTTCTTCATTTCGATGTCCCTATAGGGAATCTTGTAGACCAGCATCGTGCTGTTCGGCTTCGTCATTTCTACGGAATTGTTATTGCGTTTGATAATGTAATGATTGGTCATGTGGTGGAGTCCTTTGCTGTTTATTGACGGGATCTAACTTAAAAGTATTATAGCATAGAGGACGTACATTGAATGGGAAAATGTTTTTGAACGGAAATTTTTCTTGCCTTTACCGGGCGGGATGTGTATAATACTTAGGTCTAATGTGTTTAGACACTTCCAGCCCCCGGGAAGCGGGGGACATAAGGCCAAGAAGGAGGCGACAGTATGAAGAAGTATGAAATCATGTTCATCGTGAACGTGGCAGACGAAGAAGTGATCAAGTCTGCTGTGGAACTCGTCAAGGCGACCATCGGCAAGATCGGCGGCACCATCGACAAGGAAGATGAATGGGGCAAGCGTCAGCTTGCTTACGAAGTGAAGCACCAGACCGAAGGCTACTATGTGGTCATCGATTTCCAGGCTGACCCTGCACAGATCAAAGAACTGGACCGTGTCATCAAGATCCACGAAGAAATTATCCGTCATATCATTATCAAATTGGATGACTAATCAGGAGACGAGACGATGAATTCAGTACAGATTATGGGAAATCTGACGAGAGACCCGCAGATGCGCGCCACGAAGACCGGAAGAGCGGTGGCCTCTTTCAGCGTCGCCGTCAACAGAACGTATACCGCCCCGACGGGCGAACAGAGGGAGCTCACGGACTTTGTGAACGTGGTGGCCTGGGGTTCGCTGGCGGAAGCGGTAGGCAATCAGCTGAAAAAAGGGACCCGCGTATTCGTTGAAGGGCGCTATTCTTCCCGCTCCTATGAGACTCAGGATGGTCAGAAGCGGTATGTCACCGAGGTGACGGCCAATCTGATCGCGCTGCCCATCGGCATGCAGCACAGCGCGCAGCCGGCGCAGGATATGGGAGGGTATGCTCAGCCCAGTGGATTCAGTCAGTCCAGAGGTAATTTCAATCAGTTCGGTACGCCCAGAACGGATGAGGACATCCCGTTCTGAGGATAAGACACGGAGGAAGCACCATGAACAAGAGAGATAGAATCAGAAGACCGAGAAGAAAGGTCTGCCAGTGCTGCGTCGATCATGTCGACACGCTGGACTACAAGGACGTAGCGACGCTGCGTCACTTCATTTCCGAAAGAGGCAAGATCCTGCCCCGCCGCATCACGGGGACCTGCGCGAAGCATCAGCGCAAGATCAACCTCGCGATCAAGAGAGCCAGAGCGATCGCTCTCCTGCCCTTCAGCGCAGACTGATCCGGAGGAAAGGACCGGTATGGGAGACCATACCGGTTTTTCTGTGCGCGGAAAGGCTTCCTGCCCCGCGCGGGTCATGTATAATAGGGAAAATAAAAGGAGGGACTGCAAATGGAAAAGCTCGATGCATTGGCGCTCGCCATGATCGATTATGATAAAGGGGACCCGAAGCGGATCCATCATTTCCTCAAGGTGCACAGCTTCGCTCGGCTCATCGGCCTTGCGGAGGGGCTGGACGCGCAGACGCTCTTCCGCCTGGAGGCGGCGGCGTACGTGCACGACATCGGCATTCACGAGGGGGAGCGCCGCTTTGGCCGACACGACGGGAAGATCCAGGAGGATCTGGGCCCGGCGGAGGCGGAGAAGCTTCTCCGCTCTCTGGGCTTTGAGGCGGAGAACATCGCCCGTATCTCCTGGCTCGTGGGGCATCATCATTCCTACGGCTCGATCGACGGCCCGGACGCGCAGATCCTCGCGGAGGCGGATATGCTGGTGAACCAGTATGAGGACGGTGCGCCGCGGAAGCAGAATGAAGCGCTCTATCACCGCCTGTATAAGACGGCGGCGGGGAAGAAGCTCTTTGAAGCGCTGTATTTCGAGACGTACGAGGCGGGAGACATCCATGCGTGACACGTCGCTGGTGTATCCGGTGAAGGACGGCCGGGTGCTCCTCGGGCGGAAGCGCCGGGGCATGGGCTTCGGGAAATGGAACGGCTTCGGCGGAAAGATCGAAGCGGGGGAGACGATGCGCCAGTGCGCGGCGCGGGAGCTCTTCGAGGAGTGCGGCCTCACCGCGGCGCCGGAGTCGCTGGAGCTTGCGGCGGACCTCTATTTCTGCCAGCTCTCGGACATGTCCTGGTCGCATGCGGGGGTGGTGTACTTCGCCCGCGACTGGGAGGGGGAGCCGCACCTTTCGGAGGAGATGGAACCGCGGTGGTTTTCTCTCTCCGAGCTCCCCTATGAGGAGATGTGGGAGGCGGACCGCATCTGGCTCCCCATGATCCTCGCGGGGAAAAAGCTCCGAGGGACGGTGTATTTCGCTGAGGACGGCGACCATGTGACAGGGACGGAGTTCCGGGAGGCGGCTCTTGGAGAAGAATGACTGGCCGCGGATGCTCCTCGCGTGGTTCGATGCGAACAGGCGGGAGCTGCCCTGGCGGGAGACGAAGCCCCGCGACCCGTACCACGTGTGGATCTCGGAGATCATGCTTCAGCAGACGCGCACGGAGGCGGTGAAGCCGTACTTCAACGCGTGGATGGAGCGCTTTCCTACCATCAGGGACGTGGCGGAGGCGGAAGAGGAAACGGTGCTCCACGCTTGGCAGGGGCTTGGCTACTACAGCCGGGCGAGAAATATCCGCCGCGCCGCGGAGGAGATCACGGAGAAGTACGGCGGCGTGATGCCCAGGGACCCGGCGGCCATTCGCGCGCTTCCCGGTATCGGAGACTACACGGCGGGGGCGGTGGCGTCCATTGCCTTTGGGGAGAAGACGCCCGCCGTGGATGGAAACGTGCTCCGCGTGTACGCTCGCCTTTACGCGGTGCGGGACGATATCCTGAAGAGCGCCGGGCGAAAGCGCATCACCGCGCTGGCGGAGGAAACGATCCCTGTGGACCGGCCGGGCGATTTCAATGAGGCGCTCATGGATCTCGGCGCGGAGGTATGCATCCCGAAGCATCCCCGCTGCGCGGACTGCCCTCTCCGGGACGGCTGCGAAGCGGCGCGGCAGGGCATCCAGAGCGAGCTTCCCGTGCGGACGAAGAAGAAGCCCCAGCAGGAGCTCTTTGCCGCCTGCGGCATCGTGGAACAGGAGGGCCGTTTCCTCCTCCACCGGCGGCCTTCGCAGGGGATGCTCGCAAATATGTGGGAGTTTCCCATGGCGCTCGATGCGAAGGAGGAGGAGAGCCGCTGCGCGCTGGAGGCGCTCCTCAGCGGTCGGACGGGAGCGCTCCGGTGGACGCTCACCCACGTCTTCACCCACCGCATCTGGCACATGCGGGCCTACGACATGGAAGGGGCCGCGGCGCCCAGCGGAGAGGACTGGCGGTGGTTCTCTCGGGAGGAGCTGCGGCAGATCCCGCTCGCAGGGCCTCATGCGCGGCTCGCTGCCTTTGTGTGACAGGAAGGAGAGACCATGAATCACGGACCGACTTTTACGTTCACCACGCTCATTCTCGCGCTGACGTTCATCGGCCTTCTGGACGGGTGCCTCGCGGGACTGCTCTTCCGCCGTCGGCGGTGGTACCTCTGGGGCCTTCTGGGAGCGGCGCTGGCGCTCGCTTCGGAGGAGGCCTATTCGTGGTACCGCTGGGCCTACATCGGCGCGGGGCCGCTCGGCCGGGCGGCGGGGTACGGCGGGTGCGCGTACCTCGTGGCGGAGATCGCGGCGCTCCTGCCGCTGGTCGCTGTGTGCGCGCTCTCCTTCGTGCGGTCCCTCCGGCGGGCGGCGCAGTGGCTCGGCGCGGTGTGGCTCGCGCTCTGCCTCTCCGCCGGAGCGTACGGCTGTACCTGGGGCAATGAGCCGGAAGAGGTGCACACCATCCCCGTGGCGGTCAAAGATCTGCCCGCCTCCTTCGAAGGGTACAGCATCGCGCAGGTGACAGACACGCATATCGGGCCATACTACGGGACGGACGATCTCGACGCGGCGCTCGGTGCGGCGGGCGTCTCCGGGGCGGATCTCACGGTGATCACGGGGGACCTCATCGATGACCTGCGGTACCTGCCGGATACGGCGCGCATCCTGCACTCGCGGCAGCGGGACTACCGGGACGGCGTGCTCTACGTGTGGGGCAATCACGAGTATTACCGCGGCCGGGAATCGGTGCGGCAGGCCCTCGAAGGGGCGGGCATCCCCATTCTGGAGAATGCCCACACGGCGGTGCGCCGCGGAAATGACGCGCTCTATATCGTCGGGGTGGATTACCCCTGGACGAAGGGCGCGGGCCACGGGGCGGAGATGCGCGCCATGGCGGACGAGGCCTTCAGCGGTGTGCCGACGGGCGCGCCGGTGGTGTTCCTCGCCCATCATTCCGATTTCATCGACGAAGGCTTCGCCCGCGGCGCGGCGCTCACCCTCACCGGGCACACCCACGGGATGCAGTTCGGCATCGCAGGCCGCCCGGTGTGGTCGCAGTTCAAATACGTCCGCGGCATGTATGAAGACGGCGGAGTGCTGGGATACGTCTCCCGCGGTGACGGGGGATGGTTCCCCTTCCGTCTCGGATGCGGCCGGGAGCTCGTGCTCTTCGAGCTTCATCGGAAATAAAAAGAAAACCGGTTCTCTCATGAGGACCGGTTTTTGTGAGCTTTGAAAAGGAAAAGAAATCAGCCGAGGATCTTCTTGACCGCTCCTTT
The DNA here is from genome assembly GCA_949286115.1 of uncultured Veillonellaceae bacterium. GTDB lineage: Bacteria > Bacillota > Negativicutes > Veillonellales > Dialisteraceae > UBA1822. The sequence continues at coordinate 81,542 of CASEBK010000013.1, read as the reverse complement.
GTGGAGCTTCACGCCGTTCGGCAGGCAGTCATGGTCGAAGTGCATGTCCGGCGCGTGGAGCCCGGGCTCTGCGTCCGCGCCGAGGCCGATGAAGCCCGTTTTGATCTGCGGACGTTTCCGCGGGTACCAGAAGAAGTCTTCCCCGCCGGCGGTGGTGATGGGCGCCACCAGCGCGTCATCGCCGAGCTCTTCTTTGATGACGCCGGCGATGATGTCCGTCACTTCCGGTGTGATGATGGAGGCGGGGGTGATATTGTTGATCTTCCACTCGATCTCCGCGCCCACCGAAGCCGCCGCATTCGATGCCGCGCGGTGGAGCTCTTCCAGCATGGTGTCCATGAGGTCGTTGTCCTGGCTGCGCAGGTCAAAGACGAGGGTCGCGCTGCCCGGCACGGCGTTCATCACGCCGGCGTCGCAGAGGAAGCGCGTCGCCTTGAGATTGTTCACGATGTTCGAATTGAAGCGGAGAGCGTTCGCTGCCTGGACGATGAGACAGCCCGCGTCGAGCGCGGAGATGCCCAGATAGGGGCGCGCGCCGTGGCTCTGGCGCCCCTTCACTTCGATGACTACGTGGCCTGCGGAAGAGTAGTACATGGCCGGCGCCGCCTGGCCGATGCGGCACTCCTGGATGGGACGGATGTGCATGCCGATGAGGTAGTCCACGTCGTCCACCGCGCCGCCGTCGAGCATGGAGAGCGCGCCGCCGCTCGTCTCCTCCGCCGGCTGGAAGAGGACCTTCAGCTTGCCCTTCTTCACGAGCCCTTCGGCAATCACTTCCTCCGCCGCGGCAAGGAGCATGGACATGTGCGCGTCGTGACCGCAGAGATGCGCGGCGTGCTCCGCCGTGCCGAGGGCATCCATATCCGCCCGGAGACCCAGCACCGGTCCGGGGACGCCGCTGTCCAGTACGCCCACGACGCCCGTCGCGCCGCCCACATGGGTCGTCACTTCGTAGCCTGCGCGCTCCAGCACGGCTGCCACATACGCCGACGTCTTGAATTCCTGCATGCCCACTTCGGGGATGGTATGTAAATAGTTGAAATGTTTGAATACCGTCGATTCCATAGCAAGCCTCCTTAAGGATGCAACGCCCGGTCGCCCGGGGAGATGATTGTTTTTATTGTATCGGACGGGCGGGGAAATACAAGGGATGTCATCCCCTTTGCGAAAAGGTTGCGCGCTCCGTTAGTAAAATGTGCGGAAGATATTTTCTTTCTATGCATTTTGTGAGTAAGGATGCAGAAAGGTAAGCATTATCTAAAATCATGAAAAAGATGAGCTGCACACATACCCAACCGCCCGCGGCGATGATATAATGATTTCAATTTTACGATTCGGCAGGGAGGCCTTTTCCGGAAGGAGGAGGCCTTCCTGCGTCTATCCGCAGGGCGGAGAAAGGAAGTGTATCATGGATCGAAAAGAAGAAGAGCGCCTCACGCGGCTCCCCAAGGTCGGCTGGAAGGGGTACGCGGCGCTCATATTTGCCATTTTGTTTTTCGCTGGGATCTTTGCCTCCATCCAGCAGGCGGCGTGGCTCCGCGCGTTTGACTTCAGCACCCTCATCGGGAAGTTCGGCACCATGGCCTCGGATAAGGCGACCTTCGTGGGCATGGGCGGGGCCAGCGCCCGGGGCGGCTTCCTCTTCGCCCTCTCCCTCGTGCCCTCGGTCATGCTTGCCGTGGGCTGTGTGGAGGTGCTCTCCCACTACGGCGCGCTCGCCGCGGCGCAGAAGCTCATGACGCCTCTCCTCCGGCCCATCATGGACGTGCCCGGCTTCGTGGGGCTCACCCTCATCACGGACATGCAGAGCACCGACGCCGGCGCGGCTCTCACGAAAGAGCTCGTGGACGAGAAACTCATCGACAAGCGCGAGCAGACCATCATCGCCGCGTGGCAGTACTCCGGCGCAGGGATGATCAACAACTATTTCGCCATCGTAGGGGCCCTCTTCAGCTACGCCCTCGTGCCCATCGTGGTACCGCTCCTGGTCATCTTCATTTTGAAATTCTTCGGCGCGGTGGTGTGCCGCGTCGTCCTCGACACCGTATACAAAGGAGACTTCGCTCATGACAGATAAAATGACAGACATCCGGGAAGAACAGCTGCGCGAAGCGGTGGTGCCGTCGGGCAACGTGTTCGACATCTTCATCCGCGGGGCGCGCAAGGGATGGAACATCGGCGTCAATAACCTCATCCCGAACATCCTCATGGCCTACGTCATCGCCTACATTCTGAATATCCTCGGCGTGATGGATTTCCTCGGCTACTGGTGCGGCCCCGTGATGGGGCTCCTGGGCCTGCCGGGGGAAGCGCTCATCGTGCTCCTCACGGTGTGGCTCTCGTGCTCCGCCGGCGTGGGCGTTGCGGCGTCCCTCTTCATGTCGGGCATGCTTGAGCCGGTGCACATCACCATCCTCATGCCCGCCTTCATCCTCATGGGCTCGCAGCTCCAGTACATGGGCCGTCTCCTCGGTACGGCGGACGTGCCGAAGAAATACTGGCCTCTCCTCATGGCCATCTCCATCATGAACGCCATCATCGGCATGGTCATCATGCGGGTCATCCTGGCGTTCTTCTGAAAGGCAAAAGAAAAGGCTTCCTCGCGGAAGCTTTTTTTGCTGGTCACGAATGACGTCGGAGGATCGCGGGGAGCGAATAGGCCGCCGCCCGGAGCACTGCATAGGCGATGACGCAGCCCGCGCCGCACGAGACGGCGAAGAGGGACACATAGAAGAAGGCTCCTTTGTCCGATCCGAGGAAGAGCGCCGCGATGGGGTACGACGCGAGGCCCCCCAGGAGGGACGTGCCGATGAATTCGCCCAGCGCCGCCGCCCAGAGTTTGCCCGTGCGCGCGTAGAGGAAGCCCGAGAGGAACGCGCCGATCATCGAGCCGGGGAAGGCGAGGAGGCTCCCCGTGCCGGCCATATTGCGGATGAGAGACGTGACGAACGCCGCCGCCACCCCGTAGCGTGTGCCAGCCAGCACCGCCAGGAAGATATTCACCATGTGCTGCACTGGAAACGCCCGGGTCACGCCCAGAGGAAATGAAAATACCGGAGACAGCAGCACCGTCGCCGCCGTCATGAGCGCCGCAAAGATCCACCGGCGCAGCGCCGCATCCTTCATCACATCCAGCCCCTTTCCTTCTTATTCTGTTCCTATTCTATAAACTTTGCACAGGCGGCGCAACAGGGAAAGACGGGAGCTCGCCTTTCGAGCGTGCCGCGGCTCGCTCTTCGATGAAACTTCTGGGCGCGCTGCGAAGGGGCTGTGATACAATGAGAAAAAATCAGAGGAGGAAAGATTGTGGATATCGAAGACATCATCAGCGAGTGGAAAGAGAAGGGGCGCCTCGCCGAGCGGCCCCGAGCGGAGAAGAGAGCGGGCGCGGCGGAAGAGGCGGCGATGGAGATGTACGTCATGACCCATCACGTGCTGCGCCTCCACATAGCGGGGCGGACCTTCGACCTGCCGGCGGAGTGGTTCGTCCCCGCCTATGAAGGGGCGCTCGCCTTTTTCGCGCTCCTCGAGGGCGGCGCGGACGGCGCGTGGGTCGCTCTCTCCGACGGGTCATTCCGCGCGGAGTGGGAGCTGCGCCGCACCGAAGGAGACCTGGGGGTCTTCTCGCTCCGGTATCCCGATTTCCAGCGGGCAGAGGCGCTGGTCTCCGTGCCGGACTTCATCGCCGAAGGGAAGGCGGCCATGGAGGCGTTCCTCTCGGACGGCGTCATCGAAGAAGAAGGGGCGTGCTATTTCCGGGCGTATCAGGCGGGACCCATGACGACGGCCGATGCGTGGAGCGCGGCGGCGGCGCTCGCCGTGTGGAACGATCTCCGGAGCGCGGCGTATCTCTTCAAAGAGCCGAAGCGGACGCTCACCGCGGAGGAATTTTTCGGCGCCCGCGGGGCGGAGCTGATCTCGCGGAAGATGCAGGGGCCGCCGGATGTGGGATACCACCGGGAGAATCCCTGCCGGCCGGCGGGAGAGCTCGCGGCCGCGCTCTATGCGTCCGGGGCCCTTGCGGAGGAAATGCCGCGGGACGATCGCTCCGGCCCCATCGAGGCGGTGACGGCGCGCGTCTCCATCGGCATCGACGAGACGGCGGAGACCGTGTCCTTCCGTACGCTCTCCGGAACGGAGCGGACCGTCTCCTTCGATCCCGCGTCGGACGATCTCTATCGTCTCCTCCTCTGGGCGCATGAGATCGGCGCGGGGAAAAACGTCTCCGTCTCCTTCACCGGCGGGGCGCGCTGGACGTTTCGCGGTGACGGCGAACGCGGCCTGTGGCAGGCGGGAGAGGAGGCTCCGCTTCCCGTGGGGCGGCCGTCCTTTGCGGCGGCGGTGCGGGAGGAGCTGCGCCGTTTCCTCGCCGACGACAGCCTTCTCCGGGAAGGCGTGCGGACCGTGCAGAGCGACGCTGGGCGCATTCTCTACGGCGGGCACACGGAGGAAGAACAGGACGAGGCGCGGCGGCACCTGCTGGCGACGCTTCGCGCGTGGAACGCCTGCCGCGGCGCGGACTGGCTCTTCTGGCTGTCGCTGCCGGCGCTTGCGCCGCGGGACTTCCTCTCCGCTGCGGCGTGCCTTGCGGCCGGGCTGTGACGGGCATAGACGATTTCTATATCGGGCATGCCGTGAGGCTTGTTATGCTATAGGTCGATACCATTTGAATAGACAGGAGGTCCCTATGGAAAGACGCATCATTCACGTGGAGGAGCGGCTGCCTCTCCTTCCCACCATCCCTCTCAGCCTGCAGCACCTTTTCGCCATGTTCGGCTCCACGGTGCTCGTGCCCTTCCTGCTCCATGTGGACCCGGCGACGGCGCTCTTCATGAACGGCATCGGCACGCTGCTCTACCTGTGGATCTGCAAATGGCGGCTCCCGGCGTACCTCGGCTCGAGCTTCGCCTTCATCTCACCGGTGCTGGCGGTGTGCGGCACGGCGGGCATGTCCTACGGCGATGCCCAGGGCGGGTTCATCGCCTTCGGCCTCTGCTTCATGATCCTGGCGCTCATCGTAGACAAGATCGGCACCGGGTGGATCGACGTGCTCTTCCCCCCGGCGGCGATGGGGGCGATCGTGGCCATCATCGGCCTCGAGCTCGCGCCGCTGGCCATAAATATGTCCGGCTACATGGGAGAGGCCCAGGGGATGACGAACGGGACGGCCATGATCATCTCCACGTTCACCCTCGTGGTGACCATCCTTGCCACGGTCCTCGGCCGGGGCTTCATCGGCATCATCCCCATCCTCATCGGCGTGGTGTCTGGGTACCTCCTGTCCTTTGCCCTCGGCGTGGTGGACCTCTCCGGCGTGGAGGCTGCGCCGTGGTTCGCGTTCCCCACATTTTACAAGCCCGAATTTGACCTGCGGGCCATCTTGATGATCCTTCCGGCGCTCTTCGTAGTCTTCGCAGAGCACCTGGGGCATCTCTTCGTGACGAGCGACATCGTCGGGCGCGACCTCATCCGCGACCCGGGGCTGCACCGGTCCCTCTTCGCGGACGGCCTGTCGAACATCCTCTCCGGCTTCGCAGGCTCCACGCCGAACACGACCTACGGGGAGAATATGGGCGTCATGGCCATCACCGGCGTGTACAGCACGTGGGTCATCGCGGGCGCGGCGGTCTTCGCCATCCTCTTCTCGTTCATCGGGAAATTCGCCGCCCTCATCCACGCCATTCCCACGCCGGTCATGGGCGGGGTGTGCATCCTCCTCTTCGGCTTCATCGCCGCATCGGGCATGCGCATGCTCATCGAGAAAAAAGTGGACTTCACCCAGTCGAAGAATCTCATCCTCTGCGCCGTCACGATGATCTCCGGCCTCTCCGGGGCGACCCTCGTGCTCGGCCCGGTGCAGCTCAAGGGGATGGGCCTCTCCACCGTGGTGGCCATGGTGCTGTCGCTGGTCTTCCTGCTCTTCCACAAGTTTCACATGGACAATGACCGCTGATAAGGAGCTCTTATGGACGAAATGAATGAACTGTTCTACCGCGACCCCTACTGCCGCACGTTCACCGCGGAGGTCCTTTCCTGCGAGAAGGCGGAAGGAGGCTGGGACGTGGTGCTCTCGGACACGGCCTTCTATCCCGAAGGGGGCGGACAGCCCGCCGATCATGGGACGCTCGGCGCGGCGCGCGTGCTGGATGTGCACCGTAGGACGGGGCGCATCCTTCACCGGACGGACAGGCCGCTTCCCGCGGGGGAGACCGTCCGCGGCGAGATCGACTGGACGCGTCGCTTCGACCATATGCAGCAGCACTCCGGCGAGCACATCGTCTCCGGCCTCATCCATCGGACCTTCGGCTACGACAACGTGGGCTTTCATCTGGGCGACGTGGTGACCATCGACTTCAACGGCCCCATGACCTGGGCGGACGCGCTCGCCATCGAAGCGAAGGCGAACGAGGTGATCTGGGAGAACAGGGAGACGGTCATCACCTGTCCTTCGCCGGAGGCGCTCAGTCATATTTCCTACCGGAGCAAAAAAGAGCTCACCGGCACGGTGCGCCTCGTGGAGTTCCCCGGAGCGGACCTCTGTGCGTGCTGCGGCACCCATGTGGCGCGTACAGGCGAGATCGGCGCGGTGAAGCTGCTCTCGCTCATGAACCACCGCGGCGGCGTGCGGCTGGAGATGCTGGCGGGCCGCCGGGCCATGGCGCGGCTGGACGAGGTCTACGACGACGATGAAGCGGCCGCGCGGGCCCTCTCCGTGCCCGTGGGGCAGGCGGCGGACGCGCTGGTCAGAGAGAAGGAAGGGGCGGCGGCGCTCCGCCTGCGCCTCTCTGACATGGAGCGGCGCTATTTCCTCCTCCTTGCAAAGACGCTCCCCGCAGAGGGACTGGCGGTGGCCTTCGAAAAAGACCTCGCGCCGCGGGACCTGCGGAAGGGCGCGGAAGCGCTGCTCGAAGCGGGCCGGGCGGCGGCGTGCCTTCTCCTCACCGGGGAAGAGGGCAATTATACATATATCCTCATGGGACGCAGCCGGGACGTGCGGCCTCTGGGGAAGGCGATGAACGAGCGGCTCTCCGGCCGGGGCGGCGGAAAGGATGCTGTGCAGGGGCGCTTCGCCGCTTCCGAAGCGGACATCCGCCGGGCAGCGGCGGAGCTCGCGCGGGAGCTCCTCTGATATGGAAGCAGAGATCGTATATAAAGACGTGCGGCACATGTACCTTCGCGTCGGCCGGGACAGGGCCGTGCGCCTCACCGCGCCGCGGGGCACGCCGGAGGCGGTCTGCCGCCGTTTCCTCGAAGAAAAGGCGGGATGGATCGAGGCGTCGCTCGCAAAGATCCCGCCTGCGCCGTCGTTTGCTTATGAGGACGGCGAAGTGCACTGGCTGCTGGGCCGGCGTGTGACGCTCCGCGTGCGCCGCGGCGCAGGAAACGGCTGTCGCATCGCAGGGGACGACGCGGTCATGACCGTGCGGAGCAGCCGCACAGACCGGGCGGCGCTCTTCGCCGCGTGCTGGACGGGAGAGCTCTCCGCCGTAGCCGAAGACCTTATCGGCGAGTGGGCGCCCCGCATGGGCGTCCATCCCGCAGGCTTTGCCATCCGCCGCATGCGGAGCCGGTGGGGGAGCTGCCAGGTGCGGACGGGGGACCTCACGTTTTCCCTCGACCTTGCGGCCAAGCCCGTGGCGTGCATCGAATCCGTCGTCGTCCACGAGCTGAATCACCTCATCGAGCCGTCCCACAGCCCGCGCTTCCACGCGCTCATGAGCCGCTGGCTCCCCGACTGGAAGGAGCGGAAACGCCGACTCGAAGCGTTTCCCCGGGAATTTGGCTGAAACATGCGCACGAAAAAAGCATTCCTCATGAAAGGGGAATGCTTCTTTTTTATGCGTTCGCTTCCGCCGGGGCCTCTTCCCGCTCCGGCTCGGAGATCGCGCCGTTCTCGTGGAAGTACTGCTTCACATAATCGATGAACATCGCCACCGGCGCGGAGATGGTCATGGCGTTCTTGCAGATGAGGTGGATGGGCCGGTAGATTGGGCGGCCGTCCTTGTCGCGGAGCACCTGGCGGTATACCTTCGGGCTGCACTTGGGCAGGAGGTCCGCCGGGATCACCGAGTGGCCCAGCCCCGCGTTCACTAGCTCCACGCAGGTGAGGCAGTCGTCCACCGCGAGGAGGAACTGCGGCGGGTCGCCCACGTTCTGCCGCCACCAGCGGGTGCGCGTCTCGTCCAGTCCCGGATCGGAACGGTAGCGGATCGTCGGCTGCGACGGGAGCGTCTTGTAATCGATGGGCTTGGCGGAGATGAGGTACATCAGGGGATTGGCGAGGAGGATGTCCATTTCCGGCCACTCCTGGCTGCCCCGGATGATAGCCAGCTGGATCTCCTCCTTCTTCACCAGCTTCGTGAGCTGATCGCTGGCCATCGTCGTGAGCGAGAGCTCGATGTCGGCGTAGCGGTCCACGAAGCCCTTGAGGAGCGTCGGCATGTGAGACTGGGTGAACGAGCGGCTCGCGCCGATGCGGAGCACGCCGGAGATCGTGTTCGGCTCGTGTGTGACGAAATTCTTCATGTCCTGGTAGCGCTGGAGCTCCTTCTCTGCGTACGAATAGAGCCGGTCCCCCGCGTCCGTGAAGTGGACCCCCTTGTTCGTGCGGATAAAGAGCGGCACGCCGATCTCCTTCTCCATCTGATCCAGCCGATACGTGAGAGAAGGCTGCGTCATGAAGAGGCGCTTCGCCACCTTGTTGATGCTGCGCTCTTCCCGCAGATAGATCAAAATTTTCCAGTCCGTATTATTCATGTGTACCGCTCCAAGAAATCCGTGACATGGCACATAAAATTTTTCTATTCATAAAAGATTTCTATTATTATACCATACTTTTCCCCATCGTCGAAAAGAAGCGGCCCCGGCGCAGAAATTTTCGCGCCGCCCCGCCCTGTGATACACTAAGGACAGAGAGATTTTTGAAAAGGAGGTCATCTTATGCGCACATTCTGGAAATGGTGTCTCGCCCTTCTCGCGGCGCTCTGCATCGCGGCGCCTGCCGCGGCCGCCGACACGGCCAACCGCGAGGCCGGCTACTTCGACAACACCCGCGCGGTGCTGCTCCTGCCCGCCGCCGGGCGAAACGGCTACGCCGCCCGCTTTCTCGACAGGGAGATGAGCCGCATCTTCCGCTATCCCTACTACCGGCTCGTGGAGACCGCCGAGCGTCCCGCCGGGCCCGAAGCCATGCGCGCCGCCGCCGTCGCCGCGGGCGCCGACATCGCTGTCTGGCCTGTGGCCGTCCGATTCGATCAGTACGGCCGCTACCCCATGTTCGGCGACAGAGATCCCGTCATCGTCACCCATGCCGAGCTCGTCATCTACTACTGGGAAGACGGCATGGAGAATGTGAAGAGCATTGGCACCCGCTACTTCGACGCCGAGCTCGAAGGTCCCGACACCCGCCCGGACTACATCCTGGACGAGATGTGGAAGCGCCTCAAAAAAAGCTTCCCCTACCGCCGCGTCCCCACCGACCGCAGCACGAACCTCGAAGGCCCCGTGACCGCTTCCGATGAGACGACAGACGAAGCAGGCGCAGCCGGGAAAGAGACGCCCGCTGCAGAAGAAAAGGCAGCGGATGCAAAAACAGCCACGAACGCCGCAGCGTGACAGAAACGAAAAGGCATGTCTTCGGACATGTCTTTTTTCGTTGGGCGAGGCGTCCTGGCGGGGCCATGCGGGAAACGGAAGCGGGGCCCGCGACGAAGGTCAAACAAGGCACAAAAAAACAGGATGCCCGAAGGTGTCCTGTTTTTTTGTGTTCCGATTACTTGGAATAGAGTTCGACGATGTACGTTTCGTTGACTTCGTCTTTGTAGGGGAGCTCTTCGCGGAGCGGCATGCGGGTGAGGGTCGCGGTCCAGTTGTCGAAGCTCTTTTCAATGTACGGGAGGTCGAAGGTCTTCAGTTCCTGGAAGGACTGCTTGAACATGTCGTTCGCGCGGTATTCTTCGCGGAGGGAGATGACCTGGCCCGGGCGTACCGGATAGGACGGGATGTCTACGCGCTTGCCGTCTACGTTGATGAGGCCGTGGTTGACCATCTGACGGGCCTGACGGATGGAGCGTGCGAAACCTGCGCGGTACACGAGGTTGTCCAGGCGGGTCTCGAGGAGGAACAGCAGGTTCGCGCCGGTGACGCCTTCCATGCGGTTCGCTTTATCGTAATAGCGATAGAACTGTCTTTCAAGGACGTTGTACATCGCTTTGACTTTCTGTTTCTCTGCGAGCTGAGCGCCGTATTCAGACTGTTTCTTCTGACGCGCGTCAGCGGGCTGCCGTTTTAACGCTTTCGAATGGCCGTAAATGTTTACGCCGAAACGTCTGCATGCCTTAAAACGGGGATTTCTGTTTGTTGCCATTTAGATATCACCTCTCTGAAATATGTGCCGTCCGAATTGGATTTTGGTATAGACAGCTTATACATTATACCGGCCGTCGGACGGTTTGTCAATTTCAGAAGAGTTCGAGCACGGCGAGGAAGATGGTCCCGGGCACGCCGAAGAGGGCCACCACGACAGCGTCGAAGAGGCTCCAGTCCATGTGGACGATGTGGAAGGCGTCCAGGAAGAAGTAGAGCATGCCGCCGGCGACGATGTTTCCCAGAAAGGGCGCGACGGCGCAGCCGATGAATTTCACCAGGAGCAGCACGAGGCCCGCGGCGAAGAGGAAGAGGAAGATGATGACGGCCAGGCTGATGCCTGCAACGGCAGCCATGGGAGACACTCCTTTCTTTGAAAATAAAAAATATAAAGCTTTCTATTTTTATTATAGCGAAAGGGCGGAGGAAATGGGAGACGCCGGAAGGAGGCAAAAGGGTCTGAGAAAGGAAAAAGGTCGGAGAAATGAAAAGGGGCCTGACGGGGGCGGCGGGGACTTTCGCGGCAAAAAGGGCGGCGCTTCCTTCCAGGGCGGAGGGGCCCTTCGGCCTGCTTTGCCCGGAGGGGCACAGAGGCGGCGGGCGGTATGGTATAATACAGGTAATTTATGCATTTTTCAGGAGGCACTTTTGAAGAGAGAACTGGTCATCATTGACGGCAACAGCCTGCTCTACCGGGCGTTCTACGCGCTGCCGCTCCTGTCGAAGGACGGGGTGTATACGAACGCGGTGTACGGTTTCCTGCGGATGCTCCTTGCGGTGTACCGCACGATGGACCCGGAGTATATGGCGGTGTCTTTCGACAAGGACAAGCACACCTTCCGCATGGAGCTCTACGATGAATACAAAGGCACGCGGAAGCCGGCGCCGCCGGAGCTGGTGCCGCAGTTTGCCCTCATCCGGGACGTGCTCCGCGTGATGGGCATCGCCCAGTACGAGACGGCGGGCTTCGAGGGGGACGATATCCTGGGGACGCTGGCGGCGCGCTATGAAGAAGAGCTGCCGGTGAAGGTCATCACCGGCGACCGGGACGCGCTGCAGCTCGTGACAGACCGCACCACGGTCTTCCTCACCCAGCGGGGCATCTCGGACATGGCGGAGATGACACCGGAGGCGGTGCAGGCGAAGTACGGCATCACGCCCGCGCAGGTGGTGGACATGAAGGCGCTCATGGGCGACGCGTCGGACCACATCCCCGGCGTGGCGGGCATCGGTGAGAAGACGGCGGTGAAGCTCCTCTCGCAGTACGGCACGCTGGATGCGCTCTATGCGGCGGCGGACGGCATCAAAGGAAAGGTCGGCGAGAAGATCCGCGCGGGAAAGGACGCGGCGTACTTGTCGCAGACGCTCGCCCGTATCCGGCGGGACGTGCCGGTGGAGGCGCCGCTGGAGGACATGCACCGGCCGGTGCACGCCGAGGAGATGCGGGCTCTCTTCCACACGCTGGGCTTTGAGCAGCTCGCCGAAGAATTCGCGGCGCTCCCGCGGTTCCAGGCGCTCGCTGCGGAGAAGAAAGAGGAAACGAAGGCTGCTGCAGCGGAGCTCCTCCCGTGGGACGGCTCGGCGGACCTTGGCGGGAAGGACTGCGCGCTCGCGCTCTCCCTCACCGGGACGGCGCCTTTTTACGACTGGGACGGGGCGGTGATCGCCTGCGGCGATGTGCGTTGGGAGGTCACGAAGGAAACGGCAGAGAGCGCGGCGGCGGCCCTTACGAAGGCGGCGGCCGTGGCGGTCATGGACAGCAAGGCGCTCTGGGAGAGCGGCTTCCCCCTCGAAGGGGTGCCTCTCTTCGACATGACCATCGCGGCATACCTTCTGGACCCCACGCGGGTGACGTATCCCCTGTCGTACCTGGCGGAGACCTTCGGCGCGGCGCCGGTCTACCCTGACGAAGCGGAGACGGCCGCCGGGCGGTGCGCGGTCACGGCGGGGCTCCTCGTCTCCCTCTGCGGTGCGGCGCGGCAGCGCCTCGAGGCGGCGGGGCTCTTCCGTCTCTTCAGAGAGATCGATGCGCCGCTCGCGCCGGTGCTGGCGGCGATGGAAAAAGCGGGCATCGCCACGGATCAGGTGCGCTGGCAGGAGGTGCGGGACGACATGGCCCGTCGGGAGCGGCAGCTCCTCCGCACCATCTACGAAAAGGCGGGCGAGAGCTTCAACGTCAATTCGCCCAAGCAGCTGGCACACATCCTCTTCGAGAAGATGGGCATGCCCGCGGGGAAGAAGACGAAGACGGGCTACTCCACCGCTGCCGACGTGCTGGAGACGCTCGCCGCGGATTATCCCTTCGTGAAGGAGATCCTCACGTACCGGACGCTGGCGAAGCTCGTTTCCACCTATCTGGACGCGCTGCCCCAGCTCATCCGGCCGGAGACGGGACGCATCCACACGTCGTTCAACCAGACCGTGACGGCCACGGGGCGTCTCTCCAGCTCGGACCCGAATCTGCAGAACATCCCCGTCCGCACGGAAGAAGGCAAAAAGATCCGTTCTCTCTTCGTGCCCGGGGCGGAGTATGACTGCTTCATCTCTTCCGACTATTCCCAGGTGGAGCTCCGCGTGCTGGCCCATATGTCCGGCGACGAGAGCCTCATCCGCGCGTTTCGGGAGAAGGAAGACATCCACCGCCGGACCGCGGCGGAAGTGCTGGGCATCCCCATGGAGGAGGTCACGGCGGAAGAGCGGTCTCACGCGAAGGCCGTCAATTTCGGCATCATCTACGGCATCAGCGACTTCGGGCTGGCACGGCAGCTGGGCATCTCCCGGAAGGCCGCGGCAGACTACATCGCGGCGTATTTCGAGCGCTATCCCCGCATCCACGCCTTCATGGGCGAGATGGTGGAGAAGGCCCGTGAGACGGGCCGGGCGGAGACGCTCTTCGGCCGGGTGCGGGAGCTGCCGGACATTCGGAGCAAAAATTTCCAGCGCCGGTCCTTCGCCGAGCGCACCGCCATGAACACGCCCATCCAGGGGACGGCGGCGGACATCATGAAGATCGCCATGATCCGTGTGGCGAAGGCCCTCCGGGAGGGGGGCTTCCGGAGCCGCATCCTCCTCCAGGTGCACGACGAACTGGTGGTGGAGGCCGTCGCATCGGAAGTGGAGGCCGTGTCGGAGGTGCTCCGCCGGGAGATGGAAGGGGCGGCGGATCTCAAAGCCCCGCTCGTGGCGGACGTGCACACCGGGAAGAACTGGGCGGAGACGAAGTGAGGAGGCCCGTATGTATCGCATCGGATTGACGGGAGGCGTGGGCTGCGGAAAGAGCACCGTCTCCTCGTACATGGCTCGGCTCGGCCTGCCGGTCATCGACGGAGACAAGCTCTCCCGGGAGGCGGTGACGCCGGGGAGCGACGCCATGGAGCGCATCCGTCAGGTCTTCGGGCCGGAGGTGTTCCTGCCGGATGGCAGTCTCGACCGCGTGAAGATGGCCCGGCTCGTCTTCTCTGATGAAGACAAGCGGCAGGCGCTCAATGCCATCATCCATCCCTATGTGTGGAAGCGCACCGAAGAGGGGCTCATCGCCGCGCAGGACGCGGGCCATCCCATCGCTGTGTTGGACATGCCGCTCCTTTTGGAGATCGGCTGGCAGCTCCGGTCGGAGGCGGTGTGGGTGGTAAAAGCGCCGGTGGAGCAGCAGATCCTCCGGGTGTGCGCCCGGGACGGGGCGACGCGGGAAGAAGCGCTCGCCCGCATCCGCAAGCAGATGCCCACGCTGAATAAGCTGAACTACGCCGACGTGGTCATCGACAACAGCGGCTCCGTGGAGGACGCGCGGCGGCAGGTGCGGGAGGCGCTCTCCCGCGTGCCCGGATTCGCGGGCGGAAAGTAAAGGAGGGTCCATGAGGAGGTGGCGGCACAGGAAAGAGTACATGCCCGGCCGGACGCGGCGAAGCGTCCGCTGCTTTGTGGTGCTCGCGGCGCTCCTTTCTCTCTGGTTCCTCGGCGAGGAGGACCGGCTCGTGCCGGAGGCGGTCTTTTACCGGCCCACGAAAGAGGTGCAGCATCTCATCGAGGAGAACGCCGCCCGTTTCTCTCTCTCCCGGGAGCTCCTGCAGTCGGTGATCCTCGCGGAGAGCAAATTTGACAATCACGCCATATCGAGCACGGGGGCGGTGGGCATCATGCAGCTCATGCCGGACACGGCGGAGTGGATCGCAGGGGAGAGCGGCCTGCCCGACGACAATCTCCACGATCCGGAGCAGAACATCCCCCTGGGGGCGTGGTACCTGGAGTACCTCATCACGAAGTACGACGGCAATCTCGTGCTGGCGCTGGCGGCGTACAACGCGGGCCGGGGCAATGTGGACGCCTGGATGGAAGAGCGGGGCTGGCCGGCGGACTACGCCGACATCGACGGCATTCCCTTCCCAGAGACGCGGGAGTTCGTGCGCACCGTCATCGAGAACCGGGACTGGCTCCGGGAGAAGAATGCCGGCGGGGCATAGAAAGGACGATCATGGAACTGACAGAGGATCAGAAAAAAAGGCGGCAGGGCTTCCTTGACTGGGATGCGGAGCACCGCCTGCCCGCCTCCGTGGAGGACTACCGCTTCCGTCGCGTGGACCGGCAGGAAGGGCGCATCTACCACGCCTTTTCTTACGTGAGCGATTCCACCGGCTGGGAAGTGAAGGCGCTCTTTGACGAAGAGACGATGGACTACATGGTGAAGACCGATTTCCGACTCTTCGTCATGACCGACATCGAGCTCATCACCGGCGACTTCGAGACGTACAAAACGTCGGTGGAGCGGCTCCTTGAGAAGAACATGCGCCGCGAGCTCATCGACCGGAAGATCTCCGTGGTGGTGGCGGGGCGCGCGTTCACACGGTGGGACTGGTCGGCGGCGCTTCCCGAGGCGATCGGCCCGTACCGCCGTATGGTGGACCCCGGCCGGCCTCTGCTTGGGCTGAACGGCTCGTACATCATCGCGGTGTACGAATGGGCGGAGAAAGAGCGGGGGATCGTTTTCTTTTATAATATGTACCGCGACGAATACTACGCGGAGATGAGCGCGGAGAAGATTCCTGTCATCATCCATCAGTACGATGCGAAGACCGTCTCCGCGCTGGAGGGGCTCATCCGGCGGCATCTGGCAAAAGATCTGGACTGGCTCACGGAAATGACGCCGGAATCATAAAAAGCAGGGATTTCCCTGCTTTTTTTGATGGCGGCTATGCCTCTTTTGCATGGGAAAGATGAGATTTCTTTCTTTGAAATCGCTATAATTGAAAGAAAAGGAGGGATGCCCCATGGAATGGACACAGCTGGAAAACGGCGTCAAAATGCCGCTCCTCGGGCTCGGCACGTGGCGTCTGGTCGGCAGCGGCGCGGAAGACGCGGTGCGGCAGGCGATCGGGCTGGGCTATCGGCACATCGACACCGCCGCCATGTACGGCAATGAAGAGGCCGTAGGACGAGCCGTGCGGCAGAGCGGGGTCCCGCGGGAAGAGATCTTCGTCACGACGAAACTGTGGACGGAGGACGTGCGCCGCGGCCGGGCCAGAGAGGCCCTCATGGAGAGTCTCTCCCGTCTGGGCATGGATTACGTGGATCTCTACCTCATCCATTGGCCGGCAGAAGGCTACCAGAAGGCGTGGCAGGTCATGACGGACCTGTACCACGAAGGGTGGTGCCGCGCCATCGGCGTCGCGAATTTTGAGGAGGACCATCTGGCTTCGCTCTGCGGCGTATCCGACATGAAGCCCCTCGTGGACCAGTTCGAGAGCCATCCCACTTTTGGAAACGGCGCAGTGCTCGCGGCGTGCGCGGCGCGTCACATCCAGCCGGTGGCGTACAGTCCCCTCGGCCGGGGGGAAGACCTCGCGGGAAGCGACACGCTCCGGCGGCTGGCGAAGAAATACGGCAGAACGCCTGCGCAGATCGCCCTTCGGTGGGCGCTCCAGCGGGGCATGGCGGTCATCCCCAAGACCGCCCGCGCATCGCGCATGGAGGAGAACAGCCAGATCTTCGACTTCAAGCTCCGCCGGAAGGATATGGAGGCGGTCTCCGCCATGGAGACAGGCCATCGCCTCTCCGCCGATCCCCATCATTTCACCTTTTGAACCGCTGCAGCGGGCCTCCCTTGACGGAGGCTTTTTTTGTGTAGTACCATCGGCCATATAAAACGAAAAGGGCAGGACCCGGAAAGGAGGCACCGTGCGGGCGATCGGACGATTTTTCAAATGGCTGGGCCTTGCGCTCCTTGCGGCGGCGCTGGCAGCGGGGCTCTACGTGGGGAACACGGTCTACGAGGAGCTTCTCGCCTCGCCGTGGGACCGCATCCTTGGCATCCGTAACCAGACGGCGGACCTTGCGGCGGTGCACCGGGCGGAGCGGGCCTACGGCTGGGAGCCGGTGGAAGTCACCGCAGGCGACGGCACGGTCCTTGCGGGGACATACATCCCCCGGGCGGACCGGTCGCACAGGACGGTGATCCTCGTGCACGGCCTCTACTCGAACCGGTCCATGTGTCTTTCTCTTGTGCCCGTGTACCAGCAGATGGATTACAACGTGCTCCTCATCGATCTGCGCGGCCACGGTGAGAGCGGCGGCCGCCACACCATGTGGGGCATGAAGGAGACGGAAGACTTCTCGGCGTGGCTGGATTTCCTACGGGCGAAGGACCCGGCGGTGCGCGTGGGGCTCCACGGCTTTTCTCTCGGCGCGGCGATGTCCATCCTTGAGTGCGGCACGGACGAAGGGCAGGACATGATCTTCTGTATCGCCGACAGCGCGTATGCGGACCTCATGGCTCTCGGACGGGAGAAGCTCTATGCGTGGACCGGCGACGACCGGCTCCTCCTCGGCGTGGACGTGGTGGACCCGTTCTTCCAGGCGGCGATGTTCTTCCATACGGGAAAGCTCCTCTCGGACATCACGCCTCTCGATGCGGCGGAGCGGATGCGCGCGCCGGCGCTCTTCCTGCACGGCGCGGAGGACACGCTCGTGCCGCCGGACGCGGCGGAGTCCCTCGGGCGGGCGTGCGCTTCACCGGAGAAGAAGGTCCTCCTCTTCGAAGGGGCGGGCCACGCGCAGGAGTTCGGGCGGAACCCTGACGCCTACGTGCAGGCGGTGCAGGAGTTCGTTGCCCGGCGGTGAGCAGATCGTATGAAATATGTGTATACTGCTTGTCCTTTTCTTTTCTATCCTGTATGATATATGTATAAAGAATAGGTTGATTCGGAAAAGTGCATAGAAAAGCAGTGCTTTTCATGGGCCGGGACGCCAGAGAGACGCTTCGCGGAAGGGTCTCCGGCGGTCCTGCTCTTTTTGTTTTCATCAAAGGGGGAAAGAAGAAAAGAAAAAAGCGGCGGCGCAGGAAGAAGAGTCGCTCCGCGTGGGGCCGAAGGCGTATATCGCGCTCCTCGTGGCGGTGCTCTTTTTCTGCGGGGCGCTCTCTGACGTGCCGGGGTACAAGTGGCTCGCGGCGTTCGATTTCACGACGCTCTCCGGGGCGTACGGCAAGATCAAGGAAGGGAGCAACTTCCTCGGCACGGCGGGCATCGGGGCCCGGCAGGGCTTCCTCTTCGCGCTGTCTCTCACGCCGGCGGTCATGCTCGCGCTGGGGTGCTTGGAGATCCTTGCCCACTACGGCGCGCTCAAGGCGGCGCAGAAGCTCCTGACGCCGCTCCTCCGGCCGCTCCTGGGCATCCCCGGTGCGACGGGGCTGGCGCTCATCACGGATCTTCAGAGCACGGATGCCGGGGCGGCGCTCACGCGGGAGCTCTACGAAGACAAGCTCATCACGAAGAAGGAGCTCATCATCATGAGCGCATGGCAGTACTCCGGCGCGGGGATGGTGAACAACTATTTTACCATCGGTTCAGGGGCGTTCGCATTCCTCATCGCGCCGCTCTTCATTCCGTTCGTACTGATCTTCGTTTTCAAATTTATCGGCGCCATCTTCGTGCGCTTCATGCTGAATACGGTGTACAAGGGGGATTTCAAAGATGAGTGAGAATGTACAGGCAGTAAAATCGACGAGCAATCCCTGCGATATCTTCGTGCGCGGCGCAAAGAAAGGGTTCAATCTGGCCGTGAACAACCTCATGCCGAACATCGTCATGGCCTATGTGCTGACGGATGTGCTTCAGCGGCTGGGGGTCATGCAGCTCCTGAGCGAGGTGTGCGGCCCGGTGATGGCCATCTTCGGCCTGCCCGGCGCGGCGATCATCGTCATCCTCACTACATGGTTCTCGTCCTCTTCGGCGATCGGCCTCACGGCGAGCATGGTCGCGGCGGGGACGCTCTCGCCGCACGATGTGACGGTGATGATGCCGGCGTACTTCCTGCTGAACGCGCAGGTCCAGTACATGGGGCGGCTGCTGGCCGTGGCGGGCGTCCCGGCGAAGTACTGGCCGCTCCTCATGCTGGCCAGCGCCCTCAATTCGGCGTGCGCCATGCTCATCATGAACTGGATCGTTTTGTGATCGGAAGAAAGAAGGCATACCAATGAGCGATCTCATGGAACATTTCAAGTATCTCCACACCATCCCCGAGCGGGGCATGGAGGAAGTGAAGACGTCGGCGTATCTGGCAGACTGCCTCGAGAAGGCGGGCTATACGGTGACGCGCCACGTGGGCGGGAAGACCGGCGTGGTGGGCGTGTGGGACAGCGGCGTCCCCGGCCCCGTGCTGGGCCTCCGGGCAGATATGGACGCGCTGACGCACGTCATCGACGGCGTGCGCTGCGCCCGCCACACCTGCGGCCATGACGGCCATTCCTCCATGGTGCTCACCGCGGCGGAAGAAGCGGTGGCTCAGGGACTCGTGAAAAAAGGAAAGCTCAAGATCCTCTTCCAGCCGGCGGAGGAGCTCGCCTCGGGGGCGCTCTCCATGATCGAAGGGGGAGCCATCGACGACGTGGACATCCTGATCGGCGCGCACATCCAGCCTGCGGCAAACGTCCCCACCGGCTCCATCACACCGGCGATGTACCACGCGGCGCAGTACATGATGACCGCCCGCTTCCACGGGCTCGCCGCGCACGGCTCCCGGCCGCATCTCGGCGTGAACGCCATCGAGGCGGGCGCCATGGCTGTGGCGGGCGTCTCCATGGTGCACATTGACCCGAACCTCTCCTTCAGCGTGAAGCCCACGCGCTTCGTCTGCGACAACGGCGCGCTGAACGCCATCCCGCCGGAAGCGGTGGTCTCCTGGGACATGCGGTGCGAGGAGAACGGAGCCATGGAGGAAATGAAGGAAAAGGCCATGCGCGCGGTGAAGGCGGCGGCGGACGCGGTGGGCGCGACGGCGGATCTTTCCTGCGACGGCGAAGTGCCCGCGGCGGAGTACAGCGAAGAAGCCATCCGCCTCATCAGCGACGCCGTGAGAGACACGCTCGGCGCGGATCGGCTCTACAAGCCCATCCGTCTCACCGGGGGCGAAGATTTCCACTACTATATTCGGCATAAGCCGACGCTCAAAGCGGGCTACTTCGGCCTGGGATGCAACGCCCTTCCGGGGCTGCACCACCCGGACATGCACTTCGAGACGAAATACCTCGAGGACGGCAAGGACGTCTTCGTCACCATCGTGAAGAAAGTGCTTGGGTGATCGAAACATTTCCACACAAAAAGACCGGCGGGCCGGAAAGCTTCGTCGGTCTTTATTTTTTGTCTGAAAAGGTGTGGCGGGCTGCGGAGGCCTGTTCCGTGCCAGGGAGGGCCATCATGTCGAGGATGAGATCGTCGGGCTCGCCGCTCTCTTCGTCTTCGAGGAGGAGGCGGAGCTCGGCGCGGGCGGGGGAGAGGCGGTCCGTGGTGAAGGACACGAGGCGGAGGCGGTGCTCCCGGAAATACAGGTGGAGCCGAGGCATGGAGAATTTCGACGCGTCCACCGTGAGGACGAGCTCGAGCAGCTCCGGCGGACGGCGGCGGGAGAGCCATTCGTCGATGTGGCGGAGCGTCTTGAGCGTCACGAGGATGAAGAAGCCCGTCAGCACGGCCATGGCGTAGAGCCCCGCGCCGGCGGCAAGCCCCACCGCGGCCACGGCCCAGATGCTCGCCGCCGTGGTGAGGCCCTGGATCTTCCGGCCCCGCTGGGCGGTGAGGATGGTCCCCGCGCCGAGGAAGCCCACGCCGCTCACCACTTGGGCGGCGATGCGCCCGCCGTCGGCAGAGAGGCCGAGGGTCCGCTGCATCTCCAGAGGGATGGTGAGCGAGACCATCATGCACAGGCATGCCCCCATAGAGACGAGGATATGCGTGCGGAGGCCCGCGGCTTTATTTCTCTCTTCTCGCTCGTATCCCACGATCCCGCCTAGGACGAGCGAAGTCATGAGGCGGAGCAGCACTTCGGCGATGGTCATGGCCGTCCCTCCTTTCCATGGATATAGAGCGTCTTTCTCCTTTTATTTTACCAAATCTTGACGAAACTTGCGCCGGGCGCATCTATGTATCTTTTTTGCGCAAATTTTGCTTGACATCCTCCGGCGCGTGCCGTATAATTCAACCATTCAATACAGCACATACGATGAACGAGATTTCCCGAGTATTTCAGCGATGACTGCAGAGAGTCAGCGGATGGTGCAAGCTGATGCATACTGAAGTGCGATATGTCCCTCGCGAGTATTTCTTCCGAACAAAGTAGGAAGGAACGTCTGGTCCTCGTTATGGACACACCTATAAGTATAATGTAGGGTGGTACCGCGGAATGACGCCCCTATCTCGAAATGAGATAGGGGTCTTTGTGTATCTTCCTTCAGGAGCTTGCAGGCAGAGCAAAAAGCAGGGTGGTACCGCGCGAAGCGCCCCTGTCTCCGGAAAGGCATGCAGCCGGAGACAGGGGCTTTTTCTTTTGGGAAGGCCGTATTGAAAAAGAGAACATACACCGATTTTCCAAAGAGGGGGCAATGACCATGATGGACAAGAAATGGATGAAACGGCTGGCGGCCGCAGGAGCGGCTCTGATGATCGCGGGTGCTTTCGCAGGCTGCGGCGGCGGAGAAAAATCGAGCGGCAGCGCAGGCGGCGCATCGTCCGGCACGGCGAAGATCGGCGTGCTCGAAGCGACCTCCGGTCCTGGGGCGGCTTACGGCATCGCCATGAAGGAAGGGGTGGATCTGGCGGTCGAAGAGATCAACGCGGATCCGAATACGAAGGTGAAGCTCGACATCGCTTTCTACGACACGAAGGGCAATAAGACCGAGGCGATCAACGCGATGAAGAAGCTCATCGAGCAGGATAAGGTCCTTGCCATCGAAGGGCCGACCTTCTCCGGCGAGATGTTCGCCGCCGGTCCTATCGCGCAGCAGTCCGGCGTCGTCGCTTTCGGCACGGGCACCACCGCGCCGGGCATCACCGACATCGGCGACTACATCTTCAGAAACGCCATCCCCGGCAAGATGGCCATCCCGCAGACGGTGAAGAAGGCGCACGACAAGCTGGGCTTCAAGACGGCGGCCATCCTCTACTGCAACAACAACGATCAGATGGTGGGCGAGAACGGCATCTATCAGGAGCTCTTCAAGGAGATGGGCATCGACGTGGTAGCCACGGAGACTTTCGCCGAGAAGGACACGGACTTCTCCGCTCAGCTCACGAAGATCCAGGCGGCCAATCCTGACATCATCTGCGTGGCCAGCCTCTATCAGGAAGGGGCGCTCATCGCCAAGAAGGCCCGCGACATGGGCATGACCCAGATGATCATCGGCAACAACGGCTTCAACAGCCCCGAGTACATCAAGCAGGCCGGAGCCGCTGCGGACGGCACGCTCGTCGCCACCCCGTGGAATCCGGAGCGCCAGACCGAAAAGGCCCAGGCGTTCCGCAAGGCATTCAAAGAGAAGTATGGCCACGAGCCGGATCAGTTCTCCGCTCAGGCTTACGACGCGATGTACACGCTCCATCAGGCGGTGGAACAGTCCGGCACCACCACGGACCGGAAGAAGTTCCGCGACACCCTGGCGAAGATCAAAGGCTTCGAAGGGGCCACCGGCCAGTTTGAATTCGATGAGAACCGCGATCCGAAGATGGAGCTCGACGTCCTCCAGGTCAAAGACGGCCAGTGGGTGCCGCTCGAATAAGAGAGGCCCTTTGCAAGGAGAGGCCCGACATTTTCCGGGCGCTCTGTGAATCAGAAATTTTCGATTTTCTATTGACAATGCAGCAGAATCCCCTATAATATACTGATATAACCGAAGGAAAAAGACGAGGAGCAGGGAAAAGCGCCCTGTCCATGCGGCACAGAGAGCCAGCGGCTGGTGGAAGCTGGCGGGCAGCAGGACGCAAGCTCACCTGGGAGTTCCGGCAGGGAACGAAGTATCTGTCGGCGCGGGCCCGCGTTACCGGGCGCACATGCGATGATCGAGAGCAAAAAGGAAGACGGTCCATGACTTCAGAGAGCCGGCGGATGGTGCAAGGCGGCGCATTCTGTCCTCCAAATATATCACTCGGGAGCTCCTTTCCTGAATGGAGTAGGGAAAGGCGTCAGTCCTCGTTACGGATCGGAGACAAAGTATAATGTAGGGTGGTACCGCGTTCATCGCCCCTATCTGCGCATGCAGGTAGGGGATTTTTTTATGACAGGGACGCCCGAGCCTCGTTTCCGGAGAGTTACAAAATAGGGTGGTACCGCGCGAAAGCGCCCCTGTCACAGTCATATTGGCTGAGGCAGGGGCTTTTTCAGCCGTATCGTTTCCGGCGCGGCCGGGCGCACCTCCCATGGGCACGGGAGACGCGCAGCAGAGGGTGTGCCTTTGGTTTACAGAAAGGGAAATGAACGTGTTTTCTCAGCAGCTTATCAACGGTTTGACTCTGGGCAGCGCCTATGCGGTCATCGCCATCGGCTACACGCTGGTCTTCGGCGTGCTGAACATCGTCAACATGGCGCACGGCGGCATCTTCATGGTGGGCGCGTACATCGGTCTCCTCCTCGTCACCGAGGCGGGCCTGGGGATCTTCCCCGCGCTTCTCGGCGCGATGGTCGGCGGGGCGGTCCTGGGGTATTTGCTGGAGCTCTTCGCGCTGCGTCCGCTGCGCCGCCGCAAAGTGACGCATCTCGCTCCGCTCATCAGCACCATCGGCGTGTCGATCTTCCTCGAAAGCGTCGCCCTCATGGTATGGGGACCGCAGACCCGGTCCTTCCCGTCCACCATCAGCAGCGAGCTCATGGATATGGGCGCTTTCAAGATCTCCGGCATCCAGATCGTCAGCCTCGGCACGGCGGTGGTCCTCATGGTGCTCTTGGCGATCATGCTGAACAAGACGAAGATCGGCAAGGCCGTACGCGCCACGTCGGAAAATATTGAAACGGCGGGGCTCCTCGGCATCAATACGGGGCTCATCATCACCTTCACGGTGATGCTCGCCTCGGCGCTGGGCGCGGCGGCGGGCGTCCTCATCGGCCTCTCCTTCAACGCCATCGAGCCGACCATGGGCACGGCGATGGGCTTCAAAGGGCTGGCCGTCCTCATCATGGGCGGGCTCGGCAATGTGGAAGGCGCCATGGCGGGCGGCTTCATCCTGGGCATCGCCGAAGTCTTCAGCGTGGCCTACGGCGCGTCCACCTACCGCGACGCGGTGGCCTTCGGGCTCATCATCCTGATCCTTTTCATCCGGCCGGAAGGATTGTTCTCTAAGGCTGGGAAAGGAGGCAGACCGTAATGGAAGCAATACTCAACGGTTATTTCCTGCAGGTCTTCGTATTCATCTGCATCAACGTCATCCTGGCGCTCACCATCTACATGACGCTCTGCACGGGGCTCGTTTCTCTGGGCAACGCCGGCTTCATGAGCTTTGGCGCCTACACCTCGGCGATCCTGGCCATGAAGGCGGGCGTGCCCATGCCGGTGTCCATCCTCTGCGGCGGCCTCGTGGCCGCGGCGGTCGCCCTCATCATCGGGCTGCCCACCATCCGGCTCCGCGGGCTGTACCTGGCCATCGCGACGCTCGGCTTCGGCGAAGTGGTGCGCGTCATCGCCCTCAACATGAAGATCACGAACGGCGCGCTCGGCCTTTCGGGCATCCCCTCCATGGCGAGCTCCCTTTCGGGCTACGCCAGCGACATGGGCCTCATCGACGCGCTCTCCCTCGATTCTCAGACGGCGGGCCAGCTCCTCATGTGTCTCGTGCTCTTTCTGCTCGTGGTGGTGATCTTCTTCTTCTGGTACCGGCTGGAACATTCTCGCGTGGGCCGGGCGTTCGCCGCCATCAAGGCCGACGAATACGCCGCCTCCCTCTCGGGCATCAACGTGGTCTACTATAAGATGATGGCGTTCCTCTTCAGCGCCTTCTTTGCCGGCGTGGCCGGCGCTCTCTACGCGCACGCCACCTACTTCATCAGCCCCACGGACTTCACGTGGCACAAGGTCGTAGATATGCTCCTCTACACCGTCTTCGGCGGCAGCAACGTCATGTGGGGGCCGCTCCTGGGGGCGACCGTCCTCACCATCGTGCCGGAGTCTCTCCGCTCCATGTCCGAATACCGCGACATCATCTACGGCCTCATGCTGGTGGCTCTCATGGGCTTCCGTCCGGACGGCATCCTTTCCTATGACGCGGTGAAGTACATCGCCCGCCGCTTTAAGAGATCCCCGAAAGGAGGCAACTGACCGTGCTTCTCGAATTGAAAAACGTCGTGAAAAAATTCGGCGGCATCACAGCCCTCTCCGATATCTCCTTCCAGGTGAACCAGGGGGACATCTTCGGCATCATCGGGCCGAACGGCGCAGGGAAGACCACCATCTTCAACATGATCACCGGCGTCTATCCCGTCACCTCCGGGGACGTCCTCTTCAACGGCCAGTCTATTTCCGGCAAGAAGACCTTTGAGATCATCGACGGCGGCATCGCCCGCACCTTCCAGAACATCCGCCTCTTCGCGAACATGACCGTCCTCGAGCACATCCTCGTGGGGCATCACTCCCGCATGAAGACGGGCCTTCTGGGCAGCCTCCTCCACACTTCGTCCATGAAGAAAGAGGAAGAGGAAGCGGTAGAAGAAGCGCATCGGCTCCTCCAGTACGTAGGACTCGACGATGTGGCGGACCATCTGGCCACCGAGCTCCCCTACGGCAAGCAGAGAAAGCTCGAGATCGCCCGCGCCATGGCGGCGCATCCGCAGATCATCCTGCTGGACGAACCGGCCGCCGGCATGAACGACAGCGAGACCGCCGCCCTGATCGACCTCATCCGCGGTATCCGCGAGCAGTTCAACATCACCATCATCCTCATCGAACACGATATGAACCTCGTCATGACCCTGTGCAACCGCCTCATCGTAGTGAACTTCGGCCGCATGCTCGCCGAAGGGACTCCGGCGGAAGTGCAGAACAATCCCGCCGTCATCGAAGCGTATCTTGGGAAGGAGGATGCATAATGCTGCTTGAACTGAAGAACGTCGTAGCGAGCTACGGCAACATCAAAGCGCTGAAAGGCATCAGCCTCTCCGTAGAAGAAGGCAAGATCGTCACATTGATCGGCGCGAACGGCGCGGGTAAATCCACCACCATGAAGACCATCATGGGCGTGATGAAGCCCAGCGAAGGGGACATCCTCTTCGAAGGCCAGTCTATCAAGGGGAAAAAGCCCTACCAGATCGTGAGCGCCGGCGTGGTGCTCGTTCCCGAAGGGCGGCAGATCCTTCAGACCATGACCGTGCAGGAAAACCTTGAAATGGGCGCGTACCAGCGCAAGGACAAAGCGGGCGTCGCGGAAGATATGGAGCGGGTCTTCGCCCAGTTCCCCCGCCTCAAAGAGCGCGCCAGCCAGTACGGCGGCACCCTCTCGGGCGGCGAACAGCAGATGCTCGCCATCGGCCGAGCCATGATGGCCCGCCCGAAGGTCATGCTTCTGGACGAACCGTCCATGGGCCTTGCCCCGCTCGTGGTGCAGCAGATCTTCGACGTGGTGAAAGCCATCAATCAGGCGGGCACCACGGTGCTCCTCGTCGAGCAGAACGCCCGCAAGGCGCTCCAGATCGCCGACTACGCCTACGTCATGGAGACCGGCAAGATCGTTCTCGAAGGCCCGGCCCAGACCGTTGCCTCCGACCCCAGCGTCATGGCGGCTTACCTCGGCGGAAGAAAATAAATAGAATAGCTGCTGAAACAGAAAGGCCTCTGCAAAAGATGCAGGGGCCTTCTTTTTGTGCGCCGCGGCGTGCCTTTTCAGCGCAGGAGGAATCTCTGCGCATCAGATAGACGGACTGAAGAACGGCGCTATTCCCACGGGGAGCGAGAAGTTCCAACAAAAAAGGCGTTCCGATGAGGAACGTCTTTTGGCATGAGAAACAGGGATCAGCGATGCTGCTGGATGTACTGGCGGATGTTGCCTACGTTGTAGTAGAGGTGGACCGCGTCGTTTTCCTTGGCGAGGAGCGTGGGAACGGCGGAGATGTCGTAGGCTTTAGCGAGGTCGGCCCCCTCAGCGTCTTCCGCGTAGAGGAGCTGGAAGGGGATGCCCGCGTCGGTGAGCATGCGCTTGGCCATGCGGCAGTTCGGGCAAGTCTTCGTGGTGAGGAGGATGGCGTCTGCTGCCGGGATGGGCGCGGCGGCCTTCGTGGGGGTCTCTGCAGGGGCGTAGTCCTTCATGTCGCAGGCTTTGCACGGCAGGTCGTCCGCCTTGGCGATGGTCCCGGGGTCGTAGGTCCTGCGGTTCTTAAATTCGGAGACCTTCCCGTCGTTCCAGTTCCGCACGGGGCGGTAGTAGCCGGTGATACGGGAGTACACCTCTGCTGACTTGCCGCAGGTGGGGCAGGTGAAGTGTTCGCCGGCGATGTAGCCGTGCTCGGCGCAGACGGAGTACGTCGGGGAGAGGGTGAAGTAGGGGAGCTTGAAGTTCTCCGCGATCTTCTTCACGAGAGTCGCCGCCGATTTCCACGACGGGAGACGCTCGCCGAGGAAGGCGTGGAACACGGTGCCTGAGGTGTAGAGCGTCTGCATCTCGTCTTCCATCTCGAGGGCGTCGAAGATGTCGTCGGTGTAGCCCACGGGGAGATGGGTACTGTTCGTATAGTACGGAGCATTGCCGTCTTTTGCGGCGGTGATGATGTCCGGGAATTCTTCCCTGTCATGCTTCGCGAAGCGGTACGTGGTGGACTCCGCCGGGGTGGCTTCCAGATTGTACAGATCACCGTACTGCTCCTGGTAGTCGGAGAGACGGGTGCGCATGTGCTGCAGGATGGCGATGGCTTCGGCGCGGCCTTCTTCGGTGGTGAGGTCGCGGCCGTCCATCCATTTCGCATTGAGCAGCGCTTCGTTCATGCCCACGAGGCCGATGGTGGAGAAGTGGTTCTTGAAGGTGCCCAGATATTTCCGGGTGTACGGGTAGAGCCCTTCGTCCATGAGGCGAGTGATGACTTTCCGCTTGATGGAGAGGGACCGCGCGGCGATGTCCATGTATTTGTCGAGCATGGCGTAGAAGGCCTCTTTCGTCTGCGTGAGGTAGGCCATGCGGGGCAGGTTCAGCGTGACGACGCCGATGGAGCCGGTGGATTCGCCGGAGCCGAAGTAGCCGCCGCCTTTCTTGCGGAGCTCGCGCAGGTCGAGGCGGAGCCGGCAGCACATGGAGCGCACGTCGGAGGGCTTCATGTCGGAGTTGATGTAGTTGGAAAAATAGGGCGTGCCATATTTGGCGGTCATCTCGAAGAGGAGCCGGTTGTTCTCCGTGTCGCTCCAGTCGAAATTTTTTGTGATGGAGTAGGTGGGGATCGGGTACTGGAAGCCCCGGCCGTTCGCGTCGCCTTCGATCATGATCTCGATGAAGGCCTTATTCACCATGTCCATTTCTTTCTTGCAGTCGCCGTAGGTAAAGTCCATGTTCTTCCCGCCGACGATGGCCGGCATGTCTTTCAGGTCGTCCGGCACGGTCCAGTCGAGGGTGACGTTCGTGAAAGGCGCCTGCGTGCCCCACCGGGACGGGGTGTTCACGCCGTAGATGAAGGACTGGATGCACTGCTTCACCTCCGCGTAGGAGAGGTGGTCCACTTTGACGAACGGCGCCAGGTACGTATCAAAGGAGGAGAAGGCCTGCGCGCCCGCCCACTCGTTCTGCATGATGCCAAGGAAATTCACCATCTGGTTGCACAGCGTCGAGAGGTGCTTCGCCGGAGAGGAAGTGATGCGGTCCGGCACGCCGCCCAGCCCTTCCTGCAGGAGCTGCTTCAGGCTCCAGCCGGCGCAGTAGCCCGTCAGCATGGACAGGTCGTGCAGATGGAGGAAGCACTGGCGGTGTGCCTGGGCGATCTCGTCGTCGTACACTTCGGAGAGCCAGTAATTTGCCGTGATGGCCCCGGAGTTGGAGAGAATGAGCCCGCCCACGGAGAGAGTCACCGTGGAGTTCTCCTTCACGCGCCAGTCCTTGTTCTCGCCGATGTATCCGTTCACCAGCTTCTTGTAGTCGAGGAGGGTGTTCTTCGTGTCCCGCGCTTTCTGGTGCTGGCTGCGGTAGAGGATGTACGCCTTCGCCGTCTTCTGATAGCCGCACTTCATGAGCGCGGTCTCCACCTTGTCCTGGATCTGCTCCACTGCGGGGGTGATGTATTCCGCCTCGCGGAGGGCCGTCTCGACGATGAGCGTGATGGCCCGGGCCATGGTGGGGATGTCCCCGGAGGCGATCTCTTCCGTCGCAGTGAAGGCACGGCTGATGGCGCTCTCGATCTTCTTTTCATCAAAGGGGACGGTCTGCCCGTTCCTTTTGATCACATTCCTGATTTCGATCATGATATCCTTCGGCTCCTTATATGTAATGATCCTGTGAAACTGTTACGGCTCGAAGAGGATGGTCCGGCCTTCTGTCAGGCTCTTCTGCACATCGATGAGGCGCTGATTGGAGCTTCCCCGCCAGATGGCAGTGCCGTCCTTTTTCGCAAGGACGAACGGCCCGTCTACGAGCACGTCGAGGTAAGGGAGGACGATGTCCGCGCGGCCTGCGCGCCCAGCGAGGATGTCTTCATATACCCAGCCGGTGTAAGCCCACACGGAGAGCCCCGCTTCCCGCGAAGCCTTCGCGATGGCGCGGGCTGCTTCAGGCTGCCACAGCGGGTCGCCCCCGGAAAGGGTGATGCCGTCCAGATAGCGCGTGGCGAGGATCTGGCGGATGACGTCGTCCGTGTCGGATTCCGTGCCCGCCCGAGGCGCCCAGGTCTCTGGGTTCTGGCAGGCCCGGCAGTGGTGCGGACAGCCCTGGAAAAAGAGGACGTACCGCACGCCCGGCCCGTTCACCGAAGAGTGTCGTACCGCGCCCGCCGTCCGAAACTTCATTGCCCGTTCCCCCCTTTTTGTGAGTTCGTTTATAGTGTATCCATATCCTGTAGCAAAGTCAAATCACGCCCGCTACATATTGTGCCTTGCGAGGATAGAGAAAAGGCCCGCCCTGTCTTTGCGGAACGGGCGCCGCTTTTTTGTCAAGGCGGCAATGTGTGAGAATTTCGCATTGCCATACAGAAAAAGAATGGCGAACGAAAGGAGCCGCAGGAAAACGCAGAGCGAAATGGAAAAGGAAGATCGCTTCGGTACAGGAAATTTCAGAATGAAAAAAGAAAACGCACAACGGGATCAGAAGGGAGCGATGTCATCTGAAGAGAGCAGTGTCATCAGAAGGGGAGGGAGAGGACTTTGAAACGAAAAGAATGTTCGGCAGGCGGCGCCACGAAAATGATGTATAATAAAAATGAATTGGAACATCGAATCCGGTTATCAAAAAGGAGGCAAATATGCTGACGAAAGAAGAAATGCTCCAGATGCTTCATAAAAATGTGGTGCCCGCTTTCGGGTGTACCGAGCCGGTGGCGGTGGCTCTGGCCGCGGCGGATGCGGCGAAGGCCGTGGGCGGCACCGCAGAGCGCGTGCACGTCGTGGTGAGCGGGAACATCTACAAGAACGGCATGGCCGTGGGCATCCCGAATTTCGATAAGATCGGCATCCCCTATGCGGCGGCTCTCGGGGCGTACCTGGCCAATCCCGAGCGGGAGCTGGAACTTCTGAAGGAGATCACGCCGGAGATCGCGGAGGCGGCGAAAGCCCTCGCCGAGAGCGGCGCCGTCACCGTGGACATCAACCGGGACCAGCAGGGCGTGTATGTGAAGTGCGAGGTGACCACGTCCGCCGGTGTGGGCGAGTCGGAGATCGTGCAGAGCCATGCGAACATCGTCTCCACGAAGGTGGACGGGAAGACGGTCTTTGCCAAGCCCGCTGGGACGAAGGTGGCGGACCCGCTCCTCGAAAAGCTGCGCGCTATGAAGATCGCCGAGATCCGCGCGCTGGTGGACTCCGCTTCGGAAGACGAGCTGGCGTTCCTTCTGGACGGCGTGGAGATGAATGAAGACGCGGCGAAGTACAGCATGCATATGGACGGCGTGGGCGTAGGCATCGCGAAGACCATGAAGTCGGAAAAGAGCGCCCTTCTCGGGCAGGCGCTCCTCGGGCGGATCATGCGGCGCGTGGCGGCGGCCACGGAAGGGCGGCTCGACGGCTGTCCCTACGCGGTGATGTCGAGCGCAGGCAGCGGCAGCAAGGGCATCGCCGTCATCATCCCCGTGGCAGAGGCGGCGAAAGAACTTGGGAGCTCCCGGGAAATGACGGTGAAGGCCATCGCCTTTGCACATCTCCTCAACGAGTACATCAACTCCTACGTGGGCAAGCTCTCCGCGATCTGCGCGTGCAGCATGGCGGCCTCTCCCGCGGCGGCCGCGGCCATCACCTGGCTCATGGGCGGCGGCGACGAAGAGATCGGCTGGGCCATCCGCAACATGGCGGGGAACATCACGGGCATCATCTGCGACGGCGGCAAGGTGGGCTGCGCGCTCAAGCTCGCCACAGCGGCGGCCGGCGGCCTCATGAGCGCCATGCTCGCAGCGAACGGCGCCGTCATTCGCACGACCGACGGCATCGCCGCCGAATCGCCGGAAGATTGCATCCGCAATATGGGGCTGGTGAGCAATCCCGGCATGGTCGCCACGGATAAGGAGATCCTCTCCATCATGCTGGAGAAGCAGGCCGCGGCAAAAGCATGAGGAAAAAGACAGAAGGCAGCTTTCGCAGAGCTGCCTTTTTGCGCGGCCGCGCGCGTTGTACACGCCGCGGGGATTGTGTTATCATACATCCGAAGTGAAAGGCGCTCCGGCGGGAAAGGAGGACCATGGGAGACACGGCAGAAACAGCGGGGTACGAAGTGTCCCTCCCCGTCTTCGAGGGGCCCATGGACCTTCTGCTCCATCTGGTGACGAAGGACCGCATCGACATCCACGACATTCCCATCCACGAGATCACCGACCAGTACCTGGACTACCTGCGGAAGGCCCGGGCTTTTGACCTCGACTTGGGATCGAGCTTCTTCTCCATGGCGGCGACGCTGCTTCTCATCAAGTCGCGCATCCTGCTCCCGAAGCGGCGGCAGGAAGAAGACGGCGCAGACGAAGATCCGCGGCAGGAGCTCGCCCGCTCGCTGGAAGAGTTCAAAAAGATGAAAGAAATGCGGCAGATGCTGGAAGACCTGCTCGCGAAAGAAGCGCCGTACCGCCTGCGGGAGGCAGCGGAGCTCCGCCCCGGGGCGTATGCCGGGCGCATCTCCACGGCGCGCCTTGCGGCGGCTTTTTTTTCCCTGTTTGACGAGCGGAAGGAAGAGGCGACCCGCCTTTTGGCGGCGGAGGAAGTGACCTTCGACGGGCAGGCGGAGAGCCTCCGGGCCTACCTTACAGGGGGCGGCTGGCGGCCTATGCGGGATTTCTTCCTCCGGCAGAAGAGCCGCATGGCTCTCGCCGTGGCGCTGGTGGCGCTCCTCGAGCTCATCCGCACGGGCGAAGTGGAGGCGGACGAGGAGGCCGGGGGCATCGTGCTCCGGTCGTATCATACAAAATAGGTAATATATAGATCGTGAAATAAGGAGGGAGACCATGCGCGGTACGGACCGGCTCGCAGCGGCGCTGGAGGCGTATCTTTTCATCCACGGCGCGCCGGTCAAAAAGGCGGAGCTCGTCTCGGTGATGGAAGAGGACGAAGGACGCATCGAGGAAGCGCTCGCCGTGCTCCGGGAAAAATACAGCCGGGAAGATTCGGGCATCCAGCTCCATGCGTCCGGCGCGGGCATCGCGCTCGCCACGAAGAAGGAGTACGACGCCTGGCTGCAGGAGACCGCCGGGGGCAGAGCGCCTCTCTCGCCGGCGGCGCTGGAGACGCTCGCCGTCGTGGCGGGGCGGGAACCGGTGACGCGGGCGGAGATCGAGCGTATCCGCGGCGTGTCCGCCGGACGCGTGCTGGCCTCTCTCATGGAAAAGGACCTGATCGAAGAACGGGGCCGGCTCGACGTGCCCGGGCGGCCCATCCTGTACGGCACGACGAAGCGCTTCCTCCAGTGCGCGGGGATCTCCGATGTGAAGGAGCTCCGCGCGGCCTGGGAGAAGCGGATGACGGAAGGAGAATTATTTTGAAAGAGCGTTTGCAGAAAGTCTTGAGCCACGCCGGGGTGGCGTCCCGCCGGAAAGCGGAGGCGCTCATCCTCGCGGGGAAAGTGCGGGTGAACGGGCGTGTCGTCCGGGAGCTCGGCACGGAGGCGGATATCCGGAAAGACCGCATCGAGGTGGACGGCCGGCCCGTGCGTCCGGAGCGCCTTCGCTATTTTCTCTTTTTCAAGCCGGACCGGGTGATCTCCTCTGTGAAGGACCCCCAGGGACGGCGGACGGTGATGGATTTCTTTCCTACGGTGAAAGAGCGCATCTTTCCCGTGGGACGTCTCGATTACCACACGGAAGGGCTGCTCCTCATGACGAACGACGGCGCGCTGGACCATCTCCTGACCCATCCCAGCAGGGAGGTGCCCAAGACGTACGAAGTGACGGTGCGGGGGAAATTTTCCGAAGCGCTCGCCGCGAGGATGGAAAAGGGCGTCGATCTGGAAGACGGCCGCACCGCGCCGTGCGAAGTGGAGGTCCTGCGCTACGATGAAGTGCGGAACCGGACGTATCTCAAGGTGACCATCCACGAAGGAAAGAACCGGGAAGTGCGGCGGATGATGGAGAAATTCCACTATCCTGTCTTTGAATTGAAGCGGGTACAGTACGCGTTCCTCACGCTGGACGGCGTGGCGAAGGGCAAGTACCGCCCGCTCACGGAGAGCGAGGTCGCGCGGCTGTATGAATTCGGAAAATAAGACGATCGCCGTCATCGGCGCGGGTGTGGCGGGCCTCCTTGCCGCGGTGCACGCCGCCGAGCTGGGCGCGGAGGTGCACCTTTTCGAGAAGATGGATCGGGTGGGCCTCAAGATGGGCATCACGGGCAAGGGCCGATGCAATCTCACGAACAGCGCGCCCATCGAAGAATTTATCGGGAAAACACCGGGAAACGGGAAATTCCTCTACAGCGCCTACCGGCAGTTTTCCAACACGGACCTGCTGGAGCTGCTCCGCCGGTGGGGCATGGAGACTGTGGCCGAACGGGGCGGACGGGTCTTCCCGAAGAGCGAAGACGCGCAGGAGGTGCGCCGTCTCTTCATGCGGAAGATCGAAGAGACAGGCGTCCATCTCCATTTGTCGGACCCTGTGCACCATATCCTGACGGAGGACGGGCGCGTCTCTGCGGTGGAGACGTCCCGGGGCACGCTGCCGGCTGCGGCGTGCATTCTGGCCACGGGCGGGAAATCGTACCCCCGTACCGGCTCCACCGGCGACGGCTACCGCATGGCGGCGGAACTGGGCCACAAGGTGACAGCGCTTCGGCCGGCGCTCATCCCGCTGGTATGCGCCAACGCCTACTGCAAAGAGCTGCAGGGGCTGTCTCTCCGCAATGTGGCGCTCACGGTCTCGGCGGGCGGTCGGCGGAAAGCGGCCCTGCAGGGAGAGATGATCTTCACCCATTTCGGCATTTCCGGGCCGATCGTGCTGTCACTCTCCGATCAGGTGTCGCTGTGGCTCTCTCAGGGGCACGAAGTCTCCGGCGAGATCGATATGAAGCCGGCCCTCTCGGAAGAAGTGCTGGATAAGCGCATCCTGAGGGATCTGGCGAAATTCCATCTGAAGCAGATGCGGAACGCTCTGCAGGATCTCCTGCCGCATCGGATGATCGATGTGATCCTCCGCATGTCGGATATCCCGCCGGAGCTTCCCGTGGCAGAGCTCACGCGTCATCAGCGGGCGAACCTGCGCTATGCGATCAAGCACATGCCGCTCGCCGTCACGGGGACGCGGCCCATCGAGGAGGCCATCGTCACTGCCGGGGGCGTGTCGGTGAAAGAGATCCAGTCTTCTACCATGGAGTCGAAGCTCGTGGGCGGGCTGTATCTGGCCGGCGAAGTGATGGATGTGCACGCCTTCACCGGCGGCTATAACCTTCAGGCGGCCTTTTCCACCGGCTGGGTCGCCGCAGAGAGCGCCGCCGCGGCCGTGCAGGGGAGATAAAAAAGGGAAAGAGAGCGAGGGAAAAGGAGGATTCTGATGAAACGATTATCCATTGCCATCGATGGCCCGGCGGGGGCGGGCAAGAGCAGTGTCGCAAAGATCCTGGCACGCCGCATGGGCTATACCTATCTCGATACAGGCGCGATGTACCGCGCGGTGACGTACGAAGCGCTCCGCCGAGGGATCGAGGAGGAGGCCGCGATCGCTGCCATGGCGGCGGGTCTCGATATGACCGTCGCGCCGGGCGAAGGGCGTATGCGGGTCTTCCTCTCGGGGGAAGAAGTGACGGATCATCTCCGCACGGCGGAAGTCTCTGGGGCGGTGTCTCGGGTGTCCGCCATTCCTGACGTGCGCACGGTCATGGTGGCGCTCCAGCGGAAGCTCTCCGCCGCGGGCGGCACGGTCCTGGACGGCCGGGACATCGGCACGGTGGTACTGCCGAAAGCAGACGTGAAGATCTTCCTCACCGCTTCGCCACGCACTCGCGCCATCCGCCGGTATAAAGAGCTTGGCGGCAGCGAAGCGGGCCTCTCCGTGGATGAGATCGAAGCAGACATCCGTCGGCGGGACCTGCTGGACAGCACCCGCGCGGCCTCGCCGCTCGTCGCGGCTGAAGACGCGGTCCATCTGGACAACAGCGATCTCACTCTCGAAGAGACGGCGGAGGCCATCATGAAGATCTGCCGGGAGAAAGCGGGCGAAGAGCGATGATGTACCGTGTGGTGTGTGCGTTCGTGCGGGCCGTGATGGGCTTCTATTTTTTCACGGTGAAAGGGCTCCGCTGCGAAGGCGTGGAGAACATCCCGAAAGAAGGGGCGGTCATCATCGCGCCCAATCATAAGAGCAATTTCGATCCGCCCGCCATCGGCGTGTGCTCGCCGCGGATCATCCACTACATGGCGAAGGAAGAGCTCTTCCGCAATCCCGTCTTCGCCGCGGCCATCCGTTACTTCGGCACCTTTCCGGTAAAGAGAGGCACGGTGGACCGGGCAGCGGTGCGGCAGGCGCTCAAGGAATTGAAGGAGGGGCAGCCCCTGGGCATCTTTCCCGAGGGGACGCGCACTCATGGGAACCGCATCGGCCGTTTCCATGACGGCATGGCGTCGCTGGCCCTCATGACGGGCACGCCCATCCTGCCGGTGGCCGTCATCGGTACGGAGCATCTGCCGAAGAAAGACGGGCCTCTGGCGGTCGTCTTCGGCACGCCCATCCCCGTCACCAAAGGGCGTCCCACGCCGGAAGCGATGAAAGAAGTGAACGATGCCGTCCGGGCCGAGCTCCTGCGCATGCGGGCGGACTACTATGAGAGAGCAGGCTGGGTGCCGAAAGACTGACAGAGGAGGAACGATGGAGATCTACAGAGCGAGAGAAATGGGCTTCTGCTACGGCGTGCGCCGGGCGATGAAGCTGGCCCTCGATACGGCCGCGTCGGGAAAGCCCGCGGCGACCCTGGGCCCCCTCATCCACAATCCGCAGGTGGTGGAGCGCCTGGATGCGAAAGGCGTTCCAGCCCTCGATGATCTGTCGGAATTTCATGATAAAATTGTTATTATCCGCTCGCATGGTGTGGGGCCTTCGTGCTATAATGATATCAAGTGCAAAAATCTGGCCTTGGTAGATGCTACCTGCCCTTTTGTCATGCGGAACCAGCAGATCACAAAAGAGCTCGTAGCGGAAGGACATCAGGTTGTGCTCATCGGTGAAAAAAATCATCCTGAAATGAAGAGCGTCGCAGAGTGGGCGGACGGCCGTTCCTGGCTGATCGAGACCATGGATGACGTGGCCGCGCTCCCGCATCTTTCGGAAGCGCACATCGTGATCCAGACGACTTTCTCAGAGACACTGGCGGACGAGCTCATCGAAGCTGTTT
Organism: uncultured Veillonellaceae bacterium; assembly: GCA_949286115.1. Lineage (GTDB taxonomy): Bacteria > Bacillota > Negativicutes > Veillonellales > Dialisteraceae > UBA1822. Next base: position 44,965 of record CASEBK010000013.1, on the reverse strand, counting down.
CAAAAAAAGCGGACAGGGTGGAAGTCCACAAGACGATCTGCCGCGCGACGAGCGACCGGCAGCATGCTGCCAGAGAACTGGCACGAAAGATGGACGTGATGATCGTCATCGGCGGGCATAACAGCGCCAACACGACCCGGCTCGCGGAAGTCTGTCGGGAAGAGGGTGCGGTGACCTATCACATTGAAACGGCGGCGGAACTCCGTCCCACATGGTTTCACCACCAGGACAAGGTTGGCATCACCGCCGGTGCTTCCACACCGGACTGGATCATAGAGGAGGTAGTTTGTATTATGGAAGACATGAGTAAGCTGTTGGAATCTGAAGACATCAATCTTGATGTGAAGAAAGGCAGCGTTGTAAACGGCAAAGTGGTGGAGGTATTCGACAATAAGGCGTACATCTCCTTCGGCTACAAGACCGAAGCGATCCTGCCTGTGCATGAATACGCCTATCCGGTGCCGGAATCCCTGAAAGACGTACTGAAAGTCGGTGACGAGCTCCGCGTACAGGTCATCAACGCCATCCGCGAAGACAGCCCGATTTACGTATCCAAGATCAAAGTCGACCGTCTCGCTGACTGGGACGTCGTCGAAGAAGCGTTTGAAAAGAACGAAGCCGTCGAATGCGAAGGCATCGAAGCCATCAAGGTGGGCCTGCTCGTTCAGATCAAATCCCTGCGCGGCTTCATCCCGCTGTCCCAGGGCGATCTCCGCTTCGTTCATTCCCTGGCGAACCTCGTGGGCCAGACCTTCAAGGCGAAGATCCTCGAAGTCGACCGCGCGAAGAACCGCCTCGTCCTCTCCCGCAAAGCGGTCCTCGAAGAAGCCCGCGACAGCGAACTGGACGTGCTCGAAGGTGCTTATCACAACGGCGAAGTGCTCAAGGGCGTCGTGAAGAAGATCATGCCTTACGGCGCGTTCGTCAATGTGAACGGCGTAGAAGGCCTGCTCCACATCTCCGACATCTCCTGGAAGAAGATCGGCAAAGTGGAAGACGTGCTCCAGCCGGAACAGGAGATCGACGTCAAGATCAAATCTTTCGACAAAGAAAAACAGAGGATCTCCTTCTCCCACAAAGAATGCCTGCCGGATCCGTGGGAAACGTCCATCCATGAACACGCCATCGACGACGTGGTGGATGCGAAAGTTGTCAAAGTCCTCGAATTCGGCGTCATCGTCGAACTGGAAGACGGCCTCACCGGTCTGCTCCACATCAATGAAATGACCCGCGACCACAATCGCAAACCGGGCGACATCTGCGCTCTCGGCGATCAGATCAAAGTCCGCATCATCGGCATTGATGAAAACAGAAAGAGAATCAGCTTCTCCCTCGTAGAAGCGGCTTCTCACGACGCGGAAGAAGAATAAGCTTTTCAGCGATACAGGGAAGAGTCCCCAGCGGGACTTGCGAAAGAATGCGGGAGCCATCGTCCTCACAGGGGCGGCGGCTGCCGCATATCTTTTTTTCTTGAGGAGGGACCGAGGCGCTCGGTCTTCCCTCACGGGAAAAAGAAGCCCCGGCTTGTGGAAAAAAGTATTTTGTGTTATGAATGGATTGAAAAATCGGGCGGCTCCGCGGCGCGGGGTCCCCTGTTCTGTATAGAAGAGGTGATACAGTGAGCAAACCACTCGTAGCTATCGTCGGGCGGCCGAATGTGGGCAAATCGACGCTCATCAACGGGCTGGCACAGCGGCGCGTGTCCATCGTGGAAGACATCCCCGGCGTCACCCGGGACCGCATCTACTGCGACGTGCGCTGGCTCGACCGGGAATTTACCCTGATCGATACGGGGGGCATCGAGTTCCGCAATGAGGCGGACCAGATGGTGGACGGCATCCGTCAGCAGGCGCAGCTCGCCATCGAAGAAGCGGACGTCATCATCTTCGTCACGGACGCGCGAAGCGGTGTCACTCATGACGACGAGATCATCGCGGGCATGCTCCGCCGGGTGGGAAAGCCCGTAGTCCTGGCGGTGAACAAAGTAGACAGCGCGAATCAGGAGATGGACGTGTATGAATTTTATGGTCTCGGCCTAGGGGATCCCATCGGCATCTCCGCGGTGAATCATCTGTCCTTCGGCGATCTGCTGGACCGTGTGACAGAAGGATTCCCGCCGGTGACAGAGCGCTCGGAGAACGATCCCATCCGCGCGGCCATCATCGGGCGGCCAAACGTGGGCAAGTCCACGCTCATCAACGCGCTCCTGGGCTATGAGCGGTCGCTCGTGGCGGACGAATGGGGCACCACCCGCGACGCGGTGGATTCCCTGTGGAAATATCAGGGGAAAGAGTTCGTCCTCGTCGATACGGCGGGCATGCGGCGGAAAGGAAAGATCTCTGACACGCTGGAAAAATACAGCGTCATCCGCTCCATCCGCGCCATCGACAACTGCGACGTGGCGGTGCTCGTGCTGGACGCGCGGGACATGGTCACCGAGCAGGATAAAAAGATCGCCGGTTACGTCCACGAAGCGGGGAAGGGTCTCATCCTCCTCGTCAACAAGTGGGACGCCGTCGAAAAAGACAACAACACCATGGTGCACTACACCGAGGATATTCGGAAGGCGCTGCCCTTCGCACAGTATGCGCCGGTGCTCTTCGGCTCGGCGCTCACGAAGCAGCGCATCCATAAGCTGGCGGACCTTCTTTTCTATGTGGCGGACCAGCACAGCATGCGCATCGCCACGAGCGTCCTGAATGATCTTCTGGACGATGCGAAGATGGTGAACCCGCCGCCGGCGCACGCTGGCCGCGTGGCGAAGATCTACTATATGACGGAAGTGGGCATTCGTCCGCCCACATTCGTCCTCTTTGCGAATGACGCGAATCTCATCCATTTCTCGTACGTGCGCTTCATCGAGAACCGGCTCCGCGAATCCTTCGGCTTCGAAGGCACGCCCATCCGCATCGTCGTCCGCAGCAAGAAAGACGGTGACGATCTATGACAGATTCCTGGGCGATGCTCGCTGCGTTCTGCCTCCTGGCATACCTTCTGGGGGCCATCCCGAGCGGGTATATCATCGGGAAAGTTTTCTACGGCGTAGACCTCAAGACCGTGGGCAGCGGAAATATCGGCGCGACGAATGCCTACCGCGTGCTCGGTGCGAAAGCGGGGCTTTCCGTATTCCTCTGTGATTTCTTCAAAGGGGTGCTCGCCGTGTCTGCGGGCAGTCTGGGGGATGAGCTCACCATGGTGCTCTGCGCGCTCTTCGTCATCGTGGGGAACGACTGGTCCGTCTTCCTCCATTTCAAAAGCGGCCGCGGCGTGGCCTGCGGCGTCGGTGCTTTCGCGGCGCTCTGGCCTGTGGCGGCGCTGGGCGCTTTTCTCGTATGGCTGGCGGTGTTCCTCGCCTCGAAGATCGTATCGCTTTCTTCTATCTGCGCGGCCCCGGTAGTGCCTCTTGTGATCTGGCTCACCGGCGGCCCGGAAGAATTTGCCGCTTTCGGCGCGGTCGCCGCGGCGGTGATCATCTACAAGCATAAAGACAACATCGGCCGCCTCATGCGGGGCGAAGAAAAGAAGATTACTCACGAAAAGAGGCCCTCCTGATGAAGATAACGATGATCGGCGCCGGCGGCTGGGGCACGGCCATGGTGAGCCTCCTGGCGGGGACGAATCCCGACGTGTGGCTCTACTGCCGCAATCCGGAGAAAGCGGCCCGTCTGCGGGACACGCGGGAAAATACGCCATACCTGCCGGGGTGCCGCATTCCGGAGTCCGTGCGCATCACGAGCGACCTGGAAGAAGCGGTCTGCGGCGCAGGCTGCGTGATCCTCTGCACGCCTTCTATGGCGGCGGAAGAGACCGCTGCGGCCATCGCGCCGTATCTGATGCCTCATGCGGTGGTCGTCTCCGCTTCGAAAGGCCTTGCTTCTCACGGCGGGCTCCGTCTGTCGGAAGTCATCGGAGAGGCGCTCCGGGAGAAGACGGACCGCATCGTGGCGCTCTCCGGGCCGAACCATGCGGAAGAAGTAGGGCGGGGCCTTCCGGCGGCGAGCGTTGCCGCGTCGTCTGTGCCGGAAGCGGTGGCCCTCGTGCAGGACATCTACATGGGGCCGTCCTTCCGAGTCTACCGGAGCAGTGACATCGTTGGCGTGGAATACGGCGGCGCGCTGAAGAACATCATGGCGCTCGCCTGCGGCGTCCTCGACGGTCTCGGCCTCGGAGACAACAGCCGCGCTGCGCTCATGACGCGGGGGCTGGCGGAGATGACCCGTTTCGGCATGCATTTCGGCGCGAAGAGAGAGACCTTCTTCGGTCTCTCCGGCATGGGCGATCTCATCGCCACCTGCACCAGTACCCACAGCCGGAACCATGCGGCGGGGCTCCTTCTGGCAGAAGGCAAGACCGCGGCGGAGATCGTCGGCGGCACGGACATGGTCGTGGAAGGCATCCGCACCGCCAGCATCGTCTACGAGATCGCCGAAAAAGAGGGCATCCCCATGCCCATCACCAGCGAAGTGCACCATGTCCTTGCGGGCGACTACACGCCCAGGGAATCGGTGGAGCATCTCATGTCCCGTGCCAAAAAGGCGGAAACGGAAGCCTTTTTGGTCGGGCCTGAGTGCTGAAAAGAGACAGTTCCTTATCCGCGGCGGGCCGGATATTTCCGGGAGGAAATGGGGATTTCGGTATACCGTCACGATGCAGTTATGATATAATACATGGGAAGAGCCATATGATCCGAATCATTGGAGGGAGCGCAAAGGGAGTAGCCCTTGCCGCGCCTCGCGGGATGAATACCCGGCCGACGCTGGGCCGCACCAGGGAGAGCATCTTCAACGTGCTCATGAACGTGGGGCTCCTCGAGACGAAAGTGCTCGATATCTTTGCGGGCACCGGGGCCCTCGGCCTCGAAGCGGTGAGCCGCGGCGCGGCGGAAGCTGTGCTGATCGACCAGGCCACAAGGCGCATCCTGGAAGAAAATGTCCGGCGGTGCCGCGCGGAAGGCCGCGTGCGCATCCTTGCAAAAGACGCGGAGAAAGCGCTCCAGAGCCTGGCGGGAGAGACCTTCGACTACATCTTCCTTGATCCGCCGTACCGGAAAGGCTATATCAACGAGATCCTCGCCTCCGTCTTTCGGCTGGGCCTTGCCGCTGATGGGGCCATCCTCATCGTGGAGCACGTCAGCGCCGAGCCTCTGGATCTTTCGCTCCTCGGAGAAGAAGTCTCTCTGTGGAAAGAAAAGCGCGTCGGCGAGACCGCTGTGACCTATCTTCTCTATAAAAAATCTTGAAGGTGAAGTTATGAAAATAGCCATCTGCCCGGGCAGCTTTGACCCGGTGACCTACGGGCATCTGAACATCATCGAAAGAAGCGCCGCGCTCGTCGATCACCTGATCGTCGCGGTATTCCGCAATCCGAACAAGCACTCCATGTTCACCATGGAAGAGCGGCTCGACATGCTGAGAGAGACCACGAAACACCTGCCGAATGTGGAAGTGGACGCTTTCGGCGGCCTGCTCAATGAGTATGCCGAAGCGAAAAACTGCCACCTTCTGGTGCGCGGGCTTCGCGCATTCAGCGACTTTGAATATGAATTTCAGCGGGCGCTCCTTCTGAAAAAGGTGAATCCCACACTGGAGACCGCTTTCTTCATGACCGACGGGCAGTATTCTTTCCTGAGCTCCACCGGCGTGCGCGAACTGGCGTGCTTCGGCGGCAACGTGTCCAAGCTCGTACCGCCCTACGTCCAGAAAGTCATAGAAGCCAAATTTCATTCTGATAAAACTGATAAAAGCGAGGCGTGAAAATGGATACGAAAAAATTACTGGAAGAACTGGAAAATGTGGTGATCAACGCAAAGAACATCCCCTTCACCACGAAAAAGGCCGTCGATGAAGAAGAAGTCACGCGCCTCATCGACGCCATCAATCAGTCTCTCCCGAACGAACTGGACAACGCGAAGCGCATCGTCGCCGATAAAGAGCGCATCCTCCTCGATGCGGAAAAGAAAGCGGACGATACCATCGCCCAGGCGAAAGACTACATCGCCCGCATCACCGAAGAGAGCGAGCTCGTGAAGCAGGCCCAGGAGCGGGCGAACCAGATCATCTCCTCTGCCAACGCATCGGCAGAAGAGCTCCGCACCAGCTCCGTCACCTACGCGACAGACGTGCTGAAATACGTGGAGACGAACATGGAGAACATGCTTGACACGCTGAAGAAGAACCGTCAGAGCCTCATCGACTCGAACGCCGCTGCTCAGCAGCAGCAGGATCAGAACGATCATCAGAATTAAAACGAAATGGATAAAGCTTCCCTTCGGGGAGGCTTTTTTCGTGTGCGGGAAGTAGTACAGCGAGAGGCGATGAAGGGCTTTGTCTCTTGCGGCCGTCTCAAAAAAGACGGGAAAGACGGCAGAGGAGGGAAGAACAGGTCGAGAGCAGAAAGGCGGAGGAGGCGGTGAGAGCCGGCCGCCAAATGGAAATGGCCGGAGCCGCCAAAAAGAGGGAGGCGGATGAAAGTCATCTGAAGGCGGAAGAGCCTCGGAGGAGAGACGCGCCGCGGCGGAGAGAGAGGATGAGGGACGGGGCTGCCGCAGAAATAAAATGGGAAGAGGCAGCGGGCGGCTTTGATGCAAGAGCGGGCGGCGTGACGGGGAGGGCGGTGCTGTGGTATACTGTTTGTCAGTGTTGTCCGGAGGCGACAGTTCTCCGGGAAAGGGAAATGGAGGCATCGTATGTACGAAACATTTGAAGAATTGGGCATCGTCCCGCAGATCCTGAAAGCGGTGGAAGACATGGGCTTCGAGGAGCCCACGCCGATCCAGAAGGCGGCCATCCCCGCGGCGCTCGCCGGGCGGGACCTCATCGGGCAGGCGCAGACCGGCACGGGGAAGACCGCCGCGTTCGGGATCCCCATTCTTCAGCGCATCGACATTTCGAAGCCCGCGCCGCAGGCGGTGGTGCTCTCGCCTACGAGAGAGCTTGCCGTGCAGTCCGCCGAGGAGATCAACCATCTGGGCGAGTTCCTGCCGATCCATGCGGTGCCGATCTACGGGGGGCAGGACATCAACCGTCAGTTCCGGGCGCTGCGCCAGCATCCGCAGGTGATCGTGGCGACGCCGGGCCGTCTCATGGACCATATGAAGCGCGGCTCCATCGACCTCTCTCACGTGCAGGTGCTCGTGCTGGACGAAGCGGATGAAATGATGGACATGGGCTTCATCGACGACATCCGCACCATCCTTGCGGCCATGCCGGAAGAGCGGCAGACCATGCTCTTCTCTGCGACGATGCCTGCGCCCATTCAGGAGCTGGCCGATACGTTCCTGAAAGAACCGGAGCACGTGCAGATCAAAGCAGCGACGGTCACCATCGATCTCATCGAGCAGGAATACATCGAGCTGCCGGACCGGCAGAAATTCGACGCGCTGTGCCGCCTGCTGGACATGCAGGAGCCGGACCTGGCCATCGTGTTCGTGCGGACGAAGCGCCGCGCCGACGAAGTGACGGAAGCGCTGAAGAAGCGGGGCTATGCCGCCGAAGGTATCCACGGCGACCTGTCTCAGGCCAAGCGCGACTCCGTCATCCGCCAGTTCAAGGAAAATACCATCGATATCCTCGTCGCGACGGACGTGGCGGCCCGCGGCCTCGACATCAGCGGCGTGACGCATGTGTACAATTTCGACATGCCTCAGGACCCGGAGAGCTATGTGCACCGCGTGGGCCGCACGGGCCGGGCAGGGCGCACGGGCATGGCGACCACCTTCGTCATTTCCCGGGAGATGGGTCAGCTCCACGACATCGAGCGGCTCATCCGTCGGCGCATCAAGCGGCGCGCTGTGCCGACGCTCTCCGACGTGATCGAAGGGAACCAGCGTGAGGCCATCGAGAGCCTCCGCAGCGCCGCTGCGGGAGAGGGCCTCGAGTCGTACCGCGAGACGGCGGAGGAGCTTCTGAACGATTACGACTCCATCTCTCTCGTGTCGGCGGCGATCAAGCTGCTCACGAAGCAGCCCGACGTGACGCCTGTGCGCATCACCGAAGAGAAGCCGAACGTGCGCCGCCGCAGAAACGGCGACGGACACCGTCCCTTCCGCGGTGACGGACGGCCCCGGAGAGAGCGCGCGGAAGGCGATGGGGAGCGCCGCGGCGCCCGCGAAGGGCGGGAGGGCCGAGAAGGCCGTCGCCCGTTCCGCCGCGGCAGAGGCAGCGCCCCGCAGGAGGGGAAACGCCGCCCGGCTCATCAGACGTCGTTCAAACCCTATTTCAAAGAAGACTGACAAAGGAAAAGACAGATACCCGAGAGGGCGTCTGTCTTTTTTGCGTACCATTCTTTATTTCAGGAGCTGCTCTTTGAGAGCGAGGTAGGCGTCGGTGAAGTACGGCGCGAGCTGGGATTCGCGCAGGTCGTAGCCGTAGGGCCTGCGGGAAACGGCCAGGAGCGGCGGGGATTGGATGCGCTTGGCCACCGCGAAGCCTGCGAAGAGCTTCCACCATTTTTCAAGGTCGGCGATGAAGCCCGCCGCTGAGGGGAAGAGATCTTTCACTGCAAGGGGCGTGCCGATGTGCGCTTCGAGGGTCCCTTCGGCGTACCAGCGGAGGATGTCTTCCGGTGTGGCCCGCTGCCAGGGCTCGACGAAGCTCCGGAAGAGGTAGTCGTGGTAGTCGTACACGAGGGGATCGCCGAGGCCCCTGTCCACGGCCTGCGCATCGGAGAGCTCCGCGCTGGGGCGGATGGTGAAGGTCCCTTCGGGGATGACCGCTTCGCCGTACCAGTCGTTCAGCGCGCGGCCGAGCGCGTAGATCTGATGTTTCCACAGGTCCGCCGTGGCGGCGAGGGCCCCCGCCATGTCGCCGTAGAGGGTGGCGTAGCCGATGGTGAGCTCCGTCTTGTTCGCGTTGCACGTGAAGATGCCTCCGAAAGACGCGGCGAGTGCGGCGAGGATGCGCCCGCTCCGGTCGCGGGCCTGGATGTTCTCGCGCATGAAGGAGGTGGGCGAGAGGCTCCGCTCGCCTTCGCGCGTGCGGATGACCACCGAGGCGAGCGCACGGGCCGTCTCGTCTACGAAGCCGCCGATGGGAAGCGTCACATAGGGGGAGCCGAGACGGGCGGCGAGATCGGCGGCGAGGCCCTTCGTGGTCTCTGAATTGAACTGTGTGGGCGTATTGACGAGGAGCAGATGGTCCGCGGGGAGGACGGACCGGTAGAGCGCAGCGTTCACCGCGGAGTCGATGCCGCCGGAGACGCCGATGACGGCGCGGGAGGCGACGATGTCCTCGAGGAAATGAGAGAGGCCGTACCGCAGGGCCGCAAGGAGGAGATCGCCCTCATGGGGAGGCATGGGGACTTCCGGAGAAAGCTTTCGTGCCTCGCGGTCAAAGAGAAAGGCCGAGCGTGCTTCCTCATACGGCGCGGCTTCGCCCAGAAGGCGGCCGTCTCTGCCGTAGGCGGCGGTCATGCCGTCGAAGGTGTAGCAGTCCTTGCCGTTGTTCTGAAGGCCGCGGCAGTTCACGTAGAGCATGGGCACGCCGAGGCGGGAGAGAGCCGCCGTGAGCATGCGGTGGCGCTTCTCGTTTTTGCCGAGGGTGAAGGGCGAGGCAGAGAGGTTGAAGAAGAGGTCCGGCTGCTGCGCGGCGAGGAGGTCCATGGGGCGCACGGCATAGTTCTCATCCCAGCTGTCTTCGCAGAGGAGGACGCCCGCTGCGACCGGCCCGTCCTTCGTGGGGAGGTCGAATGGGGCGAGGAGATCGGAAAGACCGCGCCCCTCTTCGGCAGCAAGGACGGCGGCGCTGGTGAAATAGCGCCGGTCGTCGAACTGGCGGTAATTGGGAAGGAGCGTCTTCACCGCATAGGGGCGGCGGCTCCGCCGGGGGAAGAGAAAATGCCCGCCGGCAGCGGCGAAGGCGGCGTTGTATTTCCGGACGCGCCCGTCGTCCTGGATGCGGTCCCAGTCCACAGCGCAGCTCCCCCAGAGGATGATGAGGTCGTCTGAGGCGGCGGCGAGACGCCCGTTGCACGCTTCACATTCCCGGAGGAAAGCGCTCTGGTCCCACAGGTCTCCGATGAGGTAGCCCGTGAGGCACATCTCCGGCAGGACGAGCACGTCGGCGCGGGCCTCCTTCGCGCGGCGGATCTCTTCTTCGATGCGGCGCCAGTTCTCTCGGATGTCCCCGGGGCGGACGTCCAGCTGGGCGGTGATGATGCGGATCATGGCAGGTCTCCTTTTCGTTTTTCTTTTATTGTAGCATAGCGGCGGCAAAACTTTTCTGCCGGGGAAATATGATGTATGATGTATCTTGAAGGAGTGTCCAATGGAACGATACCGCAATTACTCGGACGCGCTCAAGGCGCGGTACGGCGAAAAAGTGTACAAGGTGCCCGTGGCGCTGCCGGTGACCTGCCCGAACCGGGACGGGACGCTCGGCGCAGGGGGCTGCATTTTCTGCGGCTCCATCGGGGCCGACTACGAGACGGTGGCGGTGGGGCTTCCCATCACGGCGCAGCTTACGCGGAGCATCGCTCATATCGGGCCGAAGTACAAGGCGAAGAAGTTCATCGCCTATTTTCAGAATTTCACGAACACCTACGCGGAGCCGGCGCGCTTCCGCGCATGGATGGAAGAAGCGGCGCGCCATCCGGCGATCGTCGAGCTCTGCGTGTCCACCCGGCCGGACTGTATCCACGAAGCGTATCTCGATATCCTGAAAGAGATGGCAGAGCGGCATGGCGTGGGCGTCACCATCGAGCTGGGGCTCCAAACGGCCAATCCCCACACGCTCCGCCTCCTCGGCCGGGGCCACACGGCGGCGGAATTCATCGACGCGGCGCTCCGTATCGGGCGGTATGGCTTCGGACTCTGCGCCCACGTCATCGCCGACCTTCCCTGGGATGACCGGCTGGATGTGGCGGAGACGGCGAAGCTCCTCTCGGTGCTTCCCGTGACGCAGGCCAAGCTCCACTCGCTCTACCTCGTGCGGGGGACGCGCCTTTGGGCGATGCACGCGGCGGGCGAGGTGCAGCTCCTCCCCATGGCGGAGTACATCGAGCGGGCGATCCTCTTTCTCTCGTACCTGCGGCCCGACATCATCATCCAGCGCATCGTGGGGCGCGCTTCCGGGCCGCTCGCCTCGGAGGTGAACGGCGGCGAGCCCTGGTGGGAAGTGAAGAAGCGCATCGATGAGGAAATGATCCGCCGGGACGTGCGCCAGGGGGATCAGTGCGATTATCTGGACGGGAAGGCGGTGCGCCGCTGGACCGGCGGAGAGACTTCAAGAAAGGCGTGAGTTTTATATCTGACGAATACGTACAGGAGATCGTCATGGACGATTTCCACGAAGCGTCGCGCGTGCTGGCGCGGGGCAGCAACTACCTGAAGATCATCGGCGAGCACTACGGCTGCCAGGTGGCCGGGCGGGGCAATGTGATCCGCCTGGCGGGTCCGGAGGAGGCGGTGGAGAAAGCGGCGCAGATCATCGAAGAGCTCCGGCGCATGTCGAAGCAGCGCATCTACCTGTCGGAGCGGCACGTGCGGCAGTCCATGAAATTCCTCGACGAGGGCCGGGGCCACATCATCCACGATCTGGAAGGGGACACGGTGAACGTCACGAAGAACGGCAAACCGATCCACCCGCGGACTCTCGGGCAGAAGCGCTATGTGGACGCTATCCGGCAGCACTCCATCACTTTCGGCATCGGACCGGCGGGGACGGGGAAGACCTACCTTGCGGTGGCGCTCGGAGCGTTCTACCTGCGGAACCACGATGTGGAGCGCATCATCCTCGTGCGGCCCGCGGTGGAAGCCGGGGAGAAGCTGGGCTTCCTTCCCGGGGACATGCAGGAGAAGGTGAATCCCTACCTGCGGCCGCTCTTCGACGGGCTGCTCGCCATGTTCGGCCCGGAAGATTTCCTCCACCTTCAGCAGAAAGGAGCCATCGAAGTGGCGCCGCTCGCGTACATGCGCGGCCGGACGCTGGAGAAATCCTTCGTCATCCTGGACGAGGCGCAGAACACCACGGTGGAGCAGATCAAGATGTTTCTCACGCGGCTGGGCTTCCGGTCAAAGATGGTGGTGAATGGGGACGTGACGCAGATTGATCTGCCGCCCCACGTGAAGTGCGGCCTGACGGACGCGGTGCGCGTGCTCCGGGGCATTCCGGACATCGCAGAGGTGCGGTTCAGCGAGGAGGATGTGGTGCGCCACGATCTGGTGGCAGCGATCATCCATGCCTATGAGGAAGACGGAAAGAGAAGAAAAAAGGCGGAGGCGGATCATGGAGATCACGATCAATTACAGTAACATGCGCTTTTACAGCGAAGCGCTGGAGAAGCTCATCGGAGAGGTGCTCGCCAAAGGGGCGGAGCTGCAGAAAGTGCCGGAGGCGGCGGAGATCAGCGTCCTCATCTGCGACGGGCCGACGATCCACGAGCTGAACCGGACCTACCGCGGCGTGGACGCGCCCACGGACGTGCTGTCGTTCGCGCTGAACGAAGGGGAAGACGACGTGCCCGAGGAAGAAAACGAACTGGGGGACATCGTCATCAATCTGGATCGGGCGGAGGAGCAGGCGAAGGAGTACGGCCACAGCCGCGACCGGGAGGTGGCGTACCTGGCGGTGCACGGTTTCCTGCACATCCTGGGCTACGATCACTACGATCCGGAGGAGAAGAAAGCCATGCGCGCCGCCGAAGAGGCCGTCCTCTCTGCGTGCGGTCTGGAGCGGATCGTCAATGCGGACTGAGGAGATATCCCGGCTCATCGCCCACGCCCGGGAAGCCCGGCTCCACGCGTACGCCCCCTATTCCCGCTTTCCCGTGGGCGCGGCGGTGCTGACGCTGGACGGGCGCATCTTCACCGGGTGCAATGTGGAGAACGCGTCCTACCCGGCGGGGCTCTGCGCGGAGCGAAACGCCGTGGGCAGCGCCGTCGCAACGGGCGTGACGGAGTTTCGGGCGCTCGCGGTGTGCGGCAGCGAGAGCGCATACACCACGCCCTGCGGTATGTGCCGCCAGTTTCTCGCAGAATTTCACGTGCCGCTCGTCATCTGCGCCAAAAGCGAAGACGACTACATCGTGATGACAGAAGAAGAATTGCTCCCCCATGCATTCGGGGCGGGCGCCATCAAGGAGACAGAATGAACAGCAAAGAAGAAACGACCCCATTTCATTCGGGCTTCGTCGCCCTCGTAGGCCGGCCGAACGTGGGGAAATCCACGCTCATGAATGCCGTCCTGGGCGAGAAGATCTCCATCGTATCCTCCCACGCCCAGACCACGCGCACGAAGATCACCGGCGTGTGGAACGGCGACCACTGCCAGGCGGTCTTCCTCGACACGCCGGGCATGCACAAGCCTCAGTCAAAGCTGGGCGAAGTGATCCGGCAGGCCACGGTGGACGCGCTGGACGAGGTGGACGTGATCGTCTTCCTCTGCGCCTGCGACGATCCGCTCGGCGCGGGGGACCGGTATATCTTAAAGCTCATCGAGGGCAAACACGTGCCGGTCTTCCTCGTGCTTTCCAAGATCGACCTCATCAGCAAAGAGAAGCTCATGAAGAAGATCGTCCAGTACAGCCAGCTGTATCCCTTCAAAGAGATCATCCCCCTCTCGGCCGTCACGGGGGACAATCTGGATGATTTCACGAAGATGATCGCCAGATATCTCCCCGAAGGGCCGAAATATTTCCCCGACGACATGGTGACGGACCAGCCGGAGCGAAACATCGTACAGGAGATCGTCCGGGAGAAGCTCCTCCTCCGCACGCGGGACGAAGTGCCCCACGCCATCGGCGTCTTCGCGGAGGAATTCAGCGAGCGGGAGAACGGCAAGGTCTACATCCGCTGCACCATCCTCGTGGAGCGGGACTCTCAGAAGCGCATCATCATCGGCAAGAACGGCTCGCTTCTCAAAGAGGCCGGCCGGGAGGCCCGGGAGGAGATCCAGCGTCTCATCGGCGCGCCGGTCTATCTCGACCTGTGGGTGAAGGTGACGCGGGACTGGAAGAATAAGGACTACGTGCTCCGCGAGCTGGGCTACAAGGAACATAAATAAACGAGTTTTTGTTATAATACAGAAAATGCGCCGCCCGGGAACGGCGCGGCTGCCGAAGGGCAGGATGTTTCCTTTCCCTTTTCCTTTTATGGGAGGAATGACTTATCGATACCCAATTAGAACTCGCCGTAGGCTATCTGGCCGTGGCCGTGGCCGCGGCGGTATTGAACGGGCTGTGTGTCAGCGTCTACTCGGCGATGGCCCGCGTGCGGAAAGACTATGTGGACCACAACGACGATCAGGACCCGCAGCTCATCGCGAAGGTCGCCCCGTATTACCGGCACCCGGCGTATGCCCTGGCGGGCTCGCAGCTGGCGGGCATGCTCTGCGCCGCCGTGTACATCCTGGCGCTGGCCCAGTGCTGGCGGAACGTCCTGGCCGTGGGCGTCCATTGGGGCGCCACGCTGCCCCTCTGGGGGAAATCGGCCGCAGCGGTGGTGCTCTTCTTCGCCGCCATGATGATCTACTGGATCTTTACGGTGCGCATCCCCGCCGGGGCGGCTCTCACGCGGCCGCTGGAGAAGATCGCCGCCCGCACTTGGCTCCTCTCCCTCATCCGCCGGGTGCTCCACCCGCTCACCGCGGCGGGGGTCTTCATCGCGCGGAAGGTGCTCCGTATGCGCGGGCTTCCCGCGACGAACGAAGCGGAATTCACTTACTCCGAAGAAGAGATCCGGTGCATCGTGGAGGAGAGCCACCGCGGGGGCAAGCTCTCCGCGCTGGAGAATCTGCTCATCAAAAATTCCTTTGATTTCTTCGACCTCATGACGCAGGAGATCATGATCCCCCGGAGCGAGATGACCGTGCTCTACTATGGGGACAGCATGGAGCACATGCGCCGGGTCATCGCCAAGTCGCACCACACGTGCTACCCCATCTGCATGGACGACAAGGACCACATCCTGGGCTTCCTCCATGTGAAAGACTTCATGGAGAGCTGCGCCAGCGGCGCCACGGACGTGAAGCACATCATCCGGAACATCCTCACTGTGCCGGAAGTGATGCCTACGCCCAAGCTCCTCCAGCTCATGCGCCAGCGCCGCATCTATCTTGCGGTGGTGGTGGATGAATACGGCAGCACCGCTGGACTCGTCACGCTGGAGGACATCATCGAGGAGCTCATCGGCGAGATCCCCCAGGAGATGGACACCGCGCCGGGAGAGATCCTGAAGAAGGATGACGGCACCTACGAATTTGACGGGCTCGTCATCCTGGACGACATCGCCGACCGGCTGGGCATCGAGTTTGGCGAAGAGGGTGGCGTGAACAACACCATCGGCGGCTACATCTTCTCTCAGCTGGAGCGCATCCCCAAGGCGGGGGACACGGTGGTCATCGGCCATTGGAAATTCACGGTGCTCCGCATGGAGGGCTTCCGGATCATCCGCGTGGCCGCCGCGCCTGCCGCGCCGGAAGATCTCCCGGCTCCGGAGGCGGAAGCGCCCCATGAAGACGAATAAGCTGGAGAGCGGCGAAGGGATCGTCCTCTCCGTGAGGAAACGAGGCGAAGGCGGGCGGAGCGTCCGCCTTTTCACGCGCACTTCCGGACGGGAGACTTTCTTCGCTTCCCGGGCGGCGCTCCGCCGGTGCGGGCCGGGCCTGCTCCAGCCTTTCGCGATGCTCCGCTACACCGCGGCGACATCGAATGGGGGAGGCATCCTCGTGCAGTACGAAGGGCGCGCTCCCTTGGATATCCTGGGCCTTCCCTATGAAGACCTCGCCCGGTGGTACTACGCCGTGGAGATCGCCGAGGCGTTCTTCCCCGAAGGAGAGGCGGACGGCGCGGCCTATGCGCTCCTCGCGGCGGCCGCCGGGCACGGCCGGGAGAGAAATCCCGCGGTGGGGGCGTTCATCCTCTCGGTGCAGCTCCTTGCCGCGGCGGGCAGCGATCCCGCGTCGGACGAGCCCATGGAGGTGCTGCGCCTCTCTCCGGAAGGTCGGGCGCTCCTCCTGGCGTGCCGGCAGTGGCGCTGGGCGGGCGATTTTCCTCTCCGCATCAGCCGGCGCGCGTTTCATGAGGCGGCGCGATACCTGGACGCTTTCATCGAGCGCTACGGAGAGATCGAAATGAAAACGCGGGGGGCGTTCCTCTCCGCCATATGAACACACAAAAAAGCCGCAGGGGCTCATGGCTCCCGCGGCTTTTTCCGTGGTATTTATTTCTTCGACTTGTTCATGAAGGCGGTCATGCGCGCTTTCTGCTCGGGGTCGTCGAAGCAGAGGCCGAAGTACTGCGCCTCCGCAGCGATGGCCGCATCGATGGGCATGTCCCGGCCGTCGTTCACGAGGAGTTTCGTGTAGCGCACGGCGCATTTGCCGCTTCCCTGGATCGCTTTCGCCGTGGCGATAGCCGCCGCCATGAGGGACTCCTTATCGGGGAGCACCCGGTTCACGAGACCGATGCGGAGCGCTTCGTCGGCGTCGATGGCGCGGGCCGTGTAGAGGAGCTCCTTCGCCATGGGCGCGCCCACCGCGCGGGAGAGGCGCTGCGTGCCGCCGAAGCAGGCGTTGATGCCCCACTTCGCTTCGAGCTGGCCCATCTTCGCGTTCGCCGAGGCGTAGCGGAAATCGCAGGCGAGCGCCAGCTCGCAGCCGCCGCCGAGCGCGTAGCCGTTCACTGCGGCAATGACCGGCTGCGGAGCCCGCTCGATGAGAGAGGTGACGCGTTCGCCCAGCAGGGCCCAGCCGCGGCCCGTCTGAGAGTCCATTACGGCCATTTCATTGATGTCCGCCCCGGCGACGAAAGATCTTTCGCCCGCGCCGGTCAGAATGATCACGTCCGCTTCCGGTGCGTCTTTGAGCCCTTCGAAGAAGGCTTCCAGCTCTTTCATGAGCTCCATGTTGATCGCGTTCAGCGCTTTCGGCCGATTGATCGTGACTGTGACGATACCGCCTTCGTTGGATACGAGAAGGTCGTTCCATCCGTCTGTTACAAGTGCCATATGCATCCTCCTCATTGTGACAAAAGACCCGGCTCGGACCGGCCGGGCGATTTATGTTTATTATACCATTTTTCAAAGAAGCCCCGCACAGGCGCGGCCGTTTCGCATATAATAGAGGACAAATGGAAAAGGAAAAGAGGGATCGGTATGCACAGGCTTCCCATCGCGGTATCGCAGAAAGCGTTTGCCTACATCCACGAGCTTCCCGGATGGACGCTCGTACCGCTGGAGTCGCTCGGCGGGCGGGACGCGGCGGCCTTCGTGGTATGCCTCGGCGAGGAGAGGCGCTGGGGACGGCTGGCGGGGGACGCGCCGCTGGTGCTGGCGGAGGCGCACACGCTCGATCTGGCAGGGGCGGTGCTCCGTGCGGCGTCGGCGTACGAGCATCGCCTCCTGCCGCGCTTCACGGGGACGCTCGCCGCGCATGCAGAGAGCGGGCCGCTGTACTTCGCCACCCCCGGCCATCACGGGGGGCGCTTCTTTGATGAGACCGCCGGAGGCCGCCTCTTCCGCGCCATCATGGGGGAGGGGCTGTTCCGGCTGGACCTGTCGGACTCGGACGACGTCATCGGGGACACGTCGTCTCACGAGAGGCCCGGCGGGGCAGCGGAGGCGCTCGCCGCGGAGGTGTACCACGCGGACCGGACGTACTTCGTGCTGAACGGCACGTCCGGCTCGAACCGCATCTGCTGCGCCGCGCTCCTCGCGCCGGGAGATCTGGTGCTTGTTGACCGAAATAGTCACAAGTCGATCTATCAGGGGGCGCTCGACCAGTGCGGGGCGACGCCGGTCTTCCTCGAAGGCGTGCGGAACGAAGCGGGCGTCATCGGGGGCCTGCCGGAGGACGCCTTCCGCGAGCCGTACCTGCGGAAGCTTGCCGGGCGGGCCATGCGGGGGAAAGAAAAGGAAAAGCGCCCTTTCCGTCTGGCGTGCCTTCAGCTCACTACCTACGACGGCATTTTCGTGAACGCCCGGCGGGTGCTGGAGGAGATCGGCCCGCTCTGTGACTACATCCTCTTCGACGCGGCTTGGGCGGGGTACGAATCGTTCATCCCCTTCCTGGCGGATGAGAGCCCCCTGACGCTCCCTCTCACGAAGAAGAGCCCCGGGCTCCTCGTGACGCAGTCCGTGCACAAGCAGCTCGCCGGATTTTCCCAGACCTCGCAGATCCACCGGAAAGACGCACATCTTTCGGGGAAGAAGCGCCGCGTGGCGGACGATGTCTTCCAGAACGCCTTTCTCCATCACGTGTCTACATCGCCGTCGTTTCCTCTCTTCGCGGGCCTCGAGATGAACGCGGCCATCCACCGGGAGAAGGGGAAGGAACTCTGGGCAGAGGCGGTGTGCTTTGCCGTGGAGCTTCGGAAAGACGTGCTCCGCGCCTGCCGGTACGTGCGGCCCTTCCAGCCGGAGGACGTGGACGGCCGGCCCTGGGCGTCCTATGCGACGGAGACCATCGCGTCGGAGCGGCGCTTCTGGGAGATCCGTCCGGGGGAGAAATGGCACGGCTTCCGCCGCGTCGGCCGGGACCAGTGCCTCCTCGATCCATGCAAGGTGCTGCTCACCACGGGACCCATCCCGGGGCCGGCAGCGGCGCGGTACTTGCAGGAGCGGGGCATCGTCCCGGAGAAATCGGACTTCGGCACGGTGCTCTTCCTCGCTGAGCCCGGCGATGGACCGGAGAAGCGGGAGCGCCTCGTGGCGGCGCTGGCCCATATGGAGGAGGACTACGACCGGGGCGCGCTTCTGGGAGAGGTGCTGCCGGGGCTTTCCGCGGACGGCGGGGCGGACCCGGACGAAACTTTCCGCGCGCTCTGCAAAGCGCAGCGGCGGTTCTTCCGGGAACGGAAAGCGGGAGCGCTCCTTTCGCGGCTCTTTTCCCGTCTGCCCCGGGAGGCCATGGGCGCCCGAGAAGCCTCGGAAGCGTTCGTGCGGGGCGAGCGGGAGCTGGTGCCCCTCGCTGAAGCGGAAGGGCGGACGGCGCTCGTCGCGGCGGCGGCCTATCCGCCGGGCATCTGCGTCCCCGCGGCGGGCGAGACGTGGGAGCGGCCCGCTCTCGATTGGTGCCGCTGCCTCCTCGATTTCTTAGCGCGCTTCCCCGCCTTTGCTCCCGAGCTCCACGGCGTCTCCGTGAAGGAGAAGGACGGACGGAGAGAAGGCTTCGTGTGGGTGTATAAAAAATGAAAGAGGCTCCTTCGGGAGCCTTTTTTCGTTGGGGGCTTCTTCGCGGGATATGATAAAATAGGAACGGATTTCAGAAAAGGGAGACAATATGATGAGCGGAAAGAAAAAGACAGACCGCCCTGCCGCGCGGCCGAAGCGGGACGAAGAGAGACGGCGCGCTCCCCGCGCGCGGAATGCCGCTTCCGGGCCGCTCTATGCGGGCGGACGGAACAGCGCCGCCGAAGCGCTCCGAGCGGACCTGGTGCAGCGGCTCTTCGTGAAGAAGGGCAGAGGAGACGACCGCCTCGCTGCGCTCGTCGCCGAAGCCGAGCACCGGGGCGTGCCCGTGGAAGAGCGGGACGGAGAAGCCCTCTCCCGCATGGTGCCCGATCTGGTGCATCAGGGGGTCGTCGCCGAGCTCCGTCCCTACGAATACGCCGACCTTGACGATGTGCTCGCCGCGTGGGAAGGGCGGGACCCTTTCTTCATCCTCCTGGACGGACTCGAAGACGTGCGGAACCTCGGCGCGATCATCCGCACGGCGGAGTGCGCCGGCGCGGCGGCGGTGCTGCTGCCGGAGCATCGGAGCTGCCTTGTGACTTACGCGGCCATGAAGACCGCTGCGGGGGCCTGCGCGTGGATGCCCGTGGTGCGCATCGGAAATATCAGCCGGACCCTCGAGAAGCTCAAGGAAAAAGGCTTCTGGGTGGTGGGCACCGACATGGACGGGGAGTCCCTCTACAATGGGGCAAACCTCAGAGGGCCGCTGGTGATCGTCATGGGCGCGGAAGGCAGCGGCATGGCCCGCCTCACGCGGAAGGCCTGCGATTTCTGTGTGCGCATCCCCATGAAGGGGCACGTGTCGTCACTCAACGTGTCTGTGGCGGCGGCGCTCCTCCTCTATGAAGCGGCACGGCAGCGGGAAGGAACGGAGGCGCATTCATCATGAAAGATCTGTATTTCATCGACGCCTACAACGTCATCTTCTGGGAGCCGGCGGCTTT
Organism: uncultured Veillonellaceae bacterium; assembly: GCA_949286115.1. Classification (GTDB taxonomy): domain Bacteria; phylum Bacillota; class Negativicutes; order Veillonellales; family Dialisteraceae; genus UBA1822. Next base: position 24,859 of record CASEBK010000013.1, on the reverse strand, counting down.
TCCCAGAGACGATCTCGAGTCGAGCCGGAAGAAGCTCCTGGACCTCCTCCTCGACTACGGCGCGCACAACGATGTGGAGATCGTGGTGGTCTTCGACGGGCAGGGGCAGGGCAATAAAGTGACGGAACGGACGCTCGCGCCGTCCTTCACGGAGGTCTTCACGCCGAAGCACATGACCGCCGACAGCTATATCGAAAAGGAATCGTACCGCCGGCGGGACGAGTACCGCTCCATCTATGTGGTCTCCTCCGACGGGCCCGTACAGAATCAGATCCTCGGCAACGGCGCGTACCGCATGGCCGTGGCGGATCTCATGCGGGTGCTCTCCGAGGACAAAAAAGAGCAGCACCGCTTCATCCGCACGAACAACCGGGCGAACCTCCGGAACGAAGTGGGGAGGAACCTCCCCGACGACGTGCGGGAGAAGCTCGACGCCCTCAGAAAGTAGCTTTTCTTGACCGCCGCCGGGAATTGAGATATACTGACTTTAATATAGACGATATGCGCGTATCTTACGGATGCGCAGAGGAGGAAAGACTGTGAAGATTTTCTTAATGGCACTGGCGTGCATCATTTCAGTACTGCTCATCGTGGTCATCGTCTCGCAGGAGCCGAAGACAGCGGGCATGGGTGCGGCCATGGGCGGCTCGGGCAATTCTATGCTGGGCGGACGGACCCGCGGCAAGGATGCCGTCCTTTCCCGGATGACCGTGATCTTTGGCGTGGTCTTCGTCGTGGTATGCCTGCTGCTCGGGCGATACATGAATACATTTTAAGGAGTGTAAGGGACTTGCCGCGGCAAGTCTTTTTTCTTTCTTCAGGAGAAGCGTATGGAAAATAAAGAACTGCTCACGTATGCGCCGGGGACGACCATCGAAGGCGTATACAAATCGTACGGGCCGAAATTCGGCTTCCTCATCACTGACAAGGATCATGAGGACGTGTACATCGCCGAAAAAGACCGGGATACCGCCGTCAACAATGACACGGTGGTGGTGAAGGTCACCCACGGCACGACGGGCCGCCACAAGGTGGAAGGCCGCATCATCAATATCACCCAGCGGGCGAATGAGACCGTGGTGGGCACCTATGAAATGCTCGCGGACGGCGGCGAAGTGGTGCCCGTGGACGAGAAGATCAACATGGTGATCTACATCCCCATGGGCGAAGACATGGAGGCCACCACCGGGGCGAAGGTCGTGGTGGAAGTGACGAAGTGGCCCGGCCGCCAGACGGACGCCGAAGGGCGCGTGAAAGAGATCCTGGGCTATGAAGGGGACAAGGGCCTCGACATCGACGTGCTCATCGCTCAGCACCATCTGCCCCACGTCTTCACGGACGAGCTCATGGCCGAGGCGGACGGTCTGCCCCGGGACATCACCGTGGAGGAAAACACTGCTGATTTCCGGGATCTGCCCCTCGTCACCATTGACGGGCCGGATTCGAAAGACCTGGACGACGCCGTATACTGCCAGCGCCGGGCAAACGGCCATTTCATGCTCGGCGTGTACATCGCCGACGTGAGCCGCTACGTGCGGAAAGGCATGCTCCTCGATGACGAAGCGTTCCGCCGGGGCAACAGCGTCTACCTCGCGGACCGGGTCATCCCCATGCTGCCGTTCCAGCTCTCGAACGACCTGTGCAGCCTGAACGCGGGATGCGACCGCTACGCCATGGCCTGTCTCATGGATGTGGCGCCGGACGGCACGGTCACCACCGAGCGCATCACCCCTGCGGTCATCAACGTGGGACGCCGGTGCAACTACCCTGAGATCAACAAAGCCTTCGACGAAGGCGTCGCGCCGGAGGACCTGAAGCCCTTCCTGCCCATGCTGGAAGACCTTCGGGCTTGCGCCGAAGCGCTCCGCGAAGACCGCCGCCGCCGGGGAGCCATCGAATTTGAATTTCCCGAATACAAAGTGGTGCTCGACGAGGACGGCAAGCCCCTCCGCATCGTGAAGCGCTTCCGCGGCGAATCGGAGAAGATGATCGAAGACGCGATGATCGCCGCGAACGAAGCGGTGGCGCGCTTCCTCCGGGACACGGGCCACACCTCGGTGTACCGCATCCACCCGAAGCCGGACCCGGACCGTGTGGCTTCTCTGCAGCGCCTCACCCAGATCCTGGGGACGAAAGTGCCCGTGCCGGATGAACCGACGCCGAAGGACCTTCAGCAGCTCCTGGAGAGCGTGAAGGGCACGGACATCGCTGCCGTCATCGAAGTGATGGCTCTCCGCACTCTCTCGCAGGCGTGCTACAGCACGGAGAACGAAGGCCACTTCGGCATCGCCTCCCTGTGCTACACCCACTTCACCTCGCCCATCCGCCGCTACCCGGACCTCATGGTGCACCGCCTCATCCGGCAGGCGCTCTTCGAAAAGCCCGATAAGAAAGAGCTCGCCCGGCGGGCGGCCTTCCTGGACAAGGCGTGCGCTCACTGCTCGGAGACAGAGCAGGCCGCCGTAGAGACCGAGCGCGATACGAACGATCTCAAGATGACCGAATACATGGAGCCCTTCGTAGGCGAGCCCTTCGACGGCACTGTCACCGGCGTGACCCGTTTCGGCATCTTCGTGGGCCTCGACAACGGCGTGGAAGGGCTGGCGCGGCTCGACATGATGGACGAAGACTTCGAGTATCAGGAAGACACCATGACGCTCAAAGGCACGCTCTCCGGCACCACCTATTCTCTGGGCATGCCCGTGCGGGTGACCCTCATCCGGGCGGACAAGGAAAAGCGGGAAGTGGACTTCGTCATCGGCGAGATCCATTCGCCGCTCTCCCTCGAAAAGAAAGTGAGGAAAGGCGGCGCTTCCCGGTCCCGCGCGAAGAAGAAAGGGAAGAACGACAGCGGCAGATCGCCCCGCCCGAAGAGCCCCAAGGGAAAGAAGGGCAGACGGTAAGATGGCGAAGAAAACGCAGGGCGCGCCGCCGGCCGCGGTGAACCGGCAGGCGTACCACAACTATTTCCTCCACGACACCTATGAGGCGGGAGTGGCGCTCACGGGGACGGAAGTGAAATCCATCCGCGCAGGCAAGGTGAATCTCCGGGACAGCTTCGCCAAAGTCGAGCGGGGCGAAGTCTTCCTGTGGAACGCCCACATCAGTCCCTACGAGCAGGGCAACCGTTTCAACCACGACCCGCTCCGCACGCGGAAGCTCCTCCTGCACCGCCGGGAGATCCTGAAGATCGAGCAGGCCCTGAAGACGAAGGGCTACACCCTCATCCCGCTCAAGCTCTATTTCAAGCACGGCCTCGTGAAATGCGAGATCGCTCTCGCCACGGGGAAGAAGCTCTACGATAAGCGCCAGGACATGGCCGCCCGCGCGGCCAAGCGCGACCTGGATCGGCGCATCAAAGAGCAGCGCTACGATTGACGCGCACCACAAAAAGACCGCCGCCCGCGGAAAAGGCATGAGCCTTCTCCTGCGGGCGGCGGTCTTTCGCGTGGCTTCCTCAGAAAAGGGCACGAAAAAACTGCCCCGAAGGGCAGCCTCGTGTGGAGCGCCTAGAGGGATTCGAACCCTCGCACCTGGTTCCGGAGACCAGTGCTCTATCCCCTGAGCTATAGGCGCATGGGGATTTAACGAAATAAATTATACCATACCCCGCCAAATTCCTCAACTCATCCCCGTATGATACAATAAGAGAAAAATAAAGGAGATGCCTCATGGACGAAGAGAACGAAACGCTGTCCGAAGAAGAGCTGGCCGCGCTCATGCGGGCCTACAAAGAAGAGCTCGCCCGCATCTACCGCGCCGCCGCGGCAAGACGGGCGGCCCTTTCGGGGGAGAAAGAGCGCCGCGAGAGCGACGAAGCCATGCGCGCCGACATCGAAGCCCTGAAGCGCCGCTATGGCGTGCGGTACTGACTTGACAGAACGGGCCGGATATATCATGATACAGGAGATTTGTTTTGATTTCGCAGCGCCATCCGCTGCGGCAGGGCGCGCCCTGCATCAGGGAGGTTTCTATGCTTCTTGCTTTTGACGTAGGCAATACCAACATCGTGTGCGGCGTGTATCGGGATGACGAGCTCCTCGATCACTGGCGCATCGCCACCAATACCCTCCAGACCGCCGACGGCTACGCCGTCCAGCTGGGCATGCTCTTCCAGCTGAACGGCCTTCACTTCAGCGAAGTGGAAGACGTGATCATCTCCACCGTCGTGCCGCCCATCATCCCCATCCTTCAGACCCTCTCCAAGCGGTACTTCCACGTGAACCCGCTCCTCGTGGGACCGGGCATCAAGACGGGGATGAACATCCTCTACGACAATCCGAAAGAGCTCGGCGCCGACCGCATCGTCAACGCCGTGGCAGTCATCAACAAATACGGCGGCCCGGCCATCATCATCGACATGGGCACCGCCACCACCTTCTGCGTCATCAACGAGAAGAGCCAGTACCTGGGCGGGTCCGTCGCCCCGGGCATCGGCATCTCCATGGAAGCCCTCTTCCAGCGCGCCTCGAAGCTTCCCCGCATCGAGCTCAAGAAGGTGCCCTCCTGCATCTGCAAGAACACCGTGAGCGCCATGCAGGCCGGCATCTACTACGGCTTCGTCGGCCAGATCGACGGCATCGTGAACCGCATCAAAGAAGAGCTGGGCCTGCCGGACATCACCGTCATCGCCACCGGAGGCCTCGCGCCGCTCATCTCCTCGGGCAGCACCACCATCGATATCGTTGATCCCATGCTCACTCTCGAAGGACTGCTCCTCCTCTACCAGAAAAATAAGAGCGATCGGAAATAAATCGGAAAAAGCCCTTGCAATTTCCAGACCGGCCGGGTATAATACGTATCACATGGCCGGTTAGTCAAACGGTTAAGACGCTGCGTTCTCAGCGCAGAGAGTATGGGTTCGAATCCCATACCGGTCACCATGAAAAAAAGGAACCTGAAGCGAAACGCCGGGTTCCTTTTTTGCGTGCAGAAACAGTGCTGTCACATAAGCCGAGATAGGGGGCCGCCCCGCATGAAGCATCGTCTCATCATGAGGAACGCCGCAGACAAAAGAAAAACAGAGAAGGATTCGTATGGGGAATCGCTCCGCCGGCCGCATTTGCTGCGCATCGTGATGAAGTCTGTACTGACAGCTTCAATAGCGTTTGCGTCGTGGTGGAGCGCTGCTCTCGAAAGGAACCCAAAGCAGGCTCCCCGCGGTGGGGAACGCTCCGCCTGTCACATTTGTCGTGCTTTATAATGAGATCTGCATTGACAGCTTCGATGCCATTTGTGTCGTGATGTGGGCCGCGTCCCCATAAGGAGATACGCCAGCATGAGGGATGCGCATTGTAAATGCGCGACCCAAGCTCAGCACTGGTACAGCTCCCCGCCCGTTTGAACGGAGCCCGATGCCCGAAGGGAGAAAGTCTGGCCGGTGGCGTTAAGCCGGAGCGCTTGTTTGAGCGAGCGCAGCGAGCGAGTTAAGCGAAGGTAGCGACCGGCCAGACTTTCAGGGCGGAGTGATCGGGCGGCGCTCTTCCTTCTTTGCTTCGTTTCTTCCTTCGGCGGCGAAGGAAGAAATGAAGCGACCATGGGGCTCGTGTTCCAAAATCGGGAACAGACGTAAATGAGAGATACGTCCTCTTTGTGATGTGGGTTCGCCCCACCATGAAGAGAAACATTCTCTTCGTAATAGAAGCCCGTACTGACAGCTTCGTCATCCTCCGCGCCGTCATGCGCACCCGCATCGCATCGCGGTGCTCCATGTGTATGCGGCAGAGTCTCCCGCGGCAGGGAAGCGCGCTCTTCCCCATTGCACAGAAAAGCCGGTCCCGTTACAATGAAAAGAAAAAGAAAGGAGAAGATCCCTGTGACCATAGACGAACTCATTGAGACCGCGCGGCGCGGCGAAGCCTTCCGCGTGCCTCCCGCGCTCATGCCGGACTACATCCGCTGGCTCTATACCACGCACCGCGCCGTGCACGAGCTCCTCTGCGTCCGCGTGGACGACGTGCGCCGCGGAGAGATCTGGCTCTCCATGCCCGTCCGGGCAGACTACACCAACTCCGGCGGTTTCCTCTACGGCGGCATCCTTGCGGCGATGGCCGATGCCATGTCCCTCGGCCTCATCGCGGGCGTGGGGAGATCGGCGGTCACCACGCACCTTTCTATGAACTTCGTGAAGTCCCATCCCATCAGCGGCACCCTCCGCCTCCACGGCGCGATCCGCCACAACGGCGGCCGCCTCCTTACCCTCCGCGGCGAGATCATCGGCGAGAGCGGCGCGCTCCTCTCGGACATCGACATCGCCATGACCGTCGTGGGACGCCTTCCCGAAGTGCCCGAAGACTGGTGAGAGCGGACCTTTTGAAAAACTTTTTACACCCTGTTGACGAAGCACGCCCCTCATGGTATAATCATTTTCGTAATCACATGGGGTTATAGCTCAGCTGGTTAGAGCGCTTCGTTGACATCGAAGAGGTCTTGTGTTCGAATCACAATAGTCCCACCACACGAAAGGTGCTTCTCTGGAAGCGCCTTTTTTCTTTACATGGCAGCGCTCCTTCGGGGGCGCTTTTCCTTTGCGCGCCTTCGTTTGAAGAAATGGGGGGAATCGTTTATGATAGGGGAAATCGAAAGGAGGGAAGGCCATGGGGCTGAGAGATCTGTTCAGGCGGAAGGACTTCAGGCGGCTCGCGCCGGAGGAGCGGCTGGCGCGCGTCGATGAGGGCGCTCTTTTTGTGATGCAGAGTCTTCTCCGCGCGGGCCATGAGGCGTACCTCGTGGGAGGCTGCGTGCGCGATCTCGCCATGGGCCTTTCTCCGCACGACTGGGATATCACCACATCGGCCAGGCCTTCGGAGACGGCGGCGGCGCTCGAAGCGGCGGGGGTGCGTGCCGTGGACGGCGGCGGGCGGCGCTTCGGCACGATCATCGCCGTGTACGGGGGGACAAATTATGAGGTGACCACCTTTCGCAGCGAGATGTACGGCGCGGACGCCCATCGCCCGGAGAGGGTGACCTTCGCGGATACGCTCCGGGAGGACCTCTCCCGGCGGGATTTCACGGTGAACGCCATGGCGCTCCGTGCGGACGGCGAGCTCATTGACGAGTTCGGCGGCCTGCGTGACCTTTCGGCAAAGAAGCTCCGCACGGTGGGAGAGGCGGCGGAGCGTTTCCGCGAGGATGCGCTGCGCCTCTTCCGGGCGTGCCGCTTCCTGGGGCAGCTGGACTTCATGGCCGACGCTTCGCTCGTGGAGGGCATGGCGGGGGCCTTTCCCCGTGTGGCAGGGCTGTCGCTCGAGCGGGTGAAGGCGGAGGTGGACCGGCTCCTCGTGACGCCTCACGCCGGGCGGGGACTGGACCTGCTGGTCCGGTCGGGCCTTGCGGATACAGCGTGCCGCGTGCGGGAGCACGGAGAGGACCGGGCGGTGGCGGTGCTGCCGGAGCTCACGCACCTCGTGGGCGTGCCGCAGATGAAAGAGTTTCACAAATACGATGCATGGTATCACACGCTGGCCGTGGTGGAGGCGGCCCCGGCGGAGCGCATCGTGCGGTGGGCGGCGCTCCTCCACGATGTGGCGAAGGGCATGCCCGGCGTGCGCCGCGTGGAGGGGGAGAAGATCACCGACTACGGCCACGACCAGAAGGGCGCGGAGATGGCAGAGGCGCTCCTCCGGCGGTGGCGCTTCCCGGAGAAGGAGGTCCGCCTCATCACGTGGCTCGTGGCGAATCATATGAAATTTCACTATTTCGCAAACGTAGAGGAAGCGGACGTAGTGAAGTGGGTGCGGCGGCTCGCCCGGGAGAAGGCGTTTCCCACGCAGGCGGAGCTGGTGGACGCCATCCACAGGATGACCGCTCTCTGCAATGCGGACATCATCGGCTGCGGCCGGCCTTACTCGGCGACGGAGGGGCACAGCGCTTTCGGCGCGTGCATGGCCGACGTGGCGGCGTCCATCCCCGTGACGGCAAAGGAGCTCTGCTACGACAGGCGCACCATCGAGGCGCTGGGGCCGGTCACGGCGGAGGGCATGCAGAACCTCCTCTTCCGCGTGCAGTCAGGCGCGCTGGCAAACGATCCGGAGGCGCTGGCGAAAGCGGCGGCGCGGTACAGAAAGCGCCACGGCCATGAAGACTGACCGTTTCCTTCGGGGCGTCCACACCCGCGGGGCAGTGCTGCTCCTCGTCTTCCTCGGCTGCGCGCTCGCCGTGCTGATCCGCCTTGCGTGGGTGCAGCTCGTGCAGCATGACCGCTACGCCGCGTGGAGCCTCCGCCAGACGAGGGACATGCAGGAGCTCTACTCGCCGCGGGGCACCATCTACGACCGCAATGGGAAGCAGCTCGCCTTCTCCATCATGGTGAAGTCCCTCTATGTGGACCCGGGCATGCTGAACGTGGCGCCCGGCGAGGCGGCGGAGGTGCTGGCACCGCTCCTTCATATCAATAAGGAAACGCTCACGGAGAAGATGAGCCGGGACACCCGCTTCGTGTGGCTCGAGCGCGTCATGGACCCGGATATGACCGCCGCGGTGAAGGCCGCGCTCAAAGAGCATAAGATGAAAGGCTTCGGCTTCGTGGACGAGAGCAAGCGCTACTATCCGAACGGCGGGCTCCTCGCAAACGTGCTGGGCTTCGTGGGCATCGACGGCCGGGGGCTTGACGGGCTGGAGAAATCGCTGGACGATCTCATCCGCGGGGGCATGAACCGGCAGCTCCTCCTCATGGACGCCCGGGGGAACCCCATCCTCCACTCCACCATGGCGCCGTACCTTGGCAAAGAAGGGAAGGCGGTGTACCTCACCATCGACGAGAGCATCCAGTTCTTCGCCGAGCGCGCCCTCGACCGGGCCATGGCCACGACGAAGGCCCAGGGGGGCATCGTCATCGTCATGGACCCGAAGACGGGGGGCATCTTGGCCATGGTGAACCGCCCGTCCTACGATCCGAACCATTTCTACTACGCCACGGAAAATGAATTTAAGAACCGCGCCGTGGTGGATATCTACGAGCCGGGCTCCACCTTCAAGCCCATCGTGGCGGCGGCCGCCCTCGACGCGGGGACCTACTCCACGGATACGGTCTGGCACGACCCCGGGGAGATCGTCGCCTCCGGCCACGCCGTGAGAAATTGGGACGACGAATCCTACGGCGACGTGCGCATGGTGGACATCCTGAAATTCTCCATCAATACGGGCTTCGCGCACATCGGGCTCCTCACAGGCGGGGACATCCTCACGCAGTACGCCCAGCGCTTCGGCTTCGGCAAAGCCACGGGCGTCGAGCTCCCCGGCGAGGGGGACGGCATTCTCTTCGACCCGAAAGAGATGCGCCCCATCGACGTGGCGTCCATGTCCATCGGGCAGGGCATCGCCGTGACGCCGCTCCAGATGGTGCAGGCCTACAGCGCCATCGCAAATGGCGGGTACATGGTGCGGCCCCACCTCATCGCCTCCATCAGAAATCCCGACGGCTCCGTCTACAAAGAAACGCCCGTGGAGGCCGCGGGGACGCCGGTGTCGCAGACTGTGGCCGACACGGTGAAGGACATGATGGAGAAGGAAGTCTCCGAAGGGGGCGGCGGCAACGCCCGCGTGCCGGGCTACCACATGGGCGGCAAGACGGGCACCGCCCAGAAGATCGATCCCGTCAAAGGGGGCTACCTCGAAGGAGAGTACATCGCTTCCTTCTGCGGCTTCGGCCCTACGGAAGACCCGCAGGCGATCTGCCTCGTCGTGCTGGACGACCCACAGGGCATGTACTACGGCGGCATGGTGGCCGCGCCGGTCTTTGCGGAGATCATGGGCCAGACCATGCGCTACATGGGCATTCATGCCATCGAGGAAGACCGCTCCGGCCGGGAAACGGCGGCAGCGGAGGCACCGGAAGCGGCGCTCCCCGCGCTTCCCGACGAAGGGGCGGAGACCGTCACCGTGCCCGACTTCCGCGGCTGGTCCATGCGCGACGTGGGCGAGTGGACCACCCGGGCGGGCCTCGGCTTCCGGCCGGACGGCTCGGGCTTTGCGGACAGCCAAGACCCGCCGCCCTGGACGACGGTCGAGCGCGGCACGGATGTGGCCGTCCACTTCACACCATAGAGACGCAGAGCACTCGCAGAGGCGGGTGCTTTTTGCGTGGGCTTTTGCAGGGCGCGGAGCTTTGCGGAGCGGCCAGTGCGCGGGCGGCTCCGCATTTTTCGCGCCTTCGGAGGGCAGCAGGGACGAAGAGGGCGGAGGAGGCGGGAGACCTTTTTGGCGGCGCGCGCCGCATTTGAAACGTGTGCGGTCCTTTGTCCCTTTTCCCGAGCGGCAGGAAATGGAAGAGGCGCGGGGATTTTCTTTCCATCGCGGCGGCGCGCTGTGTTATAATATTTTTTATAGATAAAAAAGAGATAGAGAATGAAGAGGAGGAACGAGATGTTCAAGACATTTTCCATGGAACTGGCCGGCCGTGAGCTCACCATCGAGACCGGCAAGATGGCGAAGCAGGCTTCCGGTGCGGTGCTCGTGCGCTACGGCGACACCGTCGTGCTGGTGACGTCCACCGCAAGCAAGACCGCCCGCGAGGGGACGGATTTTTTCCCGCTCACCGTCGATTATGAAGAAAAGATGTACGCCGTGGGCAAGATGCCCGGCGGATTCCTGCGCCGCGAAGGCCGCCCGGGCAACAGCGCCATCCTGAATGCGCGCCTCATTGACCGTCCGATCCGTCCGCTCTTCGACAAGCGCTGCCGCAACGACGTGCACGTGGTGGCCACCGTCCTTTCCGTGGACTATGACAACGCCCCCGAGCTCTGCGGCATGCTCGGCGCGTCCGCTTCCCTTGCCATTTCCGACATCCCCTGGGACGGTCCCATCGCCGGCGTGCGCGTGGGCCGCGTGGACGGCGAGTTCGTGGTGAACCCCACCCAGGAAGAGCTGGAAGCGTCTACGATGAACATCACCGTCGCCGGCTCCGAGACCGCCATCCTCATGGTAGAGGGCGGCGCGAAGGAAGCCCCCGAAGAAGAAGTGCTGGATGCCATCATGTTCGCTCATGAGCAGATCAAAAAGCTGGTGGCATTCCAGAAGACCATCATCGCCGAAGTGGGCAAGCCGAAGCGCGAGCTCGTCTTCCCGGAGATCCCCGAAGAGATTGAAAAGGCCATCCGGGAATACGCCGAAGAGCCGCTGAAGACGGCCATCTTCAATCCGGACAAGCTCACCAGGGAAGCGCACATGGCGGAAGTGAAGGAAGAGGCGGAAGCCCATTTCAAGGAGATCTACCCGGACAATGCCTCTGACGTGGCGGCGTGCCTGGACCACCTCACGAAGGAGATCGTCCGTCACATGATCTCCGTGGACAAGATCCGTCCCGACGGCCGCGCCCTCGACGAGATCCGCCCCATCACCTGCGAAGTGGGGCTCCTGCCGCGGGTCCACGGCTCGGCGCTCTTCACTCGCGGCCAGACCCAGGCGCTCACCATCACGACGCTGGCGCCCATGTCGGAGACGCAGATCATCGACGACCTCACCCCCATGACGGAGAAGCGCTACATCCATCAGTACAATTTCCCCTCGTACAGCGTGGGCGAGACGAAGAGCTCCCGCGGTCCGGGGCGGCGTGAGATCGGCCACGGGGCTCTCGCGGAACGGGCGCTCCTGCCGGTCATCCCCTCGGTGGAGGAATTCCCCTACGCCATCCGCGTGGTCTCCGAGATCCTCGAATCGAACGGCTCCTCCTCGCAGGCCTCCGTGTGCGGCAGCACCATGTCCCTCATGAACGCCGGCGTGCCCATCAAGGCGCCGGTGGCGGGCATCGCCATGGGCCTCGTGCAGGAAGGGGAGCATTTCACCATCCTGACGGACATCCAGGGCATGGAAGACGCGCTGGGCGACATGGACTTCAAAGTGGCGGGCACCGCCAAGGGCGTCACCGCCATCCAGATGGACATCAAGATCCACGGCCTCTCCCGGGACATCCTCCTCGCCGCTCTCCAGCAGGCGCGGAAAGGCCGCCTCTTCATCCTGGACAAGATGGCCGCGTGCATCGCGCGCCCTGCAGAGCACCTCTCGCCGTACGCGCCGAAGATCATCACCATGACCATCCCGGTGGACAAGATCCGCGACGTCATCGGCACCGGCGGCAAGACGATCAATAAGATCATCAGCGAGACCGGCGTCAAGATGGACGTGGAGGAAGACGGACGCATCTATATCGCGACGCCTGACGAAGAAGCGGCGCAGCGCGCGAAAAAGATCGTCGAGAGCCTGACCCACGACGTCGCCGCAGGCGAGACCTACCTCGGCCGCGTGACCCGCCTCATGAAATTCGGCGCCTTCGTGGAGATCCTCCCGGGCAAGGAAGGCATGGTGCACGTGTCCCAGCTCGCCATCCAGCGCGTGGAGAAGCCCGAAGACGTGGTCCATGAAGGGGACGAGATCATGGTGAAAGTCACCGAGATCGACGACAAGGGCCGCATCAATCTCTCCCGCAAGGCGCTCCTTCTGGAGAAGAGAAAATGAGAGCCCGCGGCTTTGAGATCGTCTCTGCCTGGCAGGGACGGGGCGTGCATCTTCCCGTACGGAAGACCGCTGAGAGCGCCGGCTACGACATCGAGAGCGCCGAGGACAAAGACCTCCTCCCAGGCGAGGTGACCGTCCTTGCGACGGGCCTCAAAGCCTACATGGGGAGCGGCGAATACCTGGCCATCCACATCCGCTCCAGCATGGGCATCCGGCACGGCCTCATGCTCGCGAACAGCACGGGCATCATCGACCGCGACTATTACGACAACGAAGACAACGAAGGGCACATCCTCATCGCCGTCTATAATACGGGGAAAGAGCCCTACCATGTGGCGAAAGGCGACCGTATCGCGCAGGGCATCTTCTGCCGCTACCTCACCGCCGACGGCGATGAAGCGAGCGGCGTGCGCCGCGGCGGCGTGGGCAGCACAGGGGCATGACATGATCGAAAAAGAGAAATTACTGAAGCGTACGCCCGTCTATGAAGGCAAGCTCCTCCACATCTACAAAGACGACGTGGAGATCGGCGGGCGGAAGACCTGGCGGGAAGTGGTGCTCCACCCCGGCGCGTGCGCCATCATCCCCGTCACGGACGACGGGGCGGTCCTCTTCGTGCGGCAGTACCGCTACGCCGTGGAAGAGGCGCTCCTCGAGATCCCCGCGGGGAAGATCGACCCCGGCGAAGCCCCGGACGTCTGCGCCGCCAGAGAGCTCACCGAAGAGACGGGCTTCCGCGCAGGGAGCCTCAGGAAGCTCGGCGCGGTGTACACCACGCCCGGCTTCTGCAATGAGACCATCCACCTCTATCTCGCGGACGGCCTCATCCCCGCGCACCAGCACCTCGATGCGGACGAATACCTCGACGTGGTGAAGGTCCCCCTCGCCGATGTGCGCCGCATGATCGAGGCGGGCGAGCTCCACGACGCGAAGACCCTCGCCGCCTTCGCCATCGCAGGTCCTCACCTCTTCCAAGACTGAAACGAAAGGCACAGCCATGCTGTGCTTTTTTCGTGCCCATTTTCCGCGGCCCTCCGAAAGGAAACGGCAGCGGGAATTTTTTTATGCCTGCAAAAAGCGTGTGCCTGCCGCAGGCTGCGTTTGACGCGAAGACCCCGAAGGGGGCAAAGTCATTTTTCTTTTGAAAGTAGCCGGAGGGGAGGTAAGTCCTCTTTGGCGGCAAAGAAGGCGGAGGGGAGGCGGGAGGACTTCGGTGTCTGCGGGCGAGGCAGGAGAAGAGGCAGCGGTGCGTCATAGAGGGGGGATGAATAACAGAAATGCAGGAAAACTTTTCAAAAGGACTGTCATAGGAGACAGGAACGGCGTATAATACAGAAAGGATTCCTGTATGGTTTCGCCGGTATGGCGATGAAAAGGAGGAAACACATGAAGAAAAATTTGAAGCGGCAGATCATGGCCGCAATGGCGGCAACGCTCGCCTTAGGCATGGTAGGGGGGGGTATCATACGCTGCTACGCTGAACGGTCAGACCCCTGAGGATGGGAAAACAATTACCAATGATTTTGTCTACAATACGGCGCATAGCGGTAAATTTGTTATTGGGCAGGGGAATGTAAACATTCAGACTAATGCCAATGCAGGGACTTTGTTCAACGATTTGAAAAATGCCGTTGCAGGGGCTGACGGTCAGGGGATGAAGGCCACGATTGATGCTGTCCGCGGCGCGCTGGCTCCGACGGAAGAAAAGGCTCCGCTCGTAGGCGTTGTCGGCGGCAAAGGGCAGTTAGATTCCGGAATTACCGGATTCCTTGGAGAAGATGGCATTGGGTCTTTAAGCGGTTTTCTGGGAGAATATCAACATTATATTCAGGTGATTCAGAATATTGATGACCCGGAGCAGGGAGACAATGCAGTTTATCAGGATAATATCCAGACCATCATCGGTAGTGAGTCTACGTCTCCCGTAATTGTTGGCGCTGTAGGCGGCGATTTGACGATTAACACGGGGGCAAATACTACTTTACTTGGAAATCAAGTTAGCCAGGGCGGAGCTACAACGATTGATCGCTATGGCAAGGTCGAGATGCACATTAAGGGCGGTAATGTTATTGGAGGAGCCGGCGGCAGTGCGGCGATTTCCGTTGGGAATATAAACGCTGATGTGACGGGGACACTTGTTATTGGAGAGAAGAAAATTCCGAATTTAAATGCTGGAACTATTGAAACACAGGGCGATACTACAGCAACAGTTCATGGCGACATTTCCGTAATGGCCAATAATGGAGCGAATGTAGGCGGCTTTGCAACAGGCGGTCTGGCTGTAGCTTTTGGCGGAAATGCCTCTTCAAATGTGATTGGGAATACCACCTATACGGCTTCGAATACCGGCAGTGAGGGGAAACTTGATGGAATCAATGCAGGCATCGCAGCGGGCGGTGCGGCCATCTCTACACTGGGTGGTACGGCTACGTCGATTATTGATGGGGATGCATCCATTATCAGCAATTCCGGACTGGGTGTTGGATTGATTGGCGGGGGCACGGCAGCTTCCGTAGATGCAACCGGCATTTATGGCATGATTAAAAATGAAGTCGGAAATGATGATGGGACAAGTGATACGGATATTGGCTTGGTCGATAGTATATCTATTACGGACGGATTCAGTATAAATGATGTCAATGCTCATATTAAGATACAGAAGGCTAACGAAGGCGGCACCGCGACTTCAACGGTGAAAGGCAATGTCAATATCGAACTGAACAAGACGACCACTGCGGCGGGCGTCATCGGCGGCGGCCTTGCGACAGCAGAGCATATGTATGCAGGACGTTATGATGAAGCCACGAAGACACAGCCTATTGGCAGTTCAACGGCAACTTCCACAGTGGAAGGCGATACTGCGATCGTCATTGATCTGGACAAAACGGTCAAGGAGATTGGCGATATCGACACGTCTTCCCTGCAGAGCCTTGCAAATGCCAATATCGTGGTCGGTGTGGCCGGCGGCGGTGCGGCGGCGGCCTTTGGCGACGCGAATACCACGGCAACCGCTGACAGCCAGAATACCCTCATTGATGTGAAGACCGGCTATGTGACCGGCGCATTCGGCGGCGGCATAGCAGCGGCGGCCCATGATACGAAAACGCAGCGGACAGATGCTGATAGCCATCTCACGGCAGCTGCGAACGTCAAAAACACCAATGTCATCGTAGAAGATGGCAGCAAAGCGGTCGGCGTATTTGGCAATGGTCTGGCGGTAGGCATGGAATTTGCGGATAATTATCGCGACACGCTGACTTCCAGAAATACGAATTCCGGCACGAACGCTTCTGCCACGGCGGAAAATACGACGGTCACCATTGCCGGTGATGCGGATGCGGTCTTCGGCGGCGGTCTGCTTCTCAGCAACGGAGCTTATGGCGGCGACAGCGTGAAGCTGGATACGACCGGCACGAGCACCATCAACATCGACGGCGGTCATGTGGAAAATACGAGCTTTGCTTTCCTGAACACGGCGCTGGGAGCTATTGGAGATACGATCCTCGGCGAAGGGAATAACGGGCAAAATATTCTCGGTAAAAAAGCCGGTCATTATATCGATGATCTGGATAAAGCAGCCGGTGACGTTGCCATCCTTGGCGGTCATGTAGCCGTCGGACAGGGCGGCTATGCGCACACGAAAGATTCCGTCATCAATATCGCCAATGGCGGCACGGTCAAAGGGGATATCGTGGCCGGCGGCATTTCCGATGTGGTCGCAGGGACCTATGGTACGGAAGCTGCGGATTCGGGCGTCGTCGTTGATACGTCGGTCATCAATCTGGCTGGCAGTGAGGCCAATGGCAGCGTTTATGCAGGCGGCATCAAGGTCACGGACAGCTACGAAGTATTGAACACCTTCACGGACAAATCCACTGCGGAATCCATCGTGAAAGACAGCACTATCAATCTAATGGGCATGAACGTTACTGGCGAAATCTCCGGCGCAGGCTACCAGTACGATGATGTAAAGAAACTGTATAAACCGGTATCTACTGAGCCGGATAAGCCATACATCAGCACGCTGAATCTCTTCGGCGCGAACACCCTCTCCGCTCTGGACAATACGTCCGGGAAGTACACCAGCAACAGCAAAGTTCATGATTTCGACAAAGTCAATGTGACCGCAGGCAGCGTGACGGCAGTGAAAGACCTCACTGCGGGTACCGGCACGGCTCTCATCGACGGCGGGAAAGTGACCACGGAAGAAGGGGCGAAGCTCGATATTTCCGCTCTCACGAAGAGTGATGACGCTTACCACGTCGCGAAGGATACGGAGACGGACAGCACCTTCTGGAAAGATACGGACTTTGTCTACGACCGCACGCAGGGCTTTGCGGATGACACGATCACCACGACGGACGATAAGACCGCTTACGACGTGACTTACAAAAACCTGTCCAGCCTGACGGAGGAAGAAAAGAACAAGGCGACAGTTTCCATGGCAGGCGCTCTCAACGCAGGCCCGCTCGCTCCGACCATTCGGGACGGCTATGCAAAGAACTGGGATACGGCAAATGGCCTTACCGAAGGCGGTGTAAAGTATTTCAGCGACTGGAGCCAGAACACCGACCGGAACAGCGAATACGGCCGGGGCGCGATGATCGGCGAAGATGCGGCGGTCACCGGCAATACAGCCTCTCTGGCACGCCTCATGGCAGACAACGTGATGCAGCGTCTCTCCTTTACGGATGACTATGTGAAAGACGCCGGCTGGGTGAATGAAGACGGCGGCATCTGGGCGAAGTACGTCCACAACAAGTACGAGACCAGCGGCATGGGCTCCTCCTTCGGCGGCATCCACTCCAGCACGGATTACGACGGAGCCATCGTCGGTGTGGATATCGCGAAGCACGGCAACTTCCAGTACGGCGCGGCCATCCACTACGGCTCCGGTGAGGGCGACGGCTCCATCAGCCACAACGACTACGACGCATGGGGTCTGGCCATCTACGCGAGCCTGAAAGATGAAGACGCAGGGACGAACCTCATGGCCGACATCGGTTGGCTCACCACGGACAACGACATCGACGGCACGGTGAACGGCAAGTCCATGACGGCCGACCGCGATGTGGACGCCTGGACTATCGGCCTCCGCGGCGAGAAGGAATTCGTCTCCGGCCGGAATCAGCTCGTGCCCTATGTGGGACTCCGGTACATGAGCCTCAATCCCGGCGCGTACACCACGTACTATGACGGCAAGAAAGCCTTTGACTACGATGCAGACAACCAGAACCTCTGGCTCCTGCCGATCGGCGTGTCCTTCCGCAATGAGACCGTCACCGGCGCAGGCTGGCGCATCACCCCGAAACTGGACCTCTCCTACATCTGGGCCTTCGGCGACACTGACACGGATGTGACCGTCGATATGGGCGGCGTCGGCAGCAGCCTCTACTACGACGTGATGGACGACAACAGCTGGCTGGCCTCCCTCGGCGTGGAAGCGACGAAAGACGTATGGAGCTTCGGCGTAGGCTACGGCTACCAGAAAGGCGACGACGAAAAGAACAAGACCTGGTTCGTGAACGCGAGCTACGCATTCTGAGACAGGCGGAAAAAGGGACATGGAAACATGTCCTTTTTTCTTGCCCTTTTTGCACCGCCGCAGGCTTTTCTTTTGACGGGTCGCGGCATTTGTGAAAAAATAAAAAGAGAAAAATTTTTATAAGGAGGCGGGGACGATGAATGCAGAACGGCTCATCGAGAAGAAACGGGACGGCGGCGTGCTCACGGACGAAGAGATTCGCGCGCTCATCGAGGGCTACACGGCGGGACGGGTGCCCGATTACCAGATGGCGGCGTGGTGCATGGCGGTGTATTTCAAAGGGCTCACCGCGCGGGAGACGGCGGCGCTCACCCGGGCCATGGCGGACTCCGGGCCGCGGGCGGACCTGTCGTCCATCCCGGGGGTGAAGGTGGACAAGCACTCCACCGGCGGCGTGGGGGATACGGTGACGCTCATCACCGCGCCCATTGCGGCGGCGGCGGGGGTGCCCATCGCCAAGCTCTCCGGCCGGTCTCTGGGCTTCACCGGCGGCACGGTGGACAAGCTCTCCGCCATCCCCGGCTACCGCACGGCGCTCTCCTTCGAAGAGTTCGTGGGGCAGGTGCGGCGCTGCGGCATCGCCATGGCGGGGCAGTCGGCAGACCTGGCGCCGGCGGACGCGAAGCTCTACGCCCTCCGCGACGCCACGGGCACGGTGGAGTCTCTGCCGCTCATCGCGTCGTCGGTGATGAGCAAGAAGATCGCCTCCGGGGCGGACGCGGTGGTGCTGGACGTGAAGTGCGGCCGCGGCGCTTTCATGAAGGAGGAGCGGCAGGCGGCGGCGCTCATGGAGGAGATGACCGCCCTCGGCCGGGCCGCGGGCCTGCGGGTGATCGCCTTCGTGACGGATATGAACGTGCCTCTCGGCATGGCCATCGGAAACAGCGTGGAAGTGGATGAGGCGGTGGAGGTGCTCATGGGGCGCGGCGGCCGGCGTCTCACCACGCTCGCCCTCACCATCGCCGGCGCGATGATCTGCGCGGGGGAGAAGGCGGAAACGCTCGCCGAGGGACGCAGCATGGCGGAGGAGATGATCCGAAGCGGACGGGCGCTCGCCAAATTCAAAGAGTGCGTCGCAGCGCAGGGGGGCGACACGTCCTGGATCGGTGTGCGTCCTCTCACGGAGGAGACGTATGCCCACACCGTGCGCGCCGCGCGGAGCGGCTATGTGGAGGACATTCGGCCGGTGGAGCTCGCCCGCCTCGTGATGGATATGGGCGGCGGCCGGGCGACGAAGGACGACGAGATCGATCTCTCCGTGGGGCTCCGCCTGTGGAAAGAGCCCGGCGAGGCCGTCACGGAGGGCGAGCCGCTCATGACGCTCTACGGCAGGGAAGACCTTCCCATGGAGGCGCTCGGCAGGCGGGCCGCGGAGATGGTCGAGATCGGCCCGGAGCAGAACGTGTTTCCTCTGGTGTACCGCATGGCGGACAGCCGGGACGAATGAAAGAAGGGCGCCTTTCGCGCCCTTTTCGTGTGCCCGCGGGGAAATTTTTCCGCTCTGTCCGGGGATTTCTGCTATAATGAAAGCCATGGAAACGAATGTGACAGCAAAGGGAAAGCGCGTCGCCTTTCTCACTCTCGGGTGCAAAGTGAATCAGTATGACAGCGACGCCATGCGGAGCCTTTTCCTCCGCCGGGGCTATACCGCCGCGGAAGGGGACGAAGACGCGGACGTGTATGTGATCAATACGTGCTCGGTGACGAGCGTGGGGGATAAGAAATCGCGGCAGACCCTGCGGCGCATCCGCCGGGCCCATCCTCATGCGGTCATCGCGGCGGCGGGGTGCTACGCCCAGCTCGCGCCGGAAGAGGTGGCAAAGACCGGGTGCGACGTCATCGTGGGCAATCAGGACCGGCACCGCATCGTGGACTTCGTGGAGGAGGCCGCCCGGGGTCGGACCGTGGACGCGGTGCAGGACATCATGGAGGTCTCTGAATTTGAAGACCTCACGGTGGACCCCGAGGGGGAAGAGAAGACCCGCGCCTTCATCAAGGTGCAGGAAGGGTGCGACAATTACTGCACCTACTGCATCATCCCCTACGCGCGGGGGCGGCTCAAGTCCCGCCGGCAGGCGGACGCCGTAGCAGAAGCGGCGCGCCTGGCGGAGAAGGGCTACCGGGAGATCGTCCTCACGGGCATCCACCTCGGAAACTACGGCCGGGACCTGCACGACGGGACGACGCTCTCGTCGCTCGTCTCCGCGCTCCTTGCCATCCCGGGCATCGCCCGCATCCGCCTGGGGTCCATCGAGTCGGTGGAGCTCTCCGACGAGCTCATCCGCATCATCCAGACGGAAGACCGTGTGTGCAGCCACCTGCACCTGCCGATCCAGTCCGGGTCGGACGCGGTGCTCCGCCGGATGAACCGCCACTACCGGCTGCAGGAGTTCAAAGACCTCATCGCAGGCCTCCGGGAGAAGGTGCCGGGCATCGCGCTCACCACCGATCTCATCGTGGGCTTCCCCGGCGAGACGGAGGAGCTCTTCCAGGAGACGCTCGATACGCTCCGGGAGCTCCGCTTCTCCGGCATCCACGTCTTCCCCTATTCCCGCCGCAGCGGGACGCCCGCCGCGTCCTATCCCGATCAGGTGCCGCAGGCGGTGAAGAAGGACCGGGTGCACCGGGTGGAAGCCCTTGAAAAAGACATCAGCAGAGCGTTCCGCTCCGCCTTCGTGGGAAAGACCGTCCGGGTCCTCGCGGAGGAAGAGAAGGACGGCCTCTTTGAAGGCTTGTCTGATGAATATATCCGCGTCTCCCTCACGGGGGCGCAGGTCCGGCGGGGCGGCCTCTACCGCGTGCGGGTGACCGCAGTGACGGAGGACGGCCTCATCGGAGAAGCAGAGGAGGAATTGTAATGGACGACTGCATTTTCTGTAAGATCATCGCCGGGGACATCCCCAGCAATAAGGTGTACGAAGACGATCGCTGGTTCGCCTTCCGGGACATCGAGCCCTGCGCGCCGACGCACGTGCTCCTCATCCCGAAAAAGCATGTGGCGAACATCCTCGCTCTCGATGAAGAGAGCGCGAAGGACTTCGCTGATTTCTTCACGGTGGTGCAGAAGATCGCCCGGCAGGAGGGCCTCGAAGAGTCCGGCTTCCGCGTGGTCATCAATACGGGCGAGAAGGCGGGGCAGTCCGTCTTCCATTTCCACGCCCACATCATCGGCGGCAAAGACATGGGCTGGCCGCCTTTCCCGGAAGAGAAATGAATGGAGAGCGGGCCCTGCGCCCGTTTTCTTTTTTCAAAACCGGGGCTTTTCGATTGACAGAGCATAGCGGATACTCTATAATTTAAGAGTGTGCAACAGCACCCCAGAGTTTACTTGGAGGGAGGGATAAAGATGTCTGAGATCAAAGTCAAAAAGGGCGAATCTCTCGATAGCGCTCTTCGCAGATTTAAACGTTCCTGCCAAAAAGCCGGGGTCCTTTCTGAAGTCAGAAAACGCGAACATTACGAAAAGCCCAGCGTAAGACGTAAGCTGAAATCCGAAGCTGCCAGAAAACGTAAGTTTAAGTAATCGAACCAGGTGAGATGAATTGACGTTAAAGGAACAGCTTCTGGCCGACATGAAAGAGGCCATGAAGGCAAAGGCGGAAGGGAAAGTGGCGCTTGCGGTCATCCGCATGGCGCGCGCTCACATCCGTCAGGCTGAGATCGACGCCGGTCATGCAGACTTCGGCGACGACCAGGTGGTAGCGATCCTGCAGAAAGAAATGAAGCAGCGCCGCGAGACTCTCGAGGAGATCGAGGGCAGCGGCCGCGAAGACCTGATCGAAGAGACGAAGGCGGAAATGGCCGTGCTGCAGAAGTACCTACCGGCAGAACTTTCTGAAGACGAGATCAGAAAAGTTGTGCAGGAGACTGTGGACGCACTGGCGCCGGAGGCGAGAAATCTCGGCTCCGCCATGAAAGCGGTCATGCCTAAGCTCAAGGGCAAGGCAGACGGCAAGGTGATCAACCGCATCGTGCGGGAGGTCCTCGGGTAAGCGCCGGGCGCTTGACAAAACAGGGAGCTTGCGATATCCTTGTTACATAAGTTGATATTGCGTCGAAGATGACTCATTCCTTGTGAGGAGTGAGTCATTTTTCTGTTTCAGGCGGCGCATATCCCAGTGTATTTCAACAGGAGGATTGGAAATGTTGAACGAACTGCTGTATTACATCCCCGCTGGTCAGTATGGGAAGGAAGGGATCCTCTCGCTGCTCGCGCAGCATCCGGAGATCCGCTTCGTCTCCCTCGTCGGCATCGACCTGGCCGGTAATGACACGGACGAAAAGATCCCCATGCGGATCTTCATGGAAAATTACGATGATTTCTTTGCCGGCACGGCCGTACAGACCGACGGTTCTTCCGTAGTGCTGATGAATATCGCAACGCTCAACGATGCCCGCGTAGATATGGTGGCGGACAGCAGCGTGAACTGGTACGTCGATTACAACAATGACAACATCGACGACGAGACGGGTCTCCCCGTGGGGACGCTCCGCATCCCGTGCTTCCTGCTCCACAACGGGACCTACATCGATTCCCGCTCAATTCTGAAGCAGTCCTGCGACTATGTGGCAGCCGAGCTGAAGAAGCTCCTGGCGGAAAAGCCTGTCATCGGCATGGGGAATCTTCCGGTGGACGATATCCAGGACATCGTCTTCACCACCGGCACGGAGCTCGAATTCTGGGTGAAGACTCCCAGTGAAAAAGAAACGGTGGAGCACCTCTCCATTTCCCAGAGACTGCAGGAACAGTACTGGCAGCGCATGCGCGGCAACGTCCGCACCGCCATGGAGCAGGCCATTGAAGAGCTGGACGCCCGGGGCCTGAAAGTTGAGATGGGCCACAAAGAAGTGGGCGGCATCAAGCCGAAGATCGACGACGCAGGCAACATCATCGACGTGGTGGAACAGCTCGAATGCGACTGGAAATTCAGCCTGAATCCGCTCCAGGCGTGCGACAACGAACTGGAAGCGCGCATCATCATCCGCGAAGTGTTCCGTGAAAACGGGCTGGACGTCTCCTTCAAGGCGAAACCGATCATCGGCGTAGCCGGCAGCGGCGAGCACACCCACGTGGGCATCGCGGCGCGCCTCAAGAACGGCAAGACCGTGAATCTCCTCGCGCCGGAAGACATGAAGGCGGACTTCCTCTCCACGATCGGCTACGGCTTCATCATGGGCATCCTGAAGAACTATGAAGCGACGAACCCCTTCATCTCCTCCACCACGGACGCCTTCAACCGTCTGAAACCGGGCTTCGAAGCGCCGGTGTGCATCGTCACCTCCTTGGGCCACACTCCGGAAGTGCCGTCCCGCAACCGCACCATCCTGATCGGCCTCGTCCGCGATATCGACAACCCGAAAGCGACCCGCTTCGAGCTGCGCGCGCCGAACCCCTTCACCAATACCTTCCTCGCCGTATCCATGCTCTACCTCACCGCGCTCGACGGCATCCGCTACGCCGTGACCTCCGGCAAGACCCCGGCTGAGCTCCTGGCGGAACTTTCCAAGAAGCCCGGCGAAGAGGCGGATTACCTCGAAAAGGACCGCGCGTACCGCTGCGAAGAGAACGTCTTCGAAGACTTCACGGAAGAAGAACGGAACGCCCTCTTCGGCAAACCGCCGGCGACCGTCTGGGAGAACGTCAAGACCATGCGCGCGAACCCGGATAAGGTGGCGGTCATCACCGCAGGCGGCTCCGTGAACGAGACCATCGTCGACTCCTTCGTGGCATCCATCCTCTATCGCTGGAAGAACGAACTGATGGACCGCATCATCCCCGGCACGGAAGTGCTCGTGAAGAGCTTCCGCGAACTGGAAGAAGAAGACAAGCTCGACGAGAAGCGCTGGAAAGCCATCAAGGCCAAACGCATCGAGCTCGCAAAAGACACCATGGACGGCGAATGCATCTGCACGCGCCTCAAGAAAGCCCTTGACGCGGATGACTACGACACTGCTTCCGATCTCCAGCTGGAAATGATGAAGAAGACCGAAGAACTGGGCAAAGAATACCGCACCTACGAACTGAACATCCTGGACGACTGATCCTGTCTCTGAAGATCCCGCAGCCCCGCGCCGCGGGATTTTCTTATATCTTGTCAATATTTCGAAGATCTTCAATTTTCTATATTGAAAAATTTCGTTAACTCGGATATACTGAAGACATGGAAATTCGTAAGAAGTCCGGCGGACGCCGGAGAATGGAGGACCCCCATGTACTTTGATATCTACAGATGCCCCACCTGCGGCAATGTCGTCGCGCTCCTCAATAAGAAAGCCGGCCCGCTTCAGTGCTGCGGCAAGCCCATGGTGCTGCTTGCTCCGAACACCACCGACGCGGCGCAGGAAAAGCATGTGCCCGTCGTCACACGCGAAGGAGATCAGCTGAAGGTCACCGTCGGATCGACGCTCCATCCCATGCTCCCTGAGCACTACATCGAATGGATCGCGCTCATCGTCGGCGAGACCGTCCAGATCCATTACCTCGCGCCGGGCGAAGCGCCGGAGACCGTCTTCGGGGCGGCCGAACACGGCACGGCTCTGGCGTACTGCAATCTCCACGGCCTCTGGGCAGCGGAATTCTGATGCGCATCGAAAGCGGCTCTCTTCGGAGGGCCGTTTTTGCGTGCCGTCTTTGCAAATGGGGTGCCCTGTGATATACTTACATATCGTGAGGGCGGAAACGCCCGCCCAAAGAAAGGTCTTGACAAAAACCCTTTCGGCGGATATACTATCAAAGTATCTTGCGGCCCGGTGGTGTAGTGGTCTAACATGCCGCCCTGTCACGGCGGAGATCGTCAGTTCAAATCTGATCCGGGTCGCCATATGCGGAAGTAGCTCAGTGGTAGAGCACCACCTTGCCAAGGT
>CASEBK010000012.1 GCA_949286115.1 uncultured Veillonellaceae bacterium | reverse complement strand
GGCCACGACTTCCTCTATAAAGACAAATTCCAGATGGAAAAAGAGGACTACGAAGCGCAGACGGAGCTCTTCGACGAAGAAGGCCGGAAGCAGTACGCCGAGAACAATGACAGCAATCCCCGCTTCCACTCCGACTGGTGCAGCATGATCTATCCCCGTCTCCTCCTTGCACGAAACCTCCTCACCGATGACGGCGTCATCTTCATCTCCATTGACGACAACGAACAGGCTAACCTTAAGAAAATTTGCGATGAAGTGTTTGGGGAAAGAAATTTTATTGCTTATGGCGTTTGGCAACGGCGTACTTCTTCCGCTATGAGCCAATCCAAAATATCTATTGACCATGAGTATATTCTCATGTATCAGAAAGGCCAATTCCACGCATTTCAGGGAATCGCCAAAAATTATGAAGGGTATTCCAATCCAGATAATGATCCCAGAGGGCCTTGGGTCCCCGGAGATTTGACTGTGGGCATGAATGCAGATATGCGTCCAAATCAATTTTATGATTTGGTTGACCCGCAAACAGGAAAAATCTATCATCCTAATTTTAATCGTGTTTGGGCATACATCCCAGAAAGTATGCAACAATTAATTAAGGAAAAACGAATCGTTTTCCCTTCTGATACTACCCAACGTCCCATGAAAAAACGTTTTGCTAATGAGCTAAAAAGTTCTACCAATCCTTTTTCCACTTGGATTACAAATGTTGGGCTTAATACAGCTGGGACAAGGGCAGTTTCTTCCTTATTTGATGATAAAACCTTATTTACATATGCTAAACCTACGAATCTTATCAAGATCTTAATTCAGCAAGTTACGCAAAAAGACTCTATTATCCTCGACTTCTTCTCCGGCTCCGCCACCACCGCCCACGCGGTGATGCAGCTCAATGCGGAGGACGGCGGGCACCGGAAGTTCATCATGGTGCAGCTCCCGGAAGCGTGCGATGAGAAGAGCGAAGCCTACAAAGCGGGGTACCGCACCATCTGCGACATCGGGAAGGAACGCATCCGCCGCGCCGGGGAGAAGATTCAAAAAGAGCACCCCGAGGCGAAGCTCGACACGGGCTTCCGCGTCTTCCGCGTGGACTCCACCAATGTGGAAGACGTGTACTACAGCGCAGGCGAGTATACCCAGTCCGTGCTCTCCGCATTTGAAACGAATGTGAAACCGGACCGGTCAGCGCTGGACCTCTTTTTCTCGTGCATCCTCGAGTTTGGTTTCACGCTGGACAAACCCTATAAGGTGGAAGAGATCTTGGGCTATGCGGTGCATGATTACGACGATGGCACGCTCCTCGCCTGCTTCGCCGACTCCCTGTCGGAGGATCTTCTCCGCGCCATAGCCAAAAGGAAACCGCTCCGGGCGGTCTTCCGTGATTCGAGCTTCCCGGACAGTCCGACGAAGATCAACGCCCTGGAAATTTTCAAAATGTATTCTCCCGATACAGTCGTCAGAGTTCTCTGAGAAGGGATCATTATGAAATTACAGTTCAAACATCAGCAGTTCCAGACGGACGCAGCCGAAGCGGTATGCGACGTCTTCGCCGGGCAGCCCTACCTCACATCGTCCTACCGCATCGATCAGGGGATCGGCAATGCTTCGCTTTTTCAGACGGGCTGGCGCAATGAGCCCCTCGCGCCGTCTCTCACGGCGGACCGCATCCTGGAGAATATCCGCCGCGTGCAAGAGCGGTGCCAGCTCCGCCCTTCGGACAAGCTGGAAGGGCGGTACAATCTCACCATCGAGATGGAGACGGGCACGGGCAAGACCTACACCTACATCAAGACAATGTACGAGCTGAATAAGCGCTACGGGTGGAGCAAATTCATCATCATCGTGCCGAGCATCGCCATCCGCGAAGGGGTATACAAGACGTTCCAGACGACGGAAGACCATTTCATGGCAGAGTATGGAAAGAAGGTCCGCTACTTCATCTACAATTCGTCCCAGCTCACGAAGATCGATGAATTTGCCTCTGATGCTTCCCTCTGCGCCATGATCATCAACGCGCAGGCCTTCAACGCCCGCGGCAAAGACGCCCGCCGCATCTACATGGCGCTCGACATGTTCCGCTCCCGGAAGCCCATCGATATCCTCGCGAAGACGAATCCCATCCTCATCATCGACGAGCCCCAGTCTGTGGAAGGGAAGAAGACGAAGGAAGGGCTGAAAGAGTTCCACCCGCTCTTCACGCTGCGCTACTCCGCTACGCCGAAGGACCGGTACAATCTCATCTATCGGCTGGACGCGATGGACGCGTACAATAAGAAGCTCGTGAAGAAGATCACCGTGGTGGGCATCTCCCAGAACCGCTCCACTGGTACGGAGGGCTATCTCTATCTGGACCGGCTGAATCTCTTGGCGGATAAGAATCCCACGGCGAGCCTCGAATTTGAATGCGCGGGCAAGACCGGCGTGCGGCGGGTGCTGCGCACGGTGGACCGGGGCTACGACCTGTATCCCAATTCCGGCCGGATGGACCAGTATCGGGATGGCTTCACCGTGAAGGACATCGACGGCCGGGGCAGCGGCTCGCTCACATTTCTGAACGGGCTCACCCTCGCACCGGGCGACGCGGTGGGCATCCACAATGAGGAGCAGCTCCGCCGCATCCAGATCCGCGAGACGATAGCGGCCCATCTGGAAAAGGAGCGCCAGCTCTTCCCGAAGGGCATCAAGGTGCTGTCCCTCTTCTTCATCGACGAAGTGAAGAATTACCGCGCCTACGACGAAGCGGGACAGGCGCAGAAAGGCCCCTTTGCGCAGATGTTCGAAGAGGAGTACCGAAGCTGCGTCCGCCACATGCAGCAGACGCTCGGCGAGGACCCGCGGTACGCGGCCTATCTGGACGCTATCTCCGCCGAAGAGACCCACGCGGGGTATTTCTCCATCGACAAGAAAGGCAAGCTCACGGACGGAAAGATCAATAAACGGGCGGAAAATACCTCCGACGATACGGACGCGTACGATCTCATCATGAAGAATAAGGAGAAGCTCCTCGATCTGAAAGAACCGGTGCGGTTCATCTTCTCCCACTCCGCCCTGCGCGAAGGCTGGGACAATCCGAACGTATTTCAGATCTGCACGCTCAAGCAGAGCGGCAGCGACGTGCGCAAGCATCAGGAGGTGGGCCGCGGCCTGCGCCTCTGCGTGAATCAGCGGGGCGAGCGCATGGATGAGAGCGTCCTCGGGGGCGACGTGCAGGAAGTGAATACGCTCACCGTCATCGCCAGCGAGAGCTACGAGGAGTATGCCCGGAAGCTGCAGGAAGATTTCAAGGAGATGATCGGCGATCGCCCGGTCATGGTGACGGCCAGCCTCTTCGAAGGGCGGCAGTTCACCGACGCCGAGGGCCGGACGATCTCTGTGGATGGACAGCTCGCATCCAACGTGTATTTCGATCTGCGCTCGCAGGGATACATCGATGCGGCGGGGCACCTGACGGAGAAATACCGGGAAGCGCGGAAGAATCAGTCCCTACAGCTTTCGGAGGAGTGCCAGCCCTACGGCGCGTCCATCCAGACGGTGCTCGACTCGGTGTGGGATGCGGAGGCGCTGCGTCCGGAGGACGGCAAGAGCCGCAATGTGGAGCTCCATCTGAATCGGGACAATTTCGCGCGGAGAGAATTTCAGGCACTATGGAAGCAGATCAATGCGAAGTCCGCCTATACGGTCTCCTTCGACCCGGAGGAGCTCATCCGAAACGCGGTGGCCGCGCTGGATGAACGGCTCCGCGTGGCCCGCATCTATTTCCAGATCGAGTCCGGCACGATGGCGCGCATCGAATCGAAGGAGGCGCTTGAAAACGGAACGGCCTTCGCGAAGGAAACAGTCGATACCTACGGCGACCGGGAGCTCGTCGATGCCAATCCGCAGGTGAAGTATGACCTCATCGGCCGCATCGTAGAAGCGACGGGCCTCACCCGCAAAGACGCCGCCGCCATCCTCATGCGCATCCGACCGGATACGTTTGAGCAGTTCCGCTACAATCCAGAAGAATTCATCGCCAAAGCGGGCCGCATCATCAATGAAGAAAAAGCCAAGACCATCGTCGAGCACATCACGTACCACATGGTGGATGATAAATATGATGCGAACATCTTCACAGATACGGTCAAGAAGGGCCGCCTCGGTGTGAACGCCATGCGCACGCAGAAGAATCTCTACGATTTCCTCATCTACGACTCGAAGAATGAGCAGGAATTTGCGGCGCATCTGGACGTGGACGATCACATCGCCGTCTATGTGAAGCTGCCAAAGGGGTTCTACATCTCTACTCCGGTGGGCAATTACAATCCCGACTGGGCCATCGCGTTCAAGCAGGGCACAGTAAAGCACATCTACTTCGTCGCTGAGACGAAGGGTTCTCTCTCCACGCTGGAGCTGCGCCCCATCGAGAAGTTCAAGATCGACTGCGCGGGAAAACATTTCCAGGCCATAAGCAACGGTCAGGTAGTCTATAAATTTGTCGACAGCTACGACAAGCTCATGACAGAAGTCATGCAGTAAGTCTGCGTACTGTACTCTCTCCGACATCAGCCAAAAAGAAAATGCCGCTTCCCTACGAAAAGGGAAACGGTATTTTTATATGCCTCAGGCCTTTCTGGCGAAGGGGCGTTTCTTCCAGAGCCAGGTGAACCACGAGGAGACGGGATGGTTTTCGAAGAAGAGGAAGATGATGGGGATGACGAGAAGGGTGAAGACGGTGGAGGTGAGGAGACCGCCGATGATGACCCAGGACATGGAACTTCTCGTCTCGGAGCCGGCGGTCACCGCAAGGGCGGTGGGCATCATGCCCACGATCATGGTGAAGGTGGTCATGAGGATGGGGCGGAGGCGCTCCCGGCCTGCTTCCATGACGGCGGCGCGGGCGCTCATGCCTTCATGGTGCATAAGGGTCAGGGTGTAGTCGAGGAGGAGGGTGCCGTTCTTCGCCACCACACCGTCCATGACGATGATGCCGATCATGGAGTAGAGGTTGATGGTCTGGTTCATGAGGAAGAGGAAGAGCAGCGACCCGATGAGGCCGAAGGGCAGGGAGAACATGCGGATGAAGGAGGTCTTCGCCGATTCGTAGAGGACAGAGAGGATCATGTACACGAGGAGCATGCCCATGAGGAGCGCAGAGAGGAGCTCCACGAAGGTCTCTGTCATGCTGTCGGCCTGGCCGGAGAAGCGGAAGCTCACCGTGCGGGGCAGGTCCATAGCGCGGAGGTCCCGCGTCACGTCCTGGATGATGTTGTTGAGGGGCCGGTCGGAGGGGTTGCCGCCGATGGTGATGGTGCGCTGTTTGTCCGTACGGTTGATGGTGATGGGACCAAGGTCGTCGCGGATCTCCGCCACGTCGGACACGTGGACGGTGCCTTCTTCGCTCCGGAGGGGAATGGCGGCGATGTCCGATTTCTTATAGGATTCGCCGTCCCGGAAATAGACATTGATGTCCGTGTCATTGCCGTCGTTTAAGGGGTCGTTCGGGAGGACGCCCGCATCGGCCCCGCTGATGGCTGACGAGAAGGTGTCGTAGAGCTCGCCCACGGAGACGCCGTAGTGGCGGAGCTTTTCCCGGTCGGGGATGAGGGAGAGCTCAGGGAGCCCTTCCTGATAGGTGCTGTTGATATCGGTGAGGCCGTAGTCGCCGTGTTTCAGCATGTCCTGCACTTCGATGGAGGCATCGATGAGGTCCTGCATGTCGTTGCCCCGGAGCTCGAGGCGGAACGCGCCGCCCCCGAGGCCGAGACCGCCGCCGGAGGTGCCGGAGACGGAGGCCTGGTCTTCACGGATGCGCACGTCCCCGTCTTTTACATGCTGCGCCACCCAGGCGCGCATGTCGTTCGTGATGTCCCAGATGGTGCGGTCCCGGTCCTGCCGGTCCACGAGGGAGACGCGGATACGGCCGGAGTTCACGCCGTTGCCGCCGCCGGCCATGGCCATGTAGGTCTCCACTTCAGGCACGTCGGCAAGGTACGCCTCGAGCTGGCGGGCCACCGCGTCGGTGCGCTCGATGGAGGCGTCCGTGGGGAGCTGCATCTGCACATTGAAGCCGCTCTCATCGGTCTTCGGCATGTATTCGGTGCCGATGAGGCCGAGGGGCACGAGGGCCACCATGACCACCAGCGCCGCAGTGACGGCGGCGAAGAGCTTCTTCTGATGATGGAAGCTCCATTTGAGGGCGAGGGTGTATTCATCTTGCATTTTCCGCTCCCATCGGTCGATGGTGCGCCAGAGCTTCCGATCAGGGATGTGGAGGCCCCCCTTGAAGAGGCGCGCCGCGAGCATGGGCGTCAGGGTGAAGGAAATGAAGAGGGAGAAGAGGGACGCGAAGACAATGGTGAGGCCGAACTGTTTGAAGAACTGGCCGGTCATACTGTTCATGAAAGCAATGGGCAGGAAGACCACCACGTCGCAGAGGGTGATGGCGATGGCGGCCATGCCGATCTCCATGCGGCCCTGTATGGCTGATTCCTGTGGGTCTTCGCCCCGGGAGAGATGCCGGTGGATGTTCTCGATGACGACGATGGAGTCGTCCACGAGGATGCCGATGCAGAGGGTCATTCCCATGAGGGACATCATGTTGAAGGTGAAGCCCGAGATGTACATGGCGAAGAAAGTGGAGATGAGCGACGTCGGTATGGCGATGATGACCGCTGCGGTGGAGCGCCAACCCCGCAGGAAGAGGAAAAGAACCATGCCGGTGGTGAAGAGCCCTTCGATGAGGGTGCCCAGCGTGCTGTGGAGGGCGGTGCGCACGTAGTCCGCGGAGTCGCTCACCACGACGAACTGGTAGTCCGGGTATTCTTCCCGCAGGTTCTCCAGCACGGCCATCACGTTGTCCGCGGTGGACACGAGGTTGGCCTCGCTGTTCTTATACACGGAGATACCGATGGCGTCCTGCCCGTTGATGCGGGCATAGCGGGAGACTTTCGCATCCTGGCGCACCACGTCCCCCACGGCGGTCAAAGGGATCTCCCCGCCGGAAGGGGTGGTGAGATGGATCTTTTTGATGTCCTCCACGTCTTCATACTGCGCGTCCAGCCGGATCTGGGTCTGCCTCCGGTCCGTGTAGGACGAGCCCGCCGGGGCGAGCTTGTTTTCCGAGCGGAGCGTATCGATGATGTCCCGCATGGTGATGCCGTAGTAGGAAAGCTTGTCCCGGTCCACCTTCACGGCGATCTCTTTGTCGCGCCCGCCGGAGAGCTCCACATCGGACACGCCGGAGGCTTTCGTAAATTCATTCGTGAAGGTATTGTCCGCCATGGAGTACATCTCGTCCAGAGGGTGCGTGGACATGATGGCCAGATCGATGATCGGCGCGGCGTCCATGTCGCGCTTCTGCACCACCGGGTCGTCTGCATCGTCCGGCAGGCTCCGGCGGATGGCGTTCACTTTCTGGAGCGCGTCGATGGCCGCGGCGTCCGCGTCGGCGTCAAAGTTGAGCTCCAGCGTCACCCGGGAGCGCCCCGTGGTGGACCTCGACGTGATGTGCTTCACGTCGGACACCGCGGAGAGCGCGTCTTCCACGGGCTTCGTGATCTGCTGCTCCACTGACTCCGCGTCGGCCCCATCGTAATTCACGCTCACCACCACGTAGGGCGTGTTGATGTTCGGATAGAGCTCCACGCCGATGCGCCAGTAGCTGTAGAGGCCGAGCACCACGAAGAAGAGCACAATCATGAAGATCCCCACGGGGTGCGTCACGGAGTAATGGGTCAGGTTGAACTGTTTCATTCTCCGCCTCCGCCGGTGATCTCCGCCTCCATGCCGTCACGGAGCCGGGAAATATTGGTGACCGCCACCCGGTCCCCTTCGGACGCGCCGGAGAGGATCTCCATGGAGTCGTCATTGATGAGTCCCAGCGTGACGTAAGCTTTCCGCGCCTTTCCTTCCTCGTCGATAAGGAAGATGTATTTCTTCCCGTTGTCGTCGCCCACAGCCTCTTTCGGCACGTAGAGCGTGTGTTCCCGCTGGACGGCAGTCACTTCCGTCCGGGCGAACATCCCGCCCAGCACGCGGCTCGCCTCTCCCGCAAGGGTGAGACGCACCTTGTACGAATGGGTGGCGCTGTCCATAGCCGGGCTGATGTAGGTGATGCGCCCTTCCACCGTATCGCCCAGCGAATCGATGGACACGGGCAGCGTCATCCCCACGCGAAGGATGCCGATGTCCTGCTCCGCCACGTCGCAGTCCACGTAGAGCAGACTGTTGTCCACGATGGTGAGGAGCTTCTGCCCCGCCGTGGCCCATTCCCCTTCCTCGGCCTGGCGGAAACCGATCACGCCGTCCCGGGGCGCCGTGATGGTCATGTCGTCCCGCTGCTGGCGGAGCGCGTCCACCGTGTACTGCGCCTGGAGAGAGGCCGCTTCCTTCGCCGCCACCACCGCCGGGAGATCGCCCATCTGCTGATTCTGGAGGCTCTCCAGCGCGGCCCGCGCCTCCATGAGCGTGCGATACTTGTCGTCCCGCTCCTGCAGGGATACCGCCCCCTGATCGTAGAGCGACTGGTAACGCTGGTACGTGGTGAGCGCATTGTCATAGTCGCTCTGGGCCTTCATGGTGTCCGCCCCGTACTGGGAACGGCTCTCCACTGCCTGCGCCATGGCCTGCTCGCTGCTGGCGCTGTTCTGAAGGATGGAGATATCCAGATCGCGCACGTCCTGCTGGATGAGCACGTCCCCGGCGCGCACCCGGTCCCCCAGATCCACCGCCACGCGGGCGATACGCCCGGCATACTTCGGCGAGATGTCTACTTCCGCCTTCGGTACCGTCGCGCCGGAGAGGACCACCCGCTTCATCATATCCTGCCGGACGAGCGTCTCCACCGCCACAGCAGGCCGCACGGCGGCGGTCTTCGCGCTCTTCACCGACGAATGGGTATACCAGTACACCCCGGCCATCAACAGCAGCAGCGCCGCCGCCCATGCGATATATTTGAACC
Organism: uncultured Veillonellaceae bacterium; assembly: GCA_949286115.1. Taxonomy (GTDB): domain Bacteria; phylum Bacillota; class Negativicutes; order Veillonellales; family Dialisteraceae; genus UBA1822. The sequence continues at coordinate 10,573 of CASEBK010000012.1, read as the reverse complement.
GTCTCGTATGAATGAACTCCTGCATCTTTTTTGCCCTCTGCCGCAGCGAGACTCTCCCCTGCTGCTATGCCGCAGAAATTTTTCCTCCCTTTCGGACAGTGAAAAATTTCTCTATGTTCTCATAAGTTGTCTTTATTATAATATGGCCGCCGACGGATTGCCTCCCGGCAGAGGGAAATTATGAAATTATTTAGGAAGACGAACCAGTCGCCGCCGAGGGGCTCCCGCCGATGCGGAACAAAAAAAGGAAGCTCCTGCTTCCTTCCTGCTTTCCCGCTTTTCCTCCTGCCTCTTCTTCCTCCGTTGAAATCTCACCGCATCCTGTGGTATATCTGACCATAGAATCAGAAAGGAGCCCTGCCATGCCGCTTCGAGAAATCACCGCCGCCGAAACGGACCGCCTTCGGGAATGTCTGGTCCAGCTCTCGGTACACCACAATGAAGTCTCTTCCCACTTCGGAGGATGCTACCCCAGCCGTCCCTATGAGGAAACACTGCGCCTCTTTGCAGACAGCCTCGCCCGCGGCGCGTCCCGCATCGCCGTGATGGAAGAGGAAGGGCGCATCGCCGGATTCTGTCGGGTCGATATCCCCGGAGACGGGAGCGGCTGCCTCTCTCATCTGGTGGCGCTGCCGCACTGCCGAGGCCGCGGATGGGGCGCACGTCTCATGGACTGGGCGATGGCGGTCTTTCACGAAAGCGGCGTCCGCACTGTCGAAGTGGAAGTCATCGCCGGCAATCCGGCTCTCCGTTTCTACGAGCGCTGCGGCTTCCAAATGAACGCGCACCTCCTCTGGCGTCGCGACCCGTGACGGTCCTCCTTTCCCACTGGCAGCGCATTGCGCATTAGGTCCTTCTGCATCTGCCACCCCTCTGCGAAGCGCATGCCTCACAGTCATGAGCCGCCGCTGCGGCACGCGCCCCTGGGCATTTGTTCTCCCCGCATGCATCCACGATGCAGAGGGTACTTCTTTGCTGTACGTCTATCCTCACGGCCCGCACCATGCGCCGCGGCTCACCTTTTACCCCTTGCGATCATCCCCCTCTCTTATTGCCGTAGGTAAAGCGATGCTTCAAAGTCATTGGCTCCCTCTTTCCCTGCCGCACCTTTCTGCCTTTCACCGCCGCGAGCACCGTCTTCTTTCTTGGCTCTGCATTTTTGCAATAAAAAAACCTTCTCAGAAGATTCTGAAAAGGTTTTCTTCGTTTGATCCGATCAGACCAATTCGATGATGACGCGGAGCGCTGCGTCGCCCTTGCGGGGTTCGAGCTTCATGATGCGGGTATAGCCGCCGTTGCGCGTTTCATAATTCTTGGCGATCTCGTCGAAAAGCTTCTTCGTGACAGTCTCATCCATGACGAAGCCGAGCACCTGACGGCGTGCATGCAGGTCGCCGCGCTTTGCGAGGGTGATCATTTTCGCCGCGGAGCGAGCCAGTTCTTTTGCCTTGGTCTCGGTGGTCTCGATGCGGCCATGTCTAAAGAGTTCGGTCGTCAGGCTGCGGAGCAGAGCTTTGCGCGCGCCGCTGACTCTTCTCAATTTGCTGTGAACCATGTGTTTCCTCCTAATATCCTGTCAATCTTTGGGTTCCTTCAGATGGAGGCCAAGACCTTTGTACTGTTCCAGTTTGATCTTGATCTCATCGACGGATTTCTTCCCAAGATTGCGTACACGTGTCAATTCGTCTTCCGTCTTGTCTGTGAGCTGAGCGATCATGTTGATCTCCGCTCTTTTCAGGCAGTTGTATGCGCGAACGGACAGATCCAGCTCGTCGATCGGCACCTGCGTGAGATCGATCGGGTCTGCGCCGTCCCAGGTCACGGCGTTCTCTTCAGCGGCCGTTTCTTCCGGCTGACTGACAGAGATCGGCGAAGACGCGAGCTGACGGAAGTTTTCAAAGCATCCGATGAGGATCGCCGCAGCTTTGGCGATCGCATCCGGCGCACTGATGGAACCGTCGGTCAAGAGGTCGATGGTGAGCTTGTCATAGTTCATCTCGTTGCCCACGCGGGTATCAGTGACTTCGTAATTGCATTTGATCACGGGAGAATAGATGGAATCGATCGGAATGACGCCGATGACGTCATCGTCCTTCTTATTCTTCGTAAAGGGCACGTAGCCATGGCCCTGGTCAATAGTGATCTCCATGCCCAGATGCGCCCCTTCGTCCAGGTTGCAGAGCACGAGGTCCTTGTTCAGCACGTCGATCTCGGACGGCAGTTTCAGATCTCCTGCGCAGAAGGCGCCCTGGTCGGTGATATCTGCGCGTACCGTAATCGGAAATTCTGCTTCTTCATGAGCGATGAAACGGATCTTTTTCAGATTCAGGATGATGTCGGTCACATCTTCTCTGACTCCGGGGATGGTAGAGAATTCGTGGAGCACGCCGTCGATCTTGATGGACGTGATGGCCACGCCGTCGAGAGAAGAGAGCAGCACACGGCGCAGGCTGTTGCCGAGGGTGATGCCGTAGCCTCTTTCGAGCGGCTCGCACTCAAATCTGCCATGACGATCATTTTCATCCAGTGTCACGGTCTTAATCGTGAAGCTTCTGTTTTCGATCATCCGGATTTTCCTCCTTTCGCGCTGATTGCGCCAAAATCATGCAAAAGAATCAATTATACTCTTCTGCGTTTCGGAGGACGGCAGCCGTTGTGCGGGATCGGGGTGACGTCTTTAATGCTGCTGACTTCGATGCCAGCAGCCTGCAATGCACGGATAGCGGCTTCCCGGCCAGCGCCCGGGCCTTTGACGAATACGTCGGCAGAACGCATTCCCTGGTCGATCGCAGCCTTGGCTGCCTGTTCAGCGGCCATCTGTGCTGCAAACGGGGTGCTCTTGCGGGAGCCTTTAAATCCCAGTCCGCCTGCGGATGCCCAGGAAATGGTGTTCCCGTTGGTATCCGTGATCGTTACGATCGTATTGTTGAATGTGGAACGAATATGAGCGGCACCGGTCTCTACATGTTTCTTTTCTTTTCTTTTCGTTTTTGCTCTTACAGTAGCCATGTTATCCCTCCTTCAACATTACTTTTTGGTGGCAGTCTTCTTGCCAGCGATGGTCTTCTTCGGGCCCTTGCAGGTGCGCGCGTTCGTCTTCGTGCGCTGGCCGCGTACCGGCAGGCCTGCACGATGACGGCGGCCTCTGTAGGAGCCGATTTCTACCAATCTCTTAATGTTGAGGGATTCTTCTCTGCGAAGATCGCCTTCGACTTTGTATTCTTCCAGTGCATTGCGGATCTTTGCGATGTCATCTTCCGTCAGATCCCTGACTCTGACGTCCGGATCGATACCGGTATCTGCGAGAATTTTTTTGGAAAGAGTGAGGCCAATTCCATAAATATAAGTCAAGCCGATCTCAACGCGCTTATCACGGGGTAAGTCTACACCAGCTATACGTGCCATCTACTCTGAACCTCCTTTTAATTAACCTTGTCTCTGTTTATGTTTCGGATTTTCACAAATGACCATCACGCGGCCTTTGCGCTTGATGATCTTGCATTTGTCGCACATCTTTTTGACAGACGGTCTGACCTTCATCTTGGTTCCTCCTTATTTACTTGAAACGATAGGTAATCCTGCCATGATCGAGGTCGTAGGCTGTCAGTTCCAGTGTGACCCGGTCGCCAGGCAGTATGCGGATGAAATTCATACGCATTTTACCGGAAATATGCGCCAGGACGATGTGTCCGTTTTCGAGTTTGACGCGGAACATGGCGTTGGGCAGCTTTTCCACTACCTTGCCTTCCACTTCAATGACGTCGTCTTTGCTCATGGGAGCCTCCTTCAGCTTGTGGTTTCCTCAATGTGTGAATCAGGATCGGAGTGTCAGGATCCGCGGGCCGTCTTTCGTGATGGCTACGGTGTGTTCGATGTGCGCGGCGGGCTTGCCGTCAGCAGTCACTACGCCCCATCCGTCCCGAAGAGTCAGGATCTCAGGGCTCCCCATCGTAATCATCGGTTCGATGCAGATCACCATGCCTTCTTCCAGGCGCGGTCCGTGTCCCGGGATGCCGTAGTTCGGCACTTCCGGATCTTCATGCATATCGGTACCAATCCCATGGCCTACATATTCCCGCAGCACGCCGTACCCGTAGGGTCTGACGGTCTTTTCTACTGCGTATCCGATATCGCCTATGTGGTTTCCCGGCACAGCCTGTTTGATACCGGCAAAAAGAGCCTGTTCAGTCACTTCGATAAGCTGAAGATTTTTCTTATTCGTGTGACCGACAGGAATGGTAATGCAGGAATCACCCATGTAACCATTCAATTCTACCACAAGATCGATGGAAATGATATCTCCCTTGCGAAGAATTTTTTTTGCCGAAGGAATGCCGTGAACGACCATATCGTTCACAGAAGTACAGAGGGAAGCGGGGTATCCCTCATAGCCCTTGCAGCTGGGGATACCTCCGTTCGATCTGATATACTCTTCCGCAATACGGTCCAGTTCGAGTGTCGAGATGCCCGGTCTCACAGTCCTTTCCAGGAGAGAAAGGGTGTCCGCTGTCAGCTTGGACGCGAGCGCGATCTTCTCTATTTCTTCTGGGGTCCGTATCGTAATCATTTCGCTGCCTTCTCCAATGCGCTCACGATAGCGGCATGGACGTCTTCCATGGACTGGTCGCCGTCGATGTCGTAGAGGCAGCCGCTCGCCCGATAGTAATCGATGAGCGGTTTTGTGGACGTCTCATAGACGGCCAATCTCTGCGAGACGGTCTCCGCTTTGTCGTCTGCTCTCTGATAGAGCTCGCCGCCGCAGTTGTCGCACACGCCGGGCGTCTTCGGCGGGCGGAAATCCTTATGGAAGGACGCGCCGCACTTCCGACAGACGAGACGGCCGCTGATGCGCTTCACCAGGTCGTCTTTGTTGGCGGAGATATTGAGCACCGCCGTCAGCGTGATGCCCATGTCATGGAGGATCGCGTCCAGCGCAGCCGCCTGCGCGGTGGTCCGCGGGAATCCATCGAGAATCCAGCCCTTCTTACAGTCGTCTTCGGCGAGACGTTCCTTCACGATGCCTACCGTGACGCTGTCAGGCACGAGCGCCCCTCTGTCCATGTAGCTTTTGGCTTCTTTGCCCAGAGCTGTGCCGGATTTGACCGCTGCGCGGAACATGTCTCCGGTGGAAATCTGCGGGATGCCGTATTCACTGATCAGACGTTCCGCCTGGGTGCCTTTGCCGGCGCCGGGCGGTCCCATTAACAAGATATACATATCCCTTACTCCTTATTTGATAAAGCCCTGATAGTGGCGATTGACCATGAGCGACTGGGCCTGTCTCATCGTATCGAGAGCTACGCCGACGATGATGAGGAGCGCCGTGCCGCCGAAATACACGCCCTGGATGCCGGTCAGATTCCCGATGAAGTTCGGCAGGATGGCGATGACCGCAAGGAAGATCGCCCCGGAGAGGGTGATCCGCGTGAGCACCTTGTCCACATAGGTCATGGTGGGCTTGCCCGGACGGATGCCGGGGATAAAGCCGCCGTACTTCTTCATGTTGTCCGCCAGGTCCTGCACGTTCACGGTGATGGCCGTGTAGAAATAGGTGAAGACGACGATGAGGAACGCATAGCAGATGGTGTTTGCCCACGTGCCCCAGCTGAAGAAGTTCGCCACGGACTGGATCCAGCCTACGTGGATGAACTGCGCGAGAGTCACAGGCATCATCAGGATGGACGATGCGAAAATGATCGGAATGACGCCGGCCTGATTGACCTTAAGCGGCAGGAAGCTGTTGTGGCCTCCGTACATCTTGCGGCCGATGACGCGCTTGGCGTACTGGATCGGGATGCGGCGCTGTCCTTCGTTGACCTCGATGACCACTGCGATCATGACGAGAGCGATCACGAGGAAGAGCAGACACTGGAAGGGGCTGATCGTACCGACCTTCAGGTATTCGATGATCGTATTCACCGCATCAGGGAAACGGGCCACGATGCCGGCGAAGATGATGAGGGAAATGCCGTTGCCGATGCCTTTCTCAGTGATCTGTTCGCCGATCCACATGAGAAGGCACGTGCCGGCGGTCAGCACGATGCAGATGAAGAGGACATAAAACCAGCTGTTGTCCACCAGGGCATTGTTGATGCGAAGGCCATATGCCATGCCGAATGCCTGGATAAAGCCGAGGAACACCGTGCCGTAGCGGGTCACTTTCTGGATCTTTTTGTACCCTTCCTGGCCGTCTTTCCGCCATTCTTCAAAGGTAGGAACGACAGCCGTGAGGAGCTGCATGATAATGGAGGCGTTGATGTACGGAGTGATGCTCATCGCGAAGATGGAGAACTTGCTCAGTGCACCGCCTGCGAATAAATCGAGGAAGCCAAAGAGATTGCCTGCGGAAAACAGGCTCTCGATGACAGAAGCGTCGACCCCCGGCACGGGGATGTGCACCCCGAGCCGGAAGATGACGAACATGACAAAGGTAAAAATGATGCGATCCTTCAATTCCTTATTGCTTAAAAGGTTTTCGAGGATGTTACTCATTTTACTTCACCTCTGCTTTTCCACCCGCTGCTTCAATCTTCTGCTGTGCGGATTTGGTGAAGCCCTGTGCCTCAACGGTCAGAGATTTGATCAGTTCACCGTTTCCGAGTACACGAACGCCGTCAAGAACATTCTTGAGGATTCCTTTTTCGATGAGGGATGCCGGGGTCACGGTCTCGCCGTTTTCAAAAGCGTTGAGCTGCTCCACATTGACTTCGGCATACTGCTTCGCGAAGATGTTTTTGAATCCGCGCTTCGGCAGACGGCGGTACAGAGGCATCTGGCCGCCTTCAAATCCCGGGCGTACGCCGCCGCCGCTTCTGGCGTTCTGGCCTTTCGCGCCGCGAGTGGACTGTTTGCCCATGCCGGAGCCGAGGCCGCGGCCGACGCGGCGGCGCACTCTGGTGGAACCTTCCGCAGGTTTGAGTTCATGCAGTTTCATATCGTAGCACCTCCTTCTGTCTTAGTTTTCTTTGACTTCTACCAGATGGCGTACTTTATGAAGCATGCCTTTGATCTGCGGAGTCAGTTCCTGTTCAACGGAGGAATTGGTCTTTTTGAGTCCCAATGCCTTGATGGTGGCGATCTGCTCAGGTCTGGAGCCGATCACGCTTTTTTTCAGTGTAATGGTAACTTTGCTCATGATCGTTCTCCTAATCAGGCGTTGTAAATCTCGTCCAGGGTCTTGCCGCGGAGCGCTGCGACGGTCTGTGCATTTTCCAGCTTGCCCAGTGCGTCGAGGGTCGCTCTCACCATGTTGATCGGGTTGGAAGAGCCCAGGGACTTCGTGAGGATGTTGCGGATGCCTGCCAGTTCGAGGACTGCACGGGTCGGGCCGCCTGCGATGATGCCGCAGCCTTCTGCCGCCGGCTTCATGAATACACGGCCTGCACCGTAGGTACCGAGCGCTTCATGCGGGATGGTGCCGTTCTTCGTCGCCACGGTGATCATGTTCTTCTTCGCATCTTCGACGCCTTTGCGGATCGCTTCCGGAACTTCAGCAGCTTTTCCCAGGCCTGCGCCGACTTTGCCCTTTCCGTCGCCGACTACAACGACTGCGGCAAAGGAAAAGCGACGGCCGCCTTTAACAACTTTAGCAACCCGGTTGATGAAAACGACGTTTTCCTGTAAATCGGATTCCGGTTTTTCAAATCTTGGCATGTGCTTTTCTCCTTTAGCTTAAAACTTCAGGCCGCCTTCGCGGGCGCCTTCAGCCAGAGCTTTGACTCTGCCGTGGTAAATGTAGCCGCCGCGGTCGAATACTACAGTGTCGATGCCCTTTTCGAGCGCTCTCTTTGCGATGAGACGGCCCACTTCTGCCGCCGCTTCCGCATTGCCGCCATAGGGGAATTTTTCCTTGATCTCTTTGTCGAGCGTGTTGGCCGACACGAGCGTCGTGCCTGCTACGTCGTCGATGATCTGTGCATAGATGTGCTGCAGGGAACGGAACACATTGAGACGCGGACGCTCTGCCGTACCGGAGATTTTCTTACGGAGACGAAGATGGCGGCGAACCACTGCATCTCTGCTTGCATTTTTACGCATATTTCATTGCCTCCTGTCTTACTTCGTTGCGCCGGTCTTGCCAGCCTTGCGGCGTACATGCTCGCCTGCATAGCGGATGCCCTTGCCTTTGTACGGCTCCGGTTCGCGCCATGCGCGAATCTCTGCTGCGACCATGCCGACCTTTTCCTTGTCTGCGCCGGATACGAGGATCACGACGGAAGACGGAGTGCTGATGGTGATGCCTTCCGGCGGGGTGATGATGACCGGATGGGAGAAGCCCAGAGAGAGCTTCAGGTCCTTGCCCTGCATCTGCGCGTTGTAGCCGACGCCCTGGATCTCCAGTCTCTTTTCAAATCCCTGGGTGACGCCGACCACCATGTTGTTGATGAGCGTGCGGGTCAGACCGTGAAGGGAACGTTCTTTGATGTTGTCATTCGGACGGGTCACATGGATGACGTTGTCTTCCATGGTGATCGTCATTTCTTCATTGAGTGTACGGGAAAGGGTGCCTTTCGGACCTTTTACGGTAACGGTATGTCCGTCGATCTTGACTTCTACGCCTGCCGGTACCGCAATCGGTGCTCTGCCTATTCTTGACATGTTATTCCTCCTGCTTACCAGACATACGCGAGAACTTCGCCGCCAAGGCCCTCTTTGCGGGCTTTCTTGTCGGTCATGATTCCCTTGGACGTGGAAATGATAGCGATGCCGAGGCCGCCCAGTACGCGGGGCAGCTCTTCCTTGCCCGCATAGACGCGCAGGCCCGGCTTGGAAATTCTCTTCAGACCTTTGATGACCTTTTCACGGTTCGCGCCGTACTTCAGGGAAGCGCGGAGCACCTGGTGGCCGTCCACTTCGATCTGTTCGCAGTTTCTGATAAATCCTTCGTCCTTCAAAATTTCAAGCATGGCCGCTTTAATTTTAGAAGCAGGCATATCGACTTTTTCATGATATGCATCGTTCGCGTTACGAATACGGGTAAGCATATCCGCAATCGGATCGGTAGTTACCATATGTAGAATCCTCCTTCCAAAATCTTACCAGCTGGCTTTTCTTACGCCGGGGATCTCTCCGCGGTAAGCCAGGTCACGGAACTGATTGCGGCAAATGCCGAATTTACGCATATAGCCATGGGGACGGCCGGTCAGTTTGCAGCGGTTGTGCAGACGGGTCGGAGATGCGTTGCGCGGCAGTTTGCTCAGTGCTTCCCAGTCGCCGGCTTCTTTGAGCGCCTGACGCTTGGCCGCATATTTCTGGACTGCGAGCTCTCTCTTCTTCTCGCGTTCCAACATAGACTTCTTTGCCATATTGTCCTCCTGCTTATTTCTTGAACGGCATGCCGAACCGGGTGAGAAGTTCACGCGCTTCTTCGTCGGTCTTCGCCGTCGTCACTACAATGATGTCCATCCCGCGAAGCTTGTCGATCTTTTCATAGTCCACTTCCGGGAAGATCAGCTGTTCTTTGACGCCGAATGCATAGTTGCCGCGGCCGTCGAAGCTCTGCGCGCTGATGCCGCGGAAGTCGCGGACGCGGGGAAGAGCGATGTTGATGAGGCGGTCGAGGAATTCATACATCTTTTCGCCGCGGAGGGTGACTTTGCAGCCGAGGGGCATGCCTTCGCGGATGTGCCATGCTGCGAGGGATTTCTTCGCCTTGCAGATGATCGGTTTCTGGCCGGTGATCGCCGCCAGATCGGAGGCCGCAGCGTCTACTGCTTTCGCGTTCGTCGTCGCTTCGCCTACGCCGATGTTGATGACGATCTTTTCCAGTTTCGGGATCTCCATGGCATTTTTATAACCGAATTTTTCCTGCATCGCATTTCTGATTTCTGCGGTGTACAAGTCTTTTAATCTGGACATGTTTTCCTCCTTCCCGCTTATTTCGCCTTGTCGAGAATAGCGCCGCTCTTCACAGCTGCTCTGACGTAAGATCCATCAGGCTGCTGGACCTTTTTGATGCGGGTCGGTTTCTTCGTTTCCGGATCCAGGATCATGACGTTGGATACGTGGATCGGAGCTTCTTTGGAAATGATGCCGCCCTTCGGGTTTTTCTGGGTGGGCTTCGTGTGCCGTTTCACCATGTTGACGCCTTCGACGACGACACGGTTCTTTTCAGGCATCGCGGCTTTGATCTTGCCCTGTTTGCCTTTATCCTTGCCGGCAATGACCACTACGGTGTCGCCGGTCTTTACGTGTAAATGGCTCATCGTGTACCTCCCATCAGAGCACTTCCGGAGCAAGAGAGATGATCTTCATGAAATCTTTTTCACGGAGTTCTCTTGCGACCGGTCCGAAAATACGGGTCCCAACCGGGCTCTTGTCATCTTTGATCAGGACGACGGCATTGTCGTCGAAACGGATGTGAGAGCCGTCCGCACGGCTGATGCCGTTCACGGAGCGAACGATGACGCCCTTCACGACCTGGCTTTTCTTTACAACGCCGCCTGGCGTTGCATCTTTAACAGTGCATACGACGACATCGCCGATGTTGCCGCTCTTGCGCCAGGAACCGCCCAGGACTTTAATGACCAGGACGCTCTTTGCGCCGGTATTATCTGCAACGTTGAGTCTGCTT
>CASEBK010000011.1 GCA_949286115.1 uncultured Veillonellaceae bacterium | reverse complement strand
CATGTAGCAGTATGCCGCAACGGACAACGGTCCAAGCATTTCCTGCGCATAACGGGACGCTACGAAGATCGTGGTCGGGCCGTCAGCTGCGCCGATGATGCCGATGGCTGCCGCCTGGTTGAAGGGGAAGCCGAGGAGCGTCGCGAGGAACGCCGTCATGAAAATACCGAACTGAGCAGCTGCTGCAAACAGCATGACGAAAGGCTTTCTCATGAGCGGGCTGAATTCGCACATCGCGCCGATGGCGATAAAGATCATGACAGGGAAAAGTTCGTTTGCGATGCCTGCTTTGTAAAGCACATACAGGAAGCCTTCGCTGCCGGGATCCTGGAGCACGGCGTAATGGCCGGGGATGTTAGCGAGTACGCACCCAATGCCCATCGGGAAGAGAAGCATCGGTTCGTAGTCGTATCTGACCGCCAGGAACATCAGGACGAAGCCTACGAGGAACATGGCGAGAACGCCTACGTCCGCCAGGCCGTAGATACCCTGGAAAAGCTCGTCAAACAGCGCGCTGTTCTGAGCCAAAGTATCCATCATGGTAATTAATCCTCCTCTAATTTGATTTCCACACGTGTTATATAACTACATAATCCAAAACTACTTATGATGTATTTCTATCATCAATCTAAATCATGCAGTTTATAACTTTCCGTAAGTGTCGGTCTTATCGCATTCCCTCCTTCTTGACCATAAGATGCGCAGCGATTGATTTTTGTAATCTCAATAACTACGCCCCCATTGTAACGGACGTATACTTAGCTGTCAATGCATCGAGCTTGCTACGGATGTTGTCCGGCTCCAGATATCTTTTATAGGACCCTCCGAATCATGTACGGGGCAGTCATTTTTCATACCATATGATTTATTAGTTAGACTCTCAAAAAAGGCCAATGGCACCCGCGCCACGGCCTTGTCTCTATAGATTTATCTGAATATTTATTTTCTTTCTTTTTTCTTCCTGAATTAATTTAGAGAAATTTGTGCAGATGTAATAAAAAACGGCGGTCCATGAGGATGCCGCCGCTGCATATACGCGCGTATGTATTACTTTCCCAGCACGTCTTCCACCGATTCCCGGCAGAGCTCCACCGCTTTCTTCGCCGTCTCCACGTCCAGCGTGAGGGGCGGATTGAAATAGATCACGTCTCCCATGGGCCGGAGGACGAGGCCCCGCGCCATGGCCCGGCGGAAGATCTGCCAGCCGATGCGCCGCGCCGGGTCGAAGGGCTTCTTCGTTTCCCTATCTTCCACGAGCTCCATAGCATTGATGAGGCCGATGTGGCGGATCTCCCCCATATGGGGATGACCGCCCAGTGCCTTTTCCAGCTCTTCGTGGAGGTAGACGCCCACTTCGGCGGCCTTCTCGAGGATGTGGTCCCGCCGGAGGATGCGGAGCACCGCAAGCGCCGCCGCGCAGCCGAGCGGATTGCCCGCGTAGGTATGGCTGTGCACGAAGGCTTTGTGCGTGCCGTAGTCGTCGTAAAAGGCGTCGTAGATCTTCTTCGTGGTGATGGTGAGGGACATGGGCATGTACCCGCCGGTGAGCCCTTTCGACGTGCAGAGGATGTCCGGAGAGATGCCGGCATGCTCGATGGCGAAGAGCCTGCCCGTGCGGCCAAAGCCGGCGGCGATCTCGTCGTCGATCAGGAGGACGCCGTATTCGTCGCAGAGCTTCCGGAGCTTCGTGAGGTACGCCGCAGGGTAGATGCGCATGCCCGCCGCGCCCTGAAGGATCGGCTCCACGATGACCGCGGCGGTCTCTTTCCCGTATTTCGCAAAGGCCTTCTCCGCGCTCTCGAAGCATTCGCAGCCGCAGGTGTCCCGCGTTTTCCCGTAGGGGCAGCGATAGCAGTCGAGGCCGCCGAAATGGATGTTGTGCATCATCATGGGCTGGTAGATCTTCGCGTACATGTCCATGCCGCCCACGGAGAGCGCGCCGATGGTCTCGCCGTGGTACGACTCGGCAAGGCACATGAATTTCTGCCGCTCCGGGTGCCCCGTCTGGTAATGGTACTGGAAAGCCATCTTAAGAGCAGCCTCCACGGCGGAAGAACCGTTGTCGTGGAAAGTGAACTTCGTGAGCCCTTTCGGCAAAAGCGGCGCCAGCTCCCGGCAGAGCTCGATGGCCGGGCGGTGAGAGAAATTCGTGAAGATCACGTGCTCCACCTGGTCCAGCTGCTCTTTGATGGCCTCATTGATCTCTGGATTGCAGTGGCCCAGGAGATTGCACCACCAGGAGCTGATGATGTCGAGGTAGGCTTTCCCCTTCGTGTCGTAGAGATAGAGCCCCTTCGCGTGGTCGATGACCACCGGCGGAAAGACTTCAGAGTCCTTCATCTGCTGCGCCGGGTGCCAGATATATTTTTCGTCTTCTTTTTCCCAGTCGATCGTTTCCATGCTGTCCTCCTTATTCATAGAGCGACGCGAGGAGCGCCGGGTCCGCATCGATCACTTCGTCCCCCGCGCGGATCTTCGCCAGCACGGGGAGCCCGGTCATCTCTTCGATCATCTTCACATTGTCCTCCTCCATGAGGCCGCCCTTCCAGTGATTCAGGAGGACGCCCTTCGCGGCAAGGCCCTTCTGCTTCATGTAGAACGCGGTGAGCACCACGTGATTGATGGTGCCGAGGCCCGCGTCAGCTACGATGAGCACGGGCAGGTGAAGCCAGCGGATGATATCCTCCAGATAGTACACCGCCTTCTCATCGTGCCGGATGGGGCAGCAGATGCCGCCGCTCCCTTCCATGGTGACATAGGGATAGGCCGCGGAGACCCGCTGCCACGCGGCGAGGATGACCTCCTTCTCCAGAGGATGCCCTTCGATGCGCGCCGCCAGATGGGGCGACACGGCGTTCTTATAGAGATACGACAGGAGCATGTCCTCCGGCTCGCCGATGCCGGCGAAGCGATCCACGAATCCCGCGTCGCTCTCCCCCACGGAGTCCGCCCCGCTGATGGCCGCCTTGTAATAGCCCACGTCGTACCCCGCCTTGCGGAGCGTCTTCACGAGAAGCGCCGACACGTACGTCTTGCCGATGTCCGTGTCGGTGCCGGTGATGAATAACCCTTTGCTCATAGTGATCCCTTCTTTCTTTTTTATGGAAAAAGGGCGCGCCGCGCCCCTTTCGCTCAATGAATGACGCCCTCCGCCCGGAAGAGCCGCCGCGCGAGCACCGCCGCGAGAAGGCAGAGGCAGATGTCGCCGGGCACAGCGAGGACGAAGCAGTACAGCACCACCGGCCAGACGCCGATGGGCGTGCCCAGATAGAAATTGTTCAGCACATACACATAGACCATGCCGAAGAGATACACCGCGAGGAGCCCCGCGAGATCTGCCGCGAGGAGCCGCTTCATGGACGGCAGGCCCCGCGCCCCTTCGCGGATGCGGCCAGTGAGCCACGCCCCGGCGATGAACCCTACGAGATAGCCGAAAGTGGGCTGGAAGATGTACCCCGGTCCGCCCCCTTCCGTGAAGACCGGCACGCCGAGGAGCCCCAGCGCCACATAGAGCATGACCGAAGCCGCCCCGCGCCGGCTCCCGAGGATGAGCCCCGCCAGCGTCGTGAAGAGGAGCTGCAGCGTGAAAGGACACACCGGCACGGGCACGCGGATGAACGCCCCCACCGCCGTGAGCGCCGTAAAGAGCGCAAAGAGCACCATGTCCCGCGTACGGGTCCCGCCCCGCTCGATCGCCGCTTCATTCTTCATACAGACCGCCTCTTTCTTTTGCTGACGACATGCCATTTCTTTTATGTAGAAAAGCATATAGCAACTCGTTTTATTTGTCAATGTTGACATTATATCTCTGTTCACATTCCGAAAAAGGCTCCTATGCTATAATGGATAGAAAAATAAAGACAGAAAGAAGGTCTTCCCATGCTATTCTTTGTCAACGACTACGGCGAAGGGGCCCATGAAGCGGTGCTGGCCCATCTGGCCGAGACGAACCGCGAGCACCTCACCGGCTACGGCAGCGACCCCTATACGGCCGCCGCGAAGGAAAAGATCCTCGCCGCGGCGGAATGCCCCGAAGGCGACGTGTACTTCCTCGCCGGAGGCACCCAGACGAACGAGACCGTCATCTCCGCGTACCTCCGCTCCTATGAAGGCGTCGTGGCCTGCGAGACCGGCCACATCGCCGTGCACGAAGCCGGCGCCATCGAGCACAGCGGCCACAAGGTGCTCACCCTCCCCGGCCGGGACGGCAAGCTCGACGCGGCAGACCTCGAAGCGTACCTTGCGGCCTACTACGCCGACGGCAACCACGCGGCGATGGTCTTCCCCGGCATGGTCTACATCTCCTACCCCACCGAGTACGGCACCCTCTACGGAAAAGACGAGCTCACCGCCCTCCGCCGCGTGTGCGACGCCTATCATCTCCCCCTCTACATCGACGGCGCGCGCCTCGGCTACGGCCTCATGAGCCCCGCTGCGGACGTGACTCTCCCCGACATCGCCCGCCTCGCAGACGTCTTCTACATCGGCGGCACGAAAGTGGGTGCCCTCTGCGGCGAAGCGTTGGTCTTCCCCCACGGCGCACCGGACCATTTCTTCACCCACATCAAGCAGCACGGCGCGCTCTTTGCGAAAGGCCGCCTGTGCGGCGTGCAGTTCGACGCCCTCTTCACGGACGGCCTCTACTTCCACATCAGCCGCCACGCCATCCACATGGCGATGAAACTGAAGCAGCTCTTCGCAGAGAGAGGCTACGAATTTTTCATCGACTCCCCCACGAACCAGCAGTTCGTCGTCCTCACGAAAGAGGAAATGGACGAGATCGGAAAACACGCGCAGTTTGAGATCTGGGAGCCCACGAAAGACGGCCGCTACGCCGTCCGCTTTGCGACCTCTTGGGCGACCGAAGAAGCAGACATCGAAGCCCTCGCCGCCATCCTTCCGGAACACAAGTAAAACAGCCACGCGAAAAGCATCCCCGGAAAACATTTCCATGGGATGCTTTTTTGCTGTGTCTTTTCCGAAACGAATCACCCGGAGCAAACTTTTTCCCCTCCCCCCTCATAAAATTGGAGCTTATATGCTGTACAAATGCTTCATATTTTACAGAGAGCGCTTACAGATAATGTATAATGAAGAAAATCCGTAATCACATGACAAAAGGGAAAAAAGAATGCCACTCTCTGCAATCACTGAAATGCCGATGCCGGCGGATACGGAAAATGTATCCGCTTTGTGGGAT
Organism: uncultured Veillonellaceae bacterium; assembly: GCA_949286115.1. Taxonomy (GTDB): domain Bacteria; phylum Bacillota; class Negativicutes; order Veillonellales; family Dialisteraceae; genus UBA1822. The sequence continues at coordinate 62,844 of CASEBK010000011.1, read as the reverse complement.
ACCCGGCTGATTAAAATCCTTCTGACTGATCAGACCACAAAAAAATTTATCATCTGGGCCAGTAATGATTATGCGGCCTATGGGGATGCCTATCAGGCAACGGAACAAATCTATCCGAGTCTCCTTTCCGGTTCCTATGCGAAACTGATTCAGACCCGTGTACAGAAAGCAGACCATCAAAAAAGCGACCGGACCAAAAACAAGGCGGAAGTTTTCACTCCCGCATGGATTTGCAATGCCCAAAACAATCTGATTGACGAAAAGTGGTTTGGCAAGCCGGATGTGTTCAATCAGTCCGTCGGCACCACATGGATCACACAAAAAGGGAAAATTACATTCCCTGACGATAAAAATAAAACCTGGCAAAAATACGCTGACGCCAAGCGCATGGAAATTTCTTGCGGAGAGGCGCCTTACCTTGTAAGTCGGTATGACGTCTCCACAGGAGCGCCAATCCCCCTGCCTGACCGCATCGGCCTCCTTGACAGAAAATTCAGAATTATATCCGAAAACACGAATGCAGAAGAAGACTGGCTGTTTTGGGCGTACCGCGCATTGGAAAGCGTATACGGCTATGAATATCAGGGAGATAATTTGCTCCTTGCCCGGCTGAACCTTTTTCTTAGTTTTCTGGAATACTTCCGCGATAGCATATCCCGTGCCCCAACGTTTTGGGAGATGAGAAGAGCCGCGACGATTATTTCATGGAATCTCTGGCAAATGGACGCATTCACATGCAGCCCTCCCGTCCGGCCGGTTCCTGAGGAATTTATAAAAACGGATATTTTTTATGACACCCCCGATGAACTTATAAAACCGTATACGCCGCCCATTCCAAATGCCACCCTATGTAAAATCAAAGACTGGCGTTCCAAAACAATTCTGACCTATTACTCCTTACTGAAAGGGGAAAAAGCATGATGAGCTCCCAAAATTTACGGCCTACTTTCGCTTATAAACTGATCTATGCCATTTCCATCAATGATAAAAAGCATCAGGGCCTTCTCAAGGTGGGAGACGCCTCCATCCTCCTCCCGCCCGGAGAGGAAAAAGAGCTGACGCCCAACTGTCATGCCCTCAATCAGGCGGCGCAGAAGCGCATCAAAGAATATACCAATACCGCCGGCATTGACTATCGGCTGGAATACACGGAGCTGGCCGTTTACTCTGATAAAAACGGTCAGAAAAAATCGTTCCGCGATAAAAAAGTCCATGCCGTACTGGAAAACTCCGGGTATGCCAATCGAAAACTGACCGGTTCCACCGGTCGGGAATGGTATCCCATTGATGTCCCTGTCCTGAAAGAAGCCATCAAAGCCGTCAAAGAAGGCCGCGAGAATTTAGGAGGAAAAGTACAGCCCCCCGCCTTCTCACCCATCGTTTTCCGCCCAGAGCAGAGGGATGCCATTGATAAGGCACGGAAAACATTCAAAAAAGGAAATCGCATGCTCTGGAATGCGAAAATGCGCTTCGGCAAAACCCTCTCCGCCCTTCAGGTCGTCAAAGAAGAAAAATTCAGAAAAACCATCATCGCGACCCATCGCCCGGTCGTAGATGATGGATGGTATGAAGATTTTACAAAAATTTTCTACGATGGAGATTGGCAATACGGCTCGAAAAATCACGGGAACTCCATTGAGAAACTGATCGCCGATAAAAAGCCCTTTGTTTATTTTGCTTCCATTCAGGACCTCCGCGGCTCTTCCGAGGTCGGCGGAAAATTTAACAAAAACGACGCCGTATTTTCACTGGACTGGGACCTTGTCATCGTCGATGAAGCCCATGAAGGCACGACCACAGCTCTCGGCAACGACGTCATCAAAGCCCTCGTCAAATCGGACAGCAAAAAGCCTGCCAAATTTCTCGCCCTCTCCGGCACACCGTTCAACATACTGTCAGCCTTTAAGGACGAAGACGGAATTTACACGTGGGATTACGTCATGGAGCAAAAAGCCAAAGCAGAATGGCCGATAAATCATTTCGGCGATTCCAATCCCTACGAAGACTTGCCGGAAATGTGCATCTATACCTACGATCTGCGTAAAATTCTCACAAACCACGCCTACGCGGACGAATTGGAAGACAAGGCATTCAACTTCCGGGAATTTTTCCGCGTCTGGACAGGCGATATCCATACCGATTACCGTCCGATTCCTGCGGGGAAGAAACCCGGCGACTTTGTCCATGAGGACGATGTGAAAAGCTTCCTCAATCTGCTCACAGAAGAGAATACCGGCAGCCAGTATCCCTACGCTACGGAAGAATACCGCAGCCTCTTCCACCACACGCTCTGGATTGTTCCCGGCGTCAAAGAAGCACGGGCGCTCAGCCGCCTCATGAAGGAACACCCCGTCTTCGGCACGGGTGGGCCTGATGGTTTTCAGATCGTCAATGTAGCTGGAAACGGCGATGAGGAAGAAGCCGCCGAAGACGCGCTGAAAAAAGTGCGGACAGCCATCAAAGAAGCAGGCGACACCGGATATACCATCACCCTCTCCTGCGGCAAACTCACCACAGGCGTCACAGTACCCGAATGGACCGCCGTATTCATGCTGGCCGGGTCCTACTCCACCTCCGCGGCCAGCTACCTCCAGACCATCTTCCGCGTCCAGTCCCCCTGCACCATGAACGGCATGAGTAAAGAACGATGCTACGTCTTCGACTTTGCCCCCGACCGCACGCTGAAGATGGTTGCCGAAGCCGCGACCGTTTCCACAAAAGCGGGCAAGACCTCCGACGGTGACCGCGTCCGGCTCACAGAATTTCTGAATTACTGCCCCGTCATTGCCATTGAAGGCTCGGAAATGCAGCAGTACGATACCGGCGCCATGCTGGAAACCCTGAAAAAGACCTATGCGGACCGCGCCGTCCGCACCGGCTTCGACGACACAAGCATCTACAACGAGAAACTGCTGATGCTTGATGAGCTCGATATCCGGGATTTCAATAAGCTGAAAAAAATCGTCGGCACCACCAAAAAGACCGACCCCCTGAAAGACATCATCATCAACGATCAAGGGCTGGATGAGGAAAAACACCTGGCGGAGATGGAAAAGGCGGCGAAAAAGCCAAAGAAAGAACTCACCGCAGAAGAGGCCGCGCTCCGGGAAGAGCTGAAGCAGCGGAAAAAGCAAAAAGAAACGGCCATCTCCATTCTCCGGGGCGTATCCATCCGCATTCCTCTTCTCATCTACGGCGCCAATGTCCCCTTCGAAGACAACATCACCATAGAAAAACTGCCGGAACTGGTCGACGACGATTCATGGAAAGAATTTATGCCAAAGGGCTTCGACAAATCGCTCTTCCATCAATTCATCAAATATTACGACCCCGACATTTTCACCGCCTCAGCGCGGCGTATCCGCAACATTGCCAAGAGCGCCGACGAACTGCCGCCCACGGAACGAGTGCGGAAGATTGTCGAACTCTTCGCGGGCTTCAAAAATCCTGACAAGGAAACCGTCCTCACCCCGTGGCGCGTGGTCAATATGCATATGAGCGACTGCCTCGGCGGCTATGACTTCTACGATGAGACTCAACAAAATCTGCTGGACGAGCCCCGCTTCGTCGACCGTGGCACCATCACAGCCACCACCTTTTCCAATGAAAGCGCACAGATTCTGGAAATCAATTCCAAGACGGGGCTCTACCCCCTCTATGTGACATACAGCCTCTTCCGCCGCCGGTGCAGAGACTTCAAAGAAGAAGACCTCACGCCGGAAAAGCAACGGCAGCTCTGGAACGAAACGGTACAGAAAAACATGTACGTCATCTGCAAGACCCCCATGGCCAAGCAGATTACCATCCGCACGCTCATCGGCTTTCAGACCGACGTCAAGGTCAACGCTCATTATTTTGAAAATCTCATCAATGCCATGCAGCACAAGGCCAAGCAGTTCAGAAAGAAAATTACTACGCCCGGCTTTTGGAATCAGGAAGGAAAACGGACCATGAAATTCGACGCCATTGTGGGAAATCCCCCCTATCAGTTAAAGACTACCGGCATTAGCCGTCAAGCCCCCCCATTTACAATTTATTTGTTGAGCAAGCTAAAGCTATTGACCCAACTTGTTTGTCAATGATCATGCCTTCCCGCTGGTTTGCTGGTGGTATGGGACTAGATGCTTTTCGAAATCAAATGATGGAAGATAAGCATATTCAAAAGCTATTTGATTTTGTCAATGCAAAAGATTGCTTCCCTTCTGTCAGCATAAGTGGAGGAGTTTGCTACTTCTTGCGAAATAAAAATTATACTGGAAACTGTGAATTTACAAGTCACTATCAAGGAAAAGTCTCCACGCTAACTAGACCATTGGATGAGTTTCATGTCCTAGTTAGATATAATAATGCGATTTCTATTGTGCATAAAATTTTAACTCCAAAATTTATCTCTTTTGAAGATATTGTTAGTCCATTAATGCCATTTGGCCTGCCAACAAATTATTATGGAACACCTACCAAAACCGATGCAGATGATCTAACACTTTACTCAAGTAAAGGGGTTTCGTATATAAAACCTGACAAAGTGGTCAAAGGTGAAGAATTGATTAAGTCCTATAAAATTCTGATGAGCAAAACTGCCGCGGAACATGCAAATGAGCCATCCAAAGATGGTATGTTTAAAGTATTTACAAATACTATGAAAATTTTATATCCCAATGAAGTGTGTACCCATTCTTATTTTGTTATAGGAAATTGCCAATCCTTAGCCGAAGCAGAAAATATCTTTAGATACCTAAAAACCAAATTCGTTAGATATTTAGTCTTAATTTCATTAAGTGCTATCAATTTATCAAAATTGGTATTTGGATTTGTTCCCATGCAAAATTTCACAAAATCTTGGACGGATGCAGAATTGTACGCGAAGTACCATTTATCTCAAGATGAAATCAATCTGATAGAATCCATGATTAAGCCGATGTAAGGCTGCCCACACAAAAAGCATCTCTGGAATATTTCCATGGGATGCTTTTGTTTTGCGTTTCTTATTCGAGCTCCGCTTTTGCCGCGGTGAGGAAGTCCTGCCAGCTCTGGAAGTGGTACGCCGCAAGTCTCGTGATCTCCGGCCAGTCGCCGTCGGAGTAGCTGTCATAGAAGGCGGCCGCTTCGATGCCCGCGTTTTTTGCGGCCATGACGCCGGAGAGGGAGTCTTCGAGGATAAGGCACTCTTCCGGTGCGGCGCCGAGGGCGGCCATGACTTTTTCGTGCACTTCCGGCGAGGGCTTGATGGCCGTCACGTCTTCTCTGGTGTAGATGAAGGAGAAGACGTCGTCGATGGGCACGGCGGCGATGAGGTTCTGATTTTCATGGCGGTAGATCTCCATGTTGCGCCGCCTGGTGGTGGTGGCGATGCCCAAGGTGAAGCCCTTCTCCGCTAGGTATCTCACGGTCTCTGCCGCGCCGTCTTTGTACCGCACTTCGCGGGTGAGCTTGTCTTTTGCGATGGCGTCGCGGAGGGCAAGGATGTCTTCGCCGGAGAGGGGGGAGCCGCAGAGCCTGCCCAGCGCCGCGCAGTACGCGAGGTAGGGATTTTTCTCCGCGCGGAGCTCGCGGAGGAGCGCTTCCCGCCGGGGCCCCACTTCGGCAGGGTCCGCCGAGCCGCCGAGCCGCTCCATGAGCGCCGTGTCCACGGAGTCCCACACGCCGAGGGAGTCAATGAGGGTGCCGTCCATGTCGCAGATGATGTATTTCTTATCTTTCAGCATAGAAATCCTTTCACGAAAAAGAGGCGGGCCGCAGCCTGCCTCCTTCTCTTTTACTGTGCTTTCGCTTCTTCGAGGGCCCGCGCGAGCTGGTCCGGGCAGGACGTGGTCTTGCCGCGGCAGGGAATGCCCTTCAGGCGGCGGATCACTTCATCCGCGTCCATGCCTTCCACGAGGTGGCAGATGCCCTGGGTATTGCCGGGGCAGCCTCCGTCGAAGGAGACTTTATGGATGGTATTGCCGTCGAGCTCGATATGGATGGCCCGGGAGCACGTACCGTGAGTGGTGTAGTCGATGGTCTTCATGATCTTATCCTTTGAAATAGGCGACGCCTGCCGCGAAGAGAGGCTGGTATTTGTTGCCGGAAATGTTCTTTGCGATGTTCGTGCCGCAGCGCTCGCTGTGGCCCATCTTGCCCAGGACGCGGCCGTCGGGGCTGGTGATGCCTTCGATGGCCCAGGCGGAGCCGTTCGGATTGTACCGGCTGTCGTAGGAGGCATGGCCGGTCTCATCGGTGTACTGGGTCGCGATCTGGCCGTTGGCCGCCCATGCCCGTATCTGCTCGTCGGAGGCGATGAAGCGCCCTTCTCCGTGGCTGATGGCGATGCTGTGGAGGTCCCCTTCTTTGCAGAGGGAGAGCCACGGGGACTTCGTGGACACCACGCGGGTGGTGACGTACCGCGAGAGGTGGCGGCCGATGGTGTTGAAGGTGAGGGTCGGCGCGTCGCCTGTGAGGGGCTTGAACTGGCCGTACGGCACGAGGCCGAGCTTGATGAGAGCCTGGAAGCCGTTGCAGATGCCGAGCGCGAGGCCGTCCCTGTTGCCCAGGAGATCGCCCAGGGCCGCTTCGAGGTGCGGATTGCGGAAGAGGGCGGCGATGAATTTGCCGCTGCCGTCCGGTTCGTCGCCGGCGGAGAAGCCGCCCGGGAACATGACGATCTGCGCCTGGCGGATGCGGGCCGCCATTTCTTCGACGGACTCTTTCAGCTCTGCCGCGTCGCGGTTCCGCACGATGAAGATATCCGTGTCGGCTCCGGCCCGTTCAAAGGCGCGGGCACTGTCTACTTCGCAGTTCGTGCCGGGCATGACGGGGATGAAGACCCGCGGCCGGGCGATGGATACGCCGTGGTAGGCCACCGGCGCACCGGTCCACTTCGGGAGCGCGTCCACTTTGCCGGGGAGGTCCGCCGCGCGGAGCGGGAAGATGGGGTCCAGGGTCTTTTCCGAGGCAGCGAGGAGGTCCGCCACGGAGACGGTCTCGCCGCCGAGGGTCATGGCGTCACCGCCCAGGGCAGCGATGACGGTCACGTGGTCCCGCTTCGCCCATTCCGCTGCCGTCGCCGGGTCGGTCTCGGCGAGGATCGCGCCGTAGCGCATGCGGAAATATTCCGCCGGCGCAAGGGCATCATTGAAATCTGCGCCGATGGCGCTGCCGAAGGCCATCTTCGCTGCGGTGACGGCGATGCCGCCGTGGCCCACAGCCTTCATGGCCGCCACGCGCCCCGCCGCCGCTTCTTTGTAGAGGAAGTCGCCGTGCGCCGCGAAGACGTCCGTGTCGGGCATGCCCGCTTCGTCATGGGGCACGTCGAAGAGGACAAGGGAGTCCCCTGCCTGTTTCCAGTCCTGGCTCACCGCTTCGGACGCTCTGCCCGGAGCGACGGCGAAGGACACGAGGGTCGGCGGCACGTGCAGGTCGTTGAAGGTGCCGCTCATGGAGTCTTTGCCGCCGATGGCCCCGAGGGAGAGGCGGCGCTGCATGGTATACGCGCCGAGGAGGGCGGAGGCGGGCTTGCCCCAGCTCTTCGCATCAGTCAGTTTTTCAAAATATTCCTGCAGCGTGAGGTAGGTCTTCCGCCAATCTGCGCCGAGGGCGACCATGCGCGCCACAGAGAGGAGCACCGCGTAGGCCGCACCGTGGAAGGGGCTCCACACGGCGAGCGCCGGGTCGTAGCCGTGGGTCATGAAGCTGGCCGTGTCGGTCTCGCCGCGTCTCACGGGGATCTTCGCCGCCATGCCGTCCGCAGGGGTCTTCTGGAAACGGCCGCCGTAGGGCATGAGCACCGTGCCCGCGCCGATGGTGCCGTCGAAGCGCTCGCCCAGCCCCTGTTCGGAGGCGTTATTGAGCGCGCCCATCGCGGCAAGCCAGGTCTCTTTCACCGAGGAGACCGCAGGCAGCGCGAAGGGGTCTTTGTCTTCCGGCGCGGCGATCTCCGCTTCCTTCGTCTGCATCACGCCGTTCGTGTCGAGGAAGGCGCGGCTGATGTCCACGATGGTGTCGCCCCGCCAGCGCATGGTGAGGCGGCCTTTATCGGTGACGGCGGCCACCACGGTCGCTTCGAGGTTCTCCTCTGCGGCGTAGCGGATGAAGTCTGCCGCGTCTTTGGCGGCGACCACCACGGCCATCCGTTCCTGCGATTCGGAAATGGCGAGCTCTGTGCCGTCCAGCCCTTCATATTTCTTCGGGAGCGTGTCGAGGTCGATGTCCACGCCGTCGGTGAGCTCGCCCACTGCGACGGACACGCCCCCTGCGCCGAAGTCGTTGCTCCGCTTGATGAGGCGGGTCACCTCGCCCCGGCGGAAGAGGCACTGGATCTTGCGCTCGGTGAGCGGATTGCCCTTCTGCACTTCCGCGCCGCAGGTCTCGATGGACTCCGTGTTGAGCTCCTTCGAAGAGCCCGTGGCGCCGCCCATGCCGTCGCGGCCGGTGCGGCCGCCCACCATGATGACCACGTCGCCCGGCTGGGGCGTCATGCGGATCACGTTCTCTCTGGGAGCGGCTGCGACCACCGCGCCGATCTCCATACGCTTGGCGACGAAGCCCGGATGATAATATTCGGTCACTTCGCCTGTGGCAAGGCCGATCTGGTTGCCGTAGGAGCTGTAGCCCTTCGCCGCCGTGATGGTGAGCGTCCGCTGAGGGAGCTTGCCCGGGAGCGTCTCCGAAAGAGGCGTCCGGGGATCGCCCGCGCCGGTGACGCGCATCGCCTGATACACGTAGGCCCGGCCGGAGAGCGGGTCGCGGATGCAGCCGCCCAGACAGGTCGCCGCGCCGCCGAAAGGTTCGATCTCCGTGGGATGATTGTGCGTTTCATTTTTGAAAAGGAGGAGCCATTCTTCCGGGCCGTCCTCGGTATCCACCGTCACCTTGATGGTGCAGGCGTTGATCTCGTCGGACTCATCCATCTCCTGGAGCTTGCCTTCTTTTCTGAGCGCCTTCACCGCCGCCGTGGCCATGTCCATGAGCGTCACCGGGCGCTTCGTATCCGCGCCGTAGAGCGCCGTCCGCGCCGCTTCGTAATCGCCCAGCGCCGCCGCGATGGGCCGGGTGTAGCGGCCCTTATCGACGGAGATCTTCGAGAGCGCCGTGCCAAACGTGGTGTGACGGCAGTGGTCGGACCAGTACGTGTCGAACACGCGGATCTCCGTCACCGTGGGGTCGCGCTTTTCTTCCTCCCGGTAGTAGCGCTGGATGAACGCCAGGTCGTCCGCGCTCATCGCAAGGCCCATATCTTTCATGAGCGCCGCCCGCGCCGCTTCGTCCATATCGCGGAAGCCCGCCACCACCGGCACCGCCTTCGGCTCCTCATAGGGCAGGTCCAGCGTTTCCGCAGGCGCAAGAGAGGCCTCTCTCGACTCCACCGGGTTCACGAGGTACTTCAGCACCGCCTCGCGGTCGCCCTCCTGGAAATCTCCGGTGAGGACGTACACGAGAGCGCAGCGCACGCGGATGCCGTCCTTGCCCGTGAGGATCGCGAGGCACTGCTCCGCCGAGTCCGCCCGCTGATCGTACTGGCCGGGCAGGAACTCCACGGCGAGCACCATGTCGCCCGTGGGAAGCGTCTCCTCCGTCGCGTCCACCGGCGGCTCCGAGAAGACCGTCACCCGGGCCGTCTCATATTCCTCCGCGGTGAGCCCCTCCACATCGTAGCGATGATAGATGGCCGCGCCGCGGATGCGGCTCCCCAGAAATTCGGAAAGCTCGGCGGCGAGCCGCTCCTCTTCCTGGCGGAAGCCTTCTTTTTTCCGTACATATACGCGTTTGATCATAGACACTGGAAACACTCCTCCCTCTCTTCAACTGCATCCAGTTTTTCACGTCTATATCTTAACACAATAAAAATAAAAAGGGGAACGCCCTCCCGTTGACTTCCTGTTAATATTAATCATATAATGAAGACACCAAAGCATTGCTGTATTGCCAAAGGCAGAAAGGACATCGCTATGAAAAAGACAGGGACGCTCCTCCTTGCGGCGCTCCTCCTCGCAGGAGGCATGCTCACCGCAGATGCCGCGCCGCGCACCGTCACCGTGACGGGCCAGGGCAGCGCCGTCGCCGAAGCGAATCAGGCGGAATTCACCGTCTCCGTGGAATCCGTCGCCGACACCCAGCAGGCCGCCGCGTCAGACAACGCCATCCGCACGCGCTCGCTCCGCACGGCGCTCCTCACCGCCGGTGCACGGCTGGACCAGTTCTCCACGGAGAATTACTCGGTGAACCCCATCTACACCTATAAAGACGGCGGCGCGCGGAAGCTCGAAGGGTACCGCGCGGTGAATCAGATCAAAGTGCGCGTGCCTCAGACCTCGCTCACAGGCTTCCTCATCGACGCGGCTTCCGAAGGCGGCGCGACGCGCATCGACTCGCTCCAGTTCCGCAATACGAACACCGAGCCCTATGAGGCCCAGGCCTACGCCGCGGCCGCCGAAGACGCGCGCCGTCAGGCAGAAGCCCTCGCGGCGAGCCTCGGCATGACCCTCGGGCCGGTGCTCTCCGCCAGCGAGACCGGCTACGTGCCGCCCGCCTATCCGCGGACGATGGTCCTCATGAGCAAGGCCGACACCGCGGGCCGCGCGGTCACCCCCGTCGAAGGCGGCCCCGAGACCGTCAAAGTCCAGCTCCACGTGACCTATGAATTGCTCTAAGGAGGCTCCTATGAAACGCATACTGATCGCCCTCATGGCCGCGGGGCTCCTCGCGGGAAGCGCCCTCACCGCCTCCGCCGAAGACGCACCGCGCAGCCTCACCGTCACCGGCCGCGGCGCCGTCACTGCCGAAGCGGACACCGCCACTCTCTACGTCGTCATCGAGAGCCGCGGCCAGACCGCTTCTGAAGCCGCGCGGGACAACGCCGAGACCGCCGCGAAAGTGCGGAACGCTGTCATCGCCGCCGGCGCTGCGAGCGACGGCTTCTCCACCGCGAACTACACCCTCTGGCCCGAATACGATATGAAAGACCAGCAGAAGATCAAAGCCTACTGCGTGCAGAACTCCATGAAAGTGGACGTGAAGCAGCTCTCCCTCACCGGACAGGTCTCCGACGCAGCCATCACCGCCGGAGCCGACCGCATCGGCTCGGTGACCTTCTCCCTGCAGGATGAGGAAACATACAAAGAAGAAGCCCTCCGCCGCGCCGCCGCTGACGCGAAGAAAAAAGCGGCCACCATCGCCGCCGGCCTCGGTGCCGCCCTTGGCGCGCCCCTCTCCGTGACGGCGAACTCCGTCTACGTCTCCGCCTACAAGAGCCCCGCGAGGAACGCCGCCGAAGCAGATGCCGGCACCACCCTCACACCGGACCGGCAGGAGATCACCGCCGACGTGACCATCGTCTACGGCCTCGCGTGATACAAAAGAGGAAGCCCACCTTCGGCTTCCTCCTTTTTTATTGCCCCGTATCCTCGCGAAAAAGATCAGGCTGCCCCAACACGGCGTGCCCTCATGTATCCATACAACGCGGGGCATCATCATGGCGCAAACGCAGCACACATAGAGATGCCCCACATCACGGAGTGAATGCTATCGCAGCAGTCAGGGCAGGGCTCGCTTTTGATCACTGCGTTTCTCCCATGCCGAAAGCAAACATGTCCCTGATTTTCACCGAGACGAAAAAAACGCCGGCCGCAACGGATGCGGTCGGCGTTTTTCGCCTCACTGCGGCACTCTCCGGAAGACCAGCGGCGCGACTTTCGGCTCCAGGGGGAATGTGAAGCCTGCGATCGCTCCATCCGGTCCGGCGAAGAAGGTGAGCGGCAGGGTGTAGAGGTCGGTGTCTTCTTTGACGCCTTCTGCGCGGAAGGTGTCGTAGTGGACGTGCGCGAGGACAAGGCCCCTCACGCCGCGCTCGTCCAGAAGGAGCCGGCCCCCTTCCTCCCGCACGCGGAATTCTCCGTATCCGGGATGTGTGTAGAGGCCGCAGTAGGCTTCGGGGCGGCGGGACGGCTTCGTGCCGGGAATGACGGTCTCGGGCATGAAGTCGTGCTCCAGATGATGGTACATGTCCTCCGGCGCATGGGCTCTGCGCTCGGTGTAGACGCGGTGCCAGTCTTCCTCCGGCCGCCCCGTGAATGCGTCCAGGAGCCAGCCCTGGACGGCGAAGATGAACGGATTGTCCGGCGCGTGGAGGTTCTGCAGGTACACCGCGCCCTTGCCGAGGCCGGGCAGGTAGAACTGAAAAGCGCTGTACCCTTCGATCTTGCCGGTATGCTGCTGGACGATGTGCCCGTGGTACTCCATGACGCGCCACCCCAGGCCATAGCCGAGGGACCGGCCGCCCCTCACGTGGGGATAGTCCATGAGGATCTGCGGGGCGTGCATGTTGAGGAAATGCGCCGGCGCAAGGAGCGCCCCTCCGTCCGGCGCAAGGCCGCCCTGAATGTGGAAGGAGAGCCACCGCGCCATGTCGCGCGCGGTGGACATGACGGAGCCGCAGGGTCCCGCTTGGTCGATGTTCCACCGGGGGATGCGGCGGAGGCCATGGTCCCAGCGGTGCGGCGCTGCGAGGTCGTCTTCTTTCTCCGCGTCTCCCATGAGGCAGTGGGTGTGCGTCATGCCGAGGGGCCGGAAGAGGAGCTCCTCCATGAGGGTCTCCCACTTCTTCCCGGTGACTGCTTCGAGCACGCCCCCCGCCGCGGCGTACATGACGTTGCTGTACTGTGCGATGGTGCGGAAGGACGCATTCGGCGCGAGGTAGCGGAGCCGCCGGAGGAAATCCACGCGGGAGATGGCATTGTCCGGCCAGGCCCCGTCGTGCCCCGCCACGCCCGTGCGGTGGCACAGCAGATCCCGCAGCGTGCAGAGCGCCGTGGCGTGTTCATCCCACAGGGCAAAGCCCGGCACATAGGAGACGATGGGCGCGTCGATATCGAGCGCTCCCTCTTCTTCAAGGCGAAGCGCCAGCGCCGCCGTCATGGACTTCGTGCACGAGCCGATGCCTGAGACGGTGTCCGGCCCAAAGGGCGCGCCGGTCTCGATGTCCGCCGTGCCGAAGGAGAGCAGCGTCGTCTCCTCCCCGTCCAGCACCGCCATGGCGCAGCCGGGAATATCGTAATAATTCATCATGCGCCGCACGAGCGTTTCCAGTGCTTCGATGTCCATCGCCGTCCTCCTCTCACACGGTCTCCGCGATCTCTTCCGGCATGCGGAAGGGCTTGCCGATCATGGGCACCGCGTCGATGAGCTCCTTCGTGTACTGCGCCGAAGGATGTGTCAATATTTCTTCTGAGGGCCCCGCCTCCACCACGGCCCCTTTCCGCATGACCACGGTCCTGTCGGAAATGTACTTCACCACGGCGAGATTGTGGGAAATGAAAAGGTACGTCAGGTGGAGCCGCTCCCGCAGGTCCGTCAGGATGTTCAGCACCTGCGCCTGTACGGACACGTCGAGGGCGCTGGTAGGTTCATCGAGGATGAGGATCTCCGGCTCGGTCATGAGCGCCCGGGCGATGGAGATGCGCTGGCGCTGCCCGCCGGAAAATTCGTGGGGATAGCGGCGCATGGCCGACGGCTGGAGCCCCACCATGTGAAGCAGCTCTTCCGCCCGCTCCTGTGCTTCCTTCTCCGAATGCCCGCCGAGGACGCGCATGGGCTCGGTGACGATCTGGCCGATGGTCATGCGCGGCGAGAGCGAGGAGTACGGGTCCTGGAAAACGATCTGCACCCGTTTCCTGAGAGGGCGCAGCGCCTCTTCCTTCATGTGGGAAATGTCCGTCCCGTCCAGGAGGATTCGCCCGGAGGTGGGCTCGTCCAGACGGACGATGAGATTGGCGAGCGTGGACTTCCCGCAGCCGGACTCGCCCACGATGCCGATGGACTCGCCTTTCTCCACGGCAAGCGATACCCCGCAGAGGGCGTGCACTTCTTTCACATGCCCGAAGAAGCCTTTCGAGCGGAAGGTCTTCGTCACATTGTCGATCATAAGTAGTGCGCTCATTCGCCCGCCTCCTTTCTGTTCATGGACCGTTTCCAGTTGTGGCAGTACACGATGTGCCCCTCGCCGGTGACGATATCCGTCGGCGGCGACGTGTGACAGAGCTCCGTCGCATAGGGACAGCGCGGCGCGAAGCGGCACCCCGCCATGGGCGTGGACGGGTCGGGCACGATGCCCGGAATGGCGAAGAGCCGGTCGCCGGCCGCGGCGGAAGCGGTGAACTTCGGCACCGCCGCCATGAGGGCCCGCGTGTAGGGATGCTCCGGCGTCTCGAAGACGTCTGCCGCCTTCCCTGCCTCCACGATGTGCCCGGAATACATGACGGCCACGGTGTCGCAGATCTGGGAGATGACCCCCAGGTCATGGGAAATGAAGATGACCGCCGTGCCCAGCTTCCGGCAGGCTTCGCGGATGAGGTAGAGGATCTTCGCCTGCACCGTCACATCGAGCGCCGTGGTGGGCTCGTCGGCGATGAGGAGCTTCGGCCGGCACGAGAGGGCGATGCCGATCATCACCCGCTGCCGCATGCCCCCAGAGAGCTCATAGGGATAGCACCGGAGTACATCCTCCGCATTACGGATGTGGACCGAGGCGAGCATGTCCGCCGCTTTTTTCATGGCCTCCGCCCGGCTGATCTTCTGGTGCGTCATGAGCACGTCCGTCATCTGCCGCCCGATGGTGAAGACCGGATTGAGGCAGGTCATGGGCTCCTGGAAGATCATGGAGATGTCCCGGCCGCGGATGGCCTGCATGTCTTTTTCACTTTTTCCGGTGAGCTCCTCTCCGCAGAACCGGATGGAGCCCCCCAGTTTCTCCCGGCCGCCGCCGGGAAGGAGCCGCGTCACTGCGAAAGCCGTCATAGATTTCCCGCTGCCCGACTCGCCCACGAGGCCGAGGATCTCCCCCGGCGCCACCGAGAGCGACACGTCGTGCAGGATGGGCACCATGCCCTTCTTCACCGGCAGAGAAAGAGAGAGATCGCTGATCTGTAATATCGGTGTCATAGTGCCCTCACTTTCTCGACCGCGGGTCCAGAATATCCCGGATGCCGTCGCCGATCAGATTGAAACCCATGATGGTGATGAGGATGGAAAGGCCCGGAAACGCCGCATACCACCACTGGTCGATGGCGTAGACGCGC
The DNA here is from genome assembly GCA_949286115.1 of uncultured Veillonellaceae bacterium. Taxonomy (GTDB): domain Bacteria; phylum Bacillota; class Negativicutes; order Veillonellales; family Dialisteraceae; genus UBA1822. The sequence goes on along the minus strand of CASEBK010000011.1, from coordinate 47,797 downwards.
GCCGTGGAAATCATGGCCCCCCACTCCGGTGTGGGCGGCTGCGCGCCGAGGCCGATGAAGCTCATGGAGGAGGCGATAAGGATGGCGTCCCCGATGCCCAGTGTCATCTGCACCATGAGCGGCGTGAGGCAGTTCGGCACGATATGCCGCGCCACGATCCAGAAGGGCTTCTCCCCGAAGGTCCGCGCCGCCCGCACGTACTGCTGCTCCTTCGCGGCGAGCACCTGCCCGCGCATGAGCCGCGTGTACATGGGGATGCGCACGATGATCACCGCGAGCATCGTATTGAAGAGCCCCGGCCCCATGGCCGCCGTGAGCGCGAGAGCCAGCACCATGGACGGGAAGGCGAGGATCATGTCCGTCACCGCCAGCACCGTCTGATCCGCCCGGCCGCCGAGATAGCCCGAGACGCTTCCCAGCACGATGCCGATGGCCGCCGACACCGCCACGATGATGACCCCCACCGCGATGGAGATGCGCGCCCCGTACATCACGCGGGAGAGGATGTCCCGGCCCATCTCATCCGTGCCGAAGAGATGGCGGCTCCCCGGCGCCTGTAGGCGGGAGGGGATGTCCATGAGATTCGGGTCGTACGGCGCAAGGATGGGCGCGAGCAGCCCCACCAGCACGACCGCCGCCACGATGGCAAATCCGATGAGCGTGAGCCGGTTGCGGAGCGCGATCTCCCACACTTCCTTCCAGCGGGAAGGGCGAACGGCTGCTTCTTCCATCATTTCTCACCCTCCTCTCTGATCTGCGGATTCAGGATGCCGTAGACGATATCCACCGCCGTATTGATGAGCACATACCCGAAGGAGATGACGAGGGTGAAGCCCATGATGGCCGGAAAATCAAGGAACGAAATGGAATCCATCACATATTTCCCCATGCCCGGCCAGGCGAAGATGGTCTCCGTGATGACCGCGCCGCCGAGGAGCTCGCCGATGGTGAGCCCGGTGAGCGTCACCGTGGGGATGAGGGCGTTCTTCAGAGCGTACTTGTAGATGATGGTCTTCCGCGGGATGCCGCACGCCCGGGCGGTGCGGATGTAGTCCTGCTCCAGCACGTCGATCATGCTGCTCCGCACCTGCCGGGCGATGATGGCGAGCTGCACATAGGCCAGGCACACCGCCGGCAGGATGAGATGATGGATCGCCGAGAGCACCACATCCATCTGGCCCGCGATGAGCCCGTCAATGATGTAGAGCCCCGTCACGTGAGGCGGCACCGCGAGAAACGGATCGAGCCGCCCCGACGCGGGGAAGATGGGAAAGACTTTGTAAAAAAGGATGAGCGCGATGACACCGGACCAGAAGAGAGGCATGGACACGCCCACGAGAGAGATCACGCGGCTCACGTGGTCCACCCAGGTGTCGCGGTGCACCGCCGAGACCACGCCCAGCACGATGCCCGCCGCCACCGCGATGACCATCGCCGCCAGCGTCAGCTCAAGCGTGGCCGGGAAATACCGCGCCAGCTCTCCCGCCACCGGCATCTGCGTGCGGATGGAGAGGCCCATGTCCCCGTGGAAGAGCCCCGTCATGTACTGGATATACTGCGTCCAGATCGGCTGGTCGAGGCCGAGCGAAGCCCGTGCCGCAGCCAGCGTCTCCGGCGACGCATGAGGCCCCACGAGCATCCGCGCCGGGTCCCCGGGGATGACGTGGGAGATGCAGAAAGTCACCACCGACACCCCGAAGAAGACCAGCACCAGATGCAGGAGCCTCTTCAGCAGAAAATGCATTGAGATCATAAAAATTTCCCCCCTGAAAGAGGCAGGCGAAAGAGGAAGCGTCCTTCCCCTTCGCGCCGCCGGCCCGCCCGTCATGCGGGCCCCTTTTTATTTTTTCGACAAGTGCTCGAAATCATACATCCGGTCGAGCATCGGATTGTAGATGAATCCCTGTACCTCCGAGCGCATCGGCGTCAGCACATTCATCTGGAACAGGAAGAGATACGGCGCGTCCGCCAGCGCCAGCCGCTGCGCCCTCACGTAGAGATCCGCCCGCGCCTTCTGGTCCGTCAGGCCCTCCGCCTGCCGCAGGAGCCCGTCCACCTCGTCGCTTTGGTAGAACGCCCGGTTCCCCGCAAGGCCCCAGTAATCCGAGTCGAACCAGTAGGTCATGAAGAACTGCGGGTCCGCATAGTCCGGGCTCCACGTGCCGAGAGCCAGCTCGAACTCGCCCTGATCGATGCGGTCGCGGAACGCCGCCCAGGCCGTCTTCTCCAGTTTGAGGTCGATGCCCAGCTCCTTGAAATTATTCTGGAGCAGGAGCGCCTCCGTCTCGTTAAAGGGCTGATTGTCCGAGTAGAGCAGCGTCAGCTCCTTCGTGCCCGCACCGGAAGACCGGGCAAGGAGCTCCTTGGCCTTCGCCATGTCCTGCTCATACCCGACGGCCTCGTCGTCGCGGCCCCACATGCCCTTCGGCACCGGCGTCACCAGCTGCTCGCCGTAGCCCTTCACCGCGCCGTCGATGATGCCCTGATAATCCACCGCATAGGAGAGCGCCTGCCGGAAGAGCGGATCGTCCAGCGGCGCCTTCCGGTTGTTCATGTACACGAGGCTCGCCACGAGCGACGGGTCCTCATAGACGTGAATGTCTTTATTATCCTTCATCTGCTCGATCTGGTCCACCGGGAGATTCTGCGCGATGTCCAGATCCCCCTTCTCCAGCTGGAGCCGCTGCGCCGACGGGTCCTTCACGATGTTGAAGACCACATGCTCGATGGCGGGCTTTTTGCCGCTGTAGTTCGGATTCAGCTCGAGCGTGATCTTCTGCCCGGGCACGATCTCCTTCAGCTCATACGCGCCCGACCCCATGGTGTGCGTCGCCAGGTATGCCGAGCCCAGGTCCCCGTTCTCCTCGTGCTCCATCACCTTCGGATCTACGATAGATGCCCCGTTCACCGCAAGGCTCGAGAGGAACGGCGCGAACGGCCTCTCCAGCGTGATGACCACCGTCTCCGCGTCCGGCGCCTCCACCGACTTCACCATCTTGAAATACTCCGAAGGGCCCTTGCCGATCTTCTTCGCGCGCTCGATGGAGAACTTCACCGCCGCCGCATCCACCGGCGAGCCGTCGGCAAACTTGTGCCCCGGGGCCAGCTTGAACGTCCACACGAGGCCGTCGTCCGACACCGTCCAGGACTTCGCAAGCGACCCCTCCACCTCCGTGGAGGCCTTGCCGCCCTCGGTCTTGTACTTCACCAGCCGCTCATACGCCGGGTACGTCACCTGCCAGTGCTGATTGTCCATCTGCACCGCCGGGTCGAGGGAGCCCAGGTCCACGCTGATGCCCACGGCGATCGTATTCTTCGGCACATGGCCCTTCGTGCCGCCGGAGCTTCCGCTCCCGCCGCCGCAGCCCGCCGCCGCGAGCACTGCCAGCCCGAGGATCGCAGCCGCCACTGATTTCTTCATAGGAAACGCCCCCTTCTGTCGAAAAAAAGGCGCTCCGGGAGATGCCCCACCGGTGCGCCTTTGTCTTTTTATGAACTTGTTTTCCATTATACAGACATTTCCCCCGTGAAGATAGCCCGCGCCGCATAGAATCTCCCTATGGCGGCCATGCGCAGGGAAGAGGCCGCCCCCAGGGGATGCGCAGCCTGTCCCCTGCGGCTTTTCCCATCGTACAGGCAAAGCCTTCCCACGGATCCATTCTATCTTCGTCCATACTGCGAAGAGGCCTTTCATGGCAGACGGAAGCGGCGGAGCGTTTCATTTTTCCAGGGCCGGAGGGCCGGGGCGGTCTTTGACCTCTCGGAGGGCAGAGCGGGAGAACTTCTTCTTTGCTCTGGCTGCGGTCCGCAGCGTACGGAGAGGCAGCGCCAATTTTTCCATGGCAAAAGAAAAGACCGCTTCTTTTTTGGAAACGGTCGTTTATTCTGTGATGATGCGCCGGAGAGCAGGATTGCGGAGGAGGAGGCGGAAGAGGAGGGTGCCTGTGACGGTGACGGAGAGCGCTTCTCCGGCGGCGATGTAGAGCATGACGGCGAGGACGGAGAGGGCGTCGCCGGGGATGGCGGCGAGGACGGCGAGCTCAGCGCCGATGAGGACGCCGTTGGCGACGACGGGACAGAGGGAGGCGAGGAAGACGTTCGGGCAGCGGGGCATGGCGGCCGCGGCAAGGAAGGTGGCCAACGTCCCCACGAGGATGTCCGCCGCGCCGAAGGGGCTCGCCAGGTTCGCCAGGAGGCAGCCCACAGTGAGGCCAGGGACCCATTTCTTATTGTAAAAAGCAAGGAGCACCATGCACTCGGAGAGGCGCACCTGCACGGGGCCGTAGGAGAGCGGCGCGAGCGCTACAGTGAGAGCGGCGTAGAGGGCGGCGACGGCGGCGTTTCCAAGGGCGGTGCGGAGCGCGTTATTTTCGTTCATAGGTGACGAAGCGGTGCGGCGGCTCCCCTGTGCCGTCTTCGGAGGCCGTGACGCGCCACAGGCTCCGATCGAAGTCGGGGAAGCGGGCGTCCCCTTCGTAGTCCTGCCCGATCTCGGTGAGGATCATGCGGTCCGCGCGGGGCAGGAGGAGGCGGTACACGGCGGCCCCACCGATGACGAAGCTTTCCCCTTCAGGAAGCGCGGCGAGGAGCTCTTCTGCGGTGTGGCAGAGGACGACCCCTTCGGGCGCGGCGTAGGCGGCGTTTCCTGTGAGGACGTAGTGGGTGCGGCCGGGAAGGACGCCGGGAAGGCTCTCGAAGGTCTTCCGCCCCATGATGATGGGATGGCCCATGGTGAGCGCTTTGAACCGTTTCAGGTCGTCGGAGAGGTGCCAAATGAGGCGGTTGTCCCGGCCGATGACGCCGTTTGCCGCGACGGCGGCGATGATCGTGAGGCTCATACGGACACCTCCATGGGAAGCTTGCCCAGGTGACGGTAATCGTCGAGCTGGATGTCTTCGGGCCGGAAATCGTAAAAATCTTTCACGTCCGGATTGAGAAGGAGCCGCGGCGCGGGATACGCTTCGGGAAGGCGCGAAAGCTCGGTGCGGAGGGCCGCCACGTGGTTTTCATAGATGTGAGCATTATTGATGACGTGGGTGAAGAGGCCCGGGCGCAGGCCGGACACCTGGGCGATCATGGAGATGAGCACGGCGTACTGGGTGAAATTGAAAGGCACGCCGAGGCCCATGTCGCCGGAGCGCTGGACGAGCATGCAGTTCAGCCGTCCGTCGGCGGAGACGTCCCACATGGTGAGGAAAGCGCAGGGCTGAAGGGCCATATCGGGCAGGTCTTCCACGTTCCACAGGGAGACCACCATGCGGCGGCTCTCCGGGTCTTCCCGAAGCGTCCGAAGGAGCGTATCCACCTGGTGGTATTTCGCGAGCTGGTAGCCGTAGGCTTTGCCGATGGTGCCGTCGGGACGCTGCCATTCGTCCCAGATGTGGCAGCCCCAGTCCTGCAGGACGCGCACGTCGTTCGTCTGTTTCTGCCAGATCCAGAGGATCTCTTTCACGGCCGTCTTGAAGGCGACGAACTTGGTGGTGAGGATGGGAAATTCTTTCTCCAGATCGAACTGCATGATCTGGTGGGGCAGCTTGTACGCGGGCATGCCGGTGCGGTTCTGCCCGAGCGCACCTTCGTCCAGGATGCGCCGGACGATGGAAAGATATTGGGTATCTGCGAGGCTCATGATGTGCCCTTTCTGATGAGATCAAAATAATTTTCTGTACATTTCCGCTGCCTGAAGGAGCGCCGGACCGTAGAGGATGCGCTTCTCCGGCTCCATGTCTGCCAGGGCGCTGCGTCCGTCGGCAAACGCGGAGAGGGTCTCCCGGGAGCAGATGTCGTCAGGCGAAAGGCCCCCTTTGCGGGCGAGGCGCTGACGCACTTTGTCCATGTAGAGGAGGAAAGCCTGCGCTTCCGTGCCATTGGCCGCGGGCGCCTCCTTCGGCGGCTCCGCCGGGGTCTTGCCGGAGAGGAGGGGCAGGAAGTAGCGGCCCACGCGGTCCCATTTCGCCCGTCCCACGCCGGGGATGGCGAGCATGTCCTCCTCCGTCTGGGGCCGGCGGTCCGCGATGGCCCGGAGGACGGTCTGCGGGAAGAGGTGACACCGCCGGGCCTGTCCGTCCCGCAGGAGCTCCCGTTGCCTCTCGGCCAGGCGGCGCGCCAGCTCTTCCGTGCGGGCGGCGCTTCCTCCGTCGTCTGCGCCGGGCAGGTACCGCGCGCCCTTCTTCGGCACAGAGGGCTCCGCAGGTCCCTCCGGCTCGGCGAGCGCCTGCGGCTCCTCCCGGACGCCGGAGACCGCTTCGAGGAAACGGGGGCCATATTTCCGGAGCTTAAACGCCCCCACGCCGCGCACCTCGCCCATCTCCGCCAGCGTCTGCGGACGGCGCGCGGCCATGTCTTCGAGGGTCGCGTCGGAGAAAATGACGAAGGGCGGCACATGCTCCTCGGCGGCGATGGTCTTCCGCAGGGCCCGCAGGGTCTCGAAGAGGCCGCTCCGCGCGCCCCGTCCGGCGGACTGCTTCGGAGCGGCTGCCGCGGTCACCGCCGCGCCGATGGGGATGCCGTACACGTCCTCTTTCCCGTCCAGCACGGCCCGGGCGCGGTCCGTGAGCTTCAGCACCGGGTATTGTCCCCCCTCCCGGCGGAGCCACCCGTCGGCGGCATAGCGGTCGATGGCCTGCCGGATGTCCCGGATCTTCCGATGGACGAGCCTGCCGTAGGTGGGGCACTGCGCAAGGCCCCGGGCGCGGATGGTCTCGCTCTCGCTGCCCCGGAGGATGTGGGCGATGACCGAAGCGCCGAAGGCCTCTCCCGTGGCGGCGATGGTGCGGAAGAGGAGCGTCGCCTCGTCCGTGACGCGCACGCGCCCCCGCTCGGCGTCGCAGTTGCCGCAGTGGCCGCAGGGCTCCGACGGCTCCTCCCCGAAGTAGCGGAGGATATAGTTCCGCAGGCACCCGGTGGTGCGGCAGTAATCCTCCATGCGGGAGAGCCGCTCGTAGTCGAGGGGCGTCTTCTCCTCGTCTCGGGCGCTCCGCTCGATGAGGAACCGCTGGATGGCCGCGTCCTGCCCGCTGTAGAGGAGGATGCACTCTGCCGCCGCGCCGTCCCGCCCCGCGCGGCCCGCCTCTTGATAGTACGCCTCAAGGCTCTTCGGCATCTGGTAATGGAGCACATACCGCACGTTGCTCTTGTCGATGCCCATACCGAAAGCGTTCGTCGCCGCCATGACGAGCGTGCGGTCGTAGGAGAAATCCTCCTGCGCCTCTCGCCGCTCCTCGTCGGACATGCCCGCGTGGTAGCGTCCCGCCCGGAAGCCCGCCTCGCGGAGGAAGCCGTACACCTCGTCCACCGCTTTCCGGGTGGCGCAGTACACGATGCCGCTCTCCTCGCTGTGTTCGGCCACGTACGTTTTGATAAATTCCTTTTTGTCCGCCCCGCGCACCACGCGGAAAGACAGGTTCGGCCGGTCCAGCCCCGTGCGGAAGATGCGCGCCTCCGCAAGGCCGAGGCTCTTTTTCATGTCCTCCTCCACGACGGGCGTCGCCGTGGCCGTGAAGGCCGCCACCACGGGCCGCCGGGGCAGCGTCCGGAGGAAATCGTCGATCCGCCGGTAGCTCGGGCGGAAATCGTGGCCCCACTGAGAGACACAGTGCGCCTCGTCGATGACGAAGAGAGAGAGAGGCACCTGGCGCAGGCACTCCGTGAAATACGACGGCTCCAGCTTCTCCGGCGCCATGTAGAGGAGCTTCAGCCGCCCCGTGTAGAGGTCCCGCAGGCGCTGGATAGACGTATCGAACGGCACCGTGCTGTTCACATACGATGCGGGCACGCCCTCGCCGACGAGCGCCTCCACCTGATCCTTCATGAGAGAGATGAGCGGCGAGATGACCACCGTCCCCGCGGGAAGCGCGAGCGCCGGCACCTGAAAGCACACGGACTTCCCCGCGCCGGTGGGCATGATGGCCAGCACGTCCCGCCCGGAGAGGATGGTGCGGATGACCTCCTCCTGCACGGGACGGAAGCTGTCGTATCCGAAGAACTGCTTCAATATGGCCCCCGGCTCCATGGTCTCCCTCCTCTCTTCACGCAGACCCGCGTCTGTAAAAATCATGCAAATCTATTATAGCATGACGCCGCAGGCACGGCCGCTCCATCGCCCAAAATCTCCCGCCCGCCTTCGGTCACAAAAAAAGAACGGCCGAAGCCGTCCTCTCTCTGTTTCTCTATGGTACCTGGCCGCAATTGGCCAAGCCAAACATCTTCTTCCCTACGGCATAGCCGCCGAGCACATGGCCGCGGGGCAGGATGACCACCATGAGATCCTTCGTGCGGTCCCGCGCGCCTTCGTACAGTCCGAGAAGGAAAGAAAGCATCCATGTGACCGCATCGACAGCGAGCGCCTCCGCGTCTCTGAGCGCCGCGCGTCTCTCTACGAAGCGCAGGCGGAGCACCACGAGCACCGCGGAAAGCGCGATCCCCGCATCCAGTCCGATCCAGTACGAAGAAGCGCCCGCTTCAAAACCGCGGTCCAAAAGCAGACTCAGCGGCAGGCAGCAGCCCCAATAGGCCGTCACGGTGATCAGGAAAGGAAACTTCGCGTCCTGATACCCGCGAAGGGTCCCCACCGCCGGAGCTGCTACCGCATCGAAACACTGCCAGCCCGCGGCAAGCAGCAGGAACCATCCCGCTTCCCGGATCACCGCTCCGTCCTCTGCATACAGCGCGGCGATCGTTTCATGACCCAAGACGGTACAGAGCGCCGTCACCGCCGCACAGCCCAGCGCGATGGCAAATCCCGCTGACCGGTACCGCCGCGCCGCGCGGTGATCGTCCCGGCCGGCGGCAACGCCCACCAAGATCGTCAGCGCCATGGAGCAGCTGAGCGGGATCATATACACCAGATTGGCATAGTTATCCGCGATCTGATACGCCGCCAGCGCCACCGTGCCGAACCGGGCCATCCCGATCATGAGCAGCCCGAAGAGGCTCGTCTCCATGAAGACGGTCAGGCCGCTGGGAATGCCGAGCCGCAGATACGATCCCAGCATGCGCTGCGGCACCCGCCAGCTCTGAAAGACCGCCCGGCCTCCCAGCGCCCGGTCCCGCAGGATGCGGTGCAGGAAAAGCGCCAGGATGAACGCATAGGTCACTGCCGAAGCCAGCCCCGCCCCTGCGCCGCCCATAGGGGGACAGCCGAAGCTGCCGAAGACGAATAGGCCGTCGAAAAAAGCATTGACCGGAAGTGCCCACAGGAAAAAGCGCATGGATACCGCCGGGTGGCCGGACGCATCCAGAAAGGCCCGCAGCGGGATCACCAGCGCGCCGAAGAGCGCCGCCGCACTCATCCAGTGCAGGTACTCCGCCGCGATGTGCTCCACTTCCGGCGCCAGTCCCATGCCGGCCAGGATCGGCCCCGCGGCGAGCGCATCAAACAGTCCGAACAGCACCGCAAAGCCCGCTGCCAGATACATCCCCGTCCGGATGACGAACGGCGCCTCCGAAAGGTGTCCCTGCCCGACGAGGCGCGCCACCAGCGGCGAAGCGGCCATGAGCATCCCCATGGCTGCCTCAAATATCGGCAAAAAAATACCGGTCCCCACAGATACGCCCGCCAGATCGGCGGCCCCTGCATGCCCGGCCATGACCGTATTGATGAAGCTCATCCCCACCGTCGACAGCTGCGCTGCCAGGATCGGCAGCATGACGGACGAAAGCGTCTTCACGTCCTTCATCATTTGTCTCATTGCTCATTTCGCCCTTGAAGGAAATCCATTCCATCGCACGCAAAACGGGAAAACAGCCCAAAGGCTAAACCTGTACCTCCTTATTTTCTGCTTATTTCCCTGTGGAATATTCCTGAAAATACTGCTATCATGAATAAGACAGCTGGGCTTTCCTTCGTGCGAGAGATAGAGTGACCGCTCCAGCTGTCCGCCAAAAAGGAAGCGCCTCATCGGGGAGCTCCCTCTGTTTATATTTTACTTTATAATTGTTGGTCCATCCAATAGGACTTCGGTTATAAATCATCCGACAGAGGAGCTGCCTTATGAGTTTAAGTTTTCCCTCATTGACTTATTTCAAAAAAGCGGCTGACTGCAGCATATGACCCGCGCGGCAAAGGAACTGCACATCGCTCAGCCGTCTTTTTCGCGTGCCATCCACAGCATGGAGGAAGAACTGGGCGTCCCGCTCTTCGAGCATGAAGGACGCAACATCCGCCTCACGGCGTACGGACGCATCGTTTTCGATTACGCGTCCATCATCCTAAGCGATCTGGAGGAGATGAAGAGCGCGCTCCATCATGCTCAGGCCGTCCGTCAGCATACGGTCCGTCTCTCGTATTACACCGCGTCTCTTTTGATCATTTCCTTCCTGATGCAGTTTCACAAAGAGCGGCCGGACATTCGTGTGGACGTCATCCAGCATCACACCCATGACGCGGCCGGTGCGCCGGGAAACGAGCCGACGGCGGCCGATCTGGTCCTCTCCACCAGCGCCATCCCCGTGGAAGACGAAGCCACGGTGACGCTCCTCCGGGAGCCTCTCGTGCTGGCCCTGCGCGCGGACGATCCCCACGCCCGCCTGCCCTACGCCAATATGGAAGATTTCTGCCACGCCAACTTCATCTCCCTGCCCACGGGCTTCGCCGTGCGGGACATCATCACACAGTACTGCCAGGAACACGGCTTTACGCCCCACACGATCGCCTACAGCGACAACCCGGCCGCCGTGGCCGACTTCATCCGCGCGGGCCTGGGCGTATCCGTCGTCCCCCAGTACTGCTGGCATATGCTCCGCTCGGAAGAGATCGTCTTCCTTCCCATTTCCGAAAGGGGCTTCCACCGGTACATCACTCTCCATAATACACAGATCACCCCCCTGGTCCGAAACCTACGTTCGGGTCCTGTACGGCTATTTTGTCCATCACTTTGCGGAATTTATCCGGACCCATGCGGACGGGACGCTCCCCTGACAGACTCGCCTCATGAGACATGACCTTATGTCATGTCTCTTTTTTTATGCCTGAAAAGGCCTTTCCCTTCTTTCAACACACCGGGAGGCGATCCATACGGAATTCCTATGGATCGCCTCCCGGTCTCTCTTTTTTCTCTGTATATCCCGCATAAATATGACTTTCCTGTCTCTTTCTCCGGTCGGATGCTCCGTTTCGTCCCGCGGTCATTTCCTGTCCCGCCCGGTTTCCCTCCGGAATCTGCTTCCGCCTGCTCTTTCCTTTCATGCATAAGTAACAATACATTTTTTCTATTGATTTCGAATGATTTTCTATTGACTTATGTAGTTCCGCTAATAATTATCACAGCTTGATTGGAATTTATATAGAAATCCTATTGGAAGCCCCCCGTTGTTATCCGATATGATGCATACGTGGAATCAAAGAATGAATCTTGGTTCTAATCCCATAGGCACGGGTGCACACGGGTCTATGTATTTCATGCATACAACAGGAGGTTTCTATCTTGAGCCATTTCAAAATTGCCTATTCGGAAAAAGCGCTCGACGCGTTCGGCCCGGTAGAAGGCCGTGAAGTCGCAGACATCAGAACCGCGGATTATGCGGACGTGGCCGCCGTCGTCATCACCGGCGAAGACATGGATGTCCTGAACAATGAACAGATCAGAGATTTCGCCATTCCCGTATTCCTCGTCCGCACGGACGGGACCGGCGATGACGCCGCATTCGGAAAAGTATCCGGCATTCTCGATCTCAGTGAAAACAACCGCGGTCTGTATCAGCGCCAGATCGAAAGCGCGGCGGAAAAATATGAGAACGCCATCCTGCCGCCTTTCTTCAGAGATCTTAAGAAATACGTGGAAAACGGCTATTCCCAGTTCGACTGCCCCGGTCATCAGGGCGGGCAGTTCTTCTGCAAACATCCGGCCGGCCGCGCCATGTACGACTTCTTCGGCGAAAATGTCTTCCGCTCCGACCTCTGCAACGCCGACGTGGCGATGGGCGATCTGCTCATTCACGAAGGCCCGGCTCTGGCCGCGCAGAAACATGCAGCCCGTGTCTACAACGCAGACAAGACGTACTTCGTGCTGAACGGCACCTCGACGTCCAACAAGGTCGTGCTGAATGCGGTGCTCGCTCCCGGCGACATCGTCCTCTACGACAGAAACAACCACAAATCCATCTCTCACGGTGCACTGGTCCAGGCCGGCGCGATCCCGATCTATCTGGAAACGGCCCGCAATCCCTACGGCTCCATCGGCGGCATCCTCGACCACTGCTTTGATGAACAGTACATCCGCAGCCTCATCGCCGAAAAAGATCCGGAGAAGGCCAAAGCCGAACGCCCGGTACGCCTCGCCGTGATCCAGCTCGGCACCTACGACGGCTGCATTTACAACGCGCGTCAGGTCGTCGACCGCATCGGCCATCTGTGCGACTACATCTTCTTCGACTCCGCATGGGTCGGCTATGAACAGTTCATCCCGATGATGAAAGACTGCAGCCCGCTGCTTCTCGATCTCGGTCCTGATGATCCGGGCATCTTCGTATCGCAGTCCGTGCACAAACAGCAGGCCGGGTTCTCCATGACCTCTCAGATCCACAAAAAGGATTCCCATATCAAGGGACAGGCCCGGTATGTGCCGCATAAGCGCGTAAACAACGCGTTCATGATGCACGCTTCCACGAGCCCCTTCTATCCGCTCTTCGCGGCGCTCGATGTGAACGCCAAGATCCATGAAGGCGCGGCGGGCCTCAAACTGTGGGACGATACGCCCAAGCTCGTCATCGATACCCGCAAAGAAGTGCTCCGGCACTGTCACTACATCCGTCCGCTGGTCCCGCCGACCATCGACGGCAAGAAGTGGGAAGACTGCGACACCGAAGACATGGCTCGGGATCTCAAGTACTGGGCGCTGGAACCGGGCGCGAAATGGCACTCTTTCGAAGGCTACGGCAAAGGCCAGTATTTCATCGACCCGATGAAGCTCCAGTTCGTCACCTCCGGCATCAATGTAGAGACCGGCGAATATGAAGACTTCGGCATCCCCGGCAACATCCTCTGCAACTACCTCCGTGAAAACGGCATCATCCCGGAAAAGAACGACCTGAACGATATCCTCTTCCTCATGACGCCGGCGGAGACGAAGACGAAGATGGACGACCTCGTTGCGAAATTCGTCCGCTTCGAACAGCTCATCGACGAAGACGCGCCGATGAAGGATGTGCTGCCCTCCATCTATCATGCCTACGAAGACAAGTACAGAGGCTACACCATCCGTCAGCTCTGCCAGGAAATGCATGACTTCTACAAAGACAGAAACGTATCCACCCTGCAGAAGCGCCTCTTCCTGAAGGATTTCTTCCCGGAATACGTGATGAATCCGCAGGATGCCAACTTCGAATTCGTCTGCGGCCACGGCGAACTGGTACCGCTCGAAGAAGCTCTCGGCCGGATCGCTCTCGAAGGCGCGCTCCCCTACCCGCCGGGCGTCCTCTGCGTACAGCCGGGCGAACGCTGGTCTGAGACCGCGCAGCAGTACTTCCTCATCCTCGTGGAAGGCATCAACCAGCTGCCGGGCTTCGCACCGGAGATCCAGGGCGTCTATGTCCAGACGGAACCGGACGGCACGAAACGCGCTTATGGCTACGTTCTTTCCAAAGAATACGAGAAATAAGAAAAACGGGACTCATGGGCGGCGGACGATCGTGCCCGCCGCTCTGTGGGCTTCCCCAAGGAGAATATCATGAGTCAATCCGCAAACAAAATGAGCGTTCTGCAGCTGACCATTCTGACCGCGGTCAACATGATGGGCTCGGGCATCATCATGCTCCCGTCGAAACTGGCGCAGGTAGGCGCGCTCTCCATCGTCTCCTGGCTCGTCACGGCTGTAGGCTCCATGTGTCTGGCCTACGCGTTCGCCAAGTGCGGCATGTACAGCAAACGGGGCGGCGGCATGGGCGGCTATGCAGAATACACCTTCGGCAAGGCAGGCAACTTCATGGCGAACTACACCTACGGCGTGTCCCTGCTCTTTGCCAATATCGCCATCGCGATCTCCGCCGTCGGCTACGGCTCGCAGTTCCTGGGCGTCGATCTGTCGCCGGTCATGACCTGCGTGTGGACCATCTTCACCCTGTGGCTGGCGACCGTGCTGAACTTCGGCGGCCCGAAATACACCGGCCAGGTCTCTTCTGTCACAGTCTGGGGCGTCATCATCCCCTGCGTGGGCCTGTCGATCTTCGGCTGGTTCTGGTTCTCCGGCGATATGTACGCCGCCAACTGGAACATCCACGATATGCCCTTCAGCGATGCGGCAAAGAACGCCATCACCATGACGCTGTGGGCGTTCCTCGGCATGGAGTCTGCCTGCGCCAATGCTGACGCCGTAGACAATCCGGAAAAGAATGTGCCCAGAGCCGTCCTGGGCGGCACCCTGCTCGCTGCGGCGTGCTACATTCTTTCCACCAACATCATTTTCGGGATCGTCCCCGCAGAAGAAGTCGCTTCGAGCGTGGCCCCCTTCAGCTATGTCTTCGCCTCCATGTTCGGACCGACCGTAGGCCGGATCGTCATGGGCCTCATGGTCATGTCCTGCTTCGGTTCCCTCCTGGGCTGGCAGTTCACCATCGCCAACGTCTTCAAAGCCGGCGCTGACGACGGATACTTCCCGAAAGCCTTCAGCAAAGTCACTTCCAAAGCCGCTCCGATCGTCGGCATGGTCATCATCACGGCGATCCAGTCCGGCATGAGCCTCATGACCATCAACCCGTCTCTGAATGAGCAGTTCGAGACGCTGGTCAATCTGGCCGTCATCACGAACATCATGCCGTACCTGCTCTCCATGGCGGCGGTCATCGTCATCATGAAAGCAGCCAAACGGTCCGGCAGCGAACTTCGTTCGACCACATTCATCGCTTTCATCGCGTCGCTGTACAGCCTCTATGCGTGCTATGCTTCCGGTTTCGAAGCCATGACCTACGGTTCCATCGTCACCTTCCTCGGCTGGACCCTCTACGGCTTCATCTCCGACCGTTTCGATCTGAAATCGGCCACGGAATATAACCAAAAGCAGTCGCAGTGACCACATACCGACACTCAGCGTGAAACGCCATTATTAAATCCTCCTATCAAAAAAGAACGGCACAGGGATGCCGTTCTTTTTGACTGTCCGCTCACGCCTCACACACGGAGATGCGCTCGCCCACGTGGTCCGCCTTTTCCGCTTCGTCCACGAGGGCCGCCGCGAAATCGGCATAGCTCACGCGGCTCACGCCGCGGGCATTGACGGGAAGCACGTCGCCTCCGAGGAAATATTTTCCTATCTTCTCCCCGTCCGCCGCGAAATCCGCTGCGGGACTCAGGTACGTCCAGCGCACGTCCTTCCTCTGCCGGAGCTCGGCGAGCGCCCTGCCCATGGCGGAGGCAAGAGGCTTCCAGTCTTCTGGGAAGCCCGGCGCGTCCATGACGAGCATCTTTCGGCTCTCATCGGTGTAGAGGCTGCCCGCGCCGCCTACCACGAGGAGTCGCGTCTCCGTCCCCGCGAGGACGTCGCAGAGATGGCGAAGGGACGAGGAATGCTGCGGCAGCGTCTCCGCCGTCCACGCGCCGAAGGCGTCCACCACGGCGTCGAAGCCGGCGAGGTCCTCTTTCGTAATCTCAAAAAGATCCTTCACCACCGCTTTCTTTGCGGCGGAGCGGTTCTCTCCGCGGACGAACGCCGTGACTTCGTGGCCCCGGGCCATCGCCTCCCGCACGACGCACTGACCTTCTCTCCCATTAGCACAAATGACTGCGATCTTCATAGAGCATCCTTCCTTTCTCAACACTTGTTTTTTCCTTTCGACGGTCTTATTATAGAGCCGTAAGGAAATTTTCGGAAGAAAGCACAATATTGTGCGGTAGTATTCATTTGGATACCATGGAGGATCATAATGAATGGATCAGTAACGAACCTGCTCCCTGCGTGCCCTGTGGAGACCACGCTCACCCTCATCAGCAGCCGCTGGGCCGTGCTCATCCTGCGGGACCTGCTCACCGGGACGAAACGGTTCAGCGAGCTGAAGCGCTCCGTCGGCCATATCTCGCAGAAAGTGCTCACGGCCAACCTCCGCGCCATGGAGGAAAAGGGCCTGCTCACCCGCCGCGTCTATCCCGAAGTGCCGCCCCGCGTGGAATACACCTTGACCGAGACCGGCTACAGCCTCCGCCCCGTGCTGGACGCTATGGCCGCCTGGGGCACGGCGTATAAAGAAAAACAGGCCTGAACGAACGAAAAACGCGCTCTCATGAAAAAGAGCGCGTTTTCTTTTTGTCCGGCGGTCCCGCTCAGAGATCCGATCTTCCGGCCTCTTCCTTCGCCGCGCCGGCCGTTTCTTCCCGCCACAGCGCAGGCATGACGATCCCGCCGAGCACCAGCCCGATGCCCGCCAGCGCGGGCAGAGAAAATTCCGTGCCAAAAAGGAAATGGCACATCACCACCGACACGACTGGCTCGATCGTCGCCGTCAGGCTCGCCTGCTCCGGCGACAGCCGCGCCAGCCCCGCGTTGTAGCAGAAAAACGAAAGGACCGTGCCGCCCAGGATGATCGCCGCGGTGTCAAACAGGACTTCCGGCGCAAAGAAAGCCTTCAGATCCTCTGGCGCATCGAGCGCCCACGCTGCCGCCGCACCGATCGCCATACCCAGCGCGAGGAGGCAGCACTCCGGGAGCACCTTCAGAAGCGGCTTGGGAAACGCCGCAGAGACCGCGAAAAACACGGCGGAAAGGAGCGCCCACACCGCGCACGCCGCCGGCACGGCGAGCACGTCCAGCCGCCCGCCGGTGACGAGCAGCACCGTCCCTGCCAGCGCCAGCACCACCGCCGCCGCATCGCCCCGGCGCGGCCACTGCCTCCGGCGGAACGCCAGCCACCCGATGACCATCGCCGGGCAGGTATACTGGATGACCGTCGCCGCCGCCGCATTGCCCTCGGCGATGGCTTCGAAATAGGTAAAATGCATGGCCATGAGCCCCGCGAGGCCGTAAAAGGCGACCGAAAGCCACAGCCGGGGCCAGCGGCGCAGCGCTTCCCCGCAGCGATGCCAGCCGCCGCCGTGCCTCCCCATCAGGGCAAACAGCCCCGCCGCGCAGAGCATGCGAAACGCCGTCAGCTCCATCGCCGAGACCGCGCTGTGCTGAAAGAAATGCTGCGCCGCCACGCCGCATCCCGCCCAGAAAAAGCCTGCGGCCATACACAGCCCTACACCGATCCAGTCCATCATGCCTCCCGAAACAAATACGCCGCCCATGGAAAGAGCGGCGCATCTTCACAGTTCTGAATTCAGTTCGTCGTCTCCGTTTCCGGCTTCATCAGCGGGAACAGGAGCACATCGCGGATATTGGTCTTGCCCGTCATGATCATCACGAGGCGGTCGATGCCGATGCCAAGGCCCGCCGTCGGCGGCAGCCCGTATTCCAGCGCCTGAATGAAGTCTTCATCCATCTGATGCGCTTCGTCGTCACCGTGCGCCCGTTCCTCCAGCTGCATCTCGAAGCGGCGGCGCTGATCGTCCGGATCGTTCAGTTCGGAGAACCCGTTCGCCAGCTCGCGGCCGTAGATATACGCCTCAAAGCGGATGGTGAAGTTCTCATCGTCGTCGCACTTCTTCGCCAGCGGCGACACTTCGATGGGATAGCGCGTGATGATCGTCGGCTGGATCAATTTGTCTTCCACGTGCTCATCAAAGCAGTTCGCCAGGATCTGGCCGCACGTATCGTACGGCCCGTAAGCCACATGAAGCTCGTCGGCGATCTTTCTCGCTTCGCCGATCTCCTTCACCCGGTCGAAATCCGCGCCGGTGTACTTTTTGACCGCCTCCGCCATGGTCATGCGCGTCCATGCGGACGGCGTCAGGTCCAGCATGATGCCGGAATAGAGGAACCGCGTACTGCCGTAGACCGCCTGCGCGCAGGCCGCGCAGATCTCTTTGGTCTCCTCAATGACATCCTCAATATCTCCGTAGGCCTGGTACGTTTCCAGAGGCGTGAATTCCGGGTTGTGCCGGTTATCCATGCCTTCATTGCGGAAATTGCGGTTCATCTCAAAGACCCGTTCGAAACTGCCCACGATGAGCCGCTTCAGATACAGCTCCGGCGCGATGCGCAGATAGAGCGGCATATCAAGCGCATTGAGATGCGTCACGAAGGGCCGCGCGTTCGCTCCGCCGTAGAGCGCCTGCAGCATGGGCGTCTCCACTTCGAGGAAATCCCGATCCGTCAGCCATTTCCGGATCGTGCGCAGGACGAGAGAACGCTTCTCAAAATCTTTCCGCACTTCCGGATTGACGATGAGATCCACATAGCGCTGGCGATACCGCTGTTCCTTATCCGTGAGGCCGTGCCATTTTTTCGGCAGCGGGCGCAGCGCTTTCGAGAGCAGCGTGAGCTTGGCCGCGCGGACCGTCACTTCTCCGGTGTGCGTCGTGAAGACCGTCCCTTCCACACCGACGATATCGCCGATATCGAGGAGCTTGAAAAGCTTCCACTCTGTCTCGCTCAGCGTATCCTGCCGGAAATAGAGCTGAATATCTCCCGACTTGTCCCTCAGCACAGCAAAGGCCGTCTTGCCGTGATCCCGGATGATCATCAGGCGGCCCGCCATACGGACCACCGTCTGATCCACCTCCAGAAGGGGCGCGCTGTTTCTTACGTCTTCCACGTGATGATCCCATTCGAAGCGCTGTCCAAAAGGCGCCACGCCCAGAGCGCGGATCTCTTTCAGTTTGTTTCTTCTTGCGAGCATCTGGTCATTCATGCGCGGCTCATTCTGCCGACGCTCATTTTCCTCTGCCATAGTCCCATCCCTTTCTCACCAAGGAAGCCGTTTCTTCCTTATTTTTATACTTATATATATGGTAAAAGAAAGCGAAAATGAACTCCAATAGATTTTATGTATCAGTCGATGGGCATGAGCACTCGCACAGCGCTCCCGAGAAGTTTCCCACACAAAAACGCCCTGCGTTCATTCGCAGAGCGTTTTTTGTTTTGAAATATCATTCGATGACGAGGAGGAGGTCGCCCGAGGAGATGCGTGCGCCTGCTTTGGCGACGATCTCGCTGACGATGCCGTCTTTCGGAGCGGTGATGTTCGTTTCCATCTTCATCGCTTCGGTGACGACGATGGGCTCGCCTTTCTTCACGTGCTGGCCCTTTTCGACGAGGACTTTCACCACAGAGCCGGAGAGGGTCGCGCCCACTTCGCCGAGGACGTCTTTGTCTGCCTTGCGCACTTCGATGTTCGCCGTGGCGATGTGCTTGTCGTGGACTTTGATCTCACGGGGCATGCCGTTCAGTTCGAAGCGGATGAGACGGTCGCCATTCTCATCGGGCTTGGTGATGTCGTCGAGGCGGATGAGGAGCATCTTGCCCTGCTCGATGTTGACGCGGATCTCTTCGCCGGGCTTCATGCCGAAGAAGAAGGTGGGCGTGTCGAGGATGGAGAGGTCGCCGTACATCTTATACCGCGCCTGATAGTCGCTGTAGACCTTCGGGTAGATGAGGTAGGAAGAGACGGACTGCTCGGTCACGGGGAGCTGCTTTTCTTTCATCTCCGCCTTCACGGCGTCGAAGTCGACGTCCGGCGGCGTGGATTCTTCCATAGGCTTCTTGCCGCGGAGGATGATCTGCTGCAGTTTTTCCGGGAAACCGCCGTAGGGGGTGCCGAGGTTGCCTGCGAAGAATCCCACTACGGACTTCGGGAAGTCGAGGGTGTCGCCCTTCTCGTAGATGTCTTCTTCGGTGAGGCCGTTCTGGACCATGAAGAGGGCCATGTCGCCCACCACTTTGGAGGACGGGGTGACTTTGATGATGTCGCCGAACATCATGTTCACTTTCGCGTACATGCGGCACACGTCGAGCCACTTGTCGCCGAGGCCGACGGCAGTGGCCTGCTGGCGGAGGTTGGAGAACTGGCCGCCGGGCATCTCGTGCATGTAGACGGTGGTGTTCGGGCTGGTCATCTTGCTGTCCACGCCGGCGTAATAGGGCCGCACGGCCGCCCAGTAGCGGTCGATGGCTTCGAGGGCTTCGATGTCGAGCTTCGGCTGGCGCGGATGGTTCTGGAGGGCATAGTACATGGACTGCATGGAGGGCTGGCTGGTGCCGTTGGCCAGGGCGCTGGTGGCCACGTCCACGATATCCACGCCCGCGTCGATGGCTTTGGCGTAGCTGTAGAGCATGACGCCGCTGCCTTCGTGGCTGTGGAGGTGGATCGGCAGGTCGACCGCGTCTTTCAGCGCAGAGACGAGCACGCCCGCCGCTTCCGGCTTCAGGATGCCGGACATGTCTTTGATGGCGATGATGTTCGCGCCCGCTTTTTCCAGCTCTTTCGCCATGTCGGTGTAATATTTCAGATTGTATTTCTGCCGCTTCGGGTCAAGGATGTCGCCGGTGTAGCAGAGGGCCACTTCGGCGAGCTTGTCGTTCTTCCGCACTTCGTCGATGGTGACGGTCATGTGGGAGAGCTGATTGAGGCAGTCGAAGATGCGGAAGACGTCCACGCCGTTCACGGCCGCGCGGTCGATGAAGTGGCGCACCACGTTCTCCGGATAGTTCTCATAGCCGACGGCGTTCGCCCCGCGGGTGAGCATCTGGAAAAGGATGTTCGGCGCGGCGGCTCTCATGGCGCGGAGGCGCTGCCACGGGCATTCGTCGAGGAAGCGGTACGCCACGTCGAAGGTGGCGCCGCCCCAGTTTTCAAAGGAGAAGAGCTGCGGCACATGGACGGCCGTGTAGTGGATGGCGTTCATGATGTCGTGGGTGCGGACACGCGTCGCCAGAAGCGACTGATGGGCGTCGCGGTAGGTGGTGTCCATGAAGAGGACTTCTTTCTGGTCCTGCACCCATTTCGCGAATTTCTCCGGTCCCAGCTCGTCCAGGAGCTGCTTGGTGCCTCTGGGGCATTCTTCGCCGGAGGCGTCCAGCACGGGGAGCGGCGCGAAGTCCGGCTTGTCCTGATGGCCGGCGCCGGCGTATCCGTTCACGGTGATGTCGCCGATGTAGTCGAGGAGCTTCGTGCCGCGGTCGCTCACGGCGTTCGGGTCGATGAGGAGCTCCGGATGACGGTCGATGTAGTTCACGTCGCAGAGGCCTTCCTGGAAGTCCTTCGTGGCGAGCATGTTCTGGAGGAAATAGATATTCGTCTTCACGCCGCTGATGCGGAATTCATTGAGGCAGCGCTCCATGCGGCCGATGGCGTCGAGGGGCGTGCGCGCGTAGGCGGTGACTTTCACCAGCAGGGAATCATAGTAGGGGGTGATGACCGCGCCGGTGTAGGCCGTGCCCGCGTCGAGACGGATGCCCGGGCCTCCGCCGCTCCGGTAGGCGATGATCTTGCCCGTGTCAGGCATGAAGTGGTTCTGCGGATCTTCCGTGGTGATGCGGCACTGGATGGCCATGCCGTGATGGGTGATATCTTCCTGACGGCCGATGCCGATGACGGAGTCTTCGAGAGAGTACCCTTCCGCGATGAGGATCTGGCTCTTCACGATGTCGATGTCCGTGATGAGCTCGGTCACGGTGTGCTCCACCTGTACGCGGGGATTGACTTCGATGAAGTAGAAATGCTTCTCATCCTGATCGACGAGGAATTCGCACGTGCCTGCGTTCACATAGTTCACGTTCTTCATGAGTTTCACGGCGGCGTCGCAGATCTCCTGACGGAGCGAGGTGGGAAGCGACCACGCCGGAGCCATCTCGATGACCTTCTGATGGCGGCGCTGGATGGAGCAGTCGCGCTCGAAGAGGTGGACGATGTGGCCGTGCTCGTCGCCGATGACCTGCACTTCGATGTGCTTCGGGTTCATGATGCACTTCTCCACGTACACGTCTTCATCGCCGAAAGCCATCTTCGCTTCGGATTTCGCCCGGTAGTACGCGTCTTCCAGATCTTCCATGCGGTCCACGTTTCTCATGCCGCGTCCGCCGCCGCCGTTGACGGCTTTGATCATGACCGGCAGACCGTGGGTCTCCGCAAATTCCTTCACTTCTTCAAAGCTCTTCACGGCCCCCTTCGTGCCGGGGATCATGGGGATGCCCGCCTTTTCCGCCTGGATGCGGGCGTTCACCTTGTCGCCGAACATGACGAGGTGCTCTACCTTCGGGCCGATGAAAATGAGGCCTTCTTCTTCACAGCGTCTTGCAAATTCCGCATTTTCCGCGAGGAACCCGTAGCCGGGATGGATGGCGTCCACATCGTGCTCTTTGGCGATGCGGATGATGTCCTCGATATCGAGATAGGCGTCGACGGGCTTCTTGCCCTCGCCCACCAGGTATGCTTCGTCTGCGCGGTTGCGGTGCAGAGACAGAATATCCTCTTTGGAATAAATCGCAACGGTGCGGATGCCCAGCTCGCTGCACGCGCGGAACACGCGAATGGCGATCTCCCCGCGGTTTGCGACCAGGACTTTGTGGATCGTTCTCATAATTCTCCTCCTTATCCCATCACCAACCGTACATCAAACGAGTCGAATGATATAAGTCATGTGAATACGTCAATAACAAAAAAAGTATAGTGACACAGTTCTATTTTACAAAGCGGGGCAGTCAAATTCAATAGGCGAAACGCCCCAAAAATAGTACACTTTTGCAGAAAAATAGAGCGGCCTCTCCGGAAAGAGACCGCCGCCTTCGGCATGTATGAAATTGGTGCGAACGGGGGGACTTGAACCCCCACACTTTTCAGTACCAGAGCCTAAATCTGGCGCGTCTGCCATTCCGCCACGTTCGCCTGCGTTTCTTATTATAAAAAAGGGAAAAAATGCCGTCAAGGCACAAAACGCATGGCCCGCGCGCCGTATGTCAATTTGTTATCTGCTCCACACTTGACAATCTCCGCCACGGGGCCTATCATATAAACATAAGTATCACGTCTGCTTCCATCTTATTTACAGTTTTTCTGCATTGTTTTCTCCACATGATCTTTCTGGCGACTCGCCGCGCACTCGGCATGGGATGGATCTGAGCAGAGGTCCGTCCGCACAAAGGGGCTCCCCATGAGGGAGCCTTTTTTGATGCGCTCCGTCCGGCGCCGATGCTATAATACAGATAAGGATCGATTTTTTATCATACAGAAAGAAGGGATCGTCATGGAGAAAAAGCATTACACGGACGAAGAGCGGCAGGCGCTTGCCGAGCAGGCCGCAGCGAATGCGGGCGAGCATTTCCGCCACGGGCTGAACTGCGGCGAATGCGTGCTGAAGGGCTTCCTCGATCTGGGCCTGTCGGACTACCCGCCGGAGACGGTGGGGCTCATCTCGGGCTTCGGCGGCGGCATGGGCGGCACGGGCCATCTCTGCGGCGCGGTGGCAGGGGGCATGCTCGTGCTCTCCGCCATGCACGGCCGGAAAGACCCCTACGGAAAGGAGACCTTCGAAGAGCGGGTGGACGAGCTGCACCACCCGGGAACGGGCATCTACCCGCGCCACGCGGAGTACGTGCGCGCGGTCATCGCGGCGCTCGGCACGACAGAGTGCCGGGACCTGTGCTTCCCCTATCCCGACTTCGACTCGAAGGACCGCAAGCGGAACTGCAAGAAGATCATCCAGACCTGCGCCCGCATCGCCACCGAGATGGCGCTCCGCGACTGAGGAGGCCCCATGGCGAAGAAGATCCTCATCGTGGGCGGCGTGGCGGGAGGCGCGTCCGCAGCGGCCCGGCTGCGCCGTCTGGATGAAACGGCGGAGATCATCCTCTTTGAAAAAGGGCCGCACATCTCCTATTCGAACTGCGCGCTCCCGTACAGTCTCTCCGGCATCGTGACGGACCCGGACTCGCTCATCCTCATGACGGCGGAGCGCTTCTGGTCGCAGCACCGCATCGAAGTGCGCACCGCCTCGGAAGTGACAGAGATCCTCCGGGCGGAGAAGAAGGTCCGCGTCCACGAAGCGGGCGGCCGCGTCTATGAAGAATCCTACGACGCGCTCATCCTCTCTCCGGGAGCCGAGCCCATCGTGCCGCCCATCCCCGGAGCGGACGCGCCGCAGGTCTTCACGCTGAAAGACCCGGAAGACGCCGCTGCCATCCGCGCCGCCCTTGACGGGAAGGAGGCGCCGAAGGCCGCCGTCATCGGAGGCGGCTTCATCGGCGTAGAGGCCGCAGTGAATCTCGCCGCCCGCGCGGAGGTGACGCTCATCGAAGCGGCGGACCAGATCCTCACGCCCTTCGACCGGGACATGGCGCAGATCCTCCAGAAAGAACTGCTGGACCACGGCGTGCGCCTCGTGCTGAAAGACGGCATCGCCGCCGTACAGGACGGAGCAGTCCGCCTCGCCTCGGGGCGCCGTATCCCCGCGGACCTCGTCGTCATGGCCATCGGCGTGCGGCCCCGGACGTCCCTTGCGCGGGCGGCAGGCCTTGCCATCGGCGAAAGCGGGGCCATCGCCGTTGATGCGGACGGGCGCACATCGGACCCCGCCATCTACGCTGTGGGCGACGCCGCGGAAGTGGCGCTCCCCCTGAAACGCGCCGCAGGACGCCTTTCGCTCGCTTTCCCCGCGCAGAAAGAAGCGCGCCGCGCCGCCGACGCCATCTGCGGCCGGACCAGCGCGAACCGCGGCTATCTGGGAAGCTTCGGCATCGAAGTGTTCGGCCTCCGCTCCGCCGCCACCGGCCTCAATGAGAGGGACATCGCAGCGCAGCACATTCCCCACGAGACGGCGTACGTCATCCCCTTCGACCGGGTGAGCCTCATGCCCGGCGCATCGCCCCTCCATCTGAAAGTACACTTCGAAGTGCCCACTGGGCGGCTCCTCGGAGCGCAGGCGGTGGGACAGGGCGCGCCGGACCGGCGCATCGACGTCATCGCCGCGCTCATCGCCAAAGGGGGCACCCTCGAAGACATGGCAGACGTGGACCTCTGCTACGCGCCGCCCTTTGCCACCGCGAAAGACGCGGTCCATCTGGCAGGCCTCGTGGGGCTGAACCTCCTCCACGGCGAGTTCCGTCAGGTCCCCGCCTCCGTCGTGCGCCGCCTCGTGGAGACCGGCGCTTACATCGCCGACGTGCGCGAGCCCGGCGAATACGCCGCCGGCCACATCCGGGGCGCGGTGAACCTGCCGCTGTCAGAGCTCCGGGACCGCCTCGGCGAGCTTCCCGCTGACCGTCCGATCTACGTGCACTGCCGCTCGGGCCAGCGGAGCTACTACGCCTGCCGCATCCTCGCCGCCCACGGCTTTCGAGAAGTGTACAACATCGCCGGGTCCTACCTCGCCCTCTGCCTCTTCGAATACGCCGAAGACCAGCTCACCGGCCGCGCCCCCATCGTCACGGCGTACAATTTTAATTAAACAGATATTTCCAAAGGCTTCCCCCCGCGGGAGCCTTTTTTATTGCGCCCGCCCAGCCGCCGCTCTACAATGAAAGAAAACGCACGAATTTCTAGGAGGCTCCCATGACTCTACCCATCACCTATCGCATCGGAGAGACCGACCTCTCCTGGCCGCCGGACCTTGCGGCCTACATGACCTGTCACCGGAAAGGGACCCACATCGCCCGGGAAGCGGCGCTCGCATTTCTCAAGAAGTACCGCGCCTGCGGGAGCCTTTCCGCCTTCTGCCGGGACGGCTACGACTGGGGGCGGCTCACCATCGCCCGGGCCGTGCAGCTCGCCGTACAGGATGCGGTGGACGCCGGGCACTACGACGTGAACGAAGCGGCCTTCACCGCTCTCGACAAAGAAGGACTCCTCATCCGCCCCTGGCAGGACGCCTTCCAGCACGTGTACGATGCCTTCGTAGACCTCGAGACGGAAAAGCTCGGCGAAGAAGAACGGCGGCGCATCCGCAAAGAGCTGCGGGGCCGCTTCGTGGGCGGCGGCTTCGGTCTCGACGCAGCGCTCTGGGCCAGCCTCGAGGCGGGCGCGGTGAATCTCGTCACCGGCGCGGCGCACAGCGTCTTCAACGCGCTGGGAAATCTCGTCACCTCTCTCCGCATCGGCGGGCGCGAATCCGCCATCTACGAAGACCCAGAGACCGTCCGCCGGCTCCTTTTCGCCCTCCAGCGCTGCATCCACCGCATCTATTTCTTCCTCCTCCCGCGGCGCGTGCTCGGCCTTGTGCCCCTCGCCGCCTCCAAGGAAGACATCGGGCGCGCCGCCGCCATCATGGGCAACGCCGTCCGCGGCCGCATCCCGCGGGACAAACTCGCCGGGCCCCTCCTCTTCGTCCTCCAGACCATGCCCCTCGATCCCCGGCCGTACTTCATGCTCGCCCCGCTCATCAAACGCTTCGACGACATGAAGGCCCTCGCCGCCATGATGAACACCTTCGCCGTCCCTGAGAGCGCCCTCTCCCGCGCGGCCCTCCTCTCCGCCCTGCGCGAAGAAGAGGAGGAGCGGCAGGACCTCATCCTCCGCGCCGCCCGGGGCGACCTCTCCGCCCGCGCCTCCTTCGGCGGCCTCCTCGTACAGGAGAACGACGACATGGGCCTGCCTCTCCTCTGGTCCGCCTGGGCCGCCGGCTCCCCCGACGCCCTCTCCATCTTCCGCTTCCTCGCCGCCTCCGGCCGCCCCATCCCCTTCCTGGACGACCTCCTGGCCGAAGCAGAGCAATAAATATCTCCACGCAAAAAGCTCTTCCTCAGAGGAAGGGCTTTTATGCGTACATCACATATCGGCAGATTCTACATTGACATCATACAGCCGGTCCAGTTCCTGCAGCAGGTATGCGCACAGCTCGTCGTTATCATAATGATTCTCCTCACAGAGCGCCTGAAGCTTGTCGAAACCTGCCTCCGCGCATGTTTCTGCATAGCGGTTGCACTTCATAAAGTCAGCTTTCTCATTGACGTCTTCTCCGTCCTCGCAGACTTTTCCCAGAAGAGCAGAACAGATCAATGCGCGTTCTTTACCGGTGTATACATTGCACTGAATCCATGACTCCCCACCTTTCAGCGGCTTCGGGTCCCGATACCCCAACGCGATGGCAAGAAAGAAAATATCCTTATTGTCCAGCGTATCCAGTTCCAGAATCTTTGTCGCCTTCAGATCATCCAGCCATTTGCGGCGGCCTGCAGAAAAATTAGTACGCTCCTGCGCCATATGCCTCGACTCCTTCTACCCGGCTCTCGTCAGCCGACAATTCCAATCTGCGCACCGTCGCCGCATGTTCATAAAGCGACGCTACGGCCAGCGAATATTCATCCGGCGTGAAAAGCATGATGATCTGCTTCTCTTTCGCCACGTCCAGCAGCGCCCGCGCCATGCGTTCTCGGTTCTCATCGGACACACGGCCCAGCGGCGAGTCAATCACCAGAGGACAGTTTTTCCCGGAAATCTCATGCACCGCCAGCGTAAAAGAATAGGCCAGTGCCATCTTTTCTGTTTCCGACATGGAATCCGTCATCACGCGGCCTTCCCGGTCGTAAACCGTCACATTGTACGCATCGTCAATCAGAATCTTTCCAAACGTATTGGTCTTCCAGATCATCTCCGAGAAAAATTTCCATGTGCGCGCCTGCATATCAGTTTTGGTCTCATCTACGATATGATCTTTAACCTCAGTGAATTTTTCGGACAGCTTACACAACACTTCGTATTTCGCTTTATACTCCTTCGCCATATCCGCCTTTGCGTTCAGATTTTTCATCTCCCGATCGAGAGCATCCAGTTCCCCGTTGTACATGCGCTCTGCATTTTCCAACTGTCCGATCGTACGATTGCTTTTCTCAATGCCTTGACGCAGCGCATGATATTTCTGATCCAGCTCGGTAAATTTCTTTCCGCCGACGTCGCCGCCAAAGTGGGAAATGGCACGATCCTTTTCTTCCAGCTGCACCTTTGTCTTTTTGATTTGATCCCGCAGCGACTGTTCCTTCTGCAGCAGCGCATCCTTCTCAGACTCATACGCTTCCGCCTCTTTGAGCAGCTCCTCCAGCGGCGAACGAAAACTGCTCAGCAGATTGGCCGCTCGGGAAGACAGTTCATATTGCGTCAGCAGCGCCTGCAGTGCGTCCCGCGCCTCTTTAGTCAGATGCGTTCCGCAAAGTGGGCAGGGCATATCCGGATGCTCGATGAGCTTCAAGATTTGATCCCGGTCAATGGCCGGCGGCAGCTTCCCCTGAGATGATTTCGCTTCAATGTACGTATGAAGCGCCTTGATGCGTGGAAATAAATTCAGAAGGGTCAGGTATTTTCTCACAAATTTATTGCGCTCTGTGAGAAAATCCTCCCAGGATTTATTCAGTTCTGCCAAATGATGATTCAGATTGTCTCTCTCTGCCTGAATCTTTTTTACAGGCTCATACCCGCGAAGCTGCACCTCCAGCTCATCGAATTCCTGTTCCTGCTTCTGAAGCGTTTCCCGCTCAAACACAAGCTGTTCCCGAACGCCATCTAATGTCTTCCGCTTGGCTTCTATCTGCTGCTGTTTTTCACCGATGTTAGGAACGGACGTCCCCAATTTTCGATTCAGTTCATTTTTGATCGTCTTCGTGTGGTTGACGATATTTTCCAGTAGATTCACCTGCGCGATATTGTAAATGGAGTCTTTGAGCGGGGTCCGGAAGAAGTCGCTCAGTTTTTCACCGTCGAAGAAATAGAAATTATAAATGGCCTTGTCAAAATACTGCTTGACGATGAAATCCGCTTCTTCCCCTTCCCGCGTCTGGGAGTTGCTGCCATTCGATGGCGTCATGACGGAAGAAAACGTCATGTTTTTCCGCGCGACCGTCCCATCTGCCTTTTTCTCATAGGTTGCAGACCGTTTGAAGTCAACAAAAGCTCCATCAATCAGAAAACGAATCGAAACCGAAACGGGCACCTGCTCTCCGGTCCCACTCTGCTGCAACACCTTCGTATTCACCAACGGCAGCCGCTTTTCTTTTTGCGAAGGCGAAGTGCCCGGCGTCTCCTCGCCATAGAGGCACCAGATGATCATACGGAGAAGCGTTGTTTTCCCGGTGCCGTTTGGCGCAATGAAGGCAAAAAGCTGGCTCGATGCCCCGGCGTTTTTTTCGAAGGAAAACATCCCCGTGCCATACTGGCGATAATTCTGAAACTCTATCCGTTCGATTTGAATCGCCATTATCGACTGCCTCCTTTTGCCTCTTTCTGTTTCAGATAGTCCGTGATTTTCTTATCGTAAAGCCCTTTGTAATTGCTTTTACTCTGACTCTCTGCAAATAAAATGCCCATCATCATTTTCTTCATCTCCGGATCGACATCCAGTTTTTCGATCTGCTCATGAATCCGCCTGCTGATACTCATCCAGCGACACCCCTTTCTCTTCAAAGATTCGATGCACCTCGTCCCGGTTATTCGCATTTTCCGCGATGAAAACGACCCGCTTCAGCTCGCTTTTGAGCAGCGGCTCGTCCTCCGGCCCCAGGACAATCCAGTCAAAGATTTCCGACATTTTCTTTCCCTCGGCAGGACGAATGACCCGGCCGATGCGCTGAATGTATTCCCGGGGATTTGTGCTGTTGGCCAGCAAAATCGCAATCCGGGCGGAGGTAATGTCAATGCCTTCATCAAGGCATTTGATCCCCAGGATCACCTGCAGCATGTGATGAGAAAAATCTTCAATGATCTGCTGCCGTTCCGTCCGCCCTGCGTCATTCATCTTTCTGGCCGAAATTTCCTCTGTAATCTTCGCCCGGGTAATTCCTTTCGCCGCAAGGAGCTTCATGCCGTCTTCCATCTGCTTGTCTGATACAAAAAGAATCGCATCGCGAATCCGTTTCGGCCCCAGTGTATCGAGAAGCTGCCCCAGCGCCGGCAGTTTCCTCGCCGCATTTTTGACAATATTGGCCCGATTCCGATACTGTTTTTCCAGTGCTTCCTTTTCCTCTGTGCAGGGCAAGTTGTTTTCTTTTTTGCGCTTTACTTCCTGACTCAGTCCGGCAATGATTTTCTGAATCCGTTTATATTTTCTGTATTCTTCATCATTGAGATCCACAAACTGCGGATGATACACATACGGATTGAGAAACGGCCGCCCCGTCACAGGATTGATCGTGTGAAGCGCATCGGCGATGGTGAAGGCGAAGGATTTTTCGCCAAAATAATCGCGGATGAGCTGACTGCCCTCTTCGTCAAAGAGCCGCTCCGGCGTAGCGGAAAGTCCCACCCGATATTCATACTCGGGAAGCAACGCCCGACGCTGCTTATCGGCGCCGATGGCATGGACCTCGTCACAGATAAAGAGGACCTTTGTCCGGCCTTTGTATTGATGAATCAGAGAAAGAAAGGCCTCGGACGAAGCCGTCTCATGCGTCGTGAAAAGGATCACCTGCCGCACGGTCCGCCCCATGGCAAGAAGCAGCATCTTCAGATCCCGTTTCCAGTGAGGATTGCTTCCATCGAGGATGGGGTCCGCGTCCAGCTGAATATGCAGCTTCTGCAGATCGTCCCTCCACTGCCGGGACAGCGTATTCTGCGGTGTGGCGACGATGGTCAGAAGCTGCGGTTCTTTTTTCAGTGCTTCCACCATGCAGCCGATAGCCGTTCTTGTCTTTCCGGTCCCCGTAGCCATCTCCATGAGAAGCGCGCCGTGGTTATTCTTCCACTGCTGCACGGCCGCCTCCTGATGAGGAAAAAGGCTCAGTGTTCCCGCCCTGTCTTTCCTGCCCGTCTGTTTTCCGTAGCGCTGCATGATAGAGAGTTCCATCACATCATCCGGCTGCGTACGGAGAAGCTTTTCCCGGATCGCGTCAGGGATATCATAGGCTTGCGCTATGGCAGGGCGCTTATTTTTCCAAAACTCCAGAAATTTCCGCAGGTCGTCCTTTACGTATTCCAGCTGCCCCGGTTCCCAGGAACGAAACACCTTGAATTCTTCAATATTTTCTGTCCAGCCCTGCGCCGTCTCATTGACAGAACCGGAAAAGGAAATCTGATCGTTCCTGCCATCAGTGATAATTCCCACTTTCTGGTGAAAAAGACTGTCCGGCGAGCGGCGGCCCACGACGATTTTGATTTTCAGCCGATCCCTGGCCAGAAGCCACGCCAGCGCCCGAACGGAATCATTGGCATTTTCCAGAAAATCGGAATCGTGAAACAGCGCATTGTCCTCCCGAAGTCCGCCGTAAGCCTGAATCGCGTCGTAATCACTCTGCGATAGGGTCGGAGAAATCAGCAGGTACATCCGTCCGCCATTGTGAATGAGCCCTTCAATGCCTCTGGCAGCGACCGTCAGTGCCGCTGAGCTGAAATAGCCGGCGATGCGGTAATAGGTCGCCGCCTGCTCCAGTACCGGCACATAAAACGTATCCAGCAAATGCGTCCTGCTTTCCTCCGTCTCGTAGCTGGACCGCAGCGTCAAGTCCCGTAATCCCATTGTCTTTCTGCCTCGCTTTCTTTTGTGTTTTCCCTGTCAGCTGCGGGAAGAAAACTGATCGTATTTGAGGTCAAAGTACCGCCTGGCCGCCTCTGGCTGACGGCGCTCAAAATCCAGCATCGCCTGCATGGGGGCACAGATGCGTCTTGTTTTCTTCAATGCTTGATTGGCCTCGCAGAACTGGCGAAAACTCATCTTCTTAAAAATTTTCGGCTGATTGCACCACCGCGCCATGGCCACATACATGGATCGCAGCGATGACTCTTTCCACGGCGTCTCGTTTTTATTCTGATATCGCATGAGATACGGCAGGCACTGGTACCGCATGAGCAGTTCAATCCGTCGGAAGGCATTGATGATATCCTCGTCGTCGGTAGAGCGAAATCCCACCAGCACATAAAATTTGATGCTCTTTTTCTTCTTATACCGCGCAATGATTTCCAGCTTGGAATGAATCAGGTCATAGTCTTCGATATTATCAAAGGCAAACGTGTAGTCCCCATCATAATTCGCGGAAAAAAGAAGCCTTGCCATCTCGTCCGTGAGCAGCCGTTCATCCAGCCCCTGTTTGAATTTGAACTTCTTTCCCGTTCGGATGAGCTCCGCCAGAAGAGGCCTCCAGTTCCGATATCCGAAGAAATTATCATCCAAAAGACAAATGCGCGGCCGGTCTTTTTCGTAAAACTCTTCCAGCCTGCTGTGGCGAAACACCCGATTGTATTTCTGATTGACACAAAATCCGCAGTGGCGAAAACAGCCGCGCGTCAGATAACCTACGCTGTACTTCTGGTACTCCCGGAACTGCGTCCTGTACCGGGGGAGAACAAACGGCTTGCCCTCTTTTTTCCGGCTCTCTTCCGCCTGCCGAAGTTTTTCTTCAATCCAATCATCATACAGGTGGTAATCGGGCAGACAATGCTCAATGACATGGGGCAGATTCGGCGCCCGGTCGAAGAAAAAGCCCGTGCCGCCCACGTTGACCGGCACCCGGCCGTCATATAGGCAGCCCACGGTCTTTTCCAGCCATTCCTCCACGGGTAGTTCGCCCGCATCCGGCTTGCCCACGCGAATGAGCAGCTCTTTCGGCTGACTGACCCTGCGCAGCCACTCCGGCACCGGCGTATCTGTAAACACTTTGGCCACGAAGATACGGTCAAAGGCCTCCAGCCCCTCATAATCGGTTTTCAGCACCACGTCTTCCGGCGGCAGATTTTTTACAGATTTGTAATACTCGGCAATTTTTTCGCAGACCAGATTGGGAAACCGATGTTTTTTCCGGCCAATCAAATCGGCGTCGATAATAGCGATTTTCATAAAAACACCTGTATCAAAAAAGAATTTTTCCTTTATACTGCACGTTTGCCTTCACAAATTCTCTGATTTTTTCCGGCTTGGTTCGAAGCCCGAACTGCTGCTGAATGAGCGTCTGCAGTTCCCCGATGGACAGCGCTTCCCAGGTCCGGTCAATCACATGGACAAATAAATCGCTCACCGACAGCTGCCGGTCCAGCGCACCGTTATAAAAGAGCCTTCCTCCGCCGCAAAAGAGGCTTGCAAAATCCGATTTGTCTGCGGATAAAACAGAATTATAAAAGAAATCGGAAATCCCGGCGTCCGTCCAGGGCAGGGGAAAGCCATGCTGCCGAAGAGAATGTACCGTAAAAAGCGCCTCTTTCGGAACAAACGCCTTGACATTCTGGCAAAAAGCACGCATGCTCTCCGCCGTGATGCCCCGTTTCTCCAGTTCTCTCCCACTGTAGAAAATATCCGGCTCCACTTCCAGCACGCGATAGTCTGCCGCCAACGCATCGGCTGCCACGCCAAAGGGCGAATAATTTCGATAATAGCGCCGGTCCCGTAAATCAACGATGTCCGCCGCCGTCAGCACATGATGGAACAAATCAGCCGCTGAATCATAAGTCTCCCGGATAACGTAGTCCCCATGCGATTCAAATCCCAGCTGATGCAGCACATAGGCATTGATATCCCAGGGATTCCCATTCACGATGCCCATGTATATTTCGCTGATATCCCTCTTCCTGTACAGGTCTTCCATGAGAAACGGCTTTAGCTCCGCCACGACCTCTTCAGAAAGCCCTTCCCAGTGGATGCGATATTCCCCGCCGTAGCAATATCGGTCAAATGCCTGCAGCGGCGCGTTTCCCTGAAAAGACTGAATCCTCACGCCATACGCTTCCGCATACATGGGAATGAGGTCTGCTTTTTTGATAGGTTCATGCTCCTGAATGAACCGGTAAATCTGCGTATACCGGTCGACATGCCCGATACGGATGGTGGGCATCTTGGCGAACGTCACCTGATGATGTTCATCCAGACCGACATTGCGGTCATCCCGCTGCCAGATTTTCCGAAGCAGATTGTGCAGCTCATATTCGTCGCGAATGTCATACGTGCGCATCACATCGGGAAGGTCCCGGAAAAATTTCAGCGTGGAATATTCCACATCCTGCAGTTTCTCCAGATGCAGCGCATCCAGAAGAGCGCTGTATTTGCGGGCCGGAATATCGTAATACCGGAGGCTTTCCTTTCGATTCCACAAAACATAATCCGACAGCGACAATTTATTGATGTATCCCGGACCGATGGAATAACTTTTATTGCTATCAACTCCAAGCTCATTTAGAAGTTGGTGATAATGTTTCACTACTTCTCTATAAGTCACTTTATCTCTGGCATAGGTCTGCACTACATATTTCATAAGGGAGGAACGATTTTTCTGTATTCTTGCCCCACCAATAAAAAACTCCCCGTCCAGTTCATCTGCACACCGCCGTGCCCGCTGCCGTGCGTCTTCCGTCAGCTCTCCGTCCTCTGCGACGTGCCGCAACGCTTCCGTCCGCGCTGGCGTTTCCAATTCATCCGAAGCCGGCAATGATTCTATGAACTCCAGATACCGTCTCGTCCGGTCCGGCAGATTCAGCACATACTGCACATCGGAAGACTCCAGTGCGGGATACTTCTCCCAAAAATACAGATATCGTATTTCTTCTGTTTTTAGTTTCGGCGACAGCCATCGTTTCTGTATCTGCCGTACCCGCTCCCGAGTAATGCCTGTGGCCTTTGCGGTCTCTTCCAATGTCAGCCCATCCAGCCGCAGAGAGATAATTTTCCGTTTTCGCTCGTTGGGAATGCGCTGCACATATTCTTCCAGCATCGGATACAGGGGATAGACCATGGTGCCGTACAGCCGAATCCGGCGATCTTCTGCCAGATTCCGCAACAGGGTTTGCAACCTGTCCGCATCACGAAACGGTGCAGGAAGCATCGCCAACAGCTCTTCCCGGCTCGCTCCTTTTCCACGAGTCGTATCAAGGAAATTCCCAATTTTCTCCCTCAGAAAAGCACGCGTCTCCGGCCACTCCCAGAGCAGATCCATCGCTGCTTGCTCCCCCTGCGAGGCCTCAAACTCCTGATTCAGTAAATATTTTCGGATCGTTCGCGGGGGAAGCTCCAACGCCCTTCCGATTGTTTTAAACCATTCCTTCCAGTCCGGAACATGTATTACTTTTTCTTCACGCGGAAACTCTTTTGGCGTTTCTTCCGCTTTACGCAAAGGCTGCGGCGGATGCGGCTGCTTCATAGCGCATTTTATTTTTTCAATTTCCGTCAGAAGAAAATCCCTCCCTTTGGCCCCCATATTCCGCAGGGAACTCCATTGATCCGCCGGAAAATCCAATAAATCTTTGACCGTCTGTAATTTATTCCAATACAGGCAATGAAAAATTCTGGTGGGAAACCCCAGTTCTTCGATTGGTGTATTCAGAGAAATCCACTGGTACTTATTCACTCCGTTCGAAAAACCACTCTGCTCGTCGCTTCGCCCCTTTTGCCATTCATAGTGTTCTTTCCCGGTTTCTTTCTGCAATACATTTTTTGACACAGACGTTTCCAATGCATATCCTGTGGATGCCTGCGGATTGTTCATTTTCTCCTCTATTACCGGAAGCTTATCTTTATCATCAGCGCAAGCGGGCCGATGCTGTTGGACTTCTTTCTGTTTTCCTGTTTCGGTCACGCGCCCATTAAAAACAGGTTTCACTTCAGCAGTAGCCCATCGATATAACGAAAAGGACGAATTGCCTGTTTTCTGATCTTTATCTGGAGAAGATATCTGCACCGGTTTTTCCAAGTCCGCAGGAGAGGCAGGTTGGTCACAGCCTACAGTCTCCTGTGCCGTTTCTTTTCTTTCAGATTCTCCCCCTTTTGGCTTACCGCAAATCTGCCACCCGGAATCCTGACTTCCATACCGCAGATATATGTCGTACAAATAGCGCTTTGTACGATATATCTTCACAATATCCTGAATGCGCATATCGGGAGCACCCATGAGTCCCCGTTTCCCCTGCGTCATGGCATATTCCAGTTTTCCATACTTCATTTCCAGCTCAGGCCGGGAAATCATGCCGGATGAGGGCGCGATTCCTTTTTCCTGTATATATCGCTGAAATGCCTTTTCCAGACGATCCAGCATCACCTTCCGACTGCCCTGCCCCTGTTCCACCGCCAGATACGCATCCAACAGCAACGCTACTGTTGAATAATTCCAGAAGGACAACATGTTTCTTTTTCTTTGCATCGAATCTCTTTCCTTCGTAAAGCGTTTCAGTTTCTTCTAAATCCCCAATATAAAAGGTACTCCTCCCCCCCCTAAAGTCAAGAAAAAGCCCCATTCTCATATATATTTTCCTTTTGTATTACAGACGAGCCCTTTGCATCTGCAAAAAGCACTGCGCTTCATACATGCACGCAAAAAAGCCCCTCCCGCGGATCGTCCGCTGAGAGGGGCCCTTTTGGTTATTTCTTTGTCTTATTTGCTTTCAAAGAACGCTTTGTACGCTTTGTACGTCTCGTAGGCGTCGGCTTTGGAGAGGAGGTCGTAGGGAGCGTGCATGGAGAGCATGGCCGTGCCGCAGTCTACCACTTCCGCGCCCCAGTTGGCCATCATGAAGGCGATGGTGCCGCCGCCGCCCTGATCGACCTTGCCGAGCTCGCCGATCTGCCAGGCCACACCCGCTTCATTGAAGATGGTGCGGATCTTCTGGAGGAATTCCGCGTTCGCGTCGTTGCTGCCCGCCTTGCCCCGGGCGCCGCCGTACTTCGTGAGGGAGATGCCGTAGCCGAGGAGCGACGAGTTGTCCTTCTCGGACACGTCTGCAAACATCGGGTCGAGGCAGCTGTTCACATCGGCGGAGAGCATTTCGCTCGCTTCCATGGTCTCATAGAAATCGAGGAGCGAGCCCCGGCCCTGCAGCGCGAGGAGCTTCATCACGAATTTCACGAAGTAGGAGGACTCCATGCCCGTATTGCCGTAGGAGCCGATCTCTTCCTTGTCCGTGAGGAGCGCCGCCTGCGTCTTCACGCCGGGCTCCGCGTCGAAGAGCGCTTCCATATTCGCATAGGAGCACACCCGGTCGTCCTGACCGTAGGAGGCGATGAGCGAGCGGTCAAAGCCCACGTCGCGGCTCTTCATGGCCGGCACCAGCTCGAGCTCGGCGGCGGCGAAGTCTTCTTCCTCGATGCCGTACGTATCCTTCAGGAGCTTCATGATGGCTTCTTTCGGCGTCTGGTCCTCGTCGGCGTTCGTGCCGATCACCGCCTGGAGCTGCTCGCCCGTCACGCCGTCGGCGAGCGTCTTCTTCATCTGGTCCTGCGCCATGTGGATGAGCAGATCGGTGATGTAGAAAATGGGATCGTCGTCCTTCATGCCGATATTAATTTCCACTTTCTTTCCGTCTTTCGTGTACACCACGCCGCAGAGGGCCAGCGGCACGCAGGTCCACTGGTATTTCTTGATGCCGCCGTAGTAATGGGTGCGGAAATAGACGATGCCGTCCTGCTCGTGCACGGGATTGGCCTTCAGGTCGAGGCGCGGCGCGTCGATGTGCGAGCCCACGATCTTGATGCCATTTGCCACAGGCTCCTGGCCGATCACCGCGAGGATCACCGACTTGCCCTTCTGGTTCCAGTACACCTTGTCCCCGGGCCGAAGCTCCGTCATCTCATAGAGCGGGCGGAATCCCTTCGCCTCCGCCCGGGCGATCACCTCGGACACCGCGAGCCGCTCCGTGCGGGCCGTGTCGAGAAAGGCTTTATATCCTTCGCAGTAGGCCGTCACCTCGGCGCGTTCCTTCGCGCCAAGGCGCTGCCATACGGATTTTTTTCTACTGTATGTTTCCATAGATAGACCTCCTTTATCCCTGCTGCCGGTCGCCCGGCGCTTCCTTTATTATATCATCCGCCGCATCAAATGAAACGCGCTCCCCCGCGCCGTCCTCCTCCACGGGCAATCAAAAAGCCGGCCCGAGGACCGGCTCATGAGCGCACTATATGGACCATGCTGCACGGCGATGCTGCCGGGCACAGCTTTCCGCCAGCGTCACCGCCGCCACTGCCGGATCGACCACCGGCACGCCCACCGCATCAGCCAATGCATCGCCAAGCCCAAGGAAAGACAGGCATCCCGGAATGAGTACATCCACATGCGCCGTTTCCTTCAGCTCCATTCCCTTCTCGATCAGGCAGCGCAGCGCCTCTTTCCGATTTCCCCAGATCGAACATCCTGCAAAAGGAATGGCGTCAATGGCTGCGATCCGCTCCGGCGCAATGCCCAGTGTGCGGAGAAACTGCCCCTTTTCCGGAATGCGCGCCGGGTCTGTCAGGATGATGCCCAGCCGTCTTCCCGCCAGAGCGCCCATCACGAGCGAAGCCTGCGCGCCGCCGATGACAGGGATAGACAGCCGCTGCCGGCAGGCGTCCGCCGCGGGATCGCTGAAACAGTACAACACCACTGCGGCGCATCCCTCCGCTTCTGCGCGCTCCGCCATGCGGAGAATCTCCGGTCCGGCAAGGACCGCATCGGCCGGCGAATCGATGGTCACCCGCGTCTCCGTGAGGCACTCCATGGAGAGCTCCGTATCCAGTGCCGTATACTGCGAAAGCCAGCGGCATCGCGCCTCCATATCGCTCTGTCGCTCTCCATAATCCGGATTGATGATGCGAATCTTCATGATCGTCACGACAGGATGGACGCGAGGAACCGCTTGGCCCGCTCCGTTTTCGGCTGAGCAAAAAATTCTTTCGGCGGAGCGCTCTCGATGAGAACGCCGCCGTCCATGAAATGCACCACGTCGGATACATCCCTGGCAAAGCCCATCTCGTGCGTGACCAGCACCATGGTGATGCCCGTCCCGGCGAGCTGCCGGATGACATCCAGCACTTCTTTTACCATTTCCGGATCGAGCGCAGAGGTCGGTTCGTCAAGGAGCAGCACTTCCGGATCCATGGCAAGAGCACGTGCGATGGCCACGCGCTGTTTCTGTCCGCCGGAAAGCCGGCTCGGATACTGCTGCGCCTTATCCGCCAGTCCGACTTTTTCCAGCAGCTTCATCGCTTTCTCATCCGCCGCTTTGGCCGGCAGATGATTGACCACGCGCGGCGCATAAGTCACATTCTGCAGGACCGTCATATTGCGGAACAGATTGAAATGCTGAAATACCATGCAGGCGCGCTTGCGGATGGTTTCGATTTTGATTTTCTCATGCAGGATGTCCTGCCCGTCGAAAATGATGGAGCCGCCGTCCGGTCTTTCCAGCAAATTCAGACACCGGAGCAGGGTGGACTTGCCGCTGCCGGACGGCCCGATGATGGTCACCACTTCGCCCCTGGCGATGTCGAGGTTGATATCTTTCAGGACGGGCAGGCCGTCAAAGCTTTTTGAGAGATGTCGGACTTCAATCACTGACGCGCACCTTCTTTTCCAAGTACGACCCGATGAGATTCAGCAGCATGACCAGCACATAGTAGACTGCTGCCGCGACGATGAACGCTTCAAAAGCGCGAAACGTTTTCGCCTGAATGAGATCGGCCCAGCGGAGCGTATCCGCCACCCCGATGACCGAGACAAGGCTGGAATCCTTGAGCAGCATGATGCTCTCATTCACCAGAGACGGCAAAGCATTCTTGATCGCCTGCGGCAGGATGACATCCAGCACGAAGCGGTACGGCGGCACGCCGAGAGACATGGCCGCTTCCCACTGCCCGCGGTCCACAGACAGGATGCCCCCGCGCAGCGCTTCCGAAATGTACGCCGCCGAATTCAGGCCAAACGACAGGACGCCCGCCTCCAGCGGAGAAATCGTATAAGAAGTGATCTGCGGCGTCGCGAAATAAATGAGCATGAGCTGCACCAGAAGCGGCGTGCCGCGGAAGACAGAAATATACGCCTTCGCCAGGAAAGAAGCGATCCGATTCTTCGACAACGTCACCAGCGCAAGGATGAAGCCGCCAAGAAATCCCATGATCGTCGAGAAAAAAGTAAATTTCAAAGTGACCCATATCGCCCCTGCCAGAAGAGGCATATATGGTTCAAGCACAGAAAAATCAAACATACTCCTGCTCCTGTGGAATTACCACTTGGTGATGTCCAGTCCGGCCTCCAGCTTTTCATACTGCGCGGTCGCGTCTTCACCGAGATACTTCACGAAGATCTTGTGCATTTCCCCATTCTGCTTCATTTCCTTCAGGATGGAATTCACCGTCTCCACATCTTTGGACCCCTTCGGCAGCGCTACGGCAAACGTATCTTCAAATACGACGGGGAGATTCAGGATATGCATTTCCAGATCCGGGTTCTGCTGGATGAATACGCCGGCCTGCGCAGAATCAAACAGCCCTGCGGCAAGGCGGCCGTTCTTAATATCCTGCACGACGAGCGGCGTGCTGTCCATTTCCACCACTTCGATGCCGCCCGCCTGCCGGAGATCATTGGCATACGTCGTGCCCATGGACGCACCGGCTGATTTGCCGTTCAACTTTTCAAGCGAATCATAGCCAGCCCCCTTCTGACAGATGATGGCCTTCATGGGGAAATAATACGGAATGGAAAAATCCACCACTTCCATACGTTCCTTCGTCGGAGAGATCGCAGACAGAATCATATCCGCCCGGCCGCTCTGAAGCGTCGGCACGAGAGACGCAAACTTCATATCTGTGAATTCCGCCGTCTTTCCCATCTTTTTTGCCATGTACTGCGCGATATCGATGTCGATGCCGGTATAGTCGCTCGTGCCTTCTTTGACCGACTCAAACGGCGGGAAGGTGGAATTGATGGCGATGACCAGTTTACCGCCATCCGCTGCCGGCTTGTTCTCTGCCGCTTTGTCTCCGCCGCCGCAGCCTGCGATGCCCACAGCCAGCATGGCTGCCGCTGCCATCAGAAGAATCTTTTTACCCACATTTTTTCCAAACATTGTCATCCCTCTTCTTTCCGGGGCGCGACGCCCCTCGACCCATAGTTTTTACGGCTGCCCGCTGACGGCGTATTCAGGAAAACCGTTCCGGCTCAGATAATACCGGGCGACCTCTTCATCCGGCGCGATCCACGCGCCATTGTCCTTCGCGTAACGGATAAATTCCCGGAGCGCCCGCACATACTGTGGATGGCCGATGAACTGCGGATGCATGACGAAATTCATCATTCGCCCTTCCTCTGCGAGTCCATCGAATTCTTCCATCCAGATGCCGACCATCTCCCGGCCGCTTCTCAGATAATGGTGTTCCGGCGCCTGGATCGTATACATATCATAGGAAGTGTCATCCACGATGCCGTCTTTCGGCAGCTCCACGATGGGTACGATCTTCCCGTCAATCTGATGCAGGAAAGGTCCGTCGTTATCCCGCCAGTTCGACGAATAGATATATCCCCGATCCAGCCAGAGCCGGAGATGGAAATCATATACATAGCCGTCTGGGATGCGCGTACCACAGGGACGCTTCCCGGTAATCTCCTCAATGATCTGCTCGGATTTCTCCATGAGCGCATTCTCCCGCTCATAATCAGGATAGAATTCATGGAGCCATCCGTGGTAAGAAATCTCGTGCCCCTCTCCGGCGATGCATCGGATCACATCCGGATGGAGCTCCGCCGTGTAAGCCGGCGTGAAGAATGTAGCCCGCACCCCTTCTGCATCGAGCATGCGCAGGATGCGCGGGATGCCCTGCTTCACAGAGTACAACCCCCGGGACAGATGCACCGGATGATGATAATTGATGGGATTTCTCGTGAGCCACAGCGTTTCCGCATCGATATCGAAGGAGAGCATCAGCGCCAGTCTCTTATGATTTGGCCACTCCATCACGCCCGGCCCCCTTTCCGCCGTTTCCAGTCATCCAGCACATACTGTGCAGCTTCCCGACAGGTCGTGATCCACGCGCCGTTCTGCTTCATGTACAGTACCAGCCGCTCCAGCATGCGGATGCGGCTCGTCCGGCCGATGAGCTGCGGATGGAGCTTCAGCACCATGACTTTATCCCCTTCGGAGGCCAGCTCATCGAAATAATCCTTCCAGATGTCATACACATATCCAGCCGGATAGCTGCATGTGATGGTTTTCTCATCGGCATAAGAAAAGTAGAAATACGAAAAATCATCAATGCCCGGCTCCGTCGGCAGCTCCACCACCGGCGTCTCTGCGCCGTCGTCTTCATGGACATAGGCCCAGTCGCAGTCTTTCAGCGTGGAGCTGTAGAGATA
This sequence comes from uncultured Veillonellaceae bacterium, assembly GCA_949286115.1. GTDB lineage: Bacteria > Bacillota > Negativicutes > Veillonellales > Dialisteraceae > UBA1822. Next base: position 6,014 of record CASEBK010000011.1, on the reverse strand, counting down.
GCCCCTCTTCCGCAGCTGAGACAGACTGTATTCCTGCATCCCATCCAGCGGCGCACGATAACCGACGACCTTCTCTCCGCTTATCTCGGTAAGAAGCGCTTCGCTCTTTCTCAGATTTTCTTCCTCTTCCTCTTCGGGGATGCCTATCCGCGCATCGTGCGCATACCCGTGATACGCCAGCTCATGCCCGTCCGCCGCGATGGCCCGGACTTCCGCCGGATAGTCCTCGGCAATCTTTCCCGGCACGAAAAAAGTGCACCGGAGCTGCTGCCGCTTCAGCATGGCCAGACACCGGGCCAGGCCTTCATGAGGCCCATACAGTCCGCGGGAACGATCGGAAAATCCGATATCTTTCTTTCCGATCACGGACTGCCGGAGCAGATCTGCATCGAAATCGAAAGTGAGCATCACCGCGACGCGCTTGCCCTGCGGCCAGCGGATGCCCTCCCCGTTTTTCAGAAAAATCATGATACCGCCTGTCTTTCCGCACCCATCTCATGGATGCTGTTTATTCTCACTATTATAGCATAACTATGCATCGTCCATAGAAAATTTCCCATCATTATTGAAAATCCCCATTCCCCGCATGCATATATCACATAAATATTCATCTCTCCTCCACGGGGAGGGAGAGGCGGCAGAGGAAATCTTCCGGGCGGGCGCAGGTGGTCTCGTCGAGGAGGTATTCTTCGAGAGCGTCGCCGGCGGGGCGGAGGCGGCGGCGGACGGCTTCGGCGCGGAGGAGGGCCCAGGCGGCTTCGGTGCCTCCGGCGGGGCCGCGCGACCAGGTGACGAGGCGGAGGCCGGCGGGGAGGAAGCGGTTCGCCCCGTCGGCGCTGCCCAGATGGAAGGCGAGGCGCGAGGCCATAGCGGCACGGCCGGCGGCGATGTCTCCGGCGCTCACGAGGCAGCCCATGGGGTAGCCCATGGGGAGGCCCTGCCGGTCGGCTTCGGCATAGAAATCGACCACGAGCCGGTCCGGCACGGCGTCTTTGCGGCAGTGCAGGGGGCCGCTCACGAAGAGAGGCACGGGCTCTGTCTCACAGGCGAGCACGGTCGTCCCTTCCCGGGCGCTGCGGCTCTCGGCGATCTGGGCGAGGCGCAGGGCGATCATGGCTTCCCGGCGGCGCAGCTTCTCCTGCCCGGCCCGGAGGACCTGCCGCTGCCTTCGGAGGAGCTCTTCCATCCGTCCGGGGCTGATGCCCGCGAGCTCGCGGCGGATCTCCACGAGCGGCACGCCGAGGCCGGAGAGGGTCTGGATGAGGGAGAGCACGCCGATCTGCCGGCGGTCGTAGCGGCGGTAGCCTGTGTGCGGGTCCACCCGCGCCGGCGGCAGGAGCCCGATGCGGTCGTAGTAGAGGAGCGTCTGCCGGCTCGTCCCCATGAGCGCGGCAAATTCGCTGATGGACAGTTCGTTTTCATTTTCCTTTTTCTTCACGGGGATTTCCTCCTTGACTGTATAGCTGCTATACAGTTTATCATAGAGTCAGAAACGGATGCAGGCTCGTCCTGCCTTTTTTCAGGAGGTCAAGATGACAGAATCGTTTGTGAGCCGCCTTCCGGCGGGGCGCCGGGAGATCCATGCGGCGAAGAGCGCGTTTTTCGTGAGCGGCTTTGCGTTCGCCACGTGGGTGATGATGATCCCGGCGGTGAAGCAGTGCCTCGCCATCGAGGCGGACATGATGAGCCTGCTCCTCCTGTGCATCGGCGTCTCCTCGTGCGTCGCCATGCCGGCGGCGGGACTGGCGACGCGCTACGCCACGTGCCGCCGGCTCATCACCTGCGCCTCGCTCCTCGCGGCGGCGGCAGTGGCGGCGCTCCCCCACCTGCCCACCTTCTTCGCGCACGTGCCGGTGCTGCTCCTGCTGGGCGCCTCGGTGGGCACGCTCGACGCGGCGATCAATCTGAACGCGGTGCTGCTGGAGCGGGCCTCGGGCCAGCGCATCATGAGCGCCATGCACGCCTTCTACTGCATGGGCAATTTCCTCGCGGCGGGGTGCTTCTCGGCGCTGGCGCAGGCAGGGCTCCCCGTGGGATGGATCGCGGCGCTCCACGCGGGCGCCATCGCGCTGCTCCTCGCCGTGTACGGCCGGCGCTTCCTCGCCTACCGCGCCGACGGCAGCAGCCGCAAGACCGCCCTTCCGCGGGGCATCGTGATCTTCCTGGGCGTGCTCTGCTGCATTTCCTTCCTCGCCGAAGGGGGCGTCATGGACTGGGGTGGCGTGCTCCTCACGGAAGACAAGGGCATCCCGCTCTCGTCGGCGGGCTTCGGCATCACTGCCTTCTCCGTGGCGGAATTCCTCGCCCGCCTCCCCGGCGACCGCCTCGTGCACCGCTTCGGCGAGAAGAAGGTCATCCTCGCGAGCACGGTCTCCGCGGCGCTGTGCTTTGCCGCCGTGGGCTGGGCGGAGACGCTGCCGCTCCTCATCCTCTTCTTCTTCCTGCTGGGTCTTGCGGTAGCCAACGTGGTGCCCGTCCTCTACTCGCTCCTCGAATACCAGACCGTCATGCCCCTCCATCTGGCCGTGGCGGCGCTCACCAGCATGGGCTATGCGGGCATTCTCCTCGGCCCGGCCTTCCTCGGCTTCATCGCCCATCTCTCCCACATCTCCGTCGTCTTCGATGCCCTCGCCGCGCTCGTCTTCTGCCAGTTCCTTCTGGCGGTCTTCATCTTCCGACGGCTGAAGAGGGAGTGAAATGCAAAGGAAATCAGAAAAGAGCGGCGCAGCTTCTCCCGCTGTCCGCCCACGGAAAAAGCACGGATCGCTCCGTGCTTCTCCTTTATGTTTTTATTTCTTTTTGTCCGAAGGGGCTTTCTTCGCGGGAGCTCCTTTGTCTTTCGCAGGGGCTTCTTTCGTTTCCTCCGCTTCGACGGCCTCCGGCGCTTCTTCGTCCGTCTCTTCGTCTTCGTACTCGTATTCGTCGTCATCGTCATACTCGTACTCGTCGTCGTAGTCTTCGGACTCCTCTTCCTCTCGACGGCGGATGACTTCGCCCATATGCTTGTACGCGAAGCCCAGCACCTCTTCCTGGGGCACGCAGATGCGGTCCGGCAGGATGTCTTTGAAGGCTTCCCAGAATTCGTCCGACGCCTTCATGAGGATGCGCCCCACCTTTTTCGTGTCGTCGTTGTAATTGTAGAGGAGCACCCAGATGGGCCGCTTGTCCAGACGGGAGTACATGTAGTACGCCGCCGCCGTCTCGATGGCCTTCGTCTTTTCCTTCTTCATGGTGTACACGCCGAAGATCTGGTCATAGGCCAGGTGGATCTCCTTCGTGCCCTTGAACTTCCGGTACATCACGATGACCAGCTCGTCCTCTTCGAGGCGGTACTCCGTCTTTGCGGTGTACGTATTCACCATGTACCACAGGAGGAGCGCCTGCAGCGCGCCCACGAAGGCCAGCACCTGGTACTCGCCCTGTGCGAGCGCCTGCGACCAGGACCACGCCACATACCCCGCCCACACGAGGAAGAAAAACCACATCGCCGCCCGGTACGGCTTGTACAGCGTCGAATGATCGACCGCCGCCGGGAAAATCTTACCGCTCATAGCCGCTCCTTATTTCTCCGTCTTCTCACGCTTCTTCGCCTTCTGCGCCGCTTTCCGCGCGCGCCGCCGGGCCCGCCGCTCCGCTTCCTTCGAGCGCACGGCCGCCGCTTCCTCCCGGGCGCGTTTCCGCCGGAAATAGAGGCTCACGGCGAAGACTGCGATCAGCATGATACCGATGAGCGCGTTCCCCAGCTGGAGCCCGTTGTCGCTGATGTTCATGCCCACCATGCCGAGGGCCACCACAAAAAGGACGGTGCGAAAATGTTCCTTCATACATGCCTCCCACAGGGGCCGCGCCCCTTCCTACGTCAATACTTTTTTATTGTATAACAGACGCGGGCGGAAATGCAATGCGCGGCGCTTTCTCCGCATCGCGTCGCCGGAGCGGCCCGATGCGTTTCCTGCAGGCTATGAGAAACGAGACGCCTCTCCCCTTCTATAGGCCCTCTTTCCGGCCGTCCCGTCATGGTCCCCGCCGCCGTCTTCCGGTACACTAAAAGAAAGAGTCCATGCAGCGCATCAGACGAGAAGGGAGGGACGGATCATGGGCCGATTTTTCAGCGACGCCGTGGAGACCGCGATCCGCTGTATCTACTGCGACCTCGCCGCCGGACGCGGAGAGGAAGGGTTCCAGCTCCTCGAGGAGACCGCCAGCGAAGGAGACGCGGACGCGTGCTGCCTCCTCGCGCGATGCCTGTACGGGCCGGAATATGTCTGGCGGGGCCACCAGTTTTCCACAGACGAACGGCGGGGCGACGCGCTCATGCGGCAGGCCGTGCTCCGCGGCAGCGCCGTCGCCGCACTCACTGCCCTGCGATGCGGCGTGATGGACGAGGCGCTCGCCCGCGGCATGCCCTTCGAAGACCTCAGCGTCCCCTTCCGTCTCGTGCTGGACGAGGCCCAGCGGGGCGATCCCTTCTGCCAGATGGTCATAGGCAGCGTCTACTACTGGTGGGATTTCCTTGCCGTCGAGCAGCGGGGCCCGGAAGACTTTGCCGATGAAGAAGCGTTCCGTTTCTACCTCAGGACCCGCTTCCTCCAGTGCGAGCCCTGGTACCTCGCGGCCTTCCGCGGCGGCATCTCCCTCGCCGGGGCCAATCTCATCCGCCTCTACTGCGACGGCGAAAAAGATCTCGTCCCGCCCCGCCCGGAGAAAGAGCTCGAGCTCGACCGCCTCGGCGCGGAGCTGGGCTTCCCCGACTACCAGTATTTCTACGCCTGCGATCTCTGCAGCGACGGGCGGGAAGAAGAAGGCTACGCTCTCCACCGGACAGCGGCAGAGCGCGGCGAGCCCCGCGCGTTCTATTGGGCGGGCTACGCCTATGAATACGGTCTCGGCGGCCCGAAGGACGAAGCCCGCGCCGCCGCCTATTACGAGCGCGGCATCCGCGCCTCCTACATTCAAAACGCCGCCTGCTGCACCCGGCTGGCCCAGCTCTATTACTTCGGGCAGGGCGTCCCGCAGGACTATGAAAAAGCATTCCGCCTTTTCCAGAAAGGTGACGAACTGTCTGGGCAGAATCAGGGCGCGTACTTCCTCGGCTACTGCTGCGCCTTCGGCCTCGGCACCGCGCAGGACTACGCCGCCGCCCGGGCCTACCTCGAGCGCATCGACTGGGACTGCCCCGACGGCTTCTACCTCCTGGGCTGGCTCTACTGCCACGGCAAAGGCGGCCCCGAAGACATCGACAAAGGAGTGGCGCTCCTCCGGAAAGCGGGCGACCACCCTGAAGCGAAAGAAGAGCTCACCCACTACCGGCAGACGCTCCTCACCCGCCGCTGGGTCCGCCGCTGACCCTCGTCCCAGTCTCCGACATCCACGCAACAGGGAGAGGCCGCCCCTCTCCTTTTCTTATGTCCGCTCTCCAAAAAATAAAAAAGGCAATAAAAATGAACTGACCCCATTGACTGGACTGTATAATCAAAGCACAGTAAGTAAAGAAAATTTGGACGTTCTCAGGGCCGGGTCCGTGCCTGGGAACAGATCGATCAGGAAGGCGGCCCCTCTGCCTTTTGAAGAGTGAATTGCTGGATTTGAAGGAGTTTGAAAGGAGGGAACAATTCCGGAAGAAGATAGAGGAGTATCTGGATCACTACAACACTCAACGAATCAAAAGCAAACGGAAAGGGCTGCCCCCTGCCAAATACAGGGAGCAAGCCCTTAAAGGGAAAATGTGAGTGTTTTTTACTGTCCAACTTTTTGGGGTCAGTTCACCGCCGCCTCATTTTCTCTCGCCCCCTGCTTCCCTTCCGCCATTCTTTTCTCCGCCAGTAAGAAAAGGGGGACTCTCAGTTCACAGAGCCTCTTTTTCTTTTTTGTCCCGGCGAATTGTCAAATCAAGTGCAACACTTCATTGTGATAGATTTCATAAGGTGTTTTGTATCCCAGACATTTCCTCGGACGATGATTCAGCTCATCCACCTTGCTTTGAATATACTCATCCGTATATTCCAGGAAATCTG
>CASEBK010000010.1 GCA_949286115.1 uncultured Veillonellaceae bacterium | reverse complement strand
TTCGAACCTACGCATGACGGAGTCAGAGTCCGTTGCCTTACCGCTTGGCGATACCCCTATGGCTCCTGAAGTAGGACTCGAACCTACGACCGATCGGTTAACAGCCGATTGCTCTACCGACTGAGCTATTCAGGAATATATATTAAAGCCCGAAGGCTTTAATAGTTAGTGGAGCGGAAAACGGGACTCGAACCCGCGACCCCCACCTTGGCAAGGTGGTGCTCTACCACTGAGCTACTTCCGCAAGCAGCAACGATATGATTATATCATTTCGTCCGGATTTGTCAAGCAGGTTTTTTCTTCACCTGTCGGACCGGTCCGGCGGCCACGTTAGATAGTTTACCACAGGGCCTGCGCTCTGTCAAGGAATCTTTTGAAAATTTTCAACGTCCTGTCAAAGCGCCCATATCCATCCCCTCGGAGAGTTGACGTGCTCTTATTATACCGGATGGTCTGCGCTCTGGCAAGGGCAGAAAAAAAGAGCGGAGCCCGCTCTCTTTTCCCAAGTTTTATTCAAACAAATCATTCTCGCGGCCGAAGACTTTCATGGTCCGGCCGAAGAGGGAGTCCCGCCGGGGCGTGAAGTAGCCCAGGTAGAGCGCCGCCGTGTTGTCGCCGTCGGGCGATTCGCTGCTGGCGCTGCCGTAGGCGGTGCTGTCCAGCAGGAAGCGCCCGTCCATGGGGGTGAAGTCCGCAGAGAGCCCTTCCAGCATGGCCGCCGCCGTGGGCGTGATGCCGTCTGCAGGAATGGGCAGTCCTGCGGTGGAGCCCGCCCGCACGAGGATCGACTCGGTGAGCCGCCCCCCTTCGTCAGTGCCTTTCCCCAGTTCAAAGGGGCAGGTGAAGAGGGCTTCCGCTTCGAGGTATTCCACGCCGGCGAGGAAGCAGAAGAGCGTCCGCGCGTCGGCGGACCGCACGCGGAGCGGCGCGAGGTCTTTGTCTTTCGGCAGGAGGGCGAGCACCCGCTCTCCCGCTGCCGCAAAGGACGCGCCGGACGCATGACAGAGGGCGTCCCACTCCGCAAGGAGCCCGCCCGCCGTGACGGGGCCGTCTCCGCCGGGGATGTGGAAATAGTGCGCGCCGAACTGGGCCTTATCGTTTGCCTTCTCGATGAAATGCGACGATGCGCCGGCCCCCTCGAGACGCGCTTTGAGGTACGCCGGGGGCACGCCCATGTCGATGAGCCCGCCGGTGAGCATGCCCGGCGTGAGCACGCCGTAGCAGCGGATGAACAGTGCTTTCATTTATTTCACGTCCTCTCTCTGCCGGCCTTTGCCGGGGCCGTCTTCGGCCACGTCCACGCCGCCTGCGCCGAAGGTCTTCATGAGGTTCAGCATGCAGAGGGACGCGTCGAGAAGGGAGAGCCCCAGGGCGGAGCCGAATCCTTCGCTTTCTGTGAAATGGTAATGGAGGTATCCCGCAAGGCCGAGCTTTTCGAGCTGCATCTGATGCACGGGCTCGTCGTACACAGCGGAGGGGAAGAGGTAATCCCGGATCTCCGGGTAGACGGTGACCGCGCCCAGGGCCGCCGCGCCGGTGACAGCGTTGTCGAAGACGACGGCCATGCTGTTTCTCGCGGCTTCGACGATGAAGCCGAAGAGGGCGCAGATCTCCGCCGAGCCCACCTGGGCGAGCACGGCGCACGGGTCGGAGGCAAAGTCCCCCAGAGAGGCCAGATGGAGACGGAGGCCCTGTTTTTCTGAAGCGGCGGTGAGATCGTCTTTCAGGATGGCCGCCGTCACGGCCAGCGCCGGGAGCATGGCCCGCTCGCCGATGTTTCCGAGGCCCGCGGCGCGCACGCCCTGCCCGGCGAGGCTCTTCGCCACGGCCATGCCCGTCTGGATGGCCTTTGCCGCGGCGTCCGCGCTCATAGCGGGGCTTCCCCGGTGGGTGCCGCGCACCGCTTTCTGCACGAGCACGCCGGGGATGCCCGCCGTTTCCTTCTCAAGGCCCACGTCGATGACGTACACCGCCGCCCCGATCTGCCGGGCCGCGGCGTTCACCGGGCCGTAGCCCTGCGCGACGAGGGCCACCTCATTGTAGCTTTTGAACCCCTTCGTCTCGTTCTTTTCCCCGTCCACAGCGGAGTCCCCGCAGAAGAGGACCAGCGCCTTGGGAAGCGTCTTCGGCTTCACTTCTCCGAAGATCCCCGCAAGGCGCACCGCCATGTCTTCCAGGCGACCCAGAGACCCCAGGGGCTTCGTCAGATTGTCCACGTAGAGGCGGCACGCCTCCATGATGTCGCTGTGCAGCGGTCCGATCTGTTTCATGCTTTCGCCCCCTCGATCTCTTCTTCCGTGGCGCAGTCCATGTACACGAGGAGCGCCGTGTCGAACATCTTCATCTGAATGGCCGCGCCGGATGCTTCGCCCAGGCGGAATCCCAGATCCACATATTCGGAAAGGCCCAGCGCCTCGAGGGACTTCTTCGCCGCCTGCTCCAGGGAGCGGTGCGACGCCATCACATAGTGGATGGACTCCGGCGAGAGCGCCCGGGCGATGAAGGCGCAGGCGGTTGTGTTGAAACCGTCGATGACAGTGAGCGCCCGCCCCGCTGCCGCGCCGAGGATGACCCCCACGAGGCAGCCGAATTCAAAGCCTCCCACCTTGGCCAGCACATCAAGCCCGTCGGCGGGGTTCGGCTGGTTCACGTCCAGCGCCTGCTGCACCAGCTCGATCTTCCGGCGGAGGCGCTCGTCGGAGATGTTCGTCCCCCGGCCCGTCACCTCGATGGCGTTCCAGTGGTTGAACGCGCCGATGATGCACGCCGCAGACGCCGTATTGGAGATGCCCATCTCGCCCACGAGAAAGGCCCGATAGCCTTCGCGCAGCTTGCTCTGTGCGATCTCGATGCCCGTCTCCACCGCGCGGATGGCCTCTTCGCGGCTCATGGCCGGTCCCTCGGAAAGATCTTCCGTGCCCCAGGCGATCTTCCGGTCTAACAGGCCCGGCACGTCCGACATGTCGTGGGCGATGCCCATGTCCACCACCACCATGTCCGCGTTGCAGTACGCGGCGAGCGCGTTCGCTCCCGCGCCTTTCGCCACGAGGTAGTTCCGCGTCATGCCCACCGTGGTGGACACGGGGTAGGCGGAGATATTGTGCCGCGCCACGCCGTGGTCCGCGCTGGCGATGACCATGCACCGCTTCGGCAGCTCCACTTCCTCGCTGCCCGTGATGCCGGCATACTGCACCACCATGTCTTCCATCTTGCCCAGATCTCCCATGCCGAGGTACAGATCGTGCCAGCGCTTCCGCGCCCGGTCCATCGCGCCCGTATCGAGCGGCTCGACGGCGGCGATCGTTTCATCCAGAAGTCCCATATATCCTCACTTCCTGCCCGCCTGGCGGGCGTATTCTCTCATCAGCTGTGTCCAGCTTCCTTCATTATAACAGAAGGCAGAAGCCGCCCCGGAAAGTTTCGTCCCTTCCTTGTTTCCGCAGGCAAAACTTTTTACAATAGAGGTAAGATCGTCTGCAAAGGAGGCAAGGCTCATGGATTTTGAAAAATTATATATCGGCGGCCGTTGGGTCTCCGGCTCGTCCGGTCAGTTCATCGACGTGGAAGACCCCGTCTCAATGAAGCCTTTCGCCCGCGTGCCCCGCGGCGCGCCGGAGGACGTGGACCGGGCGGCGGAGGCGGCCCGCGCGGCGTTCCCCGCCTGGGCAAAGACATCCCTTGCGGAGCGCATCGCTGTCATGGAGCGGTTCCTCGCCGTCTTCCGCTCGCAGGAAGAGGAGATCATCGAGCTGGAGATCCGCGAGCTGGGCGCGCCCTGGTCGTTCGCGAAGTCCTCCCACTGCGAGTACCAGTACACCCGGGTGCGCTCGTACATCGACCTGGCCCCGTCGGTGCCGCTCGTGGAGAAGATGCCCCTCTCCACGGTGTACCGCGAGCCCGTGGGCGTGGTGGGCTGCATCACCCCGTGGAACTACCCGCTGGGACAGGTGGTGCAGAAGGTCATCCCGGCGCTCCTCATGGGCAATACGGTGGTCTTGAAGCCCAGCCAGCACACGCCCCTTTCGTGCTACCTCATGGCGGAGGCTTTCGAAGAGGCGGGGCTTCCGGCGGGCGTCTTCAACATGGTCACCGGCCGGGGCGGCGAAGTGGGCAACGCCATGGCCTCTCATCCGGACATCGACATGATCTCCTTCACCGGCTCCACCAAGGGCGGCATCGAAGTGGCACGGAACGCCCTCGGCACGGTGAAGCGCATCTCTCTCGAGCTGGGCGGGAAATCGCCGGACATCTTTCTTCCCATGGACGATTACGACACCGCCGTGCGGTGCTGCTTCAATTCCATCTTCCTGAACTCCGGCCAGACCTGCACGGCCCTCTCCCGTCTCATCATCCCGAAAGCGGAGGAGAAAAAGATCGAAGAGGCGCTCTGCCGCATCGCGCCGGAGTACACCGTGGGCGATCCCCGCGACCACACGGTGAAGGTGGGGCCCCTCGCGTCGCTTGCGCAGTATAAAAAGGTGCGCGCCTATATCGAGAGCGGCATCGCTGCCGGAGCCCGCGTCCTCGTGGGCGGCGTGCCCGCCGATCCCACGCGCGGCTACTATGTGGCGCCCACCATCTTCACGGACGTCACACCGGACATGGCCATCGCCCGGGAGGAGATCTTCGGCCCCGTGCTGTGCGTCTTCACCTACGACACCACAGACGAAGCGGTGGCGCTCGCCAACGATACGGCGTACGGCCTGAACGCCGCCGTATACGGTCCGAAGGCAGAGGCCATCGCCGTGGCCCGGCGCATCCAGGCGGGCAACGTGTACATCAACGACAGTCCCCGGGACACCGCCGCGCCCTTCGGCGGCTATCGCCAGTCCGGCATCGGCCGGGAAGGCGGCGTCTACGGCATGCTGGAATTCACCCAGCAGAAAGCCCTCTTCGACACGTGTAAAGATTGAGGACCGCCATGACACATTCTGTATTTCGCAAAGTTCTGATCGGCCTCGCCGTCCTCATCGCCGCGGCGGGCGCCTTCTACTACGCCTACTGGCTGCGCACCCCGCAGTACGCCGCCGGCGAGATCTATCAGGCGGTGACGCACAAGGATTACCAGCTCTTCCGCGAGCGGGTGGACCTTCCCAAAGTGTACTCCGCCGCGGTGGACGATCTGGCAGACGCGGCGGCCGCCTCCGACGAGCGAGACCACCGCATCGCCGCGGGCTTCATGAAGACCTTCAAGAAACCGCTCGTAGACGCGCTCATCCGCGAGACGGAGCGCTCCTTCCATCCTGCGGAAGAAAAGGAAGAGCCGTCCCTCCTCTCGCCCCTCACTGACGCGGCGAAGACCTACGCCGGCTCAGCGGCCCTCTCGATGACGGAGATCCTCGACGTGACCGACCACGGCGACACCTCCGTCGCCCGGGTGCGCCTCCACGACAAAGCCCTCGATAAGGACTTCACGTGGGAAGTGCTCCTTGAGAAAGACGCCAACGACAGCTGGACCGCCACGCGGGTGCTGAATTTCAAAGAGTACCTGGCGGAGCGGAAAGCCCTCGAAGACACGAAGAAAAGCGCATAGTTTTCCATACGAAAAGGCCCGGCCTCTTGCATGAGACCGGGCCCCTTTTTACTTTTATACCACCTGGAAAAGGAAGAATTTCAGATAATACGTCTCCGGCACGGTGAGCACGATGGGATGATCCGGGGCCTGCTGCCGCGCCTCGATCTGGCGGAGCGTCACCCCCGCATCGCGGGCGGCCTCCTTCACCATCTTCACGAAGAGCTCCTCCGTCATGAAATGAGAGCACGAGCACGTGGCGAGATACCCGCCCCGGGGCAGGATCTTCATGGCGCGGTAATTGATCTCTTTATATCCGCGGAACGCCGCGCGCCGTGTGTCGCTGGATTTCGTGAACGCCGGCGGATCGAGGATGATGTAGTCGAACCGTCGATCTTTCGTGCGGTCCAGCTCCGTCAGATAATCGAAGACGTCCGCCCGGACCGCCGTCACCGCAAGGCCGTTCATCTCCGCATTGTGCGCCGCCATGGCCACCGCCTCTTCGGAGATGTCGAGCGCCGTGACCGACGCCGCGCCGCCCTTCGCCGCGTTGAGCGCAAACGCCCCGGTGTGCGTGAAGCAATCCAGCACATGCCGTCCCCGGGCGATCCTTCCTGCGGCGAGACGATTGTATTTCTGATCGAGGAAGAAGCCCGTCTTCTGGCCGTGCTCCACATCCACATCATAGCGGATGCCGTTCTCCGTGATAGAGACCACCGTCTTCTCCTCCGCCGGGTCGAGGAGCGGCGACCGGTAGAACCCTTTTCCTTCCGTCATGCCTTCCAGCTCCCGGATCTTCACGTCGTTCCGTTCATACACCGAGGCCACCGGCAGCCCCCGCTCGCGGAGCGCTTCGATGAGACCGTCCAGCACCTCCCGCTTCCGCCGCTCCATGCCGAGGGACAGGATCTGCACGGAGAGCACGTCCCCGAAGCGGTCCACCGTGAGCCCCGGCATCTGGTCCGCCTCGCCGAAAATGAGCCGGCAGCAGTCCCGATCTTCCGGGCGCATCACCTGCAGGCGGTAGTCCACGGCGTACGCCGCGCGGCGCTTCCAGAAGGCGGCGTCAAAGGTGTCGTTCGCATTCGTCGATACGAGGCGCACGGTGATCTTCGAGTGAGGATTGTAGAAACCGCTCCCCACGAATTTCCCTTTCCGCGTGAGCACCCGCACCAAGTCCCCCGGCTCGATGCCCGTCGCCGCCTCTTCGATCTCCGCCCCGTAGATCCACGGATGCCCGCCCCGCACGGCCAGCTCCGCCCGCTTGCTGATGACCACTTCCCGCAACGTTTCCATAGCTCCTCCTTTTTCATGCCGACAAATATCTCCTTGATTGTAGCATACGGCGGGGCAATAAAAAAATCCTCTCTGAAAAGAGGATCACACGAGAAACGTCAGGAGAAAACACACCGCGCCGTCGGCGAGGATGATCGGCCGCTGCCAGTCATTCGCCTCCCGGAGCGACGCCCCGGGCACCACCTTCACCACCAGTGCCAGCGACGTCACCGCTCCGCCGGTCAGGAAGAGCTGCATCACCGCGCAGCCCGTGATGGCGGCAAAACTCACCGCCAGCGGCTCGCAGCCCATGGCCATCGCCGCCTGCGCCGCGGGGATCACCACCGCCGCCGCGGCCGCATTCGACTGGGTCACGAGGCCTGCCGCGGCCGAGATGAGGAAGAGGATCTGCACCGGCGCCGCCACCAGAAGGGGCGAAGCATGGCGGATCACCGCATCCACGAGGCCCGACCGGTCCAGCACCTCCGCCATAAAGAGCAGACTCATCGCCGCCATGACGGGGATGGAGATGCCGCTCATCATGGAGCTCTCCCCTTTCGCCAGCGACATGCGGCACTGGAAGCAGACCAGCAGCCCCGCCGCCAGGCCCGCTACAAACATGGGCACCCCGAAAAAGACCGCCGCGCAGAACATGGCGAAAGGAAAGAACGCCGCCTTCGCCGACGGGCTCCCCGAAGGCAGAGGCTCGATCCCGCCCTCGGGCGCCGCGCTCCCTTTCATTTCCCACCGCGCCCGCCAGTACGCAAAGAGCAGGATCCACACCGCCCCGGCGAAGCCCCACAGGTTGATCGCCCCGAAAGACACGCCCGTCACGGCAAGCACCGCCAGAAACGTGGGATGGGTGAAGCTGCACGCATTGGCCAGTGCGTTCGACAGCGAGATCATTCCCGCCGCCCGGGATGGAGACATCCCGAGACGCACCGCCGCCGGGCCGGCAGAAGACGCGGCCAGGAACGGCTGGGTAAATGCGGAGAGCGATCCCAGCACCGCCGCGGCAAATCCCGCCGCGAGCGCCACCCCCGGCGCGCCTCCCGCTTTCTGCCCCAGCTCCATGAGCACGTGAAGGATCACATCCATATAATGAGACTGCTTCATGATGCCGATGAAGAGCAGCGCTCCCAGCATATCCGACACAGGCATCGGCCGAAGCGCCTGCCCCAGCAGATGCCGCACCGTCTCCGGCGCCTCCCCGGAAAGGGGGATCCCCGCCGCCAGGCATGCACATACGCTCCCCGCCACCGCCGTCACATAGATCGGCACGCGTCCCGTGCTCATCAGAAAAAGCGTCACCAGCAATATTCCATCAGCCGCCATTCTGTTCCTCCTGTCGCCTTTCTTGTTTCTTTATACTATTTCTTTTTTATTTTGATTTTCGTGAGAACAGAAAATTTTACGCCCCAGATTATAGCACCCTCCCGGCAAAGAAAAAATCCTTCCCAGCACCTCGGCCCGGAAGGACTTTTCTATGTATTAGCAAAAGAATATTTTTATATACCTCAATATATTTCCTCTATAGAAATATATCCCTCTCCCAAACGGGAAAGGGATATATCCGCTCCTCAAATGAGGACCGTGATCAGTCGTTATTCCAATTCACAGGCCATCTCTGCTTCCGCCTTTGCCATATCCTGTTTCACCCCCTGAATGAGGCGCCTCGCAAATATGTCTGTCTTTCTTCTCTTATAAAATTCTTTCAGCGCTTCCACAAGATGAGCATACGCCGCATCCAGCTCCTTTGCGGTACCAATACCATACAGCAGACACCGTCCCAGCCTTGCTTCTACATCGCCCCGAATATACGGATCCTCTTCCGCCTGCTCATAGGCCCGCTCATACAAAATATAGGCATAGATCTCATTTTTCTCTACGCCACCGCGTCCGCTCCGATACAGATCGCCCAGCTTGTACAGGCAATTTCCGTCATTGAACAAAAGCGCACCCTTTTCAAAAAATTCCCGTACCTTTTTCATATCCGCCGCCTGATGGCGCCCATAATACCAACAATAGCCGCAGTTGGTGATCGCCTGTCGTATCCCGGCATCGGCGGCCATCTTGTACAGTCGATACGCTTTGGCGAAATCCTGGGCCATTCCGTGACCGGTATAATACATCGCCCCAAGATTCAGCGCCGCTTCCGGTATATTTTTATCTATACAGAGGCGCAGGCTCTGAGCGACCTTGGCAAGCAGCCGCCAATCACTGCTCTCATAATATTCCCCTGCCCAATGGAAAAGTCCGTCGTAATCTTCATCCGCGATCAGGTCATCTGCTTCCGCCAGAATATCCCTGATCTCCGCCGCAGAAAACCGTTCGCCCACCGACGGCTTTCCTTTATATTCTTCCGCAGTCACCACGCGGCTGATTTTTTTCGTCTTCTCCGGCGGAAAAGGCGCTTCTTCCCCGGTAAATGTCCCACAGGAGAGAACCACTCCCAGCACGGGAACATTATCGCCCCCGAAGGGGATCTCTACGAATGTCCCCGGTGCCAGCATCCCCATCGGGCTGATATACGAATATGTTCGCTCAAAATCTCGCGGCTGCACAGTACAGTAGATATATTCCATGGCGATGTCCCCTCTGTCTTTATCTGTTTTTCATGGAAATTGGCCGCTGTACGAGCTGCCGTTTCTCCTTAATATATATGATACATCTCGGGACGGCGGTCGCGGAAGACATTGATGCTCTCGCGGATGCCTGCGATGACGTCGGTGTCGATCGTGCCTGTGCGGACCTCTTCGCTCTCGCCGAGGTGGAGGAGCTCTTCGCCCCACGGCGAGAGGAGGAGCGAATGGCCGGCATACTTCGTCTCTCCCGCCCAGCCGCATTCGTTCACCGCGCAGAGGTACATCTGGTTCTCGATGGCCCGCGCTTTCGCAAGCGTCACCCAGTGCTCCTTGCGCGCGATGGGCCACGCCGCGGGGAGGAAGAAGAGATCGGCTCCTGCGAGGGCTTCCGTGCGGATGAGCTCGGGAAAGCGCACGTCATAGCAGACCGCCATGGAGCAGGGGATGCCGTCCAGCGTGAAGTGCACGGTGTGGCTGCCCCCTTTGAAATAGTCCGGCTCGCCGGAGGGGCTGAAGCCGTGCACCTTGTCGTACGATGCGATGACCGCGCCGCCCCTGTCGAAAACATAGGCGCGGTTATAGATGAAGCCGCCTTCTTTCACCGCAGACGAGCCGGCGACGATGTTCACGCCGTGTTCTTTTGCAAAGCGGCCGAAGACCTCCTGCGTCCGCGCGCCCCCTTCATCGGCCAGCGCGGCAAGACGCTCTGCCGGCGTAGGGAAAAATCCCACGTTCACCGTCTCCGGCAGCACGAGGATGTCCGGCGCCTCTTTCATGGCCGCTTCCATGAGAGCGGCCGCATGCGCAAAATTCGCCTCCGGCTCGCCGAGGCGCACATCCATCTGAATGAGACTGATCTTTTTCTTCATAACGATTCCTTCCTTTTGCCAAAAGCCGGAACGCGCAAATACGTTCGGCCGCTTCGTCTATTATTTCCATTTCAAGTATAACATGCCGTATAGACCCGCACGTGACCATTGCAGGGAGGCACTGCTTTCTCTGTTGCTTTTATGCGCATCATGCGTATAATAAAAACAAAAGCAAAATAAAAGGAGATTTCCATGAAATTCCGAGAAGTAGAAAAGCGGCTCCTCGAGGATGGATGGGTATTGAAAGACGCGAAGGGCTCACACTATCAGTACGTTCATCCGACGAAGCCCGGCAAGATCACCATTCCCCGTCACGGCGGCGATCTCAACGCCATCACGGTAAAAATGATCTTCAAACAAGCGGGCCTCTCATGATTCCCGTTCTTATCTCTTGATGACCACCCGCAGTTTGAATGCTTTTCGCGTACCTGTGATACGCGGGAAAGGATTGAAAAATGAAACTTGTGTATCCCGCCTGTTTTTATCCCTGTGACGCCGGTTCTTACACCGTCGTCGTGCCGGACCTGCCCGGCTGCATTTCCGAAGGTTCCTCTCTGGCAGATGCCATCCTGATGGGAACAGACGCCGCATCCGGCTGGGTGCTGGACGAACTGGAGGAAGGCCGCCCTGTCCCGCAGGCATCGTCCATGCAGACGGTACGCGCCGAGGAAGGCGGCTTCGTGAGCGCTCTCGTGCTCGATATGGATGCGTATGCAGAAAAATACGGAAAGAAAGCTGTCCGCAAAAATCTCACCATCCCCGCATGGCTCGCTGCCTTTGCAGAGAAGAACCACATCAATTATTCCAGGGTCCTGCAGGACTCACTTACTGCGCTCTTCGAAAAGCAGAGCGCCGCCAGATAAAAAGCCCTGACAACAGCAGGGCTTTCCACGCGAAAAGACCGCCTGTGAGGGCGGTCTTTTTGTTTGCGTTTATTTCTCTTCCGGTTCAGCCGTTTCTTTTTCTTCTGCTTCCGCTTTGTCTTCGCCGGCTTTTTCCGGTTTCATCAGCGGGAAGAGGAGCACGTCGCGGATGTTCGTCTCGCCGGTCATGATCATGACGAGGCGGTCGATGCCGATGCCGAGGCCGCCGGTGGGCGGGAGGCCGTATTCCAGCGCCTGGATGAAGTCTTCGTCCATCTGGTGCGCTTCGTCGTCGCCGTGTTTCCGCTCTTCCAGCTGGAGCTCAAAGCGCTTCCGCTGGTCGATGGGGTCGTTCAGTTCGGAGAAGCCGTTCGCGAGCTCGCGGCCGAAGATGTACCCTTCGAAGCGGGCGGTGAACTGGTCGCTGTCGTCGCAGAGCTTGGCAAGCGGCGACACTTCGATGGGATAACGGGTGATGATGGTCGGCTGGATGAGGTGTTCTTCCACGTAGGCGTCGAAGCAGTTCGCGAGGATCTTGCCCGCGCCGTCGTATTCGCCGTATTCCACGTTGAGCCGGTCGGCGATGGCCCGCGCGTCCTGGAGCGTCTCGCAGGCGTCGAAGTCTTCGCCGGTGTATTTCTTCACCGCTTCGGCCATGGTCATGCGGTCCCACGGAGGCGTGAGGTCGATCTCTTCGCCGCCGTAGGTGATCTTGAGGCTGCCGCAGACGGCCTCGGCGCAGGCGGCCACGATGTCTTCGGTCTCTTTGATGACGTCTTCCAGATCGCCGTAGGCCTGGTACGTCTCGAGGGCGGTGAATTCCGGATTGTGCCGGTTGTCCATGCCTTCATTGCGGAAGTTGCGGTTCAGCTCGAACACGCGCTCGAAGCCGCCCACGATGAGGCGCTTCAGATAGAGCTCCGGCGCGATGCGGAGGTAGAGGGGCATGTCGAGGGCATTGAGGTGCGTCGTGAAGGGACGGGCATTCGCGCCGCCATAGAGGGCTTGGAGCATGGGGGTCTCCACTTCGAGGAATCCCCGGTCGGTGAGCCACTGGCGGACGGTGTTGATCACTTTGGCGCGTTTCACGAAGGTCTCGCGCACAGAGGGATTCACGATGAGGTCCACGTAGCGCTGACGGTAGCGCTGCTCTTTATCGGTGAGGCCGTGCCATTTTTCCGGCAGCGGCCGGAGGGACTTGGAGAGGATGGTGAAGCTCTCTGCGCGGACGGTCACTTCGCCGGTGTGGGTGGTGAAGACCGGCCCTTCGAGGCCGATGATGTCGCCGATGTCGAGGAGTTTGAAGAGCTTCCACTCCGTCTCGGTGAGGGTGTCTTTGCGGAAATAGAGCTGGATGTCTCCGGTCTTATCGCGGAGCACGCAGAATGCGGTCTTGCCGTGGTTGCGGATGATCATGATGCGGCCGGCGAGGCGCACGTACTGGCCGCTTGCTTCGAGCGCTTCCGCTTCGGCGCGGATGTCAGAAGCGTGGTGGTCCCAGAGGAACCGCTGCCCGAAGGGCGCGTAGCCCAGGTCCCGGATCTGCTGGAGCTTCTCCCGGCGGATGAGCATCTGGTCATTCAGATTTTCTGCCGGCTTTTTCGATGCGTTTTTCTTTTCTTCCATGATAGCCGTCCTTTTCTTATCTGATCTCGAGGATCTGGTACTTCAGGATGCCCGCAGGCGCATTCACTTCCACGATGTCGCCCACTTTGGCGCCGATGAGCGCGCGGCCCACCGGGGACTCGTTGGAGATCTTCCCTTCGAAGGGGTCCGCTTCGGAGCTGCCCACGATGGTCACGTCTTCTTCTTCGCCGAGAGCGAGGTCTTTGATCTTCACGGACGAAGCCATGCCCACATGGTCGCTCTTGCCCGCTTCGATGACGACGGCCGTGCGGATCTTGGCTTCCAGCTCGAGGATCTTCCCTTCGGTGAAAGCCTGCTCGTTCTTCGCGTCTACATATTCCGAGTTTTCAGAAAGGTCGCCCAGCGCAATGGCTTCCTTCAGACGCTGCGCCACCTCCAGACGTTTCGTGGACTTCAGGTAGTCCAGTTCTTTTTTCATTTTTTCCAGGAATTCCTGGGTCACGTAGGTTTGCTGCATTTCCGCCATGCTGATTTGCTCCTTCTTTCCGGATGTCATTTGTAAAGGAAAAATCCTACCCGTCTCCTGCGGATAGCGATACGCATATATTATAAATAAAAGGGAAATCCCTGTCAATTTACGGGCCGGGCGGCGTATTTTTTCCTTTTCCTCAGAGGATTTCTTTTTTATAATACAGGAAGAAAAAGTTCTCTATCCATTTCGTGCTCTTCGAGCAGAAAGGAGACGACCATGGCCCTCAAGATCGCCTGCACGCCCGCGGCCGCGCGGTACTTTTCCACCCGCCGCAAGACCGTGGACCTTTCCTCCACAGACTTCACCGACGTGGCCGCCGCCGTCCTCACCGCAGAGGACGCGCCGCTCATCCGCCGCATCGACGCCACCTGTTTCAAGATCCCCGTCTTCCTCATCAAGACGGAGGACGAAGCGTTCGACGACGAGGAGATCGGCTCGGTGTACCGCATCATGGACACGGATCACTTCGACAAGAAGCTCTACAGCCGCCAGATCGAAGCGGCGGCCGCTGCCTATGAGACGAATCTCCTGCCGCCTTTCTTCGGCGCGCTCAAATCCTACGTGGAGGAGGGCAACAGCGAGTTCGACTGCCCCGGCCATCAGGGCGGCCAGTATTTTCGCCGCCATCCCGTGGGACGCCTCTTCTACGAATTTTTCGGTGAGAATCTCTTCCGCGCAGACATCTGCAACGCCGATGTGAAGCTGGGAGACCTCCTCATCCACGAAGGCTACCCCTACGCGGCGCAGCAGCATGCGGCGCACGTGTTCAACGCGGACAAGACCTACTTCGTGATGAACGGCACGTCCACGGCGAACAAGGTCGTCACGGGGGCGCTCCTCACGCCGGGGGACTTGGTCCTCTTCGACCGGAACAACCACAAGTCCGTCCATCAGGGGGCGCTCACCATGGCCGGCGCGCGGCCGGTGTACCTCGAGACGGCGCGGAACCCCTTCGGCTTCATCGGGGGCATCGATGACCACTGCTTCGACGAGGCGTATCTGCGCAGGCTCGCCGCCGAGGTGGACCCGGAGAAGGCAAAGGCCCCGCGGCCGTTCCGCCTGGCGGTGATCCAGCTGGGCACTTACGACGGCACCATCTACAACGCCCGCCAGGTGGTGGACCGCATCGGCCGCCTCTGCGACTACATCTTCTTCGACTCCGCCTGGGTGGGGTACGAGCAGTTCATCCCCATGATGAAAGACTGCAGCCCGCTGCTTCTCGATCTCGGCCCGGACGACCCGGGCATCATCGTCACCCAGTCGGTGCACAAGCAGCAGGCGGGCTTCTCGCAGGCTTCGCAGATCCACAAGAAGGACAGCCACATCAAGGGGCAGCGGCGCTACTGCGACCACAAGCATTTCAACAACGCCTACATGATGCACGCCTCCACGAGCCCCTTCTATCCTCTCTTCGCCTCGCTGGACGTGAACGCCCGCATGCAGGAAGGGGACGCGGGCAAGCGCCTCTGGATGGACTGCGTGAAGGCCGCCATCGAAGCGCGAAAATCCATCCGCCGTCACTGCTCTCTCATCCGCCCCTTCATCCCCGATGTGGTGTACGGGAAAAAATGGGAGAGCTTCCCCACGGAGAAGATCGCCTCCGACCTTGAATTTTTCCGCTTCCGTCCGGGCGAGGCATGGCACCGCTTCGAAGGGTACGGGGAAAATCAGTACTTCGTGGACCCGTGCAAACTCCTTCTCACCACGCCAGGCATCGACAGAGCGACCGGAGAATATGAAGACTTCGGCATCCCCGCCACCATCCTGGCGAACTACCTCCGGGAAAACGGCATCATCCCCGAGAAGTGCGACCTGAACTCCATTCTCTTCCTCATGACGCCCGCCGAGACGCGGACGAAGCTGGAGAACCTCGTGTCCCACCTCGTGCGCTTCGAGCGCGCCGTCCAGGAAGACCGGCCCCTCTCGGAAGTGCTGCCCTCCATCTACACGGCCTACCGCGACCGTTACCAAAACTACACCATCTCCATGCTCTGCCAGGAGATGCACGATTTCTACAAAGAACGGGACGTGAAGATCCTCCAGAAAGAGCTCTTCCGCCGGGACCACTTCCCAGAGGTGCGCATGACGCCCCAGGAGGCGCACTACGCCTACATCCGCAACGAATCGGAGCTGGTGCCCCTCTCGGCCATCAAAGGGCGCGTCGCCCTCGAAGGGGCCCTCCCCTACCCGCCGGGCATCCTCTGCGTCGTCCCCGGCGAAGTGTGGAACGACACCGCCCAGAGCTACTTCCTCACCCTCGAGGCGGGCATCAACCGCTTCCCCGGATTCGCCCCGGAGATCCAGGGCGTCTATCTGGAAGAACACAACGGCCGCATCATCGGCCTCGGAAACGTGCTGAAAAATTCATAACGGACAACAGAAAAAGCTGTGAGCCTCACACTCACAGCCTTTTCTTTTGCCCGGACGCAGCCTGACGAACCATTCGGCGCACTTCTCCTATCAAAAAAGACCCCGGAGGGTCTTCTTTTGTGATTCAGAAGGTGTACGCGAGCTGCACCATCCCGCTCATGCCTTCCCGCTCGCCGGCGTAGCCTTTCAGGTTGATATTCGCCTGCCACGGGCTGTCGTCAGGCTGCCAGACCGTGCCAATTTCGAGGATGCCCGTGCTGCCGCCAAGGCTCTGCTCCGGCGCGTCCCACTGCCCGGCTTTCATATGGCTGTCGCCGGAAAATTCGTATTCCCACGCGAGGCCATAGTACATGCTCCACTGTTTCGCCTTGTCCGCGGTGTACCGCGCGCCCAGGCGGAGGCGATCGCTGGTGAGGCTGTCGAACTCGAAGCAGTCTCCGTCGATGGTAAAGGAGTCTCCGTCGATATCGGTGTGGAAGTATTTGCCGTACACGTTCCATTCGCCCCGGCCCGTCTCGATGACTTTGCCCACGCCGGCGTGCACGCCCCAGTAGGTGCTGTCGCTGTCGAAGCCGTAGCTGTTGCCGTTTCCGTCTTTCACGGCGTTGTCCATGGAGGCGGAGAGGGTGCCTGCGCGGACGCTCGCTTCGTAGTACCAGCCGTCGTCCTGCTTGTACCGCAGGGTTGCGCCGCCGCCATTATAGAGGAGGCTTCCGTCGCCGCGGAACATTTCGTTATTGAACTCGTTCCACGTACGGTAGTTGCCCGTGCCGTTCTCGTAGAAAATCCCCCACGAGAGTTCGCCGTCTCCTTTCCGGTGGACGTTGCCGAGGCCGACGATTTCACTCCATCCGTTGAGTTTCATATCCCCCGCCGCGTCGTAAGTGCTGCGATTGCCGTAGACCGCCCCGAAGGTGCGCAGGCCGTATTTGTAGTCCAAGCCGAGCAGGTCGAGGCTGTCCGCGGCGATGTCCGCCCCCTGATTCAGGAAAGCTGCCGCGGCGGTGCGGTTCTCCGCGATGACCGTTGTCTGGGGATTGAGCCCTACACCTTTAATCTCCCCGACGAGATTATTCGTTTCTCCCTCCAGTTTCATTTCCAGTTCGCCCACGGTGGCAACTCCCTGCGAGAAGGAGGCGTCTTCCGTCACATTCACTTTATCCAGAGAAAGCCCCGTATCCCGATTGCTCTGGATGAAGGTCATCTTGTCTCCGGCCCGTACATGCGTTCCATTTGCAAGGACAAGATTCTCCACATTGATAGAAGTGCCCGACAGCTCACCGTTATTCTCCGCGTCCGTGATGTTCAGCGCCACGCTGTCGTTTTCCCAATTTAGATTCTGAAATTGAATGGCGTCAAAATTATGCAGACTTCTTACGCCGCCGCACCAGTCGTCAAGAATCAACCGGTTATTGGAATGCATAAATTGCTCGGTCTCTTTCGTTAATTGATACGCCCATAAATCCGCATGACTAACATCTGTTTTTCCTTTTAAAATTAAGGAGCTTTCCTCTATCTTATATGTTCTGAAAACATCGTATACATTTGGATTCATATATCCCAATACAATCTTACTCGGATTCTCTTCGCTTCCTGCCTTAGTATTTCCATCCAGTATCACGCGAATATTTTTTAATTGAACATTGCTACCACCATTATATGCCGAAGTAGAAACGCCGGTTATATTTCCATTGATAGACGTATCCGTAATGTACATGCTGAGATTTGACGTATCAGTCCCTCCGGCATGGACCGAAATACCCGTTACGTTTTCATCAATGATGGAATTTTTTATTGTCATTTGATTATTCGCATTTACGGGCTCCTGAGTGTAATATAAATCCTGTTCGATCATCGAAACATTGGTAAACTGGCTGTCCGAGATACTTAACTTATTGTCAGATATGCCTGATGAATATATGTCACCCGGGCTGAAAGCCGTATAGGAATCCGGTATGACATCCACATAATCCGGCCCCGTTTTATTATCCACAATTGTAATTTCTTCCCCGTTCACGTGGGGCATCGTGCCTGCGGTCAAAACCAGAGCCGCAAGCAGCGCCAGGTTCCACTGTTTTTTCTTCATCATAAAAACCTCCCGTACGAACGACGGGAGGAGGTGCGGAGAAGGTCTTCGACCCCCCCCGATTTATTTTGCCGCAGTTAAAAATGCAGCTTACCTGCTCTTTTTTCTGCTTTTCTTCAGTATAACAGACCGATTTCATGCGCACAAGTGACAGGAGTGTGCATGCTGCGGAAGACGAGGCGCTGCACTTTCGCGGGCATATGGGGCGAGCACACCGACCGGAAGCAGGGGCGCGCGGTGGGGGGATGCGCGCCCCTCCCTTAAACTTTCTTACCTGCTGCGCGGGAAAATTTGCGAGGCATGCGTGTCCACGCACAATGCATGAAACGTTTTGCCATGTGTGTGAATCCGCACCGCCTGATAAAGAAAGGTGAACATTAGGGATGTGCATTTGAAAAATTCACGACACAGACAAGCACTGGTGCAGCTCCCAGCCCGTTGGAATGGAGCCCGGCCCCGCAGGGGCAGGATTTGGCGGCCCGGAGCGCCCGGGCGGAATGACCGGGCGGCGGTTTCTTCCTTTGCGCACTCTCCATTCTTTTTCGGAAAAGAAGGAAAGTGCGCGACCTTGGAGCTCATGCTCCTGAAATGGAAACAGTCGTATGTTTCGGACACGTACGGATTTGAGTTGTGGGTCCGCAAAATGGTAAGAAAAAAAACATTTCATCACAATGTGCGCCCGCATCCTCATGAAGAAAGTACACGCGGCTTCGTGATGTGGATCCGCACCGCACGGGAACTTCGTATTCTTGATAATGCGCCCCGCTCCCCCTTGCGGCACCGCGCCCGCCCCCGCGTTCCCTTTCCTCTCACAAAAAACAAAAAAGCGGCGAGCCCCGAAAAGACCCGCCGTTTTTTATTTTTTCTCTTCTTCGTCGATGCGTTCAATCCTGAACACATTGATGGTATCCACATCGGGACAGCAGAAGAGCGCCGTCCCTTTCGGCTGTCCGGGCTGGGGGATCTCCCCGCCGTAGCGGAGGATATCAATGTAAGGAAATGCCACATGCATCGCCATGGGACAGAGCCTGCCCCGCTCCGTGTCA
>CASEBK010000009.1 GCA_949286115.1 uncultured Veillonellaceae bacterium | reverse complement strand
CTTCATTTCTTCCTTCGCCGCCGAAGGAAGAAACGAAGCAAAGAAGGAAGGGCGCCGCCCGATCACTCCGCCCTGGAAGTCTGGCCGGTCGCTACCTTCGCTTAACTCGCTCCCTTCGGTCGCTCAGACAAGCCGACCGCTGACGCCACCGGCCAGACTTCCTCCCTTCGGGCACCGGGCTCCGTTCAAACGGGCGGGGAAGCTGCACCAGTTCTTTCCTGTGTCGTGCATTCCTTGAATGCACATCCACTTTGGTTTCGTATCTCCTCATGGGCAAGCAGACCTACATCACAATGCTTATGCTCTTATACAAAAGAAGCGGACCCACATACGGTAAAAATGATTTTCATCATATACGGGTCCGCTTCTTTATTGGAATATTTATCAGCATAAGGGAGTGCCGAAGGCACAACACAAAACTTCCACGGCCATGTGAGGAAGGATACGAAGGTTGGAATCCGCACCGCCTGTCGTGATTGCTGCTCATCGTGCTTTGGGTCCGCACCATCATGAATCGATATGGAATCAAAGAAAATGTGCTTTTGAAAAATGTACGACACAAATATCGTCGGTTCAGGACACCCCCCCCGCTCCCACGGAGGCCGACCCGCAGGGGAAGATTTTGGGGCCGCTGCCGTGAAGCAAAGGCGACTGTCTGAGCGACCGAAGGGAGCGAGTTTCGCCTTTGCAGGCAGCGGCCCCAAAATCTTAGGCCGGAGTGACCGTGGCGGCGGTTCTTTTCTTTGGCGACTTTCTTTTTGTGACGGCACGAAAAGAAAGCCGCAGACCATGGAGATCGTGCTCCAAAAACGGGAACAGTCGTACATGAGAGAAACGCAGTCATCGCGATGTGAGCCCGCATTGAAAGCTTTGGGCGCATTTTCATCGTGCTGTAGGCCCGCACTACATGAAGAAATACGTTCTCGGTTTCCTGTGCATTTCTCCAAATACTTTTTTTCAAAATCCCTTTTCCTGCTAGCCCCCCGTGCAGCAGTGAAAATTTCGGCATGTGTTGGGCCTTTTCTCCAGTTTTTCACAAAGTTATCCACAATATGTTGATAACCTTTTCACAAAACGGGCAGAACGCCCCATTATTTTCCCTGCTGCGGCCGCGGTGGAAAAAATGAAATTTTCCTCTTGCGCTGGGTATGCCTTTGTTTTATAATGGCTAACATCAAATTTTATATCCGTGGAGGATGTATACGGGAGAAGACGAAAGTCTGCCGAAGGAGTAACACTCTCAGGCGCCCACGGGGGAAAGGGCAGTACCGTATGCGGACACGACTCTGGAGAGTTCCAGCAATGGACGCCGAAGGGGCACGGACAGCAATGTCTCAATCTCTCAGGCAAAAGGACAGAGAAAAACGCAGCCGTTTCTTTCAAATGGGCACATTTTCCGGTCTCCAGAGTACCAGTCTCATGGAGACCGGTCTTTTTTTGAGCCGCATGGCTCGTCCCATAAGGAGGGAACGCAAATGGATATGGAACTTCTGAGCGCGGTAGACAGCTTTCTCTGGGGACCGCCGCTCCTCATCCTGCTGGTCGGCACGGGGATCCTTCTCACCGTGCGGCTGGGCTTTCTGCAGGTCTTCCGTCTGAAAAAGGCGCTGGGCCTCATCTTCTCCGCGAAGGAGAGCGGGGAAGGGGACATCAACAGTTTCAAGGCGCTCTGCACGGCGCTGGCCGCGACGATCGGCACGGGAAATATCGTGGGCGTGGCCACGGCCATCCACGCCGGCGGCCCGGGGGCGCTCTTCTGGATGTGGCTGGCGGCCTTCTTCGGCATGGCTACGAAGTACGCCGAAGGGCTCCTCGCCGTGAAATACCGCGAGACCGACGCGCACGGCCACATCGCCGGCGGGCCCATGTACTACATCAAGAACGGCCTCGGGGAGAAATGGAAGCCTCTGGGCTCGCTCTTCGCCCTCTTCGGCGTGCTGGTGGCCTTCTTCGGCATCGGCACCTTCGCGCAGGTGAACTCCATCGTGGAGATCACGAAGATCACCGCGGGCATCCCCGTGGAGGCCACTGCGGCGGTCCTCACGGTGCTCGTGGCGGCGGTGACCCTGGGCGGCCTCCAGTCCATCTCCCGCGTGGCGGAAAAGATCGTCCCCGCCATGGCGGTGATCTATTTCCTCATCACCGTGGGCATTCTCGCCTTCTTCTGGGAAGCCGTCCCTGAGGCGGTCTCCCTCGTCATCACCTCCGCCTTTAGCGGCACCGCGGCGGCCGGCGGCTTCCTCGGCGCCACCGTCATGATGGCCATGCAGAACGGCATCGCCCGGGGCGTCTTCTCCAATGAGTCCGGCCTCGGCTCGGCCCCCATCGCGGCGGCGGCAGCGAAGACGAAATGGCCCGCCGAGCAGGGCCTCGTCTCCATGACGGGCACCTTCATCGACACCATCATCATCTGCACCTTGACGGGCCTTACCATCATCGTCTCCGGCGCGTGGACCGGCGAGGCGAACGGCGCGGCTCTCACGAACGCCGCCTTCACCGCGGCATTCCCCGCCTTCGGGAGCGCCCTCCTCATGGTCTCCCTCGTGCTCTTCGCCTTCACCACCATCCTCGGCTGGAACTACTACGGCGAGCGCTGCGCGGAGTACCTCTGCGGCGTGAAAGTCATCCTGCCCTACCGCATCGTCTTCATCGCCCTCGTGGCATGCGGCGCCTTCCTCAAGCTCGAAGCCATCTGGGTCCTGG
Source organism: uncultured Veillonellaceae bacterium (assembly GCA_949286115.1). GTDB lineage: Bacteria > Bacillota > Negativicutes > Veillonellales > Dialisteraceae > UBA1822. The sequence goes on along the minus strand of CASEBK010000009.1, from coordinate 7,289 downwards.
CGGACATCGTGAACGGCCTCATGGCCATCCCGAATCTCATCGCCCTCGTGGGCCTCTCCGGCGTGGTCGTCGCCGAGACGAAGCGCTACTTTGCCCACCTCGCGGAAGAAGAAGAGGAAACGAAGCCCCTTCCCGAAGCCGCGGCGGATACAGGCAAATGATGTGCCGGAAACAAGATACCCGCTATGTATGAGATTTCTTATTATATAAATATATAGAAGAAATCCATGAAGATAGCATGGTATATAGTTTCAAACTATATCAGACATAAGTTTTATCACTTTTACGAGATAAAGACTTCGATGTAATATAGAACTATCAATTTCACAGCAGGTGTAAGGACACACCACTCTGGAGAGTCTCAGTAATGAGCGCCGAAGGTGCAAAGGCGGCAGCGTATCCCGCCCGGTCTCTCAGGCAAAAGGACAGAGCTTCAGGCAACACGAACTTTTGTGATTCGGCTCCAGAGAGCGCTGCGGCGCGCCCTTCGGGGCCGAGTTTTATTAAGGGGGAAAACAAAATGGTTGACTTTCTGAACATGATCGACGGCTATGTATGGGGGCCGCCGCTTCTGGTCCTGCTCGTAGGCACGGGCATTTTCCTGACCCTCCGCACGGGCTTCGTGCAGGTGCTCCGCCTGCCGCTGGCATTCAAACTGATCTTCTCCACCGGCAAGAATCAGGACGCCGGGGACGTATCGAGCTTCAAATCGCTCTGCACGGCCCTTGCCGCCACCGTCGGCACCGGCAATATCGTAGGCGTGGCCACCGCCATCCACGCGGGCGGCCCGGGCGCTCTCTTCTGGATGTGGATGGCCGCCTTCTTCGGCATGGCCACGAAATTCTCCGAAGGGACGCTCGCCGTCAAGTTCCGTGAAGTGGACAACAACGGCAACATCGCCGGCGGCCCCATGTTCTACATCAAGAACGGTATGGGCGAGAAATGGAAATGGCTGGGCGGGCTCTTTGCCTTCTTCGGCATCTTCGCCGCCATCTTCGGCATCGGCAACACCACCCAGGTGAACTCCATCGTCGAAGTCGTACACGTCGCCTTCGGCGTAGACATCCTCTGGACCGCGCTCATCGTCTTCGTCCTTACCACCGCCATCATCTTCGGCGGCCTGCAGACCATCGCCGAGACCTCCAGCAAGATCGTACCAGCCATGGCTGTCATCTACCTCATCACCACCATCACCGTGCTTCTCATGTTCGCTGACAACATTCCCGGCGCGATCGCCCTCGTCATCGACAATGCCTTCACCGGCACCGCTGCCACCGGCGGCTTCCTCGGCGCCACCGTCATGATGGCCATGCAGAACGGCATCGCCCGCGGCCTCTTCTCCAACGAATCCGGCCTCGGCTCCGCGCCGATCGTCGCGGCGGCGGCCAAGACCCGCTGGCCGGCAGAACAGGGCCTCGTCTCCATGACCGGCACCTTCATCGACACCATCATCATCTGCACCTTGACGGGCCTCACCATCATCGTCACCGGCCAGTGGAGCGCCGACATGAACGGCGCGGCTCTCACGAACGCCGCGTTCTCCACCGCCTATCCTGAACTGGGCGGCGTGCTCCTCACCGTCTCCCTCGTGCTCTTCGCCTTCACCACCATCCTCGGCTGGAACTACTACGGCGAACGGTGCCTCGTCTACCTCGTAGGCACGAAATGGATCAAGCCCTACCGCATCGTCTTCGTCATCATGACGCTCGCCGGCGGCTTCCTGAAACTGGACGCCATCTGGGCCCTCGCAGATATCCTCAATGCCTGCATGGCTTTCCCGAACCTCATCGCTCTCCTCTGCCTCTCAGGCGTAGTCTCGCAGGAGCTGAAAAACTTCATCCACTACCGCCAGACCGGTGAAGAACCGGCTGCCGAAGAAGAAACGGTCGTCGTACCGGCAGCGGCAGAAAAAGCGGAAATGTAAAAAACTTATAGGGAGGTTTCCCCCCTGTCCGCCCATCGGCGGATGGTCAATGCAGCTGTTTCCTATCGTTCTGGAAACAGCTGCATTTTTTTTGCGCCTTTCGCAGAGGAAGAAGATTCTTTTTCTTTTTTCTATATAAGGAATATTTGCGGCGGGGCGGTTTCCTCGCCGCGCGGAGCCTGCGTTGCTTCGTTTTCGAAAACAGACCACATCGCGGCGTGAATGGATTCGAAGCTGTCGGAGCGGACCCACATCGCGATGACTGTGTTTCTCTCATGTACGACTGTTCCCGTCATAGGAGCATGAACCCCATGGTCGCTTCATTCCTTCCTTTGACCGCTCAAAGGAAGGAACGAAGCAAGGAAGGAAAACCGCCGCCACGGTCACTCCGGCCTAAGGATTTGTGACCGCTGCCTGAAAAGGCGAAACTCGCTTCGCTCAAACAGTCGCCTTTTCCGGGCGGCATCGGCCCCAAATCCTTCCCCTACGGGGTCGGCCTCCGTTCCAACGGGCGGGGAAGCTGCACCAGTTCTTGACTTGTGTCGCACATCTTACGATGCGCATCCCCTTTGCTTCCGTGTTCTCTCATGGGGGTGCGGGCCCACATCGCGGCATGAATCATATCGAAGCTTTCAGTGAAGATTTCTTCATCACGAGATATACCAAATGCGGCAGGCGAAGAGGTTCCCCACCGCGCGGAGCCTGCTTTGCTATTCTTTCGTAAGTGGGCTATATCACACTGCATTTGTTGTATGTTTGGAAAAAGGGTTTATCCAGGTACGGATGGCAGCCGTTTCGTTTGTCTGATTTTCCGTGGTCCGGTCCATGGGGAGGTTCCGGGGACTTGTTTGGGGAATGTCCCTTTTCGTTTTCAGGTCGGTTTTCAGGATAAAGAGGACCTTTCCCGGCAAAGTGGACTTTGCTTTGAAAGTCGGGGTCCGCGGGAAAGGATGACTTTGCTCTTTTGGCTTCGGGTAGGGGCGTTCTTGCCAGCGGCGGGAAATGTTTTTACAATACACATATCAATGAAATAAATAAGGAGGGGAAAGGTATGATCTCCACGGAACGGCTGGGGGCGCAGCTGGCGCATCTGGGCCGCATCACCGCGCCGGGGCGGGGCGTCACGCGGCTCGCTTTCACGGACAGCGACTGGGAAGGGCGGGCGTACGTCATATCTCTCATGCGAAAGGCGGGGCTCGCGGTGCGGGAGGACGCCTTTGGAAACGTGGTGGGCCGTCGGGAAGGGACGCGGCCGGAGCTGGCGCCGGTGCTCTGCGGCTCTCACGCGGACACGGTGCCCGAAGGGGGCCGGTTCGACGGCGCATGCGGGACGCTCGCCGCCATCGAGATCGCCCGGAGCATGGAGGAGGAGGGCTGGCGGAACGAGCGGCCCTATGAAGCGGTGCTCTTCCTGTGCGAAGAGTCGAGCCGCTTCGGTGCGGGCACGCTCGGCAGCCGGGCCATGTGCGGCGAGCTCTCCCTGCCGGACCTGCTCTCTCTCCACGACAGAGAGGGGCGGGCGCTCTACGACGTGCTGAAGGCGCGGGGACTCGACCCGGACCATGTGGCGGAGGCGAAATATAAAGGAAAGCCCGCGGCGTTCTTTGAGATGCACATCGAGCAGGGCCGCGTGTTGGAGCACGAAGGGAAAAAGGCGGGGGTCGTTACGGGCATCGCCGCACCTACGCGCCTCCGTTTCCGTCTGCACGGCCATCCTGACCACAGCGGCGCCGCGCCGATGCATCTCCGCCACGACGGGCTCGCGCTGGCCGCGGAGATCATCCTCGCCGCGGAGCGCGAAGCGAAGGCCCACAGCGATCCGCCGGTGGTGGCCACGGTGGGGACCCTCCGCGTTCGTCCGAACGCGATGAACGTGGTCCCCGGCGAGGTGACCATGGGACTGGACGTGCGGAGCATTTCCTCCGCTGCGAAAGACGAAGCCGTGGCGCATATCCTCGCCGCCGCGGAGGCAGCGGGCCGGAGACGGGGCATTCCCTATGACATCGAGCCGATCTGCCGGGAGGAGCCCGCCCCCATCCGGCGGGACGTGGCGGACCTGCTCATGGCGTGCTGCGAAGAGGAGGGGCTCTCCGCCATGCGCCTTCCCAGCGGGGCTGGGCACGACGCGATGCACTGGGCGGCGGTGTGTCCCACGGGGATGCTCTTCCTGCCCTGCCGGGACGGGGCGAGCCACTGTGCGGAGGAACACGCCGAGCTCGAAGATATCGCCGGGGCGGCCCGCGCGCTGGAACGAGCCGTGCGGAAGGTCCTTCGCGCCGATTTCCATTTCAAGGAGGACGGGAAATGAAAGCCATTTATGAAAAACGCATCGCAAGAGTGCAGGCAGCCATGCGCCGGGAAGGCATGGCGCAGACCATCGTGAGCGACCCCGACGCGCTGTGGTATCTCACTGGTGAGACCGTGGACGTGGGAGAGCGCCTGGCCGTGCTCGTGGTGGACAGCACCGGGAGCCTCCGCTGGGTGAAGAACGCCCTTTTCACCTTCGACACGGATATTCCCGTGCTCGCCATCCGCGACGGGGAGAACGGCATCGCCACGCTGGCGGAAGATCTCGCGCCGGAAGGCGTCATCGGCGTGGACAAGAACTGGCCCTCCCATTTTCTGCTGGAGCTCATGGCCGCCGCGCCGCGGACCTACGTGGTGGGCAGCGGCCCCATCGACCGCGCCCGCGCCGTGAAGGACGAAGAAGAGATCCGCCTCATGCGGGAGAGCTCCGCCGCGAACGACCGGTGCCTCGCCCGTCTCGCCGCGTGGCTCCATGAAGGGGTGACCGAGGCGGAGGCGGCGGACCATCTGCGCGCCTTATATAAAGAGGAAGGGTGCGAAGACGTGTCCTTCCCGCCCATCATCGCCTACGGGCCCCACGGCGCTGACCCGCACCACACCGTGAGCGGCGAGCCTCTCCGCGAGGGGATGTCCGTCCTCATCGACGTGGGAGCGAAACGGCAGCGGTACTGCTCCGACATGACCCGCACATATTTCTTCGGAGACGTGCCGGAAGAAATAAAAAAAGTGCACTCCATCGTGAGAGAAGCCTGCGAGACCGCCGAAGCCCTCGTCCGTCCGGGAGTGCCCCTCGCCGAGCTGGACCGCGCCGCCCGCGCCGTCATCGAAAAGGCGGGCTACGGTCCGCAGTTCACCCACCGCCTGGGCCACTTCATCGGGCTTTCCGACCACGAAGCGGGCGAAGTGTCCGCCGCCTCTGACCTCATCGCCGAGCCGGGGATGATCTTCTCCATCGAGCCGGGCGTCTACCTCTCCGGACAGTTCGGCGTACGCATCGAAGACCTGGTGCTCGTCACCGAAGACGGCGCGGAGATCCTGAACCATCTCCCCCACAGTCCCTGCATCGGGGAGGCGCGTCCATGAATCCCTACGTCATCCGCGGCGTGGACCTCACGAAGGGCGCGCCGAAGCTCTGCATCCCCCTCGCAGGACGCAGCTCCGCCGCTCTCCGCCGCGCCGCAGAAACGCTTGCGGGGTATCCCTATGACCTGGTGGAATGGCGCGTGGACGCCCTCGAAGACCTCGCCGATACGGAAGCCGCCCTCGCCGCGCTCCGCGCCGTCCTGCCCGACGCGCCGCTCCTCGCCACCTTTCGCACCGTTTCCGAAGGAGGGGCGCACCCGCTCGGAGAAGAGGACTACTTCGCCCTCCTTCATCGCCTCATCCGCACGGGCATGATCGATGCGGTGGACATCGAATACGGCCGCCGGAGCGATCTTCGGGACGAAGCGAGAAACGCCGCGCAGGCAGCGGGCCTCCCCGTCGTCATGAGCGCCCACGACTTCCAGAAGACCCCGACCGAAGACGACATGGCCGCCCGCCTCGAAGCCATGGGAAACGATCACGGCATTGCCAAGCTCGCCGTCATGCCCCGATGCGCGGAAGACGTGCTCGCCCTCCTCGCCGCCACCCTCCGCGCCCGCCGCGCGCACCCTGACCGCCCGATCATCACCATGTCCATGGGCCGCCTCGGCGTCCTCTCCCGCCTCGCCGGAGAGACCTTTGGCTCCGCCCTCACCTTCGGCGCCGCAGAGACCGCCTCCGCCCCTGGCCAGCTCAACGCCCGCCTCCTCCGCCAGATCCTACAAGCCCTCCACGAGACCCGATAACCAAGACCGCTCTATAAAAGAGCGGCCTTTTTGCGTGATAAAGAGGGAATATAGAGCTGATTCCTTTCGTCAAATCGTGATAGGGGATGTATATGAATGGAGGCCAAAGCCAGGCTCCACGCGGTGGGAACCACTCTGCCTGCCGCGTTTAGCGTGTGGCGTGATGAAAGTCTTCGTTGACAGCTTCGAAGTCATTCAAGTCGTGATGTGGGTCCGCCCCTTTATGAAGAGATACATCCCCGTCGTGACACATCCCGCGGGCGAAAAGCCCCCAAAGCAGGCTCCGCGCAGCGAGGACCGCTCCGCCTGCCGCATTTGTCATGCGTCGTGAGTGAGCTTTGCACTGACAGCTTCGAAGTCATTCGCATCGTGATGTAGGTCCGCCCCTTTATGAAGAGATACATCCCTGTCGTTACACATCCCGTGGGCGAAAAGTCCCCAAAGCAGGCTCCGCACGGTTGGGGGCCGCTCCGCCTGCCGCATTTGTTGCGCGTCGCGATGAAGACCTGCACAGAAATCTTCGTGGAGATTCGCGTCGCGATGTAGGTCCGCACCCCCATGAGAGAGCACGGAAGCAAAGGGGATGCGCATTTGAAAAATGCGCGACACAGAAAAGAACTGGTGCAGCTTCCCCGCCCGTTGGAACGAAGGCCGGTGCCCGAAGGGAGAAACATTGGCCGGTGGCGTTAGCCGGAGCGCTTGTCTGAGCGAGCGCAGCGAGCGAGTTGCGCGGAGGGTAGTGACCGGCCAATGTTTCAGGCCGGAGTGACCGTGGCGGCGGCTTTTCTTCCTTGCTTCGTTCCTTCTTTTTCCGGAAAAAGAAGGAATGAAGCGACCATGGAGCTCGTGCTCCTAAGACGGAAACCGTCGTACATAAGAGAAACGCAGTCATCGTGATGTGGGTCCGCATCGTAATGAATAAGAAAGTTTTTTATCCCAAATGAGCCCCGCACTGACAGCTTCGATGTCGTTCCCCATCGCAATGAAAAAAGAAGTTTCAATGAAAAAATGAACTCTTGATCCATCTCCACACATAAAGCCTCCTCTTAAATAGAGAATAGGAAGAAAGAGTATATATTAATACTCCTTTTACGACTGTCTTCACAAAGAACTCCATATTTCCCCTTGACGAAGTCATCCCATCCGTGATAAGCTTACCCACGTCGCACGAAGCGACGGGGCTCCTGAAGTCCTTCTTCTAAAAAAGAATTTCAAATCCCCCTTGACAG
>CASEBK010000008.1 GCA_949286115.1 uncultured Veillonellaceae bacterium | reverse complement strand
GCCGATGGGGCTGCCGGCGGAGGCACTCGGGGCGCTTGCGGCGCAGGAGCTGCCTCTCCTCGACGCGGCGCAGGAAGCGCCCATGCGGGCGGCCATTCTCGCGGCAAAGGACGCGGCGGACTCCGTGGGCGGCGTCATCGAGTGCATGGCAGAGGGCCTCGCGCCCGGGCTGGGGGACCCGCTCTTCGACTCCGTGGAGAGCCGCCTTGCGCAGATGCTCTTCTCCGTGCCTGCGGTGAAGGGCGTGGAATTCGGCGAGGGATTTGCCTTTGCGGGGATGCGCGGGAGCGAGGCGAACGACCCCCTCCGCATGGAAGGCGGCCGGGCGGTCCCCGCGGCGAACCACAACGGCGGGCTCACCGGGGGGATCACGGACGGCGCGCCGCTCCTCTTCCGCGTGGTGGTGAAGCCCACGCCGTCCATCGGGCGCGCGCAGGAGACGGTGGATATAGAGACGGGGGAAAACGCCGTGCTGGAGATCCGGGGACGGCACGACCCGTGCATCGTGCCCCGGGCGGTGCCGGTCATCGAGGCGGCGGCGGCGTGGACGCTCCTGGACATCCTGCTGGAAAGCCGCGTGTGGGAAGGAGGCGCCGCATGGAAGAAATGACCCTGGCCGTGGCGTGCTTCGGACAGCCCGGCTCCTACAGCGATCAGGCCATGCAGTCCTGGTTCACCGGGCGGCCCGTCAAAGCGTCGTACTGCGACCATTTCGAGGAAGTGACCGCGGCGGTGGCGGAGGGGCGCGCCCGGTACGGCGTGGTACCCATCGAAAATTCGTCCACCGGGGGCATCACGGAGGTGTACGACCTCATCCGGCGCTACCGCTGCGCCGTCGTCGGGGAGAAATGCATCCGCATCGAGCACCACCTGCTGGGCCCTGCGGGGGCGCGGCTCGAGGACATCCGCACGGTCTACTCCCATCCGCAGGGCTTCGCCCAGAGCCGGGATTTCTTCCGGAGCCATCTGGAGTGGGAACTCGTGCCCTATTTCAGCACGTCGAAGAGCGCGGAGAAAGTCGCAAGAGGCGGCCGGAAAGACGAGGCGGCGGTGGCGGGGCGGCTCGCGGCCGAGCTCTACGGCCTCACTGTGCTCGCCCCGTCCATCCAGACGAACCGGAAGAATTTCACGCGATTCTTCATCATCGCGCCGTCCATGGAGACGGACGAGACGGCGGACAAGATCACCCTCGTCATCGCCGTGCATCACACGCCGGGCGCGCTCTACCACGTGCTGGGGTATTTCTTCTACGGCGGCATGAATATGACCCATCTGGAGTCCCGCCCCATGGACGGGCACCCCTTCGAATATTTCTTCCACATCGACGTGATGGGGCGCCTGGACGACGAGTCGAACGCCCACACCCTCGAGGGCCTTTCCTCGATGTGTTCCTATTTCCGCATTCTCGGCAACTATGCATCCGACAAAGGAGGACAGCCATGAAATTCGGCCTCATCGGCGAGACCCTCGGACACAGCCTCTCCCCCGCCATCCACGGGCGTCTGCTCTCCGCGCTCGGCCTCTCCGGCACCTACGAGCTCATCGAGATCCCGCGGGCAGACCTCGGCCGCCGCGTAGAAGAGCTCATCGGCGCGCTGGACGGTTTCAACGTGACTATCCCCTACAAGACCGCCGTCATCCCGTATCTGGCGGGCCTTTCGAAGGAGGCGGAGACCATCGGCGCGGTGAATACCGTCGTCATCCGCGGCGGGCACGGCTGGGGACACAACACGGATTACCTCGGCTTCTCCCGCACGCTGGACGCCATCGGCGCAGACCCCGCCGGGCGGGATGCCGTCGTCCTCGGCACGGGCGGCGCAGCGCGGGCGGTGGTGCAGTGCCTCGCCGACCGGGGCGCGAAGACCATCGCCGTCGCCTCCCGCCATCCCGAGAGCGTGGACGCGTCCTTTCAGTCCTTCGCCGCGGCGCGGGGCGCGCAGATCATTTCCTACGAGGACATAGAAAAGGAGCCCGGCGCTTTCCTTGCAGTGAACGCCACCCCCTGCGGCATGTTCCCCCAGGCAGACGCCTCGCCCCTCTCGGCCGCCGCGGCAGGGCGGTTCGCGAAAGCGGTGGATCTCATCTACAATCCCGCCAAGACGAAGTTCCTCCGCGACGCCCGCGCAGGCGGGGCGGAAGGGGCGAACGGCCTCCTTATGCTCGCCGCGCAGGCCCTCGCCGCCGAAGAGCTCTGGCTGGAGAGGTCCCTCCCGGCGGAGCTCGCCGAGATCGTCGCCCGGGCGATGGAGGCGCACCTATGAGAAACGTCGTGCTCATCGGGATGCCCGGCAGCGGGAAGAGCACCTTCGGCCGCGCCTCCGCCCGCGCCCTCGGCCGCCCCTTCGTCGACGCGGACGACTTCATCGAAGAGATCACCGGCCGCACCATCCCCGACCTCTTCGCCGAGAGCGAGGAGACCTTCCGCGACGCCGAGACGAGAGCCGCCGCGCTCCTCGCCCGCAGGGAAGGCACCGTCATCGCCTCCGGCGGCGGCTTCGTCGTGCGCAAGAGAAACGTGGCCCTCCTTCGCCCGACAGGAAGTTTCCTCTTCCTCGACCGCGCCCCCGAAGCCATCGCCGCGGGCGTCGATCCCTCCGGCCGCCCCCTCCTCGCCGCCGGCACCGGCCGCGTCTACGCCCTCTACCGCGCCCGCATCGCCCTCTACCGCGCCGCCGCAGACCGCACCGTCCGAAACGACGCCCCCGAAGAGACCGTCCTCCGCGCCGTGACCGCCGCCGTGCGCGCCCTCATGGAGCTTCCATGAAACGAAAGAAGACCGCCGGGGAAGCGGTCTTTTTTCAGTGTGCAGGCCCTCGCTGTGCCGACCTGTTATAATAGAAACAGAAATTAAAAGGAGGTCATCAGTATGGCATATAAAGAGATCAGACCGGAAGAGCTTTCATGGAATCCGTTCACCCAGATCGGCAAAGGGTGGTTCCTCGTGACGGCGGGGACAAAAGAACAGTGCAACGGGATGACGGTGAGCTGGGGCGGCCTCGGCGTATGGTGGGGCAAGAACGCGGCCACCGTCTACATCCGTCAGAACCGCTTCACGAAGACCTTCATCGACAGCGGCGAACGCTTCACCATCGCGGCGCTGCCCGAGAGCTGCCGGAAAGCGCTGGGCTACATGGGCTCCCACTCCGGTCGGGACGGCAACAAATGGCAGGCAGCGGGCCTCACCCCTACAGAAGTGGAAGGCATCGCCGCTCCCGCCGAGGCGGACGTCATCCTCGTGTGCCGGAAGCTCCTCGCGGCCGAGCTCGGCGAAGAGACCTTCCTCGACCCGACCATGAAATCCCGCTGGTACGCCGGAGGTGACGAAGGCAATTACCACACCATGTACATCGCCGAGATCGAAAAGGTCTTCGTAAAAGAATAAGAATCCACCAGACGCAGGGCCAGTCGCTCTGCGTTTTTCCGTGGCACGGATGCAAAGCAAGACCGTCTGAGAGGGCGGTCTTTTTGCGTGGGAATTTTTTCGAGGAGATGGGAAACTTCCGCGCATTATCAGCTTAACAGAGAATTTTAGGGGGGGCATAATACAGATAGGATTTTTTGACTGAGGAGGCAGCGATGAAGGACGAGAATGCCATGATGCCCAGCGGGGGAAACATCCTGCGTTCGGAGAAATACAGGAAGCGCGCAGAATATGAATCTGAATCGGTTCGATGCGCATCAGGGGCACGGCTATGCCGCGGAGCAGGCGAACGATCTCATCGATCGTCTCCATGGCAGGGATGCGAAGATCGTAGGAAATGATAATGCGAAAGACGGGGCGGACCGTCTCGTGGATGGCCAGCTCATTCAGGTGAAATATTGTCAGAATGCGGCGGCCAGCGTGGACGCGGCATTTGAAAATCATGAGTATCGGTATTACGACGCCAATGGAAACCCTATGCAGATCGAAGTGCCCAGCGACCAGTACGAACAGGCCGTGGCCCGCATGCAGGAGCGTATCGCCAAAGGGGAAGTCAAAGGCGTGACCGACCCAAACGATGCGAGGAAGCTCGTCAGAAAGGGGAGCGTCACCTATGAGACGGCGAAGCGCATCGCCCAGGCGGGCACTGTGGAGTCGCTCACGTTCGACGCGGCGCACGGCGCTGTCATCGGCGCGAGCGTTTTCGGCATTTCCGGGGCCATCGCCTTTGCGAAAGCTCTCTGGGACGGGAAATCTCTGGATGATGCTGTGGACGAAGGGCTCTGCGTCGGTATTTCCGCAGGCGGCCCGGCTGTCGTCTCTTACATCCTCTCCGCGCAGGTCACGCGGACGGGAATCAATGCGCTCCTGCTGAATCCGTCGATACAGGCCGTCAAGATGCTTCCCGGTAGCGCGCGGAATCTTCTTGTGAACGGGCTTAGAGCGGGCGCGCCCATCTACGGAGCAGCGGCGACGAATAATCTGGCGAAGCTCCTCCGGGGCAACGTCATCGCCGCGGCGGCGACGGTGCTCGTCCTGTCCGCCGGGGACATCGTGAACTGCTTCCGCGGGCGCATCTCCGGCAGGCAGCTTTTCAAAAATCTCACGGTGGCGACCGGTGCGGTCGGCGGCGGTGCAGGCGGTATGATGGCAGGCGCGCTGGCCGGAGGCGCCATGGGAAGCCTCTTTGGTCCCGGAGGGACTGTGGCAGGCGCGAAGGTCGGCGCCTGCCTCGGCGGCATCGCTGGCGGCGCGGCCGGCGGGAGCGCCACGAAGGCCGCTATGGATGCGCTCATCGAGGACGACGCCGTGGAGCTCGTGCGCATCCTTGAGAGTCGCCTCGTGCCTCTTGCTCAGACGTACCTTCTGAATGAGGAGGAGCTCTCCATCGTCTTAGACGACCTGCAGCGGGTCCTCACGCAGGGGAAGCTCTACGAGATGTACGCCGCGGACGACCGGGAGGCCTTTGCGGACGAACTGCTCACGGCGCTCATCCGGCGGACCATCGGCTTCCGCACGCGGGTGCGCCTGCCCACGGGCGAAGCCGCCGCGGAGAGCCTTCTCCGCCTCATGGCGCGGAGCGCAGCGGGAGAGCCGCTCCTCGCGCCGCAGAAGAAAGCAGACCCCAAGGCCGTGGCTCGGGCCGTGCTAGGGCGGGACGTCTCCGCGCCTGCCGCGAAGAAAGCGTGGTACGTCACGAAGCAGATGCACAACGTGACGAAGCAGCAGGAGCAGGACCTCTTCACGATGAAAGCATCAGAAAAGGATGCCGCTTCCGAAAACGAGGCCCGGCGGCAGCGCAAGGCCCATTTTGCAGACGTGATCGATCGGTATACCGGCGGCGAATCTTAAGGCCGTCTGAAATAAAGGAGGATACTATGACGAAAGAATTGACGTTGGTCGACGCAGAAGTGCTCACGCCCGAAGAAAAGACGGAGCTGGACGCAGAATTGGACCGCATCATCGCGGCGCACAAGGCGAATCGGAAAGAGGTGAACCGTCTTGTCTTCGAGAGCGTCGCCGCCATGACTGAGGCGGACGAAGCGGGGCAGAAGCTCGCCAGTAAGGGGTTCTTCAGCCGCCTCATCGGGGGCATCACCGGGAGCAATCAGAAGCTCCAGAACAAGATCAATGCGAGCCGCGCCGCCGCGCAGTACGCTTCCCAGCAGACTCTCCAGAAGCTGGCCGAGCAGAATCTCCTCACCTTCGACCTTCTTGCCGCGGTGAACAATAAACTGAACGCCTCCATGAAGCTCGTAGGGACGGAGTTCACGAAGCTCTACACGGGCCTTGAGAAATTTTTCTAGTACAACCAGAGCCAGCTCGTGCGCATGGAGCTCCGGCTGGAAAAAGTGGAACGGAACGTGAACCTGCTCACGTGGCAGAACTCGGTGGAATACTTGGACTTCAACGGCGAAGGCTATCCCGAACTGGAGGAGGCGGGCAAGATCGTCTGCCTCGTGCGGGACTTCTATGACATCACGAAAGGCGAATACAGTACCTCCGACCTGCTCCTCCTGAAGTCCGCCATGGACTCGGTGGGGCTGCCGCCGAAGACGCCCGTCAATTACGGCGCAGTGGTAGAGGCCATCGCGGACAACGACGCCTATCGGAGCAAGCTGCTCGCCGGGAAAGAAATCCGCCCCATCGAAGACCCGGGACACCTCGTCGCCATGAGCGGCATCAAGAAGCTGGACGCCCTCCAGCATGAAGAACGCTACCTGCCCGAGACAGTGGCAAAATACGTCGCACCGTACGATGCGTCCGTCACGGAAGACGCCATCCGCCGGGACCTGGCGAAAGCCTATCTTCGGAATAACGCCGGGGCCGACGTGGACATGGACGTGGAGAGCTTCGACATGGTATTGGACCTCCTGTACAGCGTAAAGCAGGCCGATGCAGAAGGCCTGCTCCTCGCACCGGGTGAAGAAGCGATTCCTGCGGCAGAAACCATGATGGCGCTTCCGAAAAAAGATGACAGATTGGCTGCGGCGGAACAATCCTTCATCGAGCATAAACTGGAGAAAGCGTACCAGAATTTCACTGAACTGGCCGAAGCGGGCAATGGTCGCGCTATGTACTATCTGGGGCTCTATGCGAAGGAAGGCTATGCCTCTATAGAACAGGATGAGGCAAAATGGCGTGACTGGTGGGAGCGCGGTGCCGAGGCTGGTGATGTGCTGGCTGCCATTCGCTATGCGGAAACGCTGCCTGATCAGTCGGCAAAGCGGCAGGTGCTCATTGAGACTCATATTCCGCAAGCACTCGCCACGGCAGAGGCAGGAGATATGATGACCCTATGCGAAGTGGCTCGAATGTATGGGGACGGCCTTGGCGTGGAAAAAGACCTGACAAAAATGGCAGGATGCTTTGTAAAGGCGGCCGAGAAAGGATTCTGGCTTGCGGAACGCGAACTCGGCAAATGCTATGAAAAAGGAATAGGCGTAGGAAAAGACGAAAGAGAAGCCTTTGATTGGTATACGCAGGCAGCTTTCGATGGGGATGCGGAAGCACAGTGCCGTTTAGGCCGGTGTTATGAACATGGCATTGGAACGACGAAGAGCGATCAAGATGCTGCGGAGTGGTATCGAAAAGCGGCAGGTCAAAATTATGTCGCTGCACAGTACGCGTTGGGGGAATGTTATTATCGTGGTTGCGGCGTCACGCAAGATTATAAAGAAGCCGTGAAATGGTACCAAAGAGCGGCTGAGGGGAATTATACATCGGCACAAGCTGATTTGGGGTACTGCTATGAAAACGGTATCGGTATAACGAGGAATAAAAAGAAGGCGGTGGGATGTTATTTGAAAGCGGCAGAACGAGGCCATATCATAGCACAAACGAATTTGGGGACGTGCTATTACAATGGTGATGGTGTTGCGCGTGATTACAGAGAGGCCGTGAAGTGGTATTAAAAGGCAGCAAATCAGGGAGAATCCATTGCACAGAATAATCTAGGAAAGTGTTATTATTATGGGAATGGTGTATCTCGAGATTATGAAGAAGCTGCAAAGTGGTTTCAAAAAGCAGCGGATCAGGGCAATGGTCGTGCGATGCATAATTTGGGAACTTGCTATTTTTTGGGGAATGGTGTTAGATCGAACCGAAGTACTGCTAATCGTTTATTGGCCAAGGCGGAGGAGCTGGGAATCGACATGCGAATAGGGGATTTAGCGTGATGAGTGATCTTACGAGCAATCTCTTTCTTCATAAGTTCTGAGCGACAAAAAGGAACCGATGGTGGTATCGGTTCCTTTTCGTTTGCTTTCCTTTATCGGCCGTGCGCGGCCATGAGATGAGCCACGATTTCTTCCGTCCATACGGGGATGCAGCGGGTTTTGCGGGCGCGGCGTGCGGCGGCGGACTGGGCATGACGCTCTGCATCGAGCATGCGCCCCGCCCTGACATCCCCGATCGCTCCGCGCCGCGATGCGAGGGGGCCGCGCCATGGCGAAGCGCCGCCTCATGAAGATAAGGCCTGCGTCGCCGCAGAAAATTTCCTGTTTCCCGCCTTTTTTCTCATCGCGCGTCGCGCGTTCATAGAAAAAAGGGATATACATTGACAGGCCGCGTCGGCGGGGGCATAATCGGACAAAATGACTTCATAAGAAAAGGGAGAGCTGCGCCGGCAGCGGAAAGGAAGACGTATGAACGGCACATTGAAACGAACGGTGTGGATCTGCGCGCTCGGGGGCATCTGCGTCTCCGGCGGGGGCACCATGGTCTTCCCCTTCCTGTCCTTTTACCTCCTGGAGCTGGGAGCGACGCAGGACAATGTGGAGCTCTGGACGTCGCTGGCCTCGTCGGCGACCTTCCTCATGGGGGCCATCGTGCTGCCCATCTGGGGCGCGCTCTCCGACCGCATGGGGCAGAAGAAGATGATCCTCCGCGCCTCCGCGAGCCTCGCGCTGGCCTTCTTCCTCGCCTCCATCGTCACCACGCCCCTCCAGTTCATCGGCGTGCGCATGTTTCAGGGGTTCTCCTTCGGGTACTTCCCCATCTGCCAGTCCCTCCTCTCGTCGCTGGCGGGAAGCCACGCCGCCGAAGCCATCAGCGTGCTCATGGCCGGGCGCAGCGCCGGGAGCGTCCTCGGTCCCTTCCTGGGCGGTACCTTCGCTCATTTCTTCGGCATGCGCGTGTCCTTCCTCGTAGGCGGCATGGGGTACATCCTCTGCACCCTTCTCATCCTTTTCTTCATCAAGCAGCCCCCGAAGAAAGCGGCGGCGAAACAGGTGGGCATCGTGGAGTCCTTCCACATCCTGTCGAAAAACGCGGCTTTCGTGCGCATCATGAGCCTCATGGTGGTCAATCAGGCCGCTACCATCCTCATCAATCCCATCTTCTCCCTGTACGTGGCCGAGCTCACTGGGGATCTCGCCGACGCAGACCTCATTTCCGGCGTCATCGTAGGCGCCGTGGGCATCTCCGGCGTCATCGCCGCGCCCTTCTGGGGTCGCCTCTGCACCCGCCGCGGCGTGATGACCGGCACCCTCTGGGCCTTCGCCGGGAGCGCCGTCACCTTCTTCATGCAGTGGGCCGCGCCGAACATCTGGCTCTTCGCCGCGGGGCAGCTCCTCTTCGGCATCTTCGTCGTGGGCGGCACCATCACCCTCACCGCCGGCGTGAACGAATGCACCGACGGAGCCATGCGGGGCAGCGCCTTCGGACTCCTTGCCACCTCCATGAACATCGGCAATTTCATCGGCCCCCTCATGGGCGGTCTCTGCGCGGATACCTTTGGCCTCGCCTCCGCCTTCTTCCTCGGCGGCGCGATCCTCCTCCTCACCACCGTGTGGATCTGGTTTCGCCAGCGGACCCTCGCCGCGTGACCGACAAGAGCAGCGCGTCTGCTCTTTTTTTGTGCGATAATAGAAGAAATGGAAATAAGGAGGCTCTCTCATGAATCAACTGCTCTACCGCGGCATATCCGAAGCGGACGCCGCCGCCATCTACGGAGCGTGGCTCCTTGGCGTGCGTCCCGTCGTTGGCGCGGCCATCACCTGCGGCCCCGCGCTCCTTTTGACCGACCGCCTGCCGGACCTCTCCGCCGTGCCCGTAGAAGGCGAACCCGCCGTGCGCACCGCGCTGGCCGATCCCCTCCGCACCGCCGGGGCCCTTCGAAATTTCCGGGACTGGCGGCGCCTGCCCGTGGGGACCGCCGCGGGCGTTTCCTCTGAAGGCCTTCTCCTCTTCCCGGCAGAGCAGTTTTCCCTGCCCGACGACGCCGCGGAGCTCACATTTCCCGGCGTGCTCGACACCGTCGGCACCGAAAAAGAAATAGGGGACGCGCTGGGCAGGACCGCAAAAGCCGTCCGCGCCGACTGCGAGGCCGGCCTCTTCGGACGCAAGGCGAAACGTACGCCCACCGGCTGGCTCATCGTCCGCGCCTCCTGGGAAGAAAAAGAAACGCAGGCAGACCTCCTGCCGCTCCTTCTCGTCTTCGCCACCGCCGAAGCCGCCGCTCTCTGGAACCGGCCCACCGAAGACGTGCGCAGCGCCGCCGCCGGAGCCGGCCACCGCGCCGCCCGCCTCGAAGACGGAGAACGCCGCCGCGCCGGCCGCACCTGGCTCGTCACCCGTGCCGCCATGGAAAAACTCTACGGCGACCCCGCCCCCGAAAAATGGCGCGCCTTCATCAAAGAAAGACAGGCCGCCCGCCCCTCGCCGGAGCACTCATGACCAGCTCCGTCCCGCATCCAAAGACCGCTCTTAAAGGCGGCCTTTTTGCATGCCATATAAAAGGCTCCGCATATAAATAGAAAATAAAAATCATCCAGCTTGTACGAATCGTAAGAAATAAAAATGCCCGCTGGCGAAGAAACCCAAAGCAGCCCCCGCGCGGCGGGAACCGCTCCGCCTGCCGCATTTGACGCGTGTCGCGATGAAGACCTGCACAGAAAGCTTCGTGGGGATTCGCGTCGTGATGTAGGTCCGCACCCTTATGAGAATGCCTTCAGCATAAGGGAGCGTCAAAGGCGCGACGCAAAATTTCCACCGCCATGCGGTGAGGGCGAGCGACGGATGGTGGCCGCACCGCCTGCGTACATCCCCTCGCGCGGAAATCGGGCCCGCATCTCCATGAGGGAGAAGTCAATCGCTGGTTCAGGACAGCCGCCCGTTTGAACGGAGGCCGACCCCGCAGGGGGGAGATTTGACGGCCCGGAGCGCCCGGACGGAATGACTGTTTGAGCGAGCGCAGCGAGCGAGTTTCATTCCGTCAGCGGAGGGCAGGCAAATCTCAGGCCGGAGTGATCGGGCGGCGGCTTTTCTTCCTTGCTTCATTCCTTCTTTTTCCGGAAAAAGAAGGAATGAAGCGACTATGGGGTGCGTATGCCCCTAACGGGAACAGTCGTGCATGAGAGAAACGCAGTCATCGCAATGTGGGTTCGCACTGACAGCTTCCAAATCATTCGCGTCGTGATGTGGCCTGCTTTTGAAAACGAAGCAAAGCAGGCTTCGCGCGGCGGGGGAAGGCCGCTCCGCCTGCCGCATTTCCCACGCGTCGAAATGAAAATCTTTCCTGTGTTAGAAAAAATTTCCCATCAAAAAATGAAAAGTCCCCGTGCATTTTAATCCCGGTTTCCCAGATAAAACCTCCTCTTCAATTTAAAGTAGAGATATGGAGTATACATCAATTCGCTCTTTACGACTGTCTTCACAAAGAACTCCATATTTCCCCTTGACGAAGTCATCCCATCCGTGATAAGCTTACCCACGTCGCACGAAGCGACGGGGCTCCTGAAGTCCTTCTTCTAAAAAAGAATTTCAAATCCCCCTTGACAG
>CASEBK010000007.1 GCA_949286115.1 uncultured Veillonellaceae bacterium | reverse complement strand
GCCGCTTCCTGCTCAGCCTGCCGCGCCGCTGCCTCCGTCTTTGCCGCCCGGTCCGCCGCCTGCTCGGCCGCTTCCGCCTGGGCCCGCGCCATGTCCACATTCTCCTTATCGGGAAGCTCCTCCGCCGCTTCCGCCGGGTGAGGATGATGCATCGCGCCGCACACCGGGCAGGGCGCGCCCTCCGCGAGGTCCTTCGCGAGGTACGCCGCCTGTCCGTCCATGAAATGCTGCTCCATGAGGCGGGCCGCCTTCCGCGCCGTGTCCCGCGCCGCCGCCGCGTCCCGGCTCCGCGCCTCCGCCTGCTTTCTGTCGGATGCCGCCTTCTGCCATAGGCGGGACGCCGCCTCCGCCGCTGCCGCCGCATCGCGGTACTCCCAGGCCATCTTCTCGATGTCCACGAGGCGCGCCGCTTCATCCGCCTGCGCTTTCTGCCGGGGCGCTTCCGCCTCGAGCGCGTCGGACGCCGCCTGCGCTTTCTTCCTTTCCTCCTGAAGCGCCGCGAGGTCCTGCTCCACCGCGTCCAGATGCGCCCGGGCGGACTTGCCGTCCGTGAGAGTCTGATCCAGGTGCTCCTTCGCGTCGCGCAGACGGGCTGCCGCGGCGATCCGATCCACGTCCCGGGCCTTCGCTTCCATTTCTGCCCGCTGCGCGGCAAGGCGCGCAGACTCCGCCTCCGCCACTTCGAGCCGCTGCCACGCCCCGGCGAGGCGCTGCGCCTCGTCGTATTCCCCGCGGAACGCCGTCTCCTCCCGCTCGGCCGCTCCATAGGCGGCCTCCGCCGCGGAAACGGTCTCCTGCGCCTTCTCTGCCTTCGCGGCGAGCGCCGCCTCCGCCGCCTGTCCCTCCTCTTCGATGCCCGCGGAGGCGAAGACCGTCTCCAGCCGCGCCGCACGGTCCGCCCGCGCCTTCTCGAGATCGCGGGCCCGCTTCGAGACCGCCTCCTCCAGCCGGGCGTACATCTCCGTGTGGAAGAGCTGCTGCATGATGCCCTGGCGCTCCTTCGAGTCCGCCAGGAGGAGCCGCCGAAATTCTCCCTGCGGCAGAAGGATGATCTGCCGGAACTGCTCCACCCCCACGCCGAGGAGCTCCGCGGCGCGGCGCTCCGTCTCCTTCGCCGCGAGGAGCCGCTCGCCGTCGGTGATGTCGTAGAGCGCCGACTCCGGCTTCTGGAGCACGAGCCGCCCCGCGCCGCGCTTCCCCGCCCGCAGCTGCTCGGGCACGCGGGTGATGCGGTAGCGCTTCTCCCCTATGGCGAAATCAAAGGTCACCTCCGTCAGCACGTCCGGCCCGGCGTAGTCACTCCGGAGCCCCTTGCCGCTCCGCTCGCCGCCGCTGGTCTGCCCGTAGAGGGCGTAGCACATCGCGTCGAGGATAGTGGACTTCCCCGCGCCGGTGGGGCCGCAGATGAGAAAGAGCCGCTCCCTCCCGAGGCGAGTGAAATCCACCGCCGTCCGGCCCGCATAGGGACCAAAAGCCGTCATCACAAGCCGCAGCGGTCTCATTCGCGCTCCGCCTCCTTTCGCACCGTTTCCAAAAAGGCCCGCTCCTCCTCCGTGAGCGCCCTTCCCTGGAATTCTTCGGAAAATGTCTCCACCATCGTCATCATATCCACCCGCTGCCGCGCCCCAGCCCGCGCGCCGCTGTCCTCCTGAATGGAAAGGTGCGTGCGCAGCGCCGAAAGGCGAGGATACCGCTGCCGGAGCCGGGCCATCGCGTCGATGACAGGCCCTTCGTCCATGAGGTCCGCCAGAAGAAAATCGTCCGGCGCCTCGTCCTCCCGCTTCATGAGCTCCTCGAACGTACCGCGGATGACCCGCACATCATGGCGGGGCACGAGCGGATGGAACTCCGTCGTCACCAGCCCCAGCCCGTCGATCTCTCCGGCGATGACACCCTTTTTCTGGTCCGCCTCGCCGAAAGAATATTTCATGAGGCTCCCGCTGTAGCGGATGGTCTCCGAGCCGCCCGCCTTCTGCGGCCCGTGAAGATGCCCCAGCGCCGCGTAGTGGTACGGTGCGAAGATGTCCGCGCTCACCACTTCCGTCCCGCCGATGGAAAGCGGCCGCTCAGATTCGCTCGCCCGGCCGCCGGCGATGAAATCGTGCGCCACGGCGATGCGCCGCGCCCCTTCGGGCACCTGGCCGAGAAGATGCTCCGAGAGCGCCCGCAGCCCCTCCTCGTGGGTGCGGATGTCCTCGCGGCCGAGGGCCCGGCGCACCTCCGCTGTCTCCGCGTAGGGCAGCGGCACAAACGCCACCGGCCCCGACTCGTCTTCCAGTACGACGGGCCCCGCCGTGCGGAGCAGGTCGCCGCACATGTAGAGCCCCTCCGCGGCGAAGAGACGGCTCCCAAAGGACAGGCGCTCGCTGCTGTCGTGATTGCCGCTGATGACGAGGAAGGGGATGCGCCGCACGCCGACGATCTCCGAGATCATCTCGTCAAAGAGGTCCACCGCCTCCGCCGGCGGCACCGATCGGTCGTACACGTCCCCCGCGAGGAGGATAGCGTCCGGCCGCAGCTCGTCCACCAGAGGCAGAAACTGCTCCCGCAGCACCCACGCCTGCTCCTCCGTGAGGTACTGACCATAGAAAAGCTTCCCCAGATGCCAGTCCGCCGTATGGATGAATCGCATGCTCTCCCGTCCTTCCCTGTCAAAAATACGTTTTCCTTCATTATACACGGCCCGCCCCGCAGCGCGCACGAAAAAAGACGGGCCCCCGGCGGAGTCCCTGCCCGTTCTTGACGAAATCAGGCCCCTCTGCGACAGTGATGGTATCAGGAGAGGTTTCCCGAAGCGTACCCTCAGGGTTCTCTCGCTTTGCGAGTAGTATGGAAGCCTCTCCTATTTTTTGCTTATCGTACAAATCCACATCGCACAGCTCAAACTCACCGAGGACAGGTCCAGTCTCTTCCGCACCCATGCGGAACGCACACATCCTGTCCCCGTTTTGTATCAGGCATACCGGCCGCACGCCGCGCACGAAAAAAGACGGGGTGCCGCCCGTCTTTTTCTTTGCCCCTTGGAGGCATTCATTTACTTTGTAATCTATATTGTACCATGCGGGCCGCCATTGGCAAGTCCTGTTATGGAGATCGAAAGAAAAGGCGTCACTCCTCCCGCAGCGACTTCAAAAGCGCGATCTCCGCCGCGTATTCCGGCAGCTCGTTCGGCGTTTCCAAATAGAACGGCAGATCGCGGAGGCGGGGCTCATTGATGATGCGGGCCATGGCCGCCGTGCCGATGGTCCCCTCGCCGATCTTCTCGTGGCGGTCCTTGTGACTGCCGAGAGGATTCTTGTCGTCATTGAGGTGCACCGCGTGGAGCCGCGAGAGGCCCAGCACCCGGTCGAACTCGTCCAGCACGTCCGAGAGGTGCTCCACGATGTCGTAGCCCCCGTCGTACACATGGCACGTGTCGAGACACACCCCCATGCGGTCCTTCCGCTCCACCCGATCGCTGATGGCCGCCAGCTCCTCGAAGGTGCGCCCCACCTCCGTGCCCTTCCCGGCCATCGTCTCCAGCAGCACGAACGGCGGGATAGACTCCTGATCCATCGCTTCATTCAGCATGTCCGCGATGAGCGGAATGGCCGCCTCCGTCCCCTGCCGCACGTGCGAACCCGGATGGAGATTGTACAGGCAGTGAGGAAGCGCCGCCGCCTTCGCCAGGTCCTCCCGGAGTGCCCGCCGGGCGAAGTCCCGCGTCTCCGCCTTCGCCGCCGCGCCATTCATGGTGTACGCCCCGTGGCAGAGGATGGGCCCGAAGTCATGAGCCTCCATCCACGCCGAAAGCCCCGCCACGTCCTCCGCATCGAGCGGCTTCGACGCCCCGCCCCGGGGATTCCGCGGGAAAAACTGAAACGTATTCGCCCCGATAGCCGTCGCCGTCTTCGCCATGGCCAGATACCCCTTCGACACCGACAAATGACATCCGATCACAAACATACGCGCCCTCCCCAACAAAAATTTTTTTCATTATAACACGAAAAAAAGACCCTCCCGCAGGAAGGCCCTTTCCTCACTTCAGCCAGCTGCTCACAGGAGCTCCGCCGCTTCGAAACTCGCAAGATAAAAAGTACGACAGCGGTTTTACCACTATCAGGAATCACATCACTCTCAAACCACGTATTTCACGGATTGGTCAATCCTTGCGTTTTACCACTATCAGGAATCACATCACTCTCAAACAACAGCGCCGAGGGCCTGTTTTAAAGTCTGGTTTTACCACTATCAGGAATCACATCACTCTCAAACCTTTATGTCTGATTCTGCTAATTACGACGAGTTTTACCACTATCAGAAATCACATCACTCTCAAACGATCTCTACGAGGGCGGAGACCTTGCCCCTGTTTTACCACTATCAGAAATCACATCACTCTCAAACGAAGACGTCCATTACTCTCGCGGCGATCCGGTTTTACCACTATCAGAAATCACATCACTCTCAAACTGGTCGCTGCCGCTCATTCCGTCCCACGGCGTTTTACCACTATCAGAAATCACATCACTCTCAAACGCCCTTTGCGCCATGCTGGACGTGGTCATGGTTTTACCACTATCAGAAATCACATCACTCTCAAACATGTCGTCGAGTTCCATATTCATTGCGTGAGTTTTACCACTATCAGAAATCACATCACTCTCAAACAGGACGTCATCGACGCCGGCCTGACTGACCGTTTTACCACTATCAGAAATCACATCACTCTCAAACGGCGATCAGCAGAAAAAAGACGTCTACACGGTTTTACCACTATCAGAAATCACATCACTCTCAAACTCGAGATTGAATCTTTTACAAAGATACCTGTTTTACCACTATCAGAAATCACATCACTCTCAAACCAGTCGAAATCGGCGTGAGCAGTACTGTCTGTTTTACCACTATCAGAAATCACATCACTCTCAAACTTTCGCGAATTCTTCCAGTCTCATGATCTTGTTTTACCACTATCAGAAATCACATCACTCTCAAACTTAGAAGAACTCATGGCAACTATCGAAAAGGTTTTACCACTATCAGAAATCACATCACTCTCAAACCTGTACGTTTTGTACTTCATCTTACGATTTGTTTTACCACTATCAGAAATCACATCACTCTCAAACAGGAATGATCAATTCTTTCCGGGAATATCAGTTTTACCACTATCAGAAATCACATCACTCTCAAACGTCAAATCCGAATGGATCTTCGGTCTTCTCCGAGCGCTGCGCCCATCACCGGCGTCGTGACTCCCGACAGGGACCGGTCTCCGTCAGAATATCTGGCAGAGATCGCTGTCCACGATAAAACGATCCTCTTCTTCTACTATACGGTCCGCATGGCTTTCTATCAACAGGAAATGGAATTTTTTCAAAAAGGCCGTCTGATACAGCCCCCGCAGGTCGCTCTCCGGGAGATACCCGCGGAAGCCGCAGAAGACGAAGCACGCCGTGCCGAGGAGGTCGGTACAGAGCTCCATGTAGGCGAGCATCCGCTCCGCCAGAGGGCCTTCCGCTTCCTCCGGGCGCAGGTGGACCGCCTTCAGGAAGGCCAAGAGGTCCGGGCTGTCGTCGCAGGTGAGAGGAAAGGCGAAGGATTCACCCGCCTGCCCGGCATACCGCGCTACGGCGGCGGCCGCTTCCTGCGCTGTGCGAAAGAGCTCTGGCCCTGCGAGGTCCTTTTTGAGCCGCCCATACAGGGCCGTCATCAGCGGGCGGCTCCCCCGATCCATGCTCCACGGGCTGGGCACGACCGCCAGTTTCCGAGAAAGATCGAGGATCGTCTCTCCCTCCGAGAGGACGAAACGGGACTCCCCGCCGTGCTCCCCGTCGTAGAGCTCCTGCACGATCTCGAAGTGGTACGTCGGCTCTTCGAGGACGACGAGGGGGAAACGGCCGCCCTCCCAGCGGAGCTGCTTCTCCCACTCGGGATAGACGAGCTTCACAGGACCACCAGCCTTTCCGTACTGTCCACCACTTCATGATCCGTGCTGCCGGTGATGAGCTCGATGGCGGCGAACTGCTTCTCCGTCACGGTGAGGGCCTGCACGAGACCTTCTGCCGGACCGGCGGCGCGGATCTTCCGGATGACCGCCGCGGCCGCTGCCGGATTCAGGACGATCTTCGTGTACACCGATTCCTGCATCATCACGAAGCCACTGCGGATGAGAAATTTGCGAAATCGCCCGTATTCTTTCCGCTCGGCGGCGGTCCCCACGGGCAGGTCAAACAGGATCATCACTCTCATGAACCGGCACCTCATACCACGCCTCCCGGAGCCTTTCCAGCTCGCCGCTCTCCATGGCGTCCAGCACCAGCCGACAGCCGATGCCCACCGCCTGCCGGGCGAGCGTCCTCTTCCCTCCGACGACGACGGTCTGCTCCATCACCCTGACGATCTGCCGTTTTTCTTCCGGCCCAAGATCAGTCATCGCCGTCTGAAATACATATCGGTCGATGAGAGGACGATAAGGCTCCATCAGGTCGCACCCCAGATTGAACGGGTTGAACACATTGTCATGAAAGAGCCCCAGCTGCGTCAGGTAGCCTGCGGCGGCGATCTCCCGGTCGCACGCGGAGAGCAGCACCGCATAGCCGTAGTTCAGCGCCGCATTGCGCACGTCTTCGTCCCGCCGGGAAAATCCCCGGCCGCAGAGCCCGTGGAAATAGACTTTCGCCGCCTGCCCCTCCCGGTTGTCCCGATCTCCCGGCAGGACGCCCGCCCGGTAGCCTTCGAGCTGGGCCGCCTCTCCTTCGCAGCCAAATTCGCGGAGCACCGCCGCCTGCTGGCGGATCTTCTCTGCGACGATGCGCCCCCAGACGGCGTCTTTCCGCTCCTTCGTCCAGCGGATCTGGCTCCGCACCTTCCGGCTCGTGTCTCCGCTCCCGTAGTACGGCAGGACTTCCCCCGCGGGATTTCGCTTCCCGTCGCAGAAGATGATCTTGATCTTCCGCGCCAGGCACTCGCTCACCCACGCCGCCGTGAGGGAGACCGCCGTGGATTCGATGAGGACCGTGCCCACTTCGTCCAGAAAGACGCGGCGCGTCTCCTCCCCGCGGACGACCATGTACCCCATGGAGTAGTCCAGCTTCGCCCGGCTGGCGATGACGACGGTCCGCCAGCTCATGGCTTCTGAAAGGGCACGAGGGGAATGCGCTTTTCAAAGAAGCCTGACGGAGATTGCGCCACCAAAGTCAATCCCTGTAATTTAGTTACATCAAACGGTACTGCAATCGTACCTGTCTTCTTTTTCCCCTGAATCGCTGTCAGATTTGTCAATACCACATTGCACTGAAACAGATGCAGAATCTCCATCATGACACGACATTGCTCCTCAATACTGATGGTCTGAAAATTATCCCGGCATTCTTTTAACATTTTGGCCTGTTTCCCTAATTTTTCTTTATAAACCCCTTTCGTCAATTTCTCTAAAAATACATCATACAATGCTAACATCTGCTCACTATCAATATCATCCCATGCTGTAATAGAAATATCTTTATCGATCTTTTGCCTGTCTAAAAACTTGCCGATTCGTTTCAACAATCCAGCCTGCTCATCAGACAAACAAAGCTGCACCGCATTTTTCATATAGATATATGTATTACTTCGAGAAGACATGTGCATACGGAAACCATTCAGTTCCAACAACGCATTGTAGAGAACTTCTTTCAGTAAAATCTTTGGATGCCCATAAAGTTTTCCTTCCCGCTGCCATTCTTCGAGGCAATAGGCTTCTCTATCAGCATCCGTGCGGAGCTGTCCCGCCCGATAGAGCAGCACCGGCACGAAGAGGTACACCGGCTTCCCTTTGTCTTCTGCCGCCACGTACATGAAGTACGCCACTGTTGCATTGTTATAACCGCCGTATTTCTCGATGCTGCCGAGGGGCGAGCCGACGCCCTTGCGCGGCACCTGCCCTTTTCCTTTCTTCACGAGGAGCTGGTCGAAGAGACCGCCCTGCTGCCGGAAGGATTGCCGCGTGAAGAGGATGTTGTTCTTCCGCATCCACCGGCGCACGACGGCGATGGTCCCTTCATCGCCCGGCGTCCACGCGGTGACGCCGCCCCGCGTGACGGGCCAGCGATACATGACGTCGTTCAGGCTGTAGCGGGCGTTCGGCTCCCGCAGGAAACGGGCCGGGTCGGCGGTGAACTTCGTGTAGTACACGTTCCCCACGACGATATTGAGGTAGGCGTCTTTCGCGTGATGGAAGTCGTTCACGTCGCGCACTTTGAGGAAACCGAAGGTCTGGCGGAAACGGGAGGCGTTCCCCGCTTTGGCGTAGACGATCTTCGCCTCCGGGAAGACCTTCTGCAGGATCTGTGCCGCGGCCTTCGTGCTCTGACGAGTCTCCACGAGCTGCCTCCCGATGAATCCGGCAAGCTCGTCTGCGGAGAGAGGCGTCGCCCGCGTGAGACGGCGGTATTTCTCCTTGCTGATGAAGCCCCGATCGAGGAGCAGTTTCCAGTGGTCATGCATGCGCCGGCGCACATCGTCGGAGAGCGGATAGCGGTCGGACTTGGCGGCGTTCACCTGTTTCTTCACGAGCACCCGGTTGTCCAGACTGTCGTCGGCGGTGAGGGACTGCGGGTAAATGTGGTCGATGTCGTAGACGTCTTTTTTCTCCAGATCTTCGAGGCGGATCACTTCGCCGGTATACATGCACCGCCCCATCTGGGTGTAGTAGAGGTAGAGCTTGTCCCGGCGCAGGTCGCCGTCGGACCGGCCGTCCAGCTCTTCCGCCCACTGGCGGCACTCTTTGCCGCAGGCTTTGTAGAGCTCGATGAGCTGCTGCCGACGGCTCTTCGTGCGCGTCTTCACCACTTCGTCGCCGCGGGCCATCTCGATGAAGACCCGCGCGGGTTCGCACCCGAGGATCTTCCGCAGCTCTTTCACGATGGAGAGGGTCTGCCACAGCGCGCGCCGCGCCGACGGCGAGAGGCGCATGGTCTCGAGGCTCTCATAGGTGAGCGAAGCGCCGCCCGCCAGCGCTTCGTTCTCACGGCTGATCGCCTCCATATACCCGAAGCGGTCCGTGAGGAGCTCCATCAGGTTGCAGCCGGTGGCGCGCATGGCTTCGATGACCGTCTGCACGGCGCCGGTCTCTTTGTCCACAGCGGGAAGCCCGGCGAGGAGCTTCTCCGAAAGGCGGCCCCAGTCTTTGTAGCGGAGCTTCAGCAGGCGCTTCGACTCTTCCTTCGTGAGGTCCGGCGCGTCTTTCCTGAGCTGCCGGGCGAGGAGCTTTTTGTCCTCTCCGAAAAGGGTGATGTCCAGAATGATCTGCTCCAGCACCGCCCGGGAGGGCTTCGTCCCGTCCCGGAAGACGATGTCCATATCGATCCACGGACCGAGGGAAGCTTTGAAATCGCCGTCGATGCCGCCGATGAGGTCCCGTTCTTCTTTCGAGAGCCATCCTTCTTTCACGAGGTAGTCCGCGAAGCGCTTCCCCGTCACTTTCTTGTGGCGGAGGAAGAGGTCGCGCCAGACCGCCTCCCGCTGCTCCTCAGTGAGACGCACCTCTCCCGCGCCGATGCGCACGTTGTTCAGCTCGTTCAGCACGGTGAACTCCGTGTAGAGGAGCGAGTTCTTCGGGAGCACGTCTTCGCCGAGGAGGTAGGTGCAGCGGTTCGTCATGCGGCGGATGAACCGTTCCGCGCTCTTTCCCGTGTCGATCTTCTCTTCGAAATTCCACGGCAGGACGCGGCCTTCTTCTTTCCGCACGGCCCAGGCGAAGCCTTCCGTTCCTTCCCCCTTCTCATGAGCCGTATTGAGCGGCCCCACATAGTAGGGAATGCGAAACGTGAGGAGGCTCACGATCTTGTCCGATACGGAGCCGTACCGGTCGGTCTCCTTCAGGAAGGGCAGGTAGCCCTCCGCTTTTTTCAGGATGGCCCGGAGCTCCTGCTCCTCCAGCTGGTGGGGGATGACGCCGTTCTCTTTCGACACCGCCTTCGGCAGGAACTGTCCTGCGTCGATTTCCGCAAGGATCGCCTCCGTCTCCTCTCCGGGGATCTTCTTCAGCAGCTTTCTGAGGCCGTCGAAGAAACCGTCCGCCGTAGTGCGTTTCTCGATGACGAGCTTCTTTCCGTTCTTCATGCAGAGCCCCACGTAGGACCCGTAGCTTCCCTCCGCCGTGCTGCGGAACATCGCGGCGTACTGCTTCGGATACGGCCGGAGGAGCGCTTTCAGACGCGCCAGGTCTTTTTTATGTTTCTCATAGATCCGGACCTTCGCCTCCGACAGGGTGCGGCTGCCGCCCATGAGCTCCGCCAGCAGCGCCCAGTCGTAGAACTGCTTCGCCGCCGAGAGGACTTCGAAGCGGTCTTCGCCCACCAGCGCGGCGAGCTCTTCGGCCTTCTCGTCGTAGTCCCCGTCGCCGAAGCTCAGCTTGTTTTTGTCCGACTCTTTCAGCGCTTCGTCCCCAAAGAGCACGTCCAGCGCCACGCGGCCGCCGGCAAGGAGGCTCGCCAGCGCTTTCGTCCTCTTGTCCTTCGGCTGCGGCAACCACTCCAGCAGCGCTTCGGTCTTCGCTTTCACGCCCCGGCGGCGGTCGGAGAGGATCGCCCCCATGGGCTTCTCCGCACCCGTGGGGATCTCCAGCGCCATGGCGTCGGCGCAGGCTTCCGAGAGAGCGCCGAAGGCTTCCCCGCTGCCGGGCAGACCGTCCTCTCCGACTTCGAAGGAGTCGAAAAGGAAATGGCCGCGGTGCTTGATGATGTGGTGCACCGCCAGATACACGAGCCGCACGTCAAAGGGCCCGTCCTCCTCCATGAGCGCCCGCCGCAGATGGTAGATCGTGGGATAGGCTCTGTAGTAGTCTTTGTCCGTGAAGCCCGGATCGTTGAAGAGGGCGTTCCGCTGCTGCACGTGCTTATCCTCCGGGAGGTAGGCGCTGTCTTTCATGCGCTGGAAAAATCCCGGATCTTTCTCCGTGATGGCCCCTGCGAACAGCTCCTGCAGCAGCGCCAGCCGCCCGGACCGACGCTGTGTCCTCCGCCGCGCCGTGCGGAAGGCCCGCCGTTCCTCCGCGGTCTTCCCCTCTTCGAAGAGGCGCACGCCCCAGAGCGCCTTCCCGTTCTTTTTGAGGACGTTGTACGCGCTGTCCGTCGCCGCCCAGCCCACCGAGCTCGACCCCATGTCGAGGCCCAGATACCAGCCGTCGTAAGTCTTTCGTTCCGCCATGCTTGACATCTCCCTCTCCGTGCTGTATCCTATAGGTGTTCAGATATACCACTATCGAACACATCACAAGTTCAAATAAAAATTCATTCAAACCGTCACGTCCGTGACCCCACAGTGTGTGGAAAGAAATGAGTCCTTTCGAGGTCTTATTTTTTTGCCTCCGTTCCACTTCTTCTCTCTCAGCATACCACAGGAGCAGTGACATCTGCCGTCTCTTCCTGAAACGGAAAAGACCCCGGTCAAAATTTTCTGTTTTTATTATAGCATAAAAATCACATAGAGATCTTTTGCAATCAAAAACTCCGCAGTGAATGAGGACTGCGGAGTTTTTTCGTGCTGTCACAGATGGGATGAGACGTCTTTTTTGCGGACGAGCCAGGCGGGGATGAGGCCGGCGGCGAGGCCGAGGAGGAGGATGGCTACCGGAGGGAGGAGCGAGGCGGGCTCAGGGGCGGTGGTCATGACGACGGCGGCCCGGCCTGCGACGGCGCGCGCGGCGAAGACGCTGCCGCCCCAGCCGATGAGCCAGCCTGCGGCGGAGCCCGCGAGGAGGAGGAGCGCTTCTTCCGCGGCGAGGAGCCGGAGGACGATGCCGTTCTTCGCGCCGAGGGCCCGGAGGAGGGCGAACTCGGAGAGGCGGGAGAGGCCGTTCCAGTACATGGCAAGGAGCGTGATGAGCACGGCCGCGCCGATCATGCCGCCCGCGAGGAGCTGCCAGAACTCTTTGCTCTGCCCGGCCATGCTGTAGAGGGCGATGAGGGTCTGCGACGGGAAGATGAGCTGGCTGTCCGTGCCTTTTGCCCGCTGGGCTTCCTGCAGGAGCTGCATCGCTTCTTTGTATCCTGTGGGATGGACGAGGACGGCGGTGACGTCCCCTTTGCCGGAGACGGCGGCAGGCCCGGCGGCGGCTTCGGCTTTCGGCGCGGCGTTCCGTCTCACGATGCCGCCGCGGCGCACGGGGCCGCCCGCTTCGTGACGGTGGGCGCGCCACACGTCCGCGATGTCCACGAGGATGGCCGTGTCGTAGGGGCCGCCCACGGGGGCAAGGATCCCCGCCACGCGGTATTCTCCGCCGTGCTCTTCGCCCGCACCGGTGACGAGGCCGTGGATGCTCTTGAAGGTGTCGCCCACGGCAAGGCCCGCGCGGCGGGCGGTCTCGCTGCCGATGACGGCGTCGCCGGGCTCTCTGAAGGCCGCCCCTTCGGCGACGGAGAGCCACGGGCCGCGGGTCTTGTTCGGCCGGTAGTCAAAGATCTCTTTCTCGGTGCCGACGATGCGGAAGCCCCGATAATTGTCGCCGAAGGCAAGCGGGATGACGAGGTCGGCCTTGCCGCCTGCGCGGAGCTTTTCCACGTCGCGGTAGGGGATATTTCCGATGGGATGATCTCGGAGGAAGACCGTATTGATGACGAGCTGGTACGGCGAGCCTTTCGCCCCCATGAGGATGGAGAAGGGCTCCACCGCGCGGTTCAGGCCGTTGGAGAGGCCGGCGGTCATCTGGAGGAGGAAGACCGGCAGGGCGCACGCCGCGGCGAGGAGCAGCAGGAGCAGCAGGTGCCGCGCGGGGCGGCGCACGATGGAGAGGAACGCGAGCTTGATGATCATTGCGGCGCGCCTCCTTTCACGAGACGGATGGCCATAGGGAAGAGGGCCTGCACGGCTGGGTCGTGGGTGGCACAGAGGAGGGTGCAGCCGCTCTCTTTCTGGTAGTCCAGGAGGAAACGCATGATGAGGCGGCTGTTCTCCCCATCGAGGCTCGCGGTGGGCTCGTCCGCCAGCAGGAGCCGCGGCCGGGCGAGGATGGCGCGGACGAATCCCACGCGCTGTTTCTCCCCGCCGGAGAGGTGCGACGGCATGCGGCGGCCATAGCCCTCCAGGCCCACCCGTCGGAGCCACTCTTCGGCCCCGCGCCGGGCTTCGGTCCGGTCTTTGCCTGCGATGTCCG
Organism: uncultured Veillonellaceae bacterium; assembly: GCA_949286115.1. Taxonomy (GTDB): domain Bacteria; phylum Bacillota; class Negativicutes; order Veillonellales; family Dialisteraceae; genus UBA1822. The sequence continues at coordinate 29,160 of CASEBK010000007.1, read as the reverse complement.
CGCCGAGGAGGATGTTCTCCATGACGGTGAGGTACGGCAGGAGGAGCGCTTCCTGGAAGATGTACCCCACGTGGGAGGCGCGCCACGCGGAGAGCGCGTCGTCGGAGAGGGCGGTGATGTCCGTGCCGTCTATGCAGATGCGCCCGGCGGTGGGACGGAGGATGCCTGAAAGGCAGTGAAAGAGGGTGGATTTCCCGCTGCCCGACGGCCCGATGAGGGCGCACGCCGCGCCGTCCGGCACGGAGAGGTGTGAAAGCGACAGCGCCCGGAGACGGCGCCCGCTCCCGTCGGGGAAATCGCAGCGGATATGCTCGCCATAGATCATAGGGTCTCCTTTCCACGGAGCCGATACCGGCCCATACGAAAGGCAGGCGCCCTCATGGGACTGCCTGCCTGATGGAATCAAAGTGCGTCGATGCTGTCTGCGGCGATGCGGAGCTGGCTCACGAAGCCGGTCTCTTCATCGATCTCGCTGCCGATCTCCAGCGTCCCCGTGACGGAGATGGGAGAATCGTAGGGGAGCGCCGTGACGGGCTCGGAGACTTTCACCACGATGATGTTGTCCGGCCAGTCGGCGTCGCTCGAGCAGAAGGGGCACACGGACATGGGCACTTCGGTGAGGACGAAGAAGCGGATCGTCGGCGTGAGGGGCGGCGCCATGTAGCCCGTCATGGTGACGGTCTCGCCCTCAAGGGACTCGGTCTTCTCGGAGAGGACGAGGCCCGCTGCCGACCAGTCGCTGTAGAGCTCGCCGAAGGAGAGGTCCTCCGCCAGCACCCCCCAGGGAAGCGCCGCGGCCATCGCCAGGAGCGCCCCGGCCGCCGCCCGGCGGAGAAGCGTCCCCTTCATTATTTTGCTTCCTTGCTGAGGTCCGGGTTCACGCTGCGGTTCCCGTCCACGCCGAGCGCGCGGAGGATGCCGAAGAAGACTTCCGTATTGTCCATGACGCCGTGGAAGTATTCGGAGCCGGGGCCGCCTGCATTGAGGAGCACGTCGTCAGCGGAGTGGCATTCCTGGGGATCGTCCTTCGGGGTATTGGCCGGCATGAGCACCGCCGGGTCGCCGGGATGGATGCGCGCCGGGTTCGCCTTGGAGCTGGCTTTGGAGACCTGATGGAATTCCACCTTGTCGCCGATGTTCTGCGCTTCTTCCACCGTTTCCGTCACGGAGAGAGCCGGAGCGATCGGTTCGGGCATGAAGTGATAGTTTTCGTAGTATTCCGGATGGTTCGCGTACTGCACGGCGAGCGTCACATCCGGATCGGGATCGTCCGGGAATCCGTCCTTATCCGCATCTTTGAAGGTGGGCAGGATGGAGTTCTGGTATACGCGGACGGCCTCCGGTCCTTTCTTGCCGTCCCGTTCGTGGTACGTGCCGGAGATGGAAATGCCGTGAGAGTGGTCGGCCACGACGATGATGAGCGTGTCGTCGCCGTGTTCTTTGTTCCACTGCTCTGCGTATTCGATGGCCTTGTCAAATTCGATGGTGTCGTAGGCCGCGCGCTGCCAGTCCATCACGTGGAGCTGCTTGTCGATGGACGCGCCTTCGATCATCGCGAAGAAGCCGTTCTTATTCTGGCTCAGGATGTCGAGGGTCTTCTTCGTCATATCCACGAGGTTCGGCTGGTCGTCGAAGCCCTTCAGCACCTTCGGGTTCTTCAGCATCTCCCTGTCGAGGTAGACATTCATCGTGCTGGTGTGGAAGAGGCCGAGGAGCGGCTTATCTGCAGGGGCCGCCTTCATTTCCGCATCGGTGGTGGCGAAGGTGTAGCCCTTGTCCTTGAAGGCCTGAATGACGTCGAAGTTGTCCTTGCGCTTCGAGCCCATCACGCTGGACGGGAGGTAGCGGGAGGAGCCGCCGCCCATGATGACGTCCGGGCGGTGATAGTCCGCGAGGTAATCTTTCGCCAGATAATCCTGCAGGGCGCGGCGGCGGGTGTGGCCCACCATGGCCGCCGGGGTCGCGTCGGTGGTCTCCGCCTGGGTGACGATGCCGATGGACATGCCGCGGGTGCGCTTCAGGATCTCAGAGATGGTCTCCACCTTCGGGTCGTCCAGCGGATCGGCCGTGGAGTCTTCATACACGCCCATGGCGTTCACCACGGATTTGTGGCCCGTGGAGTACGCGGAAGCGGAGTTCGCGCTGTCCGTCACGAGAGAATCATAGCCGCTCGTGGTGATGATCGCGTTGTGGTCCAGCTTCTCCATGGCGAGCAGGTCATTGTACTTGCCGTTCGTCTGGCCCTTAGAGAGGATGCGGGCGATCTCCCGCGCCTGCAGGGACATGCCGTCGCCCACGAAGAGGATGACGTTCTTCGCCGGGCGGGCCGCCTTCTCCTGCACCACCTTGTACGCCGCGCTCGCCGTGGACTTGCCTTCCGCATCATTTGCCACGACGCTCACCGTATAGTCGCCGGTCTTTTTGAAGGTGACGTCGTTCGCGCGGAACGAGGTGACGCCGTTGTCCAGCACCGTCCGCGTGAGGTCTTTGCCCAGCACATCAGCGGCAGACTTGCCGTTGATGGTGATGTCCACCGCGCCGAGGTCTTTGGCATTCGCCACTTCCACGTCGAAGTCAAATTTCGCACCGGACCAGAACTTGGCGGTGTCCACCGGCAGGATGCGGATATCTGCCGCATCGGCGGTCATGACGGAAGCGAACGCTGCGCTCCCGGCGAGCATAGCGAGGACCATGCCCTTCATCCATTGTTTTCTCATAGATTACCTCCCATTGAATGGTTGACTACGCTACCAATATACTGGCCTATCCCCTCTTTTCCGCAAAGAGCGCATACAGCCTTCGTCAATTTTTCATGAGAAATCGTTAAGATTCTTGACAAAAGTCCCACTTCCCCGCGCCAGGCACGCCTTCTGTAAACCGCCTTTGACAGAAACGGAAAACGGGCATGAAAAAAGCCGCGGGACGATGCCTGCGGCTCTCTCTGCCTCTATGCGATCATTTTGCCAGTCTCTGGCCCACTTCTGCGGTGATGTCGATGCCGCCGTCGATGACGACAGCCTGATCGATGACGATGTCAAGCCCTTTTTCCTGACGGACCTGCTGGATGGCTTTCTGGATGTCCTGGACGATCGGGCCCATGACGGAGCTGTTCTTTTCGCTGAGCTGCTTCTGGAGATCGGCGGCGATCTTCTGCTTCTCTGCGTCGCTCTTGCCCTGAGACTGCTTCGTGAAGTCTTCTTCTGCTTTCTGCGCAGCGCTTCTCATGTCGAGGCGGGCCTTTTCCATTTTCGGATGCGCCTGCATCAGAGCGTTCGTATTGACGAAGCCGATACCGGCAGCGGAAGCGCTGAACGCAGCGCCGAATGTAAGCATACCGACAGCTGCAGCAGCTGCCATGATCTGTTTCATTTTCATATGTCTTTCCTCCTTACGCGGGGCCGGAGCCTCGGGAATATATTAATCATAATATTATAATCGCCCGCGCCTGTCAATCGTCTTTCTGTGCCGCCGGTGCGTCCTTTTCCCCGGCGGGCGCGTCCGATACGGCGGGGCTCTCCGCCTTCTCTTCCGGCGCGGCGGAAGGGACAGGGGCCTCCGCGGAAGCCGGGGCCTCCGCCTCTTTTTCGGCGGCGGGCGCTTCGCCTTCGCCTTTCTTTTTGCGGAAATGGGAGATGATCTCCGGCACCATGTTCAGCACCTTGTCCACTGCGGTGGTGCTGGCGGCATTCTTGATGGAGAAGAGCTCCACCCGTTCGCCTTTCAGGATGAGCACGGCCGTGGGGGTGATGCGGCCGCCTCCCGCTTCGCCGCCGCTCTTTCCTTCCGCACCGGTCTGTCCGCTGCCGAAGCCGAAGCTCACGTCCACGAAGGGCACGATGACCGCGTCGCCCAGGTAGATGGGCTGGCCCACCACGGATTCGGTGGTGATCATGTGCTTAAATTCTTCAAATAATCTCTTTCTTGCTGCGTCGTCCATGGGATGCCTCCTCGGTCATGCCTTCGTCGGGGAAATCCTGCGGCCTCTGCGGTACGCGTTCGTCCGGCGCACCGGCCCCGACGCCAGCACGCTGCAGAAAATGATCAGTACATAGAGGGGCACGATGCGCCCCGCCGCCTCGGCGGTCACGGTGAAAATGCGCGCCGTGTAGTCCCAGTCGATATGGTTCGCCCCGGGGAGCGCCGCATAGAGGAGGCCCGCGAGGAGGCCCGTCTCCATGGGGTCGCCCAGTCCGCACCGCCCAGTGAGGCGGAAGCAGGAAGGCCGGCTGTGGCGATAGAGCCTGCCCGCCGCGCGGAGGAGGACGCCCGCCGCGCCGCTCTTCCACGCGAAGGAGAGCACTGCCGCCGTCCCCGGCCGCGCCGGTTCCTCGTCTCCCTCGCCGGATGGCGTCTCTTCGGAGCCATTCGCGCCGCCCGCGGCTTCGGTCTCGTCGGCCGGCGTTTCTTCGGAGCTCTTCGCGCCGCCCGCGGCTTGCGTTTCACCGGCGGGCGTTTTCTCGGCAGTCTCCGCCTTCTGCGGCGAGGCCCCGCTCCGTTCCTCTGCGGCCTGCTCTTCGCTGCCGGAGCCGATGGGCATCTCTTTTATGAGAGCCTCTGCCTCCTGCATTTCAGCGGCGTCCGTTTCCGCTTCCCCGCCGGGCCACTGGACGCGCTTCTTCCAGAGCCCGCCGAAGAGCCGCACCTCCGCAAGGCCTCCCTCCGGGCTCACGCGGCACCGGTAGCGCACGGGGCAGAGGAGCGCGAAGAGGAGGAGCGCCAGCAGGGCTCCGAGGAGGATGCCCGCCGCCGTCACGGTGCGCCTCCATAGAGCTTCGCCATGGCCGCGGCGGTCTCTTTCATCGCGCGCACCAGATGGGGCGGGCCGGTCACTTTCACGCGCCCTCCCTGCCGGAGCGCCCATGCCGCCGCTGCGTCCGGCACGGCTTCCGCCTCGGCCTGCACGGAGTTGATCGTCGCCGAGAGCACCCGCGCCCGCCGACCGAAGGTCTCCATGAGCGAGGTGAGCGCTTCCGGCGCCATATCGAAGGTGCACCGCTCGGGACTGCCGAAGTACGCTTCTTCGCCCATCTCGAGGAACTGCGCCGGCCACACGCCGCCTTCGAGCGCGGCGAGGGACTTCTGGGGCCGCGCCGCCTCGTCGGTCACCTCCACGCCGGAGAGGCGTCCCACGCGATACATCCGCACCGCCTCTTCGCCGTCCAGATTGCCCAGCAGGAAATACTGGCCGTCCGCACCGAAGAGGGCGTAGGGATTCATCTTGAGCCGCCGGTCCTGTCCGCCGCCGTCCCGGTCGTGGTGCCATTTCCCGTCGGCCTCGAAGTGGTCGCTCCAGCAGAGGATCTTCTTCTTCTCCGCGATGGCCCGGGCGAGGAGCGCCGCCAGCGGCTTCTGCCGGCTGAGCCTCTCCGCCGCCTCCGCCCGGGGGACGGTCCGCGCGAGGAGGTCCGCCGTTTCATAGCGGCTGGTGAACGCCGCGAGCGTCTCGGCGATCTGCCGCGTGCGTCCCTCCCGCACGGGCGTGAACTGGAGGGCGTCCGTGAGGAGCGCCGCGTCTTCCGGAGAGAGGGCGTGCTCCCAGTACCAGTCGAGGCTCACGGAGCCGCGCTTTCCTTTCGTCACTCGCTGGGTCTCCCGGCAGTGCAGGGGAAATCCCGCCTCCTGCAGGCGGAGGAGGTTCCGCCGCACCGCTTTCCGCTCGGCGGTCATACCGTAGCGCTCGGCGAGGAGCTCCAGGATGCGCTGCTGCGAGAGGGGATGGGCCGCGTCCGACGTCTCCCGGAGGATCTGGAGGATGTACACGATGAGGAGCGCCTTCGCGGGCTCCTTTTCTCTGCCGCTCCCCATCTTACCGCCACAGCGCGCGAAGCGCTTTCTCAAGGATGACGGAGAGCGCCGCTGCCCGCGCCGCCAGCGTCCGGACTGGGGCGGAGGCAAGGACCGCCGCCTCCATGAGGAGCCCGATGGCCGCGCCGCCGAAGATGTCCGAAGGATAGTGGATGCCGGCGAAGACGCGGGAGAATCCCAGGAACGCCGAGAGCGCCGCGAGCGCCTTCGCGCCGGGCATCTTCGCGCGGAGCATCACCGCCGCCACCACCGCGCTGTTCATGGTGTGGTTGCTCGGAAACGAAGCGTTCGCCTTGTGGCCGGTAAAGTTCCAGATGCGTCCGTCTTCCGCGAAGGGACGGGGCCGCTGCCACAGCCGACCGATGCCCCACGAGAGGAGCGAGCACAGCACCACCCCGGCGAAGGCCGTGAGCGCCGCCGTGCGCCGCGCCTGCCGCGCTTCTTTCTTCCCGCCGAACCAGAGCCACAGCCCGTAGGCCACGAAGGCCAGATGGCCGAAGCGGGCGATGCCGTCCAGCGTCATATCCGCCGCCGCACACCGGCCCGCCTGTCCGTTCAGTTTTTTCACGAGCGCCAGTTCTTTCATCTTACCGCCCTCCCGTTTACTGCTCCGGGCCGTCCTCTTCGTCCCGCCGCGCCTGCCGCGCTTTTTCCATCTCTTCCTTCTTGCGCTTCCAGTAGCCCGTGCGCCGGAAGATCGCCGCCGCGGCGATGACCGCAAGGCAAAGCACGAGGAAGGCGTTCACCGCCGTCCAGCCGTCCACCCAGCCGATCTTGTACACCACATAGCCCGCCACCACGACGAGCAGAAGATCTGTATTCATGGCATCCTCCCATCCTGCATATTTCTTTTATTTTACCATACGGCGCGCAGCAAAAAGAGCGGGACCCGCCCGCTCCTCTCGTCTTTTAGGCCTGATTTTTCTTTCTGCGATTCTCCGTCATGACTTTCCAGCGCCAGCCGCCGGCCGCGACGAGAGCCGTCATGCCGATCTTCGTCCACAGGGCGTACGACTCGTGCAGGCCGAGGAACTCGTCGGTGGCGATCATGCCGCCGGCTGCCCAGCCGATGACCAGGCTCCCCACCCAGATGATCCACGGGAAGCGCTCCATCAGCTTCACCACCACGGTGCTGCCCACGATGATGATCGGCACGGAGATGAGCATGCCCACGATCACGAGGAAGAGATCCCCTTCGGTGGCGGCGACTACAGCCAGGACATTGTCGAGGCTCATGATGACGTCGGCGATGACCACCGTCTGCACCGCGCCCCAGAAGGTGGACTGCGACTCCACCTGGATCTCCTCCTTGCCCTGATGGCCGATGAGCTTCATGCCGATGTAGACCAGGATGAGCCCGCCGATGGTCTTCAGGTACGGCACCGCCAGGAGCCACACCAGGACCGCTGCCAGAAGGAACCGCGCCAGGATGGCCCCGGCCGTACCGAAGAGGATGACCTTCTTCTGCTGTTTCTCCGGCAGCCCTCTCGCCGCCATACCGATGATGATAGAATTGTCCCCGCCGAGCGCCAGGTCCAGCAGAATGATCTGCAGGAAGACCCAGGCGCTGCCCATGATGTCCATGACTGTCCTCCTTTATGTACTTACACGGGAAATGGAAAAGACCTATAAGAAAGGGGCGCCCGAAGGCGTCCTCCCTGCTCATGCTGTATCGTTGTCCCTCACGCAGACTGTCTGCGCTCCATCTTCTGCCAGATGAGGCCCCCTGCCGCCACGAGGATCGTCACGCCGACCTTCAGATACAGCGCATACGTCTCCGGCAGAGCCACATATTCGTCCGTGGCGATCATGCCGCCGGCCGCCCAGCCGATGACGAGGCTCCCGACCCAGATGATCCACGGGAAGCGGTCCATGATCTTCACGATGACCGTGCTGCCCAGAATGATGATAGGAACAGAGATGAGCATGCCGATGATGAGGAGGATGAGATCCCCGTTCGTCGCCGCCACGATGGCCAGCACGTTATCAAGGCTCATGATGGCGTCGGCGATGATGACCGTCTGGATCGCGCCCCAGAAGGTCCCCTTCGACGCGACGTGCACATCTTCCTCTTTGCCCTGATGACCGATGAGCTTCATGCCGATGTAGAGCAGGACGAGCCCGCCGATGGTCTTCAGGTACGGGATAGCCAGGAGCCACACAAGGACAGCCGCCAGGATGAAGCGCACCAGGATGGCCCCGGCGGAGCCAAAAAAGATGACTTTTTTCTGCATCTCGTGAGGCAGTCCTTTCGCCGCCATGCCGATGACGATGGAATTATCGCCGCCCAGTGCCAGATCCAGCAGGATCACCTGGAAGAACATCCAGGCGCCTTCCATGATGTCCATGCGCTTCCCTCCTTCGTGTCGAAATCCCCGCGCAGGGCGCTCCTATCGCCGCGCCGCATATCTGCGCTTTATTATGCTTCATATGTATTATGGCACACTTTACACACCGGAAAAAGCCCCCTCCGGAAATTTCCGGAAGAAGCCTTCCCGAAACCGGCCGCCTTCCGCCGCCGTATCCGCAGTGCCTTCGCTGCCGTTTTTTTTACTTATCCGCCGCTTTCTTTTTCCAGAAGCCGCCCAGCCGCTGCCAGAGGAAGCCCCCCACGGCCACCACGGCCGTCACGCCGATCTTCACATAGAGCGCCCACTCCGGCGGAAGCCCCAAGTGGGGGTCCGTCACGATCATCCCGCCGGCGGCCCAGCCGATGACGATGGAGCCGATGTAGATGATCTGCGGGAACTTGTCCATGATCTTCACCACGATGGTGCTGCCCAGCATGATGATCGGCACGGAGATGAGCATCCCTGCCACCAGCATGCCCAGATGTTCATTGGTCGCCGCCACGATGGCGAGGACGTTGTCGAGGCTCATGATGAAGTCCGCCAGCACGATGGTCTCCACCGCGCCCCAGAAGGTCGCCTTCGCTTCCACGTGGACGTCCTCCTCGGCATTGCCTTCGCCGATGAGCTTCATCCCGATCCACACCAGGACGAGCCCGCCGATGGTCTTTAAGTACGGCACCGACAGGAGCCACACGATGATGGCCGCCAGCATGAACCGTGCCAGCACCGCGCCCCCTGCGCCGAAGATGATGACCTTTTTCTGCTGATGCTGAGGCAGGCCCTTCGCCGCCATGCCGATGACGATGGAGTTATCACCGCCGAGCGCCAGATCCAGCAGGATCACCTGGAAAAACATCCAGGCGTTTTCTAAGATGTCCATAGGCTTCCCTCCTCCGGCTGCCAATGTACGGGCTCAGAGCCCTTCTTGTGTGCGTATCGCCGCATACGAAGACCGCCGGAAAATGAAACCACCGGATCTCCCTTCCTGCCGCTTTTCACGGCGTCTGCCGCTCTTCGCAGAGACGAATGAGGCGCCTCACTCCGCCGCGTCCGCTTCGAGCGCGTCCGACGAGCCGGCTCCCTTGTTCTTATTATTCTTTTTCGGTTTGTTCTTGTTTTTGAACTTGCCGATGTGCTGCCACACATAGCCGCCCACCGCGACGAGGAGCGTCACGCCCACCTTCACGTAGAGGCCCCATTCCTGCGGGAGCCCCAGGTGCGGGTCCGTCACGATCATCCCGCCAGCCGCCCAGCCGATGACTACGGCGCCGATGTAGATGATCTGCGGGAACTTGTCCATGATCTTCACCACGATGGTGCTGCCCAGCATGATGATCGGCACGGAGATGAGCATCCCTGCCACGAGGAGCTCCAGATTTTCATTGGTCGCTGCCACGATGGCGAGCACATTGTCGAGACTCATGATGAAGTCCGCCAGCACGATGGTCTCCACCGCGCCCCAGAAGGTCGTCTTCGCTTCTACGTGGACATCGTCGTCCCCGCCGGTATCTTCTTCGCCGATGAGCTTCATCCCGATCCACACCAGGACGAGCCCGCCGATGGTCTTCAGGTACGGCACCGTGAGGAGCCACACGATGATGGCCGCTAGGAGGAACCGCGCGATGACCGCCCCGGCCGCGCCGAAGATGATGACTTTCTTCTGATGCTTTTCCGGCAGTCCTTTCGCCGCCATACCGATGACAATGGAGTTATCACCGCCGAGAGACAGATCGAGCAGAATCACCTGCAGGATCGCTAAGACATCTTGCGCCAGATCCATGATTGATCACCTGCATCTCGTATTACGATTCAAACACATAGAGCTCAACTTTTTATAAATTCATTGTACACCGAATCGGCCCCGACCGGCACCGTGCGGGCTGTAACAAAATTTCTTCAATGACATATGAAAAACTTATATACCTCGCGGTTTTCCGTTATACCATCGGAAAAAGGCATGGACGCATCCCCTTTTCGAGCGCATTTCCCGCGCCGTCCGCCCTTCTCCGGCACACGCCGGGCCGTGGGAAAACGGAAGGCCGAAAAAGCGCCGAGTTGACAAATGAAGCCTCCAACGTCTTCCCGCCGCCGCGCCGGAGAGGCGCGAAAGCCGCTCTGCCGCCGCGTCTCTCTCCGCTCTCGAAAGGGGACTTTCGCCGCTGGCGGCTCCCCGCTGCGTTTCTTTTCGCCGCGTCCGTGCCGCGCGCCGCTTCGGCCTTCTTTGCCTGCAAAGGCCCCGCTGCCGCTGAAAGAGACCTACCGCGCGAAAGCCTTCGCCCGTTTCAAAAAGGACTTTCACAGCGGGCGCCTCGGTCACCTGTGACGGCACCGGTCTTCCTTTCGGGCCCGGAACAAGCAAAAAGCCCTCTCAAAATGAGAGAGCTTTCCGCCGCCAATATCTATTCAAGAAACGCGCTGACGGCTTTCCATTCCGCCGCCTGCTTTTTCATGAATGCGATCGTTTCCGCCGCTTCCTTCATCTGGCGCACCACCTGGGCGGGGCTGGTGCCGCCGTAGGAGTCGCGGTTTCTGACGCAGGTCTCGATGTCGATGGCGTCGTAGATGTCCGCTTCGAAGAGCGGGCTCATGGCCCTGAATTCGTCCAGCGTGAGGTCTTTCAGCACTTTGTGCTGCGCGATGCACTGCGCCACCGCCTGCCCCACCACGGCGTGAGCCTTGCGGAAGGGAAGCCCCTTCTTCGCCAGGTAGTCCGCCATGTCCGTCGCGTTGGAGAAGTCCCCCTCGAGGACGGCGCGGGTGTGCTCCCCATTGACCGTCATGGTGCGGATCATGCCGGCGTAGATATCGAGAGCAAAGCCCAGGGTGTCGATGGCGTCGAACACACCTTCTTTGTCTTCCTGCATGTCCTTGTCGTAGGCCAGAGGAAGCCCCTTCATCATGGTGAGGAGCGCCATGAGATGGCCGATGACGCGGCCGGTCTTGCCGCGGACGAGCTCGCAGATGTCGGGATTCTTCTTCTGCGGCATGATGGAGCTGCCCGTGCAGTAGCCGTCGTCCAGTTCGATGAAATGGAATTCGCTCGTGCTCCAGAGGATGAACTCTTCCGAGAGACGGGAGAGGTGCACCATACAGATGGAGGCAAAGGAGAGGAACTCCATGAGATAGTCCCGGTCGGACACGGCGTCCAGGCTGTTGCCATAGCACTTCGAGAAATGAAGCGCCTTTGCCGTCTCCTGAGGATCGGTGGGGTACGTCGTCCCCGCGAGGGCGCACGCGCCCAGGGGCGAAGTATCCGCCATATAGAAACAGTCTTCCAGCCGGCGGAAGTCCCGCGCCAGCATGGCGAAGTACGCCATCATGTGGTGCGCGAAGAGCACCGGCTGCGCCCGCTGCAGGTGGGTATACCCCGGCAGGATGACATCGTCATATTTCTTCGAGATCTCGAGCAGCGACTCTTCCACCGCGATGAGTTTTTCCGCAAGCCGGCCGATCTGGCGGCGTACGTACATGTGCGTATCCACCGCGGCCTGGTCATTCCTGCTGCGCGCTGTGTGCAGCCTTGCTCCCGCATCGCCGATGGCGTCTGTGAGACGCTTCTCCACGTTCATATGGATGTCTTCGAGCGCGACGGAAAACGGAAATTCTCCGTCGTCGATCTGTTTTCTGATGGTCTTGAGGCCGGAGGTGATGTCCTCCAGGTCCTTCTGGGAAATGATATGATGATTCGCCAGCATCGCCGCATGCGCCAGCGACCCTGCGATGTCTTCTCTGTACATGCGGCAGTCAAAGGAGATGGACGCATTGAAGTCCTGCGTAGATTTCTCCTCCGCTTTCGAGAAGCGGCCGCCCCACATGGCCTCACTCATTTGGCGTTCTTTTCCTTCATGAGCGCCCGGATGGTGAGCGGCAGGCCGAAGAGGTTGATGAAGCCCTGCGCATCCGCCTGATTGTACACGTCGTCTTCGCCGAAGGTGACGAACTCTTCATTGTAGAGGGAGTACGGGCTCTCCGCGCCGTGGCTCATGATATTGCCCTTGTAGAGGCGGAGCGTCACTTTGCCGGTGACGGTCTTCTGCGTCTCGTCGGAGAACGCCTGCAGCGCTTCGCGGAGGGGCGAGAACCACATGCCGTCGTAGACGAGGTCGCTGTACTTCACCGCCGCCATTTCCTTGAAGTGGAGCGTATCCCGGTCGAGGCACAGGTGCTCCAGCTCCTGATGCGCGTAGTAGAGGATAGAGCCTGCCGGATTTTCATAGACGCCGCGGGACTTCATGCCTACGAGGCGGTTCTCGACGATATCGTCGATGCCGATGCCGTTCTTCGCGCCGATCTCGTTCAGCTTGTTGATCATATCGATGCCGCCGAGCTTTTCGCCGTTGAGAGCCGTGGGGATGCCCTGCTCAAATTCGAGGGTGATGAGCTCCGGCTCATCTTTCGCGTCTTCCGGATCGCAGGTGACGAGGAACATGTCTTTGTGCGGCGCGTTCGCCGGATCTTCCAGATCGTCCCCTTCGTGAGAGAGGTGCCACATGTTCCAGTCCATGGAGTACGGATATTTCTGGGCCTTCTTCTCTTCGTCGGACTGCTTCTCGTCGTAGAGATTGATCGGCACATTGTGCGCCGCCGCATAGGCCATAGCGTCCTCGCGGGACTTGATCGTCCAGAGACGCCACGGAGCGATGATCTTCAGATGCGGATTGAGCGCCTTGATGGTGAGCTCGAAGCGGACCTGATCGTTGCCCTTGCCCGTCGCGCCGTGAGAGATGGCGTCCGCGCCATACTTCTCCGCCGTCTCCACGAGGATCTTACCGATGAGAGGACGGGCGAAGGACGTGCCGAGGAGGTACTTGCCTTCATACTTGCCGTCCGCCTGAAGGACTTTGTACGCATAGTCTTCGATGAATTCTTTCCGCGCGTCCACGGTGACCGCCACCGATGCGCCGGAGTCGAGCGCCTTCTGATGGATCGCGTCGAAATCTTCGGGCTGTCCCAGATTCACCGTGCAGGCGATGACTTCGCAGTCATAGTTCTCCTTCAGCCACGGGATGATGCAGGACGTGTCCAGTCCGCCGGAATATGCGAGCACTACTTTCTTTACTTCACTCATGATAAAGCCGCCTTTCTTTCTTCTTCATAGACATTGGCATGTCGTTGAACATGGGTAGATTATACAACACTCTGCATAAATATGGCAAGTAGAAATTTGAAAATTTTTGCTGATTTTTCAAAAAATCCCGTGTTTACGCTGTTTATTTATAAAAGAACCGATGGCCGCGCCGCGTCTCCGCTGTATAAAGCGTAGAGTTTATGCATATTCCGCCCTCAAAAAGAGCGCAAGAAAAAGAACGCCCGAAGGCGTCCGTCACACATCGTAGGGATATTCTGTCGGATCGAGCCCGTACCGGTTCGGCCCGTGCGCGCCGTGCCGGAAGAGGAGGTAGAGCCCGGCGAAGACATTCACCGCCGGCAGGCACGCCGCGATCATCCAGCCCCACGGGCTGTGCCCGAGGTCGTGGGCCCGGCGCGACACGAGCGACAGGAACGACCACAGGATGGGCAGGTACAGCACCCCCAGCCACCACACGTGATGCATGATGGCCCACACCGCGCCCATGAGAAGGTACACCGGCAGCACCCGAAGGAAATAGCGCATCCGGTTCAGCCGCCCGTCAAAGGTGAACCACATCCCCCGGACGGACTTGTCCGTGAAGCCGTCCGGCGTCGTATACGCGGCCTGCATCTTTTCCCACTGCTCTACTTCCATGGCGCTCCCCTCATTTCTCTTCGCAAACAGTTTCCATTGCTCTCATCGTATCTGATGCGTGTAAAGTTTATGTCAAGAAATTTGACAAAACTTACCGGTGAGCTCTCTGTCCGCGCTCTCCCGCTCTTCCGCAGCGCTGGGGGCACGCAAAAAGCCCCGGCTCTCACGAGCGCGGAGCTTTTCTATGTTTCATTACAGGTCGAGGTTCGTCACGTTCTTCGCGTTCTCTTCGATGAAGCGGCGGCGGGGCTCCACTTTGTCCCCCATGAGGATGGTGAAGAGGCGGTCCGCTTCGACGGCGTCGTTCAGCTCCACCCGGAGCATGACCCGCTGCTCGGGGTTCATGGTGGTGTCCCAGAGCTGCTCGGGGTTCATCTCGCCCAGCCCTTTGTAGCGCTGGATGGTGCAGCCTTCGAGGCCGATCTTCGCCAGGAGCGCATTCTGCTCGTCGTCGTCGTAGGTGTAGTACTTCGAGCGGCCTTTCTTCACCTGATAGAGCGGCGGCTGGGCGATGTACACGTGCCCTTCGGTGATGAGGCGGGGCATGTACCGGTAGAAGAAGGTGAGGAGGAGCGTGCGGATGTGCGCGCCGTCCACATCGGCATCGGTCATGATGATGATCTTGTCGTAGCGGAGCTTGTCCATGTTGAAATCTTCGCCGATGCCCGTGCCGAAGGCCATGATCATGGTGCCGATGGTCTCGCTGGAGAGCACTCGGTCGATGCGGGCCTTCTCCACGTTGAGGATCTTCCCGCGGAGGGGAAGGATCGCCTGATAGCGGCGGTCGCGGCCGGATTTCGCGCTGCCCCCTGCGGAGTCGCCTTCGACGATGTAGATCTCGGTGAGCTTCGGGTCGCGCTCGGTGCAGTCCGCCAGTTTCCCCGGCAGGCTGGAGATCTCGAGGGCGTCCTTGCGGCGGGCGAGGGCCTTCGCCTTCTTCGCCGCTTCCCGCGCGCGCCGGGCGAGCAGGCTCTTCTCGATGATGGCTTTGGCGTCTACGGGGTTCTCTGCGAAATATTCCTGAAGCCCTTCGCTCACGATGCCGTCCACGATGCCCTTCACTTCCGAATTGCCGAGCTTCGTCTTCGTCTGCCCTTCGAACTGCGGGTTCGGCACCTTCACGCTGATGACGCAGGTGAGGCCTTCGCGCACGTCGTCGCCGGTGAGATTCTCCTCCGACGCCTTCAGGAGATTGTTGTTCCGGGCGTACGTATTGATCGCTCTCGTGAGGGCCGTGCGGAAGCCCACCAGGTGCATGCCGCCTTCCACCGTATTGATGTCGTTCACGAAGGTGTACATGTTCTCGCTGTAGCCGTCCTGGTACTGCATGGCGATGTCCACGATGACCCGGTCCCGCTCCCCTTCGAAGGAGATGACCTTCTGATGGACGAGGTCTTTCCCTTCGTTCAGGTACTGCACGTACTCGGTGATGCCCCCGGCGTAGCTGAACTGTACTTCCTGCTCGCGGCCGGGCCGCTTGTCCGTCAAGGTGATGGTGAGGCCCTTATTCAGGAAGGCAAGCTCTCTCATGCGCTCCTTCAGCGTTTCAAAGCTGAAATCGGTCCCTTCCTTGAAGATCTCCGGGTCCGGCAGGAAGGAGACGGACGTGCCCGTGTCCTTCGCTCTGCCCACGATCTTCATGTCCTCGGTCTTTTCCCCGCGGGAGAAGGCCATCTCATAGATGTGGCCGTTCCGCTTGACCTTCACACGGGTCCACACGGTGAGGGCGTTCACCACAGAGATGCCCACGCCGTGGAGGCCGCCGGAGATGGGATAGCCGTCGCCGCCGAACTTGCCCCCCGCGTGGAGCACGGTGAGCACCACTTCCAGGGCAGGCTTCCCTGACTCATGCATGTCCGTGGGGATGCCGCGGCCGTTGTCGTTCACGGTGCAGCTCCCGTCTTCATTGATGATCACTTCGATGTGGGTGCAGTACCCGGCGAGCGCTTCGTCGATGCTGTTGTCCACCACTTCGTACACGAGGTGATGGAGGCCCCGGGCGGAGGTGGAGCCGATGTACATCCCCGGACGGAGACGCACCGCTTCGAGCCCTTCCAGCACGCGGATATCCTTCGCGCCGTAATTCTTCGCGCCCCGCTCCTCGTCCTGATGGGACTGGATTTCATGGATCTCTTCGCTCATACAGTTCTCCTCAAAGGCAAAAAAGAGCAGCCCCGCCGCAGAGGGTGTGCCGCTGTTATTCTATATATATTCCTATATATTATACCATGGAACGGCCGCCCGCGCTTGAAATTTCCCATCGCCTCCGGATATGGTAAGATAGGGATAAATCTTATGAGCGAGGCGGAGCATGAAGAAATGGCTGCTGCTGCTGCTTTTCATTGCGGCGGCATGGGGATTCTATGAAGGGGCGGACGAAGGGGACGCCATCCAGACGAAGGGGAGGACGGCCGCGGAGCCTCCCTCCTCGACGGCGCGCGTCACCGATTTCTTCCACACGGTCATGGAAGGCGTGTCGGACCTCCCCATCGGTGAAGACGCCTCAAAGGACACGCCGGCCCCGGAGGAAGCGGAGACGGCTCTCCCCGCGGAAGCGCCGCAGAAGGCGCCGACGCCGCGCACGACGAAGCCCCAGGGCGAATCGTCGGTGCTCTCCGACCTGAACGACCTCTTCCATTTCAAAGAGGCCGTGGAGCGCCGTCTCGATCGGTCGCAGTTCGTCCCCTCGGAGGACATCCCGCAGCTCCTGAAGAACGCGGTGGTCGCCGCGGAGGACCGGCGCTTCTACGAGCACGGCGCGATCGACGTGATGAGCGTGGGCCGCGCGGCGGTGGCGAACTACATGGCGGGCACCACGGTGGAAGGGGGCAGCACCATCTCTCAGCAGACGGTGAAGAATCTCTTCCTCTCCAGCGAGCGCACCATGTCGCGCAAGGTCCGGGAGCTCTTCCTGGCGATGCAGCTGGAGAACACCTACACGAAGGACCAGATCCTGGAGATCTATCTCAACACGATCTACTTCGGGCACGGCGCGTACGGCATAGGCGAAGCGTGCCGCACCTATTTCGGCAAGGAGCCGAAGGACCTCACCGTCTCTGAGTGCGCCATGATCGCCGGTCTCCCGCAGGCCCCGTCGGCGTACGACCCCATTGACCACCCGGAAGAAGCGAAGAAGCGGCAGGCCATCGTGCTCATGCTCATGGCGCGGGAAGGATACATCAAGCCGGAAGAAGCGGCGAAAGCGGGCATGGAAGCGGTGCTGAAATAAAATGGCCCTGCGGGGCACGGCTGCTCCGAAAGAATATATATGTCTTTTGATGGGAGCCCCCATCGAAAAGCGGATACGTTTCGATGGGGGCTCCTATCATGCGACAAATGACAGCGAAGCTGCCCGGGCGGAATTCCATCCCGGCGCGCGCCAAATGCGGCGGGCGGAGCAGTGCCTGCCTCGGGGCGCGTGCTCTGGGGGATCTCCATGTGCGGCGTTCCTTTCTCCGTTCAAAGGGCGGGCTTTTTTATTGCCCGCTTTGATGCTCTGCGGGCATGGGCAGACCGGAAGAATAAGTATTGGCTATCAGAGCGGGAAGTCTCTACAATGGAGGCGTAAGGACTGAATTGCAGAAAGGAGCCATCATCATGAAACGGACCATCCTTCTTTCCGCGCTTCTCGCCGGAGCGCTTCTCTCGGGATCTCCCGCTCAGGCGGCCAACGACGTCATTCCCACGCCGCTGCCTCTGGCCGAGACGGGAGACCTCTCCCGCGGAGCGGACAATTTCTATAAGAGCGACAAAGTGGACGGCGAGGCCGTGTCGTTTCCCAATGTCTACCAGATGAAGGTCGCGGGCAATCTCTTCACGCCGAAGGGCATGGACCGCACGGCGAAGCATCCCGCCATCATCGTGGGGCACCCCATGGGCGCGGTGAAGGAGCAGAGCGCGAATCTCTACGCCCAGAAGATGGCCGAGGCGGGCTTCGTGACGCTCGCCGTGGATCTCACCTTCTGGGGCGATTCGGAAGGCGCGCCGCGGAACGCGGTCTCCCCTGATCTCTACGGGGAGACGTTCAGCGCCACCGTGGACTATCTGGACACGCTCCCCTTCGTGGATAAGGACAACATCGGCGTCATCGGCATCTGCGGCAGCGGCAGTTACGCCGTCTCCGAGGCGAAGATCGACCCGCGGCTCAAAGCGGTCGCCACGGTCAGCATGTACGACATGGGCGCAGCCAGCCGCCACGGCCTGCGGAAGAGCGTCACTCTCGACCAGCGGAAGGCGGTGCTCGCGGAAGCGGCAGCGCAGCGCGACGCGGAGTACGCCGGGGCGCCCGCTGCCTACACGGGCGGCACCCCAGAGCATGTGGACGAAGGGTCCGATGCCATCTCGAAGGAATTTTATGATTTCTACCGCACCCGCCGCGGCGCGTCCGGCGAGCCTCACGCCACGACGCCCCGCCTGACGAGCAATGTGAAGCTCATGAATTTCTACCCCTTCAGTGACATCGAGACCATCTCGCCCCGGCCGCTCCTCTTCATCGCCGGTGAGAACGCCCACTCCATCGAATTCAGCGAGGACGCCTACCGCCGCGCCGCCGAGCCGAAGGAGCTCTATCTCGTGCCGAACGCAGGCCACGCGGACCTCTACGACCGGGTGGACGTCATCCCCTGGGACAAGCTCGTCTCGTTCTTCCATCAGTATCTGAAATAAGGCAAATGAAAGCGCCGCTCTCATGGGCGGCGTTTTTCGTGCGCGGAAATAGAAAAAGGAAACGGCCCGCGATCGACAGAGCCCGGAGCCGTCCTTCTGGCGGAAGCGCTTATTTCGTTTCAAACAGGTCGGCTGGAAGGCGGAGCGTCGCTTCCGAGTAGAGCGCCGCTTTCCCTGCCATCTTCATGCGGGCGCCTTCCATGCGGCAGTAGAGCACGCCGCCCCGGGCGGACGCCTGATACGCGGTGATCTCCTCTCTGCCGAGGCGGCGGCTCCAGTAGGGCACGATGTGGCAGTGGCCGGAGCCGCACACCGGGTCTTCCGGGACGGAGAGCTTCGGCGCGAACGACCGGGAGACGCAGTCATAGTCCGCGGTATCCGATGGAGCGGTGGCGTGAGCGAGGAGCCCCGGCAGTCCTTTCAGCGCCTCCATATCCGGCGCAAGGCCGCGCACGGCCGCCGCGTCTTCGAAGACGCAGAGCAGGTCCCGGCCGAGCCAGGCTTCTTTCGGCGCTGCGCCGAGGGCCGCCGTCATGGCTTCCGTCACGGGGACAGCTTGGAGGTCATAGGCGGGGAAGTCCATCTCGTAGAGGTCGCCCCGGCGCACCACGGTGAGGGGGCCGCTCTGGGTGGAAAAAGTCACTTCTTCCGCGTCCTTATCGTAGAAATTCATGAGGACGAACGCCGTGGCCAGCGTGGCGTGGCCGCAGAGATCGATCTCGCCGCCGGGCGTGAACCACCGGAGCGCCCAGCCGCCTTCTTCTTTCACGGTGAAGGCCGTCTCGGAGAGATTGTTCTCTTTCGCGATGGCCTGCATGGCCGAAGCGGCGGGCCATGCGCCGAGGACGCACACCGCGGCGGGATTGCCGGAGAAGACGCGGTCCGTGAAGGCGTCTGCCACATATTGTCTCAAAGTGATCATTTTCATAGGAGCCTCCTTAGAAAAAATAGGATCATTTTTTTGCTCTCAGTATATACCGGAAAACGAACTCATGCCAGGAAAGCAGGCGGCGCGCCCCGAAGCGCACAGAAAAACAGCGGGACCCTTTCGCAGTCTCCGCTATTTTTATTTTATTTATCTTTTATAAGCCCCGCTGTGAGATCTGCTCACAGGGCCTCTCCCATGGCGCGGGCGTCGGCGATCTCCGACCTCCCTGCCGCTTCGCCAGGCGCCGAGACTCCGCCGCAGAAGACGCACCCCGCAAGGCGCGCCCGCTCGAAGCAGTCGGTCCAGCCTCTGACGGCCACGCGGGGATAGTCCCGCGCCTCTTCGGAGTCCTCCGCTGCCGACGAGAGGAAGTACACTTCGCGGAAGCGATAGTCTGCTGAAAAGAGCGGGTTCAGCCGGTCGAGGAGCGTCTTCAGCTGGCCGGAGATGCTGTAGTAGTACACCGGCGAAGCGAAGACGAGAACGTCCGCCTCCCGCGCGGCGTCGCAGATGGCCCGGGCGTCGTCGTCGATGACGCAGCGGCCGCTCTTCTGGCAGGCGAAGCACCCCCGGCAGAAGCCGATCTGTTTCCCTTTGAGCGAGACTTCCGTCACGTCGTGGCCCGCTCTCCTCGCGCCTTCCGCGAAAGCGGCGGCGAGGAGTTCAGAATTGCCGGCCGCGGGGACTGGTGGAAATGACAAGTACACGTTTCATAGGTTCCTCCTTATACCAATGACGGGGCGCGGCAGAGGGTGCCGCCGGTGACGACGAGGCCTCGGGCATCGGGATCGTCCCAGACGAAAGCGCCTACGGCGGGCGCGGCGATGAGGCCCGAGCGGGGATCTTTCACGCTCACGATGGGCGTCGTCACTGTCGCTGTCACGTCGGACTTTTCAAACGCGAGGTCCGTCTCCTCCATGGCGCAGTGCACGAGGCAAAGACGGCGGCAGCGGCGCACGGTGAGTTCGCCTCGCCGTAGAAGGCGCATTTTTTTCATTATACTACAGGGATGCGTCTGTTTTTTTCGTCTGACCCGCGGCTCAGCGGTACGCTCTGGCGAAAATGCCCGCGCAGTCTTCGTCGCTCATAGGGCAGGGATTCGCCGCGAAGAGCCCGCCCATGGTCTCCCTCGCGTTCACCGCCAGCGTCATGCATTCGTCCGGCGTGATGCCGTAGTCGCTCATTTTGAGATCGCTCACGCCGCACGCTTCCTGCAGACGGACGAGAGCGGTGAGGAAATCTTCCGGCCGGTCCGCGTCGGGCAGCCCCATGGCGCGGGCCATCTTCACGAACTGGCCGTCTGCGGCATGGCGCTCGATGAAGTAAGCCGCGAAGGCCCGGGAGATCATGATGAGCCCCGCCCCGTGGGGGAGGTGCGGATGGTAGGCGCTCATGGCGTGCTCCATGGAGTGCTGCGCCGTAGTGGAGGTGAGCTGCATGGTGATGCCCGCAAGGGTGCTGCCGTAGGCCACGTGGGTGCGCGCCTCCACATCGCTGCCGTCCGCCACAGCCTTCGGGAGCCTCGCCGCGATGTGGGCGATGGCAGAGAGGGCGAGCGTCTCGCTCAGGATGTTCACGCCCCGGGACATCATCACTTCCGTGTGGTGGAAGAGCGCGTCGAATCCCTGATAGGCGGTGTACTTTGGCGGGACCGTGCGCATGAGGAGCGGGTCCACCACGGCGAGCTTCGGGATGAGCCGCGCATCGCCGCCGAAGCCGATCTTCTCGTGAGTGTCCAGTTTGGAGATGACGCCCCAGTTATTGATCTCCGAGCCCGTGCCCGCGGTGAGCGCGACCGTCACGATGGGGAGCGGGTCTACCGCAAGGGGCCGGCCTTTGCCTGTGCCGCCGATGACATAGTCCCAGAGATCGCCCGGATTCGTCGCCATGGCGGCCACGGCCACCGCGCTGTCCAGCACCGCGCCGCCGCCCACGGCGAGGATGAAGTCGCATCCCGCTTCGCGGGCCTTTGCCGCTGCCTCCATGACGAGATCCACCGTGGGATTCTCATGGATGACCGCGCAGGGCGTATAGGCCACGCCGGCCTTCGCGAGCGCTTCCGTCACAGCGTCCAGCGCGCCGCTCGTCTTCGCGGACCGGCCCGCCGAGAGGAGCAGGAGCGCATGGCGCCCCGGCAGGGGATGCGAGGCGAGCTCGGCCACTTTTCCAGGGCCGAAGAGGAGCTCCGTGGGAGAGAAGAGATGAAAATCAAATGCTGACATGGTAAGACCTCCTTTATATATGCTGCTTCATGGAATAAATGAGAAAATCCAGACAGTCGATCTGCGCCTCGATCCGATGGAGCGCGGCGAGACGCTCCGTGCGTCGGCAGGAGAGGATCCCCAGCCGCTCACCAGGCCTCTGGCAGGCAAGGAACCGGCGGATCTCCTCTTCCGTGCAGCCCGCGTCCCGCAGAGAGCGCAGGAGACGGGCGCCATGCTGTGTGTCATCCATAGGGGACCTCCTTTCTCCGGCGTCGCCGGGCTTTGCTGTCTACAGCGTACTCCTTCGATCCTTTCATAGCCAATACTTTCTCTCCATGCGCCGAAATGCCCGGCGGGCATAGATGCGTCCGCCCTTGACGAAGCCATAGGCCTCCCCGTATGATGAAGAAAAAGGGAAAGGAGGGGGGACCATGGAACTGCGGGTCCTTCGTTATTTCCTCGCCGTCGCCCGGGAAGAGTCCATCACCGGCGCGGCGAACGTCCTTCACATCACCCAGCCCACGCTCTCCCGGCAGCTGCGGGATCTGGAGACGGAGCTGGGGCAGAAGCTTCTCATCCGCGGCAGCCACCGGGTACAGCTCACCTCGGAGGGCATGCGCCTCCGGAAGCGCGCCGCGGAGATCGTCGCCATGGCGGACCGCACGGAAGAAGAATTTCGCGCCATGCAGGGGCAGCTGGCGGGCGATGTGTACATCGGCGGCGGCGAGACCATCGCCATGGACCTCATCGCCTCTGTGTGCCGCGAGATCGGCGAGACCTTTCCCGGCGTGAAGTGGCACCTCTACAGCGGTAACGCCGAAGATGTGACCGAGCGCCTCGACAAGGGCCTCCTCGACTTCGGCCTCCTCATCCAGCCCACAGACATCACGCGCTACGACTGCCTTTCCCTCCCCGCGCGGGACCGGTGGGGCGTCATCCTGCGAAAGGACCATCCCCTCGCGGCGAAGGCCGCCGTCACCGCCGAAGACCTGGCCGGCGAGCCGCTCCTCTTCTCCCGGCAGGCCCTCGTCAGCCGCGCCGAGACGAACGAGCTCATCCGCTGGTTCGGCCCCTTCTGGGAGAAGCTCCACATCGCCGCCACGTACAATCTCCTCTACAACGCGGCGGCGCTCGCCCGGGCCGGCGTGGGCTGCGCCGTCTCTCTGGAGCACCTGGCGGACACCTCCGCCGAGAGCCCCCTCTGCTTCCGCCCCCTCTCGCCGGACCTCACCTCCGGCCTCGACGTGGTGTGGAAGAAATATCAGGTCTTCTCGCCTGCGACCGAGCTCTTCCTGGGCCGCCTCCGCAGCCATTTCGAAGCGGCCGGAAAGAAAGCATGAAGCAGGCGCTGCGGCACGGCGGGGCCCCGCGGGAAAACGAAACGTTTTTCCTCCCGCGGGGCCTTTGGCGCGGCCGCTCTTTCCGTGGCGAAAAGCGGCGACGCTGTGCTATAATGGATACGTTCCGCGCACAGCGTGCGCAAGTTGTCTTTTCTGAGAACCAACTATAAAAAACAGGAGGGAAAAATGCAGAAAGCAGTCATATTGTCCAGCGGCGGCGTGGATTCCACCACGTGCCTGGCCGTCGCTGTGGAAAAGCTGGGTGCGCCGAACGTTGCGGCGGCATCCATTTTTTATGGGCAGAAGCACAAAAAGGAGCTCGCATGTGCGCGCAGGGTAGCCGCCTTCTACGGCGTGCGGCACTACGAGTTCGACCTCTCGGAGATCATGAAGTACTCCGACTGCGCGCTCCTTTCCGGCTCTTCGCAGGCAATCTCTCACCAGACTTACGCCGAGCAGACCGCGGAGAGCGAGACGGGGAAAGTCACGACGTACGTGCCGTTCCGCAACGGGCTCATGCTCTCGACGGCGGCGGCGCTGGCCGCTTCGATCTGGCCGGACGACGACGTGGACATCTACCTGGGCGCGCACGGCGACGACGCGGCGGGCAATGCCTACGCCGACTGCAGCGAGGGTTTCCTCCGCGCCATGGGCGAAGCCATCTCCATCGGCACATACGACCGGGTCCGCCTCGCCGCGCCGTTTGCGGGGAAGACGAAAGCGGACGTTGTCGCCGAAGGGCTGCGCCTTCACGTGCCCTACGAGCTCACGTGGAGCTGCTATGAAGGGGGCGACCGCCCCTGCGGCGTGTGCGGCACCTGCCGAGACCGGGCGGCGGCCTTCGCGGCGAACGGCGTGGCCGACCCGGCGCTGGAGGTGAAATGATGTACACGGTAGTGAAGACGCTCGAGATCGCCGGGGCGCATCGCCTCACGCTCCCCTACCCCTCGAAGTGCGCCGGGCTCCACGGGCACAACTGGCAGATCGAGGTGACGCTCCGGAGCGAGACCCTCGACGAGAACGGCATGGTCCTCGATTTCTCCCGCATCAAAGAGGTGGTGATGCAGCTGGACCACGCGTACCTGAACGACGTGCTGGGCGACGTGAACCCCACGGCGGAGAACATCGCGAAGTGGATCTGCGACCGCCTGCCTCACTGCGTGCGCGTGGCGGTGCGCGAGTCCGAAGGGAATCTGGCCATCTATGAAGTATGAATTTCCTGTGACGGAGCTCTTTGACAGCATCGACGGCGAAGGCAAGCGCACCGGCCTCATGGCGACCTTCGTGCGCCTTGCCGGGTGCGACCTCCGCTGCACCTACTGCGACACCGTCTACTCCCAGCGCCGGGAAGACGCGGCGGAGCATCTCACCGAAGACGCGCTCTTCGCCCGCATCACCGCCCGCCCGTGGAAGCGGGTGACCCTCACGGGGGGCGAACCGCTCCTCCAGCCCATCGAAGGCCTCTGCCGCCGGCTGGGAAACGCGGGCTATGAGTGCAACATCGAGACGAACGGCGCGGAGCCTCTCTTTGCGAAGCGCCCGCCGCGCCTCTTCTACACCATGGACTGGAAATGCCCGGACTCGGCCATGGAGGGCCGCATGCGGGAGGAGAACTTCGCCCGCCTCGGCGCGGAGGACGTGGTGAAGTTCGTCGTGGGAAGCCGCAGGGACCTCCTCGCCATGGAGCGCGTCGTGCGCCGCCATCTCGCTTTCCCCGGCGCGCCTCGGGCGTACGTATCCCCCGTCTTCGGCAAGATCGCCCCGGAGGCGCTCGTGGACTTCGTGAGAGAGCGGGAGCTCGGAGACGTCACCGTGCAGGTGCAGCTCCACAAAGTCATCTGGCCGCCGGATCGGCGCGGCGTGTGAAAGAAGCCCAGAAGCGGGCTTTTTTTGTTACATTTATCTCCGGTCTGTCAATTTCGCGAAAATTTCCGCGGGAAAACGGGAATTTTCCTTGCGTTTTATAGACTGTTTCATGACTGACAGATATAATAAAGGCAGCAATTCCGGCACCGCGGAAAACGCGGTCCATTCGCACAAATTCATAAGGACTCTTTCGGGAGACCGGCCGCAAGGGCGCGGCATCTGACGCGGGGCGGTCTGTCTTTGTGCGCAAAAAGGAGGCAGAAATTGGAAACAAAACGTGATTTTATCTGGAAAATGGGCGGACAGCAGGGACAGGGCGTCGAGTCCTGCGGCGAGATCCTCGGCCGCGTGCTGGCGCAGGAGGGCTACTCCCTCTTCAGCCAGCGCCTCTTCGCGTCCCGCATCAAAGGCGGGCACACCACGATCGCCCTCCGCATCGCCGCTGACCACCGCGTGGCCACCATCGGCGAGAGCGTGGACTGTCTGGTGGCGCTCGATCAGGAGACCATCGACAAGCACGGCCCGGAGGTGCGCGAAGGGGGCGTCATCATCGCCGACAGCGCGTTCCACCCGAAGTGGGAGGCCCACACGGGGCGCATCTTCCTGGCGCTGCCCATCACGGACATCTCCAAGGCTCACGGCTCTCTCCAGATGAAGAACATCGCCGCCCTCGGCATGTCCGCAGGCATCCTCGGATTCCCGAAGAAGCCGTTCTTCCAGTTCATTGCCGACCGCTTCGGCAAGAAGGGCGAACACGTGGTGGCGGAGAATAAGGACGTCTTCATCGACGGGTACGACACCGCCGTGAAGGCTGCGGAAGAAGCGGGCACCATCGGCCGTCTCGCTGAACCGGAGAAATCCGCCCAGCTCTATCTTCTCGGCAATGAAGCAGCCGCGCTCGGCGCCATCGCCGCAGGGAGCCGCTTCATGGCGTCCTACCCGATCACCCCGGCCTCGGAGATCATGGAATACATGATCAAGGTGATGCACAAGATCAAAGGCACCGTCGTCCAGACGGAAGACGAGCTCTCCTCGTGCATGATGGCCATGGGCGCAGGCTATGCCGGCGTGCGCGCCTTCACCGCCACCAGCGGCCCCGGGCTCTCCCTCATGGCCGAGTCCATCTCCATGGCCTCCATGGCGGAGATCCCCGTGGTCATCATCGACGTGATGCGCGCGGGCCCCTCCACGGGCATGGCCACGAAAGTGGAGCAGAGCGACATCCGCTATGCCATCGGCGCGGGCCACGGCGACGCGGAGAAGATCGTCCTCGCCGCCGCAAGCATCGAAGACTGCTTCTACATCACCCAGGAAGCGTTCAACCTGGCGGAAGAATACCAGACGCCGGTCATCCTGCTCTCAGACCTCGAATTCGGCATGTGCAAGCAGTCCGTGCCCGTCTTCGATGAGCACCGCGTGCCCATCCGCCGGGGCAAGCTCGTCCGCGAAGGTCTGCCGGAGCTGCCGAAGGCCGAATATTTCCACCGCTTCGCCGACAGCGAAGACGGCATCTCTCCGCGCACCATCCCCGGCGTGGCGAACGGCATGTTCCTCTCCACGGGCCTTGAGCACAACGAATTCGGCAAGCCCGCCGAAGGCGAAGCGACGCGCGTGATGGAGATGGAGAAGCGCCACCGCAAGTTCCAGACCGTCTCGAAGGCCATCCAGCCTTTCACCGTCACCTCGGAAGATACGGACGCGGACCTCCTCATCATCGGCATCACCTCCACCGGCGGCGCCATCGACGAAGCGGTGGAGCGCCTCGAAGCGACCGGCAAGAAGATCAACCATCTCCACCTGCGGCTCCTTGCGCCCTTCCCGGCAGACGAGCTCCGTCCGTACGTCGAAGGGGCGAAGAAGGTCCTCATCGTAGAAGAGAACATGACCGCCCAGCTCCGGGAACTCTTTGCTTCCCACTTCTCCTGCCACGACAAACTGCTGTCGCTCCTGCAGTATGACGGCACCCCGTTCGTCGCGTCCACCATCGAAAAGAAAGCAAAGGAGGTCCTGTGATCATGGCGTCACCGAGAGATTATAAAAACAGAATCATTCCGAACTGGTGCCCCGGATGCGGCGACTACGGCATCCAGAACGCCATCTCCGCCATCTGCGCGAAGAAGGGCTGGGCCTTCGAAGACATCGCCCTCATTTCCGGCATCGGCTGCTCCTCCCGCATCGGCGGGTACCAATACTGCTACGGCGCGCACACCACCCACGGGCGGTCGCTGCCCTTTGCGCAGGGCATCAAGTGCGCCAACAAAGACATGCACATGATCGTCTGCTCCGGCGACGGCGACTCCTACGCCATCGGCCTGGGGCACATGATCCACGCCATGAAGCGCAATATGGACATCACCTACCTCGTCTTCGACAATCAGGTGTACGGCCTCACGAAGGGACAGACCAGCCCGGCCTCCAGCAAGGGCTTCGTCACGAAGACCACCCCCGACGGCAATCCCGAGACGCCGCTCAACACGCTCGGCATGGCCATCGCCTCCGGGTGCACCTTCGTCGCCCAGACCTTTGCCATCGACGGCCGGCAGATGATGGACATCATCGAAAAAGCCATCGACCACCGGGGATTCTCCTACGTGAACATCTTCACCCCCTGCGTGTCGTTCAACAAATTCAACACCGTCGACTGGTATCAGAGCCACCTGCAGAAAGTGGAGGACCTCCATCCCGACTACGACCCGTCCAATATGGGCGCGGCCTTCCACCTCCTCGCCGAGACGGACAGCCTCGTCACCGGCGTCATCTACGAAGAAAAGGGCGTGGCCTCCTTCGACCAGATCACCCCGGCCGGAGACCGCTGCCTCGTAGACCACGTGGAAAAGCCCTCGGAAGAGCTCTTCCACGACCTGCTCGCTGAATTCCGCTGACCACCTCGACGTTTCCCAAGGAGGACAGACCCATGCCATCCGACCGCATGCTCGAATATTACTACGCCATGGGGCAGGACGCCGTCCATATGGAACACTGGGACGAAGCCGTCGCCTATTTCCGCAAAGCCGCCAACATGGGCGCCATGGAAGCCGCCGCGGAGATCTGCGCCGTGGGCCGCCGCTTCGAGACGGGAGACGGCGCGCCCCAAGACGACGAAAAGGCCCGTCTCTGCTATGAAGCGAGCGCCGAGTATGGTGACCGCAGAGCCTCTCTCCTCCTGGGCAAGCTCTACCTGCGCGGCCTCAAAGGGGGCCGGCCGAACGTGCGGAAGGCGCGGAAGCATCTGGAGCGCGCCTCTGACGCAGGCAGCGCCGAAGCCGCCGCGTGCCTCGGCCGCATGTACGACGAAGGGGCCTTCGGCCGGGTGAATCCCGACAAAGCCTTCCGGTACTACCTCCTCGCGGCCCAGCGCGGCTGGAGCGACGCCATGCTCATGACGGGCCTCTTCTATGCTCAGGGCGGCACCGTGCCGAAAGATCTGGCGAAAGCAGAAGACTGGATCCGGCAGGGCGTGGCCGCCGGGGCGGAAGACGGCCCCGCCACGCTCCGCACGTTCCTCTCCGTCGCCGCCACGGAATACGTCACCGGCGCGGCGGGAAAGGTGGACGACGAAAAAGCCTTCGCCATGGCGGAAGAAGCGGAAGCGCTCGGAAACGCCGAAGCGTTCCTCCTCCTCGGCGAGACCTACCGCAGCCGCGTGAGCCGTCCCGGCCACGGGGAGCGCGCCTTCCAGTGCTTTCTCCGGGCTGACGCCAAAGGCCTGCCCCGGGCGAAAGCCTCCCTCGGCCTCTGCTGGGAAGCGGGCATCGGCACCGCGGCGGACATCCAAAAAGCCGTGGCGTGCTACCGCGCCGCGGCGGAGGCGGGCGAGCCCTTCGCCATGGCCCGTCTGGGCTACGCCTACGAGCGGGGCGAAGGCATCGAAAAGGACGAGCACCTGGCCATGCAGTGGCTCATCAAAGCCGCCCTCCGCGGCGACAAGGGCGCCGTCCACACCCTCCGGGAAGACTACAACTACACGCTGTGAAGCAGAAAAGGCAGAGCCGTGCGATGCGGCTCCGCCTTTTTTGCGCTACAACAGGATCGCTCCCCAGCGGAAAGATGGGTGCCTTGTATGGAGGCGTTACTCTCTATGATAGGACGACAAGCCCCCCGCGCACCTCACGCCTCAAAGGGTCCCTTGCCACGCGGGCGAATTGTCAAATCAAGTGCAACACTTCATTGTGATAGATTTCATAAGGTGTTTTGTATCCCAGACATTTCCTCGGACGATGATTCAGCTCATCCACCTTGCTTTGAATATACTCATCCGTATATTCCAGGAAATCTG
>CASEBK010000006.1 GCA_949286115.1 uncultured Veillonellaceae bacterium | reverse complement strand
GTATCCGCAGGTACGGCGGATGACGGTCAGCTTGGAGCGGTCTTTATTGTGGCACCGCGGGCATTCCCATTCGTTGTCGTCGTTGCAGATGATCTCGCCGTCGAAGCCGCACACGTGGCAGTAGTCGGACTTCGTATTGAATTCGCCGTAGCAGATGTTGTCGTAGATGAAGCGCACCATAGTGAGCACCGCTTCCACGTTGTTCGTCATGTTCGGGATCTCCACGTAGGAGATGCAGCCGCCGGTGGAGACCTTCTGGAACTGCGCCTCGAAGCGGAATTTATCGAACACATTGATGGGCTCACGCACGTCCACGTGGTAGCTGTTCGTGTAGTAGCCCTTGTCCGTCACGTCTTTGATCTCGCCGAAGCGCGCCTTGTCGATGGCGCAGAAGCGGTTCGTGAGGCTCTCCGCGGGCGTGCCGTAGAGGGCGAATCCGAGGCCGCTCTCTTTCTTCCACGCGTCCACCGCGTCACGCAGGCGATGGATGATCTTGAGGGCGAATCTTTCTCCTTCCGGCGTGGTGTGGCTCTTGCCCTTGATGAGGACGGACGCTTCGTAGATGCCGATGTAGCCGAGAGAGAGCGTCGCGTAGCCGTTCTGGAGGAGCGGATAGATGCGCTCTCCTTTCTTCAGGCGGGCGATGGCGCCGTACTGCCAGTGGATGGGGGAGACGTCGCTGGTGATGTCCTTCAGGAGGTCGTACCGGAGGAGCAGCGCCTTGTGGCACAGCTCGAGACGCTTGTCGAGGATCTCAAAGAATTTTTTCTCATCGCCCCGGGCGAGGATGCCGATCTGGGGCAGGTTGATGGAGACGACGCCCATATTGAAGCGGCCGTCCCAGACGTACTTGCCTTCTTTATTTTTCCACGGCGAGAGGAAAGACCGGCAGCCCATGGGGCTGAAGACGTTTCCTTCGTAGATCTCGCGCATCTTCTTGGCGGAGATGTAGTCGGGGTACATGCGCTTGGCGGTGCACTTCGCAGCGAGCTCCGTGAGGTAGTAATAGGGAGAGCCGGGATGCACATTGTGCTCGTCCAGCACGTAGATGAGCTTCGGGAAGGCGGGGGTGACGTACACGTCCTGCTCGTTCTTGATGCCCTGCAGGCGCTGCTCGAGGATCTCCTCGTCGATCATGGCCGCTTCCTTCGCGTATTCGTAGTCCGGCTGGAAATACATGAAGAGCGTCACGAAAGGCGCCTGGCCGTTCGTCGTCATGAGCGTGTTGATCTGGTACTGGATGGTCTGGATGCCGTCCTTCACTTCCTTGCGGGTGCGCTTCCAGGCGATCTCTTCGGCCTTTTCCATATCCGGCTCGATGCCATAGATGTCCTTCTGCTCTTCGATGACCGCAGCGAGGTATTTCTCATAGGACTTCCGCACGAAAGGCGCCAGGATGCGGTCCACGCCGTTGATGCTCTGGCCGCCGTACTGGCCGCTCGCGACCTGGGCGATGATCTGGGTCGTCACCGTGCACGCCACCTGGAAGGATTTGGGCGTGTCGATCTTCTTGCCGTTGATCACCGTGCCGTTCTGGAGCATATCCTCCAGATTGATGAGGCAGCAGTTGAACATGGGCTGGATGATGTAGTCCATGTCGTGGAAATGGATGGCCCCGCTGTCGTGCGCCTGCACGATGTCGAGGGGGATGAGCTTTCTCCGGGCGATGTCCTTCGACACCTCGCCGGCAATGAGGTCGCGCTGGGTGGAGACCACGTGGGAGTTCTTGTTGGAATTTTCATCCATCACGTCCACGTTCGTCTGGCGGATGAGGCCGAGGATGCCGTCGTCCGTCGTGTTGATGTGGCGCTTGAATGCCTGCATGGCCTTGTAATTCTCATACGCCCGGGCGGTGGCAGGGTTGTTGTTGTCCAGAAGCTTGTAATACACCTGATCTTCGATGGAATAGATCGTCATGGAGTGGCCGAGGCCCTTCGCATAGTCCTCGATCTCCTGAGCGATCTTCTCCGCCACGCCTTCCTGGTAGATGCCGCTGGCGCTGTTCATCGCCTTCTCGATAGCAATGGCGATTTTTTCCTTCTGGAAAGGCACCTTCGTGCCGTCCCGCTTGATGACCTCCATCATACGCTTCCTCCTGTGTCGAATCTTTATGTGAGCGCGCTTTCGCCGCGCCTCGTGTTTACGAGTTCCATTATACGGAAAGGCCCGGCCGCTGTCCAACACGGAAATCGCAAGATGTAGTGAGTTTCTGTGCATCATTTCGTATATATGGGAGAAAAATAGAAAATTTTCTATTCACAGTCTCCCTGTGAATAACCGCTGCCGCGCCCCGCGCCGCCGAAGGAAACCGCCTGTGAATTATTTTCGCCGCCGCGGGCTCCTCCCATAGAAAAAAGCCATGCCGCTATGGAAAACGCAAAATTTTTCTTTCCCCCCAGGCGCTGCCCCCTCTTTATGCTTTTACACCGCTCCGTTTTTCCCGCCGCTGCCCGCTTCGCAGCGGAAATAGTTTTGCCGTGCCCGATGCCGGCCGCCTTAAAAAGGTCAGCGGCTCTGTATGACCTCGCTCGCCATGAAAGCAGTCTCTCATCGTCACGGTCTCATTCGCCATGAAAAAGGGCAAAGGTCCCCGCCGCCTCAGATGTCCTGAAAGAGGACTTTCGCCGCCGCTGCCTCACTTGCCGCGAAAGGGGCCGGCGGTCCCTGCGGACGCGGCCGTCACGAAAGAGGTGCGCGCCGCCCCGGCGGCCTTTATAATAAAGGTATAGCTTCATTGATGAAAGGAGTTTTCTCATGTCGCTCCACTTCATTTTCGGCCGCGCAGGCACGGGCAAGACGGCGCGGTGCTGCGAAGAGATCGCCCGCTACATGACGGAGGCCCCCGAGCGCACGGCGGTCTTCCTCGTGCCCGACCAGGCCACGTACCGCGCGGAGTCCATGCTCGCCGCGGCCTTTCCCGGCAAAGGCTTCGCGGACGTCGCCGTGTGCGGCTTCGCCCGCCTGTCGTACCGCGTCTTTCAGGAGCTCCACGAAGACGCGAGCGAAGCGCTCTCGCCTCTCGTGCAGCAGCTCATCCTGCGGCGGCTCCTCCTCGAGCACCGGGGAGAGCTCTCCCTCATCGGCGAGGCGGCGCGGCAGCCCCACTTTGCCCGGACGCTCACGGCGTTCTTCCACCAGCTCGATTCCTTCCAGGTGAGCGAGGACGATCTCGCCGCCGCGGCCCGCGCGGAAGGGGAGACGCCCCTTGGACGCAAGCTCTCCGATCTGGCCCTCCTCTTCTCGTCGTACCGCGCCTATCTCCGGAGCCACTTCCAGTACCGCGGAAACATCTACGACAAGCTCGCCGAAGACATCCCCCGCTCGGAGAGGCTCCGATCCTCTGCCGTGTGGATCGACGGCTTCAACGGCATGATCCCGCAGGAGCTCGCCATCGTGTCCGCCCTCGTGCGCACCGCCCGGGATGTGACGGTGACGCTCCCCATGGACCCGCCGGAGGAAGCCGCGCGGCACACCCTCTTCGACCGGCCGTACCGCCTGTGGAAGGCCCTCGCCGACGAGGCGGGCCGCTTCGGCGCCGTGACGCTCACTCGCCCCCACCGCTTCACCTGTCCCCGCGTGCGGGAGCTGGCGGAGCAGTTCTTCCGCCCCTTCCCGAAGCCCTGCATCTATCCCGCCGCCACGAGGACGCTTCCCGAGCAGGGCGTGTACGTCACGGAGGCGCCCTCCCGCGAGGCCGAGGCGGACGACTGTGCCCGGCGCATCGCGCTCCTCGTACGGGAGAAGGGCTTCCGCTGGCGGGATATCCTGGTGCTCCTCCGAAACGGCGACGCCTATGCGGACATCGTGCGCCGGAGCTTTGCGGCATGCGGCATCCCGGCTTTCATCGATCAGCGCCGCCCCATGAAGAACCATCCGCTGGTGGTGCTCACGGACGCGGTGCTCCGCTTCCTCGCCGCCGGTGCGCGCGGTCCCTGGCGGGGCTGGACGAAGGAGCTCCTCTTCCCGATCCTCAAGACGGACCTCCTCCGCGCCATGCCCACGGAAGACGTGGACCGGCTGGAGAACTACGTGCTCCGCGTGGGCATCCGTCCCTCGCAGTGGCAGTCGGAGTGGAAATTTCACAGCCCCTTCCACCTCGAAGCAGACGACGGCATGCCGACCCACGAGGAGCTGGAAGAGCTGAACGCCATGAACCGCTGCCGCCTCGCGCTGCTGGATTTCCTCATCCCGCTGGAGGACGCGTTCCGCGAAGCGAAGACCGTGCGGGAGCGCTGCGCCCTGCTGTACCGCTGGTTCATGGACCAGGGCGTGCCGGAGGTGCTCGCCCGGTGGGACGAGGACGCCTATGCGGAGACGAAGGAGCGCCCCCACCTGCAGGTGTGGAAGAAGGTGCTCCTCCTCCTGGACGATCTGGTGCGCGCCGCAGGCGGCGACGAAGTGCCTCCCGCGGAATTTCTCGCCATGGCCGAAGACGGCCTCTCGTCCCTCACCTTCTCCATGATCCCTCCTACGCTGGATCACGTGACGGTCACCACCGTGGACCGGGGCTACGCCATGGAGGGGCGGGCGGTCTTCCTCCTCGGCGCGGTGGAAGGAGATTTCCCCGCCCGCGTAGAAGAGGCGGGGCTCCTCTCCGAAGCGGAGACGCGGACCCTCGCCGACGGGGCGGGCCTCGCCGTGGGTCCCGGCCTCCTCTCCCTCATCTATCAGGAAGAGTTCTACACGTACCTCGCGCTCACCCGGGCACGGCAGGCCCTCTACCTCTCATGGCCCGCCGCCTCCTCCGACGGGAGCGCCCTCTCGCCGTCGCCGCTCCTCGCGCGCATGGAGGCGCTCGGCTACGTCACCGCCCTGCGGAAAGCGGCCCTCCCCACGCCGGACACGGACGATCCGTCCTTCCTCGTCTCGCCGGAGCTCTCCCTCTCCCTCCTCCCGGCGGTGCTCCGGGAAGGCGTGCCCGCGCCGGGCTCCCTGTGGGACCTCCTCCGCCGCTGGGCCCTCGCCCGGCCGGACGCGCGGCAGCTCCTCCTCCAGAAGGTGCGGGGCTTCACCTATCAAAACGCGCCGGAGGCCCTGCCGCCGGACGTGGTGCAGCAGCTCTTCCTGAAGCGCCGCCCTGCCGTCACCTCCGTGACGCGCCTCGAGACCTACCGCCAGTGCCCGTACCAGTATTTCCTGAAATACGGCCTGCGCCTCGATGAGCGCGACCGGAGCGCCCTCGGCGCGAGCGACTACGGGAGCTACCTCCACGCGGGCCTGCACAGCTTCGGCGAATACATGAAGCGCCAGCAGAAACAGTGGAGGAACGCCACCGACGAGGACATCGACACGCTCTCCGCGGCCATCGCCGAGCGCGTCGCCCCGCGGGTGAAGTCGGGAGCGCTCCTCTCAGACGCGGCGGCGCAGTACACGAAGCGCTCCCTCGACCGCTCCTTCCGCGCCGCTCTGCGCCGCTTCCGCGACTGGAGCCGGTCCAGCCGGGCCGAGACGGTCGCCATGGAGGCCGATTTCCGCCTCCGCATCTCCGAAGACGCCCGGAGCCCCTTCTTCATCGACTGCCACGTGGACCGCGTGGACGAAGCAGCCGGCGCATCGGTGGTGGCGGACTACAAGACGGGCCGCCCGGAGATCACCCTCGCCGCCGTCGCCGCGGGCTGCCGCCTCCAGCTGGTGACCTACCTCATGGCCGTGCTGGAAGCAGGGGGCCCCTCGCTCCTGCCGGGCGCCCTCCTCTACATCTACCTCGAAGGAGGCGGACCGCGGAGCGTGCCCGTCCCCGCAGACGGCGTCCCCGCTGCCCCGCCGAAGGCCGTGTCGGGCTATTTCCTCGCCGACGACGACCTCCTCCGCGCGCTGGACGAGCATGTGGGCACGGAGCGCTCCGTCCTCCCCGTGGAGTACAAAAAGAGCGGCGGCTACAAGTCGAGCGCCCCGGTGCTCACCATAGAAGAGATGAAGGCCCTCTTCGCCCTCGTGAAGGACCGGCTCGCCCTCCTCATGGACGGCATCCGGGGCGGCGAGATCCCCATCCGCCCCGTGCGGTACAAAGGGCGCACCCCCTGCCAGTGGTGCCTCTACCGGAGCGTGTGCCGCTTCGACCCGAAGCTCGGCAGTGACCGCTACGACGACGTGCCCACGGCGAGCGACAAAGAGATCCGGCAGCAGCTCCTCGCCGGACAAGGAAAGGAGGAAACGAAATGAGCATGACATGGACCCCCGCGCAGGAAGACGCCCTCACCGCCCGGGGAGAAGACCTGCTCCTCTCCGCCGCCGCGGGAAGCGGCAAGACCGCCGTCCTCGTGGAGCGCATCGTCCGCCGCGTGACGGACCCGCAAGACCCGGTGGACGTGTCCGCCTTCCTCGTGCTCACCTTCACCCGCTCCGCCGCCGCCGAGATGCGGAGCCGCGTAGGCGCGTCCCTGGCGGAAGCGCTCGCCGCAGCGGGCCGCGCCCTCGAAGCCGCCCCCACGGAGGAGAACGCCCGCCGCGCCCAGTGGCTCCAGCGGCAGGTCACCCTCCTCGGGAGCGCCTCCATCTCCACCATCGACGCCTTCTGCCAGTCCGTGCTGCGCCAGTATTTCTACCTGCTGGACATCGACCCGGACTTCCGCATCCTCTCCGACGAGAACGAGCGCCGCCTCCTCATGGACGACGTGCTCTCCGAAGTGCTCCTCCGGTGGTACGGCCGGGGAGACGCCCGGTTCGACGACCTGGCCGGGCTCTTTGCCGCAGGCTACGAAGACCGCCGCCTCCGGGAAGCGATCCTCGAAGCGTACAGTTTCTCCCGGTCCCTCGCCTTCCCCGAAGACTTTCTCCGGCGCATCCCCCTCCCCTATGACGGCAAGGGCGCAAAAGGCCCCGACGACTTCCCCTGGACGGCGGAGCTCCTCGGGAGCCTCCGGGACCGGGCCGCCGCGTGGTGCGACAAATACCGGCGCATCCTCGCCCTCGTCTCCGAAGACCCGGCGCTCCTCCCCTACGGCGACCGCCTCTCCGACGAATACGCGGCGCTCTCCCTCCTCGAAGGCAAGGACGGCCGCACCTGGAGCGGCTGGCGCAGGCTCCTCTCGCAGGACATCTTCCAGAAGCTCCCCGCCGTGCGCCGGAAAGACGCCGCCGATCCCCTCCGGTTCGACGAAGCGAAAGCGGAGATCACCGACCTTCGGGACGGCGTGAAGAAAGACGTGAAAGACCTCGCCGCCGGGTATTTCTCCATCCCCGACAGCCAGTGGGCGGGTGACCTCGCCGCGGCTCGGCCGTTGGCCGAAGCTTTCTCCGAAGTGCTGCTCGACTTCTCCGCCGCCTACGAAGCGCGGAAGAAACAGGAAGGGCTTCTCGAATTCAACGACACGGAGCACCTCGTGCTGCGCCTCCTCCTCGCGCCGGGGAGCACGCCCGGCCATCTCGTCCCCTCGGAGACGGCGCTCGCCCTGCGGGAGAAATACCGGGAAGTGATGGTGGACGAATACCAGGACACGAACGACCTGCAGGAGCTCATCACCGCCCTCATCGCAGGCCCCGGCCGCCGCTTCCTCGTGGGAGACATCAAGCAGAGCATCTACCGCTTCCGTCAGGCCGACCCGGGCATCTTTCTGGCGAAATACGAAGGCTTCAGGGGCGGCACATCGGGCCGGCGCATCGATCTCAACCAGAATTTCCGCAGCGACCCCTCCGTCCTCTCCGCGGTGAACTTCCTCTTCCGGCAGATCCTCCGCCGCGGCGAAGACGGCGCGCCCCTCGAGCTCGACTATGGCGAAGCGGAAGCGCTCCACCCCGGCCGCGCCTCCGAAGGCGCTCCCGCAGGCTACGTGGGCGGCGCGGTGGACATCGACCTCCTCGATCTGGCCGACAAAGACGATCAAGAAGAGGAAACGGGCGAAGATCTGGACAAGACCGACCTCGAAGCGCGGATGATCGCAGGCCGCATCGCCTCTCTCATGGCAGGCGGCCAGGTCATGGAAAAAGACGGCTCCTTCCGCCCCCTCCGCTATGGGGACATCGTCATCCTCCTCCGCGCGGTGGACCGGAAAGCGCCCCTCTTTCTCGCCGCGCTCCGCAGCCGGGGCATCCCCGCCGCGTGCGCCCAGACCGACGATTTCTTCGCCGCCACAGAAGTGCAGATCCTCTGGGCCCTCCTCAAGGTCATCGACAATCCCCGGCAGGACCTGGCTCTCGCGGCGGTGCTCCGCTCGCCCCTGGTCGGCCTTGGAGAAGAGTCCCTCGCCCGTCTGCGCCTCGCCAGCCGCGCCTCGCTCTGGGAAGCGCTCCATCAGGCGTCGGACATCCTCACCGGCGGCGAAGCGATGCGGGCGCTCCGTTTCCTCCGGCAGTACCGGTCGTGGCGCGCCCTCTCCCGCAAGACCGGAGCCGCCCCCCTCATCGAAGCCATCCTCCACGACACGGACTATCCCGCCTACCTCTCCGGCATGCCCGAGAGCGCCTTCCGCCGCGCCCGGGTGGCCGCCTTCTACGAGACCGCCCGCGCGTGGGACGGCGAAGCCGTAGGCGGGCTCTACCGCTTCCTCACCTACCTCGACCGCACCGCGAAGAATCAGTCCCGCCTCCGCATGGCCGCCGCACCGCCCATGGACGCAGACGCCGTGCGCATCATGACCATCCACCGGAGCAAGGGCCTCGAATTTCCCGTGGTCTTCCTCGCCGGTGCCGGCTCCCGGTTCAATCTGAAAGACCTGGACCGCACCGTCCTCCTCCACAAAGACATGGGCGCGGGCCTCCAGCGCTTCGACCGGGACCGCCTCTGCCGCTGGCCCACCCTCTACTGGTATGCCCTGCGGCAGCGCATCCTCCGGGAGAGCCTCGCCGAGGAAGCGCGCCTCCTCTACGTGGCCATGACCCGCGCCCGGGACCGCCTCATC
The DNA here is from genome assembly GCA_949286115.1 of uncultured Veillonellaceae bacterium. Lineage (GTDB taxonomy): Bacteria > Bacillota > Negativicutes > Veillonellales > Dialisteraceae > UBA1822. Next base: position 10,229 of record CASEBK010000006.1, on the reverse strand, counting down.
ATCACCGGCGCGGTGAAGAACGCCGAGACCGCCCTCCGCAGCTGGACCCGGGGCCTCTCTGGAAGCGACGGCGTGCCGCCCCTTTCGCCGTGGCGCATCACCGGCGCGCGGTGCTTCCTCGACTGGGTCCTCCCCGCCGCCGCCCGGAGCCGCACCATGGACGCCCTCTGGGACCGCGTGCCCGGCGCGCCCGCTTGGGTCGCCGAAGAGGGCGACGCCGCCCCCCGCTTCGCCTTCCATCTCCACAGCGTGGCCGAGCTCCTCCGCCCCGGAGAGACCGTGGAAACGCTCACAGAAGACACAGAAACGCCGGAAGACGCCGTCCGCGCCGCCGGAGAATTCCTCCGCGCCCCCGCGCCGCCCGCCCCCGACTGGGTGGACGCCAAGCTCCGCTGGACCTACGGACACCCCGGCGCCGTCGCTGCCCCGGCCAAGCTCACCGCCACCGCCGCCGTCCAGCTCGCCGAAGCGGACAAAGAAGAAGACATGCCCTCCCGCGTCCTCGCCCTGCCCATCCCGGAGAAACGCCCCCTCCCGCCGGACTTCACCGCGCCCCCGGCCTTCCTCTCCGCCGGGGAAGACCGCACGGTCGGCGCCTCCTACGGCACCCTCATGCACAAAGCCATGGAGCTCCTCGACCTCGCCCGCCTCCCCGCGGACCGGGACGCCGTCGCCGCCGCCATCCGCCGCCTCGCCGAAGATGGCCTCATGAGCGAAGACGACGCGCGCCTCCTCGCCGACCGCCGCGGCACCTCCGGCATCCTCGCCTTCCTCGAGAGCCCGCTGGGCGCGCTCATGCGCACCGCCTCCACCGTGCGAAAAGAAATGCCCTTCTCCCTCCTCCTCCCCGCCTCCGAGTTTTACGCAGGCTGCGAGCCGGACGAAACGATCTTCCTCCAGGGCGCGATGGACTGCCTCCTGGAAAACGACGGCCGCCTCACCGTCATCGACTACAAGACCGACCGCGTATCTGGCGGCGCGATTCTTCGGGATCACTACCACCGCCAGCTCCAGATCTACGGCGAAGCGGCCGCGCGCCTCTTCGGCAAGCCCGTGGACGCGCTCTACCTCTGGTCCTTCCACCTCCGCGAGGCCATCCCCGTGCCCCTGCGATAGTGAAACAAACATAAAAGACAGGAAACATTCTGCTGCTTCCTGTCTTTTTCTTTGTCTTTCTGGAAATACCGGGGAACTCTCCTGCTTTTCTGCAAAAGAAAATCGGGAATGACATCCGAAGATCTCACCCCCGCAAAACGGTCACCCGTTTTTCCTATGGCTCGTATTCTAACGCATCGAGGGGCGATAGGCAAGAAGACAGGAGAACGGTCATTTCAATACGAACGTACCGTCTCCTGCGGACGCTCCCTCTGCGATGCCCACCAAACGCGGCAGGCGGAGCGCCCCCCCCAGCCGCGCGAAGCCTGCTTTGCTCTGTTTTCATATGCAGTGCTCATCACGATGCTGAGGATATCGAAGCTGTCTGTGCGGGGTTCCATTTCGAAGAAAACGTTCCTTTTCATTAAGATGGGGACCCACATCACAAAGGAAGCGTATCTCTTCATTTACGACTGTTTCCATTATGGGCATACGAGCCCCATGGTCGCTTCATTCCTTCTTTTTCCGGAAAAAGAAGGAACGAAGCAAGGAAGAAAAGCCGCCGCCACGGTCACTCCGGCCTAAGATTTTGGGACCGCTGCCTGCAAAGGCGAAACTCGCTGCGCTCAAACAGTCGCCTTTGCTTCACGGCATCGGTCCCAAAATCTTCCCCTGCGGGTCGGCCTCCGTTCCAACGGGCGGGGAGCTGCACCAGTGCTGGGCTTGGGTCGTGCATTCTTTGAATGCACATCCCTTCTGGCTGCGTATCTCCTCATGAGGGTGCGGACCCACATCGCGAGATGAACGATGTCGAAGCTGTCGGTGCGAACTTCATTAGGATTCGCAACAAATGCGGCAGGCGGAGCGGCTCCCCAGCCGCACGGAGCCTGCTTTGCCCCTCATTCGTAAGCAGACCTCATCGCGGCGCGTGTAAATGCGGAGTACATCCCTATTCCCCTCGCCCCATCGAACGGGGAACACGCAAAAAGCGGGGCTTTCGCTCCGCCTTCTGTGTATCACAGCACTTTCTTATTGTCCGGGCCGGGGGTCGTCACGATGACAGTCTCCGGGGTGATGACTACCGCGCCGCGCACGGCGAGCGCCCCGTGGAAATGTTCGTTCGCCGCCTTCCTGAGCGCCTCCACCACCGGGCCTTCGGTCTCATAGACCGCCGCGCCCTTCACCTGATAGCCTTCCGCCGTCTCCCCATTGCACGCAGAGACCGCCGCGCGGCCCGTGGCCTTCACATTCTCCTTCGTCGTCTCGAGGAAGACGTCGCCGATGACGAGCTTCCCGTCGTCCGTCACATCCTTGAGTCCCACCGGTACCGCGTTCGGCTCGCCCGCCGCCGAAGCCGTCGCCACCATCCACAGCTGTGCCTTCAAAAGAGCGATCACGTTTTCATTCATCATAAGAAACACCTCCTATGTCCGCCTTTCGGCTGTCTCCATTGTAGCACCCTCGCCGGATGTGGCAAGAGCGAAGGGACCGCAGAGGCGGAGCCGTGGGGAGGAAGTGATTTGCGCTGCGAACGCATCGGACAAGGGCGGGGCCGCATCTCCATGGACGGATACGCCCGCAGCGCCCGCGCCGCCCTCCCTGCTCCGGCACAGCAAAAAGGACTCCCCCGAAAGGGAGCCCTTTTGTCTGAAAGCGCTTTTCAGAAAGGAACCGGACTTTGTGATGCGATTCAGTCCGCCGTCTCGGAAGCCGCATCCGCCGGAGCTTCGGCCGCTTCTTCTGCCGGAGCCGCTTCGGAGAGGCTCTTGTTTTCCGCTTCGAGCGCAGCGATCTTTTCTTCCATCGCCTGCATCTTCGCGTTCATCGCTTCGATCTGCGCCATCACGTCTGCATTGGTCGCAGCGGCTTTCTTCTCGCCGCCGGGGCCGACGCGGAAGGTCACGCCGATGTTGCCCGCGGTCTTGTGATCGCCGTTGAAGGAGGTCGCGCCGCCCACGGACAGCATCACGTCTTCATTGAAGTGATAGAAGCCGCCGATGGCCGCTGCCTGCGTGCTGTCATAGGAGCCCACCGCCGCGGAGAGCTGGAACTTCGAGCCCGTGCCGTCATAGTCCAGCGGATGGAGCCCGGCCAGTGCAGAGGAGATGGCCCCCACGCTGTCGATCTCATCGCCCAGATCAGACACACGATCGTCCAGCGCATTGATGGCCTGGCCCTGCTGCTGGATCATCGTCGTATTGGCATTGATGCCGCCTTCGATGGTCGTCGCGCCGTTCGAGAGATTCAGCGCACCGTTCTCGCCAGTCGCACCGATCTGGCTATTGATGGTACCGATGCTTGCCGTGTTGTTATTGATGCCGGTGATGACATCCGTCGCGCCATTGTCGATGGTCTTGTAGGTGCCGTCTTCATTCACGCCGATCTCCGTCTTGATGCCGGAAACATCCGTCTTAACGCCCTCGACATCGTTCTTGATATTGGAAATAGCAGTGGTATTCTGCGTGACCTGATCTGTTACTTTGGAGAGGTCCGCATCAGTCACAACGGAAGAAGTAGTGCCGTCCCCATTTTCGATCTGGAGCCCGCCGCTGACGGTCATACCGCCGTTGACAGTCATACCGCCTTCGACATTTGTGCCGTCATTGGTGACGGTGATGCTGTGTTCCCCATTGCCGGAAGACAGGGATGCCGAGCCGTCATTGTTGAGGTCCAGCTGACCGGTGCCCGTCTTCCCTGCATGAAGCTCGCCGTTCTCGTCATACTTCACAGCGTTCTCCGTACCGGCAGCGACCGCATCGCCCAGTTCGCCCTTCGTGACGACCTGATTATCCGGATTGGTCGCATCGCCTCTGTACATGTCATTAGCCTGCACCAGCCCGGCGTGGACCGTACCGGTAGAGATCTCGTCGCCATTGATGTGCGTCGCCTTATCTCCGTAAGCAAAGGTCACGCCATTTTCGTTCAGGCTCATGGACGCACCGTTGGAATGGCCGAAGGAAATGCCGTTCTCATTATTCATATCGAAGTAATAATGATACGTATTGAGGTCTACTGCGTCTTCTGTGCGGAAGCTGATGCCCTCTTCATCGACTTTGAAATGGCCATCCATCGCGGAAATGCTATCTGCCGTCAGGTCCGCCGCTTTGAGATCGCCATCACCTTCAAAGGTCACACCCTTGATTTGTCCAGCTTCTTCATCCAGATTATCCCACTTCACGACGCCTTCTGTCGCCGTATCAATGGAGCTGTTCAGTTCATCGCTCAGGTCAGCCAGCTGGCCTTCCGTCGCGGCGCGGCTCTCGTCGTCCGTCGTTCCGGTCCAATTCGTATTGCCGAGGCCGGTCACTTCGCCCGTGGTGATATGGTCGCCGCTGATAGTCGTCTTCGCGTCTCCAAACAGCGTGCCAAAAGTTGTTCCGTTGCCGTCAATAGTGACCGTAGTCGTGGTCCCACCCATAAGGCTTACCCGACCATTGTCCAGCGTCAGCATACCGGTGCCATAGTCGCCGGAAGTCGTCATCGTCAGTCCCTTGGAATCCGTCAGAGATACCAGCTCACCGCTGCCGTTCTTCATGCTCACTTCGCCTGCTGCGCTTACCGTGACATCGCCATTTCCTGCGGACAGATTTCCTTCTTCATCTACGTGAACGGCACCATTGCCAGCGGAGAATGCTTTCGTTACGATCTGATTTGCGCCCATCGAGTTAGCTACGATCTGACCAGTCGTTCCATTCAGAAGAATCGTATTCACGCCAGTTCCCATGCTGACGATGCCATTCCCCTGGAAATTCACGCCTTTCAGCAAGCCTTCATGATAGTTACCTTCTGCATCAGTATCCCACTTCACGACACCTTCCGTCGCTTCGCCGACTTGATTAGTCAGGTCACCCATCGTGGCTACGGCATTTTCGTCGGATTCACGGCCGATATACGCTTTGTTGGCAATCAATTTATCCTGTACATAAGCCGTTCCTGTAGATACGGAACCGCCGTCAATACGAGTCGTTTCCAGTGGATTCAAAGAGTCTCCCACTTGAATGGAATCTTTTGCTGTGATCGTATTCGTGGTCAGGTCATCAATGATGCCTCCATCTGCATCAATCCTTCCTGCCCCCAAAGCTACACCGCCGATGTTGCTGACCGCATTTTTCGCTGTTGTAATGCTGCCATTATTCATCGTGACACCTTTCAAGGTGCCTTCCTGATAGTTACCTTCTGCATCAGTATCCCACTTCACCATGCCTTCCGTTTCTTCACCGATCTTACTCTTCAGCTGACCAACCGTCGCTGCATCGGTGTCATTCACGCCGTCTGACACATTGGTGATGCGGCGGGTGAAATTATCCTGCGGGCTATCCTTCGAATAACGGCCTACGGAAATGGTATCCGCTTCATTGGCAATGCTGCCTGCGCCCAGAGCCACAGAGTTTTTGGCCTGCGCATTGGTGTTATACCCAAGAGCCAGCGAGCCTTCCGCGGAAGCATGGCTCTGTACGCCAAAGGCGGAGCTGTGATTGCCGGATGCCCAGCTCTGCGGACCTACAGCCGTCGCATTGGCATTGGTCGCCTTTGCGTCCGGACCGATAGCGATGGAGTTATTGGCATTGACAAGGCTGTCTTTTCCAAGCGCCATGGATTCACCTTCCGTGATGGTCGTCCCCTGTTTCGCTTCCACTTTGCCGGGAATGATGCCTGCTTCATAGAGCTGGCCGGCAGTGACGAGGTCATCCGAGCCTGCCGCAAATGTAGCATCTTCTCCGGCAGTTACTTTGCCGTCAAATTTACCATTCCCTTTGACATCCACATCCGCATTGATCGTGGTCTTCCCCTGCACGGTAAGAGCGCCTTTGACCTCTGCATCGCTGCTCGCAGTAAAGTCCGCCACAGTGAGATTCCCATCTCCGGTGAACTGCACTCCTTTCAGAGTACCTTCCTGATAGCCGCCTTTTCCATCAGGGTCCCATTTCACGACACCTTTGGCATTTTCCTCAACCGTTTTATTCAAACCTACAAGGGAAACGCCATCTGCTGTTTTTACGTCATTTGATACAGTAATGATTCCATCCTTTCCCATCTGAATAGCGGTTTCGCCATTCAGACCGGGAATGCTTGCACCAGCCGAATTAACAACCAACATATCCCGAATATTTGTCATATACGCATTGCCTTTAATCCCCTGCGTCCGCTTGTATACATCATCCAGATCGGCTCCATGGGTTGTCTTTACAGCGTCAGCCGTGATCGCGCCGTCTTTCAATTCTACGCCATTGATCTTATCCGTAGTCTGACCCTGGTCGTCTTTCTCCCACTCGACATAGCCGTCCATCGCGGCTTCCGTTAACACCGAGCTGTCATTGATGGTAAGTCCACCTAAATTAAGAGTCTCACCATTCAGTACCTCCTGAACAGACTCAGTACTCAAATGAGCATTCCCATTATGTGTTATACCAGCTAAGCCATATACAGGTATATCGACTTCTTTTGCCTGTGCAGTCATTCCTGCACCCGCAGTGAGGACGATGGCCGCGAGGATGGCGGCGGCCGCGCGGCCCATGTGGCCGCCCGCGGCGTGGGTGACACTCCGCGCCAGTTCGGAGGCAACGACGTATTGGTGCTTCGTCCGGCTCCAGATGACTTTGTAAATGTGATTCATAGATTTCCCTCCTTATGAGCTTCCGGGGCGCCGCTTTTCCGCCCTGTTGGCGGTATGTTTCGCGTCCTTTCGGATTCTCCGTTTGTTCTCATTCTATAGAGAGATTTTCTATAATATCATTGCTATTCCCGCACCCATGCCGTTACTGACAGGATGAAATTTTCTATAGTCCCACGCAAAAAAAGAGCCCCTTCGGGCTCTCTGCATGGGGCGTGGAAGTCTGCGATAGGTCTTAAAGCACCCCCCCCAGTATCGGTAGTTTCGTCCTTCTTCTTTCGCCAGGTCTCTCCGGCGGCGATGAGTTGGGAGCGATTCTTCACGTGGAGGCGGGCGCAGAGTTCGGTCACGTAGTAGCGCACGGTGCGCGGCGTGACCTGCAGGAGGGCGGCGATGTCGTCGTAGCGACGGCCCTGCATGAGGAGGGCGAGCACGAGCTGCTGCCGGTGGGTGAGGCCGGGGATGGGCCGCATGCGCTGCTTCATGAGGATCTCGGCGGCGTAGACGGCGGAGCTGTCGCTCATGCGGTGGAAGTAGAGGTTGCCGTTTCGGCGGGAGGCGGGATTGGAGACGTGGAGGTGCGCAAGGCGCAGGCTGTCTCCTGTGAGACAGAGGAGGAGGCTCGCCCGCTGTTCTTCTCCGAGGAGCACGCCGCTCGCGAGGTCTGTATGCAGTTGGTAGCGGGCGATGATGAGGCACGCCGTGGGGGTGAGGCGGTGGAAGGTATAGGTCTCTTTGCCGAAGCAGAGGGGCGCCGGGAGGTCCTGCATGGCATGGAGGCGGGCCCGGAGAGCGGTCTCGTCGCCTTCCAGGACGTAGTCGGCGCCGTTTGGCCCGATGAGGGAAAAATGGGCGCCTTCGGTGTTCTGGAGGAGTTCCGGCAGGGAGGCGGTCTTCTCGTACCAGCCGTGGATGAGGCGGCGGGCGAAGTCTTTCGCTTCCCGGCAAAAGGTGAGTGTATCCATGTCAGTCCTCTCTTTCTTCGCGCAGCAGTCGGGAGGCAGCGGTGATGAGCTGGGCGCGGTTCTCCACGCGGAAGCGATGAATGAGCTCGGTCACATAGTAGCGCACGGTGCGGTGGCTGATGCTCATCAGCTCGCCGATCTCCTGATAGGTGCGGCCTTCCACGAGGTAGGCGAGCACCCGCCGCTGTTTCGCCGTGAGGGCCGGGGCCGGCTGGTCCCGGTGCAGCTGCTCCATCTGCCGCACGTATTCGTAGTTCGCCCGGCCTTCGATGAGAGGAAACGGCTCTCGTCCGCCTTCGGCCATCCATGGCCCGGAGAGATGGACGTGGACCAGCGAAGTGCGGCGGCCCCGCTCAAGATAGAGGAGCGTCGCCCGGCGTTCTTCCTCTTTTCCCTCTCTGGTCAGACGAAAACGAGCGGTCACACAGAGGAGACCGGGCCCCACCGGATAGGTCGACAGGTCCAGCATCTGCAGCGCCTGCCGCGGCCGTCCCTCCGGCCACGTGCGCTTTTCATACCGAAGAAGAGGCTCCACAGAGTCGAAGACCTCCTTCCCCGCTGTGCCGATCCAGCTGAACTCCATCGTATCCGCATCGGCAAGCAAGGTCTCAAGCGGAGCCCCTTCCTCATAGAGCCCCCGAAGAAACGCCTCCGCCGCCTCCCGCAGCCGTGCTTCATCCATGGCCATCCCTCCTGTCTGTTTTGTCCTGTACAAAGTATACAGAAAGCCGCACTTTCCGTTCACGTCCTTTCTGACAGGGAAAACCTATGAAAAGAGATAAAATACCGCACATCATACAAATCCTGTTCCAGCCATGGCGCAGCTACATATAAAAGCAAAACCTCTCCACCGCATCAAAGCCCATGAAACGAAAGTCCCTCCGACATCATTCACGACGTAATGTGGACCACTCCCTCCATGAAGAGATATGCAAGCATGAGGAATACCCACTTGAAAAATGGGTGACCTGTACCAAGCACTGACAGCTTCAATGACCATCTAACTCGTGATGGAATGCATAGTGACGAAAGGACCCCAAAGCAGGGCTCCGCGCGGCGGAGAACCGCTCCGCCTGCCGCATTTGATGTGTATCGTGATGGCGTCCTGCACTGACAGCTCCGATGTCATTCGCATCGTGACGGAAGCTCGCCTCGATAGCTTCGAAACCATTCGCGCCATGATGTGGGTCCGCACCCTTATGAGGAATGACGAAATCAAAGGGGATGTGCATTCAAAGAATGCAAAACACAAGCTAAGCACTGGTGCAGCTCCCCCATTTCCGCCCACACAAAAAGGCCGCCCTCTCAGACAGTCTCGCTTTGCCTTCGTGCCCCATGGAAATCCGCCGAGCCCGCAGCATGCCTGATAAAAGCTCTCTCGCTGCAGCAGACTGCACGAAAAAAGAGACTTCCTGTTTGCAGAAGTCCCTTTCCTTTTTACATCGCAGAACGGTCGCGCGGAACGAATTCGATGCGAAGGGTCATACCGAGCCCTTCGGCCAGTTTTTTGAGCAGATTCAACGAAGGGTTTCGACTGCCGTTCTCCAGCCGACTGATGTCGCTCTGATCGATCCCGGTCCTTGCCGCCAGCTCTGACTGCGTCAGATGCTGTTCTTTCCGTGCCCGGACCAGTGCACGGATGATGTCCATCTCCGGCTGCATGGCTTCATATTCTTTGCGGAATGCCTCATCTTTCATTTCTTCTCTCAATGCCTCACGAAATGCCAGCATCGGTCTCACTCCCTTTCCTGCTTCTGCCGCGCCTCATACATAGCACGATACTTCTTCGCCGTTTCGATCTCTCTTCGAGGAGTCTTCTGTGTCTTTTTGACAAAGCCATTGGTCACGATGATCTTTCGCCCCGTATAAAAGAAATACAGGAGCCTCGATATGTCGGTGCTCACTTTGATGCGCAGTTCAAAAATGCCATCATCCAAATGTTTGGAATACGGTTCGCGCAATTCGTTGCCCGACTCTGACAGGATCTCAAGCAGCCGATATGCCCTGACCTTCATCTTGAGCTCCAGAGACTCCAGAAATTGTTTGACCGGGCATGCTCCATCCTCAAACGTGAAAAAGAATATTTCAAACGGCTCTTCTTTCATACACATGACCTCTGCTTATATTTTATGGTATTTTTCCCATATTCTCAAGATAAGAAAGCCTCCTCCTCTGAGGATATCGCCGACATAAGAGATGCGCATTTGAAAAATGCGCGACACAGAAAAGAATTGGTACAGCTTCCTCGCCCGTTGGAACGGAGGCCGACCCGCAGGGGAAGGATTTGGGCCCGATGCCGCCCGGAAAAGGCGACTGTTTGAGCGAAGCGAGTTTCGCCTTTTCCGGCAGCGGTCCCAAATCCTTAGGCTGGAGTGACCGTGGCGGCGGTTCTTTTCTTTGGCGACTTTCTTTTTGTGGCGGCGAATTGTCAAATCAAGTGCAACACTTCATTGTGATAGATTTCATAAGGTGTTTTGTATCCCAGACATTTCCTCGGACGATGATTCAGCTCATCCACCTTGCTTTGAATATACTCATCCGTATATTCCAGGAAATCT
>CASEBK010000005.1 GCA_949286115.1 uncultured Veillonellaceae bacterium | reverse complement strand
TCAAAGAGAGTAAGATGATGATAATGGCACATAGGAACCTCCTGAAAGGTAATGAGCTGAAACACCTTAGTTATGACAGGCTCCTATGGGCCATTTTTTCTATGTCCCATAGGATGTTGCACTTAAATTGTACATTCGCACCAATCTCTCATTTGCTTCTTTGCTACCCCTGCCTTCTGTGTTTGTTGTAATATTTATCATTGAATTTTACAACGCATTTGCTATACTGAAGCTGAGGTGATCATCATGCCAAATATTAAACCGATCTCTGACCTCAGAAATTACGCGGAAGTCTTACGCGACGTATCTATGGGAGAACCCGTATTTTTAACCAAAAACGGTCGCGGCCGTTTTGCGATTCTTACCATTGACGATTATGAAAAGACCCGGCAAAAACTGAAATTGCTGGAGGCCCTTGCTGAAGGAGAACAGGCCGCCGCAAAGGGAGAGCTCTATACCCTGGATGAGGTAAAATCTTATTTCAGCGACCGTGCAAAAGACTATGAAAAATAAAATTGTCATGACCCTCCCGGCAAGAAATGATCTGGAGCAGATTTTCAGTTATATTGCCGAAGAATTAGAAAGTCCACAGGCCGCAGAAAAAACGATTGACCGCATCATCGACACAACCACAAAACTTGAAGATTTTGGTGAAATGGGGATGCCCATGCGCGGCATGGGAGGACATTTCACCGCCTACCGCTATCTGATCAGTGGCAGTTATATGATCTTTTACCGAAAAATCAATAACGATATCATCATCCTGCGTGTTCTTTACGGCAAAAGAGACTATAATAAGCTCTTCTCCTTTATCCACGAAGACCCCGACGAATCCATAAATTAGAAACCACCGAAAAGGGACGGCATATGACCGTCCCTTTTTCTGTGAACTGACCGCAGGAAAAAATCATGGATGCATACGCCCCGGCAAACGGATCTGATCGCGTCCGTCGCCGGGCATTTTTAGATCATTCAGGAGACAGGCCGGCTGGATCGCATGTTTGCCAAACCGCCGACGAATCTCATCAATGGCCGCATCCAGTTTTTCCAGTTTGGCCGCTTTGAGTGCCTGATCAGGATGAAACAGATCGACGGTATCCGGTACGCTGTCAGGAAGCAGATGGTCTGTGCGTATACTCACCGCACGGACGGGGAGCTGCCAGTCGTATTGCGGAAGCAGATGTCGGATAATGGCATCTGCGATAAACAGGGAACTGCTCACAGGATGTTCCAGACGCCCCTGAAAATGCCGGAAGGTCAGTTCAGACGTGCGGAGCTGCAAACCAATTCCGGTCGCAAATGCATGAATCCGGCGAAGCCGTGTGCCCACTTCCTGCGAGAGGGCAATGATCACTCGTGCCGCCTCTTCCGGCGAATGAAGGTCTCCGGTACAGGTAATGCCTTTCCCGACGGAATATACGGGAATATGTGCATTGGCAGGCAGCACGGCGGAAGTATCCAGCCCTGCGGCATAATGGCGGATCATCACCCCGTTTTTACCGAGAAGAAGCTGCATAAACCGATCTGAACGAGCCGCGAGATCTCCGATGGTCTTGATCCCGTATCCGAAAAGTTTCCGCGTCGTGGCCGGGCCTACATACAGCAGATCAGATACGGGAAGCGGCCAGACTCTTTCCCTGTAATTGTCTCTGGATATGACGGTGATCGCATCCGGCTTCCTGAGATCACTGCCGAGTTTGGCGAATATTTTGTTCCAAGAAACCCCGATCGACACGGTAAGACCAAGCTTTTTCTTCACCTCATTGGAAATACGCTGCGCAATGGTCAGTCCGTCTCCGCAGATCTCGCTGTGCGTCACATCAAGCCAGCACTCATCAAGGCCGTAAGGCTCTACTTCATCGGTATACTGCTGATAAATTTTCCGCGCCAGACGGCTGTACTTGAAATACAGATCATAATGAGGCGGGACGATGATGAAGCCGGGGCAGAGCGTTTTCGCTTCCCAGCTCGCCATGCCGGTCTTTATTCCATAGGCTTTGGCCGGATAGGATTTCGCCAGCACGATGCCATGCCGGTCTTCCACGGCGCCGCACACGGCGACCGGCAGTCCCCGCAGGCGGGGATTCTGCATGATCTCGACAGACGCATAAAAACAGTTCATGTCGCTATGGAGTATCGTTCGCATGGCGCACCTCCAAACGTTTATTCTTTACTTTATCGATAAGATATCCTATAATTTAGCATAGAACAAATATTCTGTTTTCTGTATTGTAGGAGATGAAGAAAGGAACGTCAAGACAATGGAGGCACGAAAACAGTATGTAGAAGTCGTCGTAAAATTCCGTGAAGACGGCCGGATGCTTCCTCAGGTCATTCTGTGGGAAGATGGCCGCCGCTTTCCTGTCGATCGGATCATAGATATCTCGCCTGCCCCAGCCCTCAAGGCCGGAGGTCAGGGGGATCGCTATACCATCCGGGTCAGTGGAAAACTCTGTTACCTGTTCTTCGAACATGCCTGCGATATGGACGGCGATAAGCCGGGCCGCTGGTTTGTAGAAGCACTTAGTTAAAATCGTCTCTGCAAGAGACATTTAGGCCCATATCAATCCCATTTTCCAAGTCACTTGGAAAATGGCTAAGCACAGCATCACGAAATTCTTATCTCAAATTAATCAGGAAATAAAAGCCTCCGAGGGAGCAGCATGCAATGCTAAGCTTCCCCGGAGGCTTTTTCTGATCGCTCTTTTAGTATCGTGCACGGCAGGAATAAATCCCTTAATAAATTGCTGTTTTTTCCATCAAACCAGCATTTCCAAAATAAAAACGCTCCCTATTTTGAATATCTAAAGGATCAAAAATGCCAGGCAATTATGAGACTTATTTGCCTCATCCTGCTTGCCGTTGTCCATCATTTCCTATCATTGAAATTTATTTTGGGTGTTAAACACAAAAACGGCATTCTCAAAAAGTCTGAGAATGCCGATAAAGTCTGGAGCGGATGAAGGGAATCGAACCCTCTACATTCAGCTTGGGAAGCTGACGTTCTACCGATGAACTACATCCGCGTATTCGATTTACAGAAAAGATTATATCACATCCCGCGCGCGCTGCCAACCGGCGAGCTTCCCGCGAGGGCGCGCCAGGTGCTGATGAGGATGGAGGCGGCGCGGTCGATCTCTCCTTCGGTATGCGCGGCGGTGACGGTGAGGCGGATACGGCTGGTGCCTTCAGGCACGGACGGTGGACGGATGGCGGAGAGGAGGAGCCCTTCTTTCCGACAGGCGGCGGCGAAGGCGACCGCTTTCGTTTCGTCTCCGATGACGATGGGAAGGATGGGCGTGTCCCCCGGAAGGAGCGGGACCCCCGCGTCCGTGAGCGCTCCGCGGAGGCGGGCGGTGTTCCGGCGAAGACGGCCGAGGTATCTTTCCGGCTGGGCCTCGAGGAGGCGGAGCGCCCTCAGAGCCGCTGCCGCGGTGGCGGGGCCGATGGCGGTAGAGAAGATGAAGGGACGCGACCGATTCCGCAGCCACTCGATGACGGGCCGGGCGGCGCAGACGAAGCCTCCTTCCGCGCCGAGCGCTTTGCTGAGGGTCCCCACCTGCAGATCAACGGCCCCTTCTATGTGCCAGTATTCGGCAGTGCCCCGGCCGGTCTCTCCGATGACGCCGGTGGCGTGGGCGTCGTCTACGAGAAGGCGCGCATAACCGGTGCGGGCGAGCTCGGCGAGGTCCGGCAGGCGGGCCACGTCGCCGTCCATGCTGAAGACGCCGTCTGTCACGATATACCGGCCGCCGGCGCAGTCTGTGTCTCGAAGGAGGCGGGCGAGGGCGTCCATATCGCTGTGGGGATAGACGGCCACGCGGGCGCGGGAGATGCGGCAGCCGTCGATGAGACTGGCGTGGTTCAGGCTGTCGCTGAAGATGACGTCTCCCGGCCCGGCCAGGCCGTAGAGCACGCCGAGATTCGTCATGTATCCCGTATTGAAGACGAGCGCTGCTTCCTGGCCTTTGAACCGGGCGAGCTCCCGTTCGAGGTCGGAGAGCTCAAAGGACGCGCCGGAGGTGAGCCGCGCGCCGCCGGAGCCAGTGCCCCACCGGAGGGCGAGACGCGCTGCTTCGATGACGGCGGGCTCGTGGGTCATGCCGAGGTAGTCGTTCGAGTGAAAAACGAGCGCTTCCGTGCCGTCTCGGAGCCGCCCTCTGGAGGCGCTCTCCATGCGGAGGTCGGAGATCTCCCGGTACTGCCCCCGCGCCCGGACCGCTTCGAGCGCGGCGGGGATGTCTTCCCATTTCATGGTCTCACCTCCACGAGGACCGTCTCATCCTGCATGTACCGGACGTAGGCGACCATGTCCGTGCCGGGCCGGACGAAGAAGACCCGCCCGCCCACGGGGTCGCCTTTCTCTTTCAGCACGGGAATGCGGCCGTAGCCATAGCGCGGCGAGCCCACGTATCCCGTGACGTACTGCGGATCGTCGGACCAGCAGAGCTCCGCCACAGCGCCCGGTGCGGCAGCCACTTTCGATGCGAGCACCAGCGCTTCCCGGGGATGGTCGCCGCCGAGGCCGCGGGCGGCCATGAGCTGATCGTAGCCCGCGCTGTCCGCGGCGTCCATGTTCGTGCACCGCACGCCCCGCTCTTTCTGATCGTCCAGACGCTCTCCGGTCTCGCTGTCCAGCACCATGGCTCCGCGCATGCTGTCCGGAAGCGCCGCCAGAGCCGCGATGCCCGCGTCCGCTGCCTGCGCCGAGACGCCCGCGCGGATGAGCTCTTCCCGCGCCGCGCGCCGTCCCTCCGCAGCGGTCTCCGCCGCCCGGTCATACACCGGGAGGAGCGGGCAATACCGGATGGCCGCCGGGTCCACCGCCTCCACGCGGACCTGCATGAAGTCCGCCTTGCCCCGCTCGTGAGTCCTCGCCCGGTACAGCATGGCCGCCGCCACCTCATCCACCCGCTCTTCCGGGACGATGCGCTCCGCGCCGGAGATGTGCCGCCCTCCGACGCCGCGCCGTCCGCCCCGGCTCGCTCTCATCTTCACACTGTAGAGCATCCCTGCCTCCTTGACTGTAAACAAAGAAAGAATCAAAAGTTGACTATGTCTTTCTAAAAAAGGCACCCCGCAGATCCTGTGCGGGATGCCATACACGAAGTATAGTGAACTTCTTTTATTTTGTCAATTTCACAATCATAGAAATATTTACAATTTCAGCACGCGCTGGATATCATCGTTCCGCCCGATGAGGAGGATCGTCTCATCCGCCCCGAGGCGCGTCGCCGGAGAGATGCCCGCGTCGATGACGCCGCCCCGCTTCACCGCCATGATGTTCACGTGGTAGGACCGGCGCACGTCCAGCTCGCCCACGGACTTCCCCGCCCAGACGGCAGGCACGGCGATCTCGTAGACGGCGTGGTCCCCGTCGAGCTCGAAGTAGTCGAAAACGCGGTCTGAGCTGTAGCGGATGGCCGTCCAGATGGCAAGCTGCTTCTCCGGGTAGACCACCTGATCCGCGCCGTTTCGCAGAAGGAATTTCTCATGGATGCCCCGGGCGGCACGGGCCACCACGAGCTTCGCTCCGAGCTCCTTCAGAAGAGACGTCGTCTCGAGCGAGCTCTGGAAATCGTCGCCGATGGCCACGATGGCCAGGTCGAAGCTGGGAATGCCGAGAGAGGCGAGAAAGGTGCGGTTCGTGCTGTCCCCGATGAGACCGCGGGTGAGGTAAGGCAGAGCCATGTTCACCCGCTCCTCCACGCGCTCCACAGCGAGCACTTCATGGTGGAGCTCCCACAGTTTTTTTGCGATGTGCCGGCCGTAGCGGCCCAGTCCGATGAGCAGTACAGATTTCATGATTCCTCCTGAATGAGATCAGCCGACGGCCACTTTTTCTTCCGGCAGGCGCGCGGCGAAGGGGCGGGCGTCCCGGCGGGCCGCATAGATGAGGGTGAGCGCCCCCACGCGGCCGAAGAACATGAGCGCCATGAGCACGCTCCGGGAGATCCAGTCCACTTCGGCGGTGACGCCGATGGTGAGCCCCACCGTGCCGATGGCGGAGGCCCCTTCGAAAAGGCAGTCCAGGATGGGCAGCCCTTCGCGGTAGCTGATGCCGAGGCTCCCCAGAAGGAGCAGCACCAGATAGATCAGAAAGACCGTGAGGGCCTGGCGGATGGATTCGGGGGCGATGCGCCGATCGAAGCACTCCACGTCCCGCCGGAGCCGAAACGTGGCGATGGCCGCCGCAAGGAGCGTATAAAAGGTGGTGGTCTTCACGCCGCCCGCGGTCGAGCCCGGTCCCCCGCCGATGAACATGAGCGCCACCAGTATCATCCGCCCCGCCTCCGTCATCGCAGTAAGGTCCACGGAGTTGAAGCCCGCCGTGCGCGCCGTGACGGACTGAAAGAGCGACGCCAGCACCCGCGTCCCGCCGGAGAAACCTGCGAAGTCGTATACGTAGAAGAGGAGCGCCGGCACGAAAATGAGCCCCGCCGTCGCCGCAAGGATCATCTTCGTCTGGAGGCGGCACCGGGAGAGGCGTCCTCCGCAGCTGATGAGGTCCGCCCAGGTGATGAACCCCAGCCCGCCGGCGATGATGAGCCCCATGATGGTGAGATTGATCACCGGATGATCCACATAGTACACAAGAGAGCTCCCCGGCGCGAGGATCCCCGTGAGATCGAAGCCGGCATTGCAGAAGGCGGACACGGAGTGGAAGAGGGCGAACCACAGGCCCCGCGCGAGGCCGAAGTCCGCCACGAAGACCGGCGCCATGAGGCACGCCCCGAGAAGCTCGAACGCCGCCGTCCCCCGGAGGATGACCTGCAGGATGCGCACCAGCCCGCCGATCTGCGGTGCGGACACCGCCTCCTGCAGGGTGCTCCGCTGCATGAGGCTGATGTGCCGCCCCGAGAAGACCGCCAGCATCATGGCCAGCGTCACCACGCCCATGCCGCCCGTCTGGATGAGGCCGAGGATGACCGCCTGTCCGAAGACCGTCCAGTACGTGCCCGTGTCCACCGTAACGAGCCCGGTGACGCACACCGCGGACACCGCCGTGAAGAGCGCGTCCCGCCAGTCCGCTCCGCCGCCGTGCGAGGCGAAGGGCAGCATGAGGAGGAGCGTCCCCGCGGCGATAGCCAGGGCGAAACTCATCGTGATGATCTGAAAGGCCGAAAGCCTTCGCAAACGGTCCATAGCGTCTTCCTGACTCCTTCCCTTCTTTGTTTTTCCTATTATATCCTATGGCGGGCGCGGCGGGGAGAGCGGGCGGCCCCTCATTTTCTGAAAAGGCTTTGACATTCATTTCCCCGCTGTGTATAGTTAGACATATAAGAAAAAGATATGGTGCCCGTGTACCATGAGATTTTTGAAACGGCCGGCCTCGGCCGCAGGAGGGACCGCTCATGACGCTGCAGCAGCTTCGCTACATCATCCAAATCGTCCAGTCTGGCTCCATCAGCATGGCTGCGCAGAAGCTCTACATCACCCAGCCGAGCCTCTCGAAATCCGTGGCCGATCTGGAAAAGGAAATGGGCATCACCATCTTCAACCGGAACAACCGCGGGGTCTACCTCTCCGACGACGGCGCAAAGTTCCTCGCCTACGCCCGGCAGATCGTGGAGCAGGCAGACCTTTTGGAGCACCAGTACAAATTCGGCCCGCCCATCCGGCGCGTCTTCGCCGTGTCCTCCCAGCACTACGCCTTCGCCGTGGACGCCTTCGCCGCCCTCGTCCACGACTACCGGGACGAGCAGTACGAGTTCTCCCTCCGCGAATCCCGCACGTACGACATCATCGAAGACGTGCGCACCCAGCGGAGCGAACTGGGCATCCTCTACCTCTCGAAATTCAACAGAGACGTGCTTCAGCGCATCTTCCAGAACGCGGAGCTGAACTTCGTGCCTCTCTTCAAGGCCAAGCCCCACGTCTTCCTTTCCCGCAGCCACCCGCTGGCCCACAGGAAGTCCGTCACACTGAAAGACCTGAAGCCCTTCCCGCGCCTCACCTACGAGCAGGGCCTGGACCACGCCTTCCACTTCACGGAAGAGCTCCACTCCACGGAAGAAGCGCAGCAGAGCATCGTCGTCTCCGACAAGTCCACCATGTTCCAGCTCATGACGGACGTCCAGGGGTACAACATCTCCTCCGGCGCGCTCAACGCGGACCCGGACAGTGAAGAGATCGTGCCGGTGCTCCTGAAGTCGGCGGAAGTGATGGACATCGGCTACATCCACCCGACGGACCACCCCCTCTCGGCGCTCTCCGAAGAGTTCCTGAAGCACCTTCACGTGTGCATCGACAAGTTCACCCGCTCCGAAAACACGCCGAAAACGAAATGACCGAAAGGCTCCTCGCAAAGGAGCTTTTTTTCATGCCGTGAAACAAAAAAAGAGACGGCCGCCCCGTGGGACGTGCGGTCTCTTTTTATTTCCTCTCAGCCGGTGATCTTCGTGAGGAGGCGGATGAGCTCCTCCTGCTCGTCCACGGTGAGCTTGCCCATGAGCTGCGACACCTGCTGGTAGTGCACGGGGAGCAGCTCCTCCATGAGCGCGCGGCCTGCCTCCGTGAGATGGATGTGCTTCTGCCGGCCGTCCTTCTCGTCGGCCACCTCCGTCACGAGGCCGTCCCGCTTCATCCGGGAGAGCATCATGCTGATGGTGGCGCGGGTGACTCCGGCGATGCGCGCCAGATCAGACGGCGCGAGGTCTCTTTCCTTCAGGTACAAAATGAGCAGCACGCCGAATTTGCCGCCGGAGATGCCGAAGCGGCGGGTGAGCCCCTCCAGCACGGCCTCCTGCACTTCTTCCGCCGCGCGGACCACCCGCAGCATGGCGAGCACCTCCGACGGACGGATGTGGGGATTGCGGCGGGCGAGCAGATCCAGCTCCTCCCGCGTGGGGATGACGATCCTGGCCATAGGGCCTCCTTTCTCTTTCGTTAGCTATCTAATCGTTTCTGCCAGTATAAAAGAAAAAAGGGGCCATTGTCAAGTCCCGCGCGCCTCGTTCCTCTCGGCCAGCGCATATCCCACCGCGCTGAGGAGGAGCAGCGCCGCCCCAAGCCAGCACGATGCCCATGGGCCTCCGTACTGGTTCAGGGCAAATGCCGCTGCCGGTCCCGCTGCCGCGCCCACATCGGTCAGCACGGAGTACACGGTGATGACTCTGATCTTCGCCCCAGCGCCGACCGCCGTGTGAGCCGCCACCGCATCGCCCACCGTGGTGAGCGCCGTGGCCGTCGCCTCGAGGCCGAGCAGCAGCAGGAGCCACGGCAGGAGCGGCAGGCCCGACGGAAGGAGCGCAAAGAGCGCCGCCCCGATGACGGCCGCGCCGACGAAGATCTTCTTCCGCCCGAAGCGGGGATGGTCCGCCATCCAGCCGAAGAACGGCGCCAGCCACGGCTCCCACGTCCATCTCACCGCCTGCAGCACGCCGCCGAGAGACGCCGCGCCGATGAGGAGCGCCCCCAGCGCGAGCCCATCCGGGAGGCGCACCTTCACGAGGTAGCTCATCGTGGAGATGAGCATGCCCTGATACACGAAAGCCACCGCCGTGCCCACCGTGAGCACCGCCAGCACCTTCCACTGCGACAGGAGCGAAACAGCCGCCTCCTCGGCGGACGCTTCCGCCGCCATGCCCTTCGTCCCCGCCGGCACGGAGAGCCAGATGAGCGGCGCCGCCAAGACGGAGACGGCCGCGAAGAAGAGACACGTCCCCGCCGCGCCCCAGCAGTCGGAGAGCACGCCCCCGAGGAGCATGCCGAAGAGGCTCCCCGTGCGCATGAGCCCGTTGTAGAGCCCCATCGCCCGGCCCTGCCGGCTCTCCTCCACCGTGGTGAGCACCGTGAAATACGCGCCCAGCCGCAGGAACGTCCACGCCAGCCCCCAGAGCGCCCGCAGGACGAGGAGCGCCGCGAAGCTCCCCGCCGCGCCGTACCCCGCGGTGGTCACCACCGCCAGCGCCGCTGCCAGCAGCATGCCGCTCCGCGCAGAGAGCCGCCGGTAGAGACGGCTCACGAGAGGATTCAGCGGGAGCCGCACGAAGCGGTTCACCGAGAGCAGCGCCCCCGCCTCCCACAGCGCCGTCAGGCCAAATTCCTTCCAGTGCACGGGGAGCACCACGTAGAGCATGGAGTCCCCCACGAGGCAGAGCGCCGTCACCGCCGCCAGCAGTACGATGGGCCGCATCTTCTCATCCTGAATCATTTCTTCCGCCTTCTTGTATAAATCAAAATCTATTATTTATGCATTGATAAATCATAAATTATCTGGGTCCTCATTATAGCACCGCGCCTCGCCCACGTCCATTTCCTCGACCGAAAGCGGCTCCCTGATTTTTCTTCTTTTCTCATTGACATCGCGCCCCGCCGGTACTATGATTAAAAGAATTAGACGCATGACTTACATGCAACAGAGAGGTGACCCCCATGAAACAAAACAACGCATTCATCGCCATCGGGCTCATGCTCTTCGCGCTCTTCTTCGGCGCGGGGAACCTGATCTTCCCGCCATTCCTCGGCCAGCAGGCCGGGACGAACACCGTCCCCGCCATCATTGGCTTCCTCATCACCGGCTGCGGCCTGCCGCTCCTGGGCGTCGTCTCCGTGGGCTGGTCCGGCAAGAACCTCCAGGGCATGGGCGGGCGCGTGGCCCCGTGGTACGGCGTCTTCATGGTGGCGGCCATCTCCCTCACCATCGGCCCCTGCTTCGCCATTCCCCGCACGTGCTCTACGTCCTATGAAATGTCCGTGGTGCCGCTCCTCGGAAACCTCGGGCAGGCGGGGCTCTTCGGCTATTCTCTCCTCGTCTTCGCCCTCACGTGGTGGCTCTCCGTCTCCCCGTCGAAGCTCGTAGACCGCGTGGGCAAGCTTTTGACGCCCATCATGCTGGTGCTCCTCTTCGCCCTCTTCGCGGCGTACGTCATCGCCCCCATGGGTGAATGGCAGGCCCCGGCGGCAGCGAAATACGGAGACGGCGCATCCGCCTTCTCCGCCGGCTTCATCGAAGGGTACAACACCATGGACGGCCTGGCGGGCCTCCTCTTCGGCATCCTCGTGGTGGACGCGGTGCGCCTCACCGGCCGGACCGATCCCCACGCCATCGCCGCGGACACCCTCCGCTCCGGCGTGGTGGCCATGTTCTTCATGTGCGTCATCTACGTCTTCCTCGGATTCATCGGAGCGTCCTCCGTGGTGCCTCTCGGCATGCAGGAAAACGGCGCGCCCCTCCTCGTGGGCTCCATGAACTGGTACTTCGGCGCCGCCGGTCCGCTCCTCCTCTCGGTCATCGTCCTGCTGGCGTGCCTCACCACCAGCATCGGCCTCGTGGCCTCCGTGTCCGCCCTCTTCCACGCGCTCATCCCCTCCGTCTCCACGAAGACCTTCGTCACCATCTTCTCCATTCTCTCCTGCGGCATCGCGAACTTCGGCCTCACCACCATCATCAAGGCCGCCATCCCCGTGCTGGTCTTCCTCTACCCGCTCACCGTGGCGCTCATCATCCTCACCTTCCTGAACGGCACCTTCCGCGGCTCCCCCATCGTGCACCGCACGGCGACCCTCTTCACCTTCTTCCCCGCCCTCTACGACGGCCTGAACGTGCTGGGCGTCGTGCCGAAATCCGTCGTCTCCATGATGAACGCCCTGCCGCTTGCGCAGTACGGCCTCTCGTGGTTCCCCATCTTCGCCGCAGGCTTCCTCCTCGGCTGGATCATCTACCTCGCCACGGGCCGCAAAGCCTCCGACGAATACCTGAACGAACACTGAACGCCTCACCGGCCCGCTTCGGCGGGCTTTTTCTTTTCCCTCTTTTCCCCTGCGTTGACATCTGGCACGGAGGCATTCATAATAGGTGAGTATGCGCCTTTCGCGCAAGATCACACTACAGGGGGATATCTATGAAACGAAACAATGCATTCATCGCCATCGGGCTCATGCTCTTCGCGCTCTTCTTCGGCGCGGGAAACATCATCTTCCCGCCCTTCCTCGGCCAGCACGCAGGGACGAACACCGTCCCCGCCATCATCGGCTTCCTCATCACCGGCTGCGGCCTGCCGCTCCTGGGCGTCGTCACAGTGTGCTTCTCCGGGAAGAACCTCCAGGACATCGCCGGGCGCGTGGCCCCGTGGTACGGCGTCTTCATGGTGGCGGCCATCTCTCTCACCATCGGGCCTTTCTTCGCCATTCCCCGCACCTGCTCCACCTCCTTTGAGATGTCCGTGGTGCCCCTCTTCGGCGTGAGCGGCCAGACCGCCCTCTTTGTCTATTCCATCCTCTTCTTCGCCCTCACGTGGTGGCTCGCCGTCACCCCGACGAAGCTCGTAGACCGGGTGGGCAAATTTCTGACACCGATCATGCTGGTGCTCCTCTTCGCCCTCTTCGCCGCCTTCACCGCGGCCCCCTTCGGCGCGTGGCAGGCGCCTACGGACCCCCGCTACACGGACGGCATCTCCGCCTTCACCTCCGGCATCATGGAAGGGTACAACACCATGGACGGCCTGGCAGGCCTCCTCTTCGGCATCCTCGTCATCCAGGCGGTGCGCCTCACCGGCACCACCGAACGCCACGCCGTGGCCAGAGAGACCCTGCGCTCCGGCGTGGTGGCCATGTTCTTCATGTGCATCATCTACGTCTTCCTCTCCTTCATCGGAGCGTCCTCCGTGGTGCCTCTCGGACTGAAAGAAAACGGCGTGCCCATCATCGTAGGCGCCATGAGCTGGTACTTCGGCGCCGCCGGCCCGATGCTCCTCGCCGTCATCGTCATGCTGGCGTGCCTCACCACCAGCATCGGCCTCGTGGCCTCCGTGTCCGCCCTCTTCCACACGCTCCTGCCGAAGATCCCCTCGAAAGTCTTCGCCACCGTCTTCGCCCTCCTCTCCTGCGGCATCGCGAACTTCGGCCTCACCACCATCATCGCCGCGGCCGTCCCCGTGCTGGTCTTCCTCTACCCCCTGACCATCGCCCTCATCATCCTCACCTTCCTGAACGACGCCTTCCGCGGCTCTCCCATCGTACACCGCACGGCCACGCTCTTCACCTTCTTCCCCGCCCTCTGCGACGGCCTTGCCGTCCTCGGCGCCGCCCCCGCGCCGCTCATGGCTTTCATGAAAGCCATGCCCCTTGCCTCCTACGGCCTCGCGTGGCTCCCCATCTTCGCCTGCGGCCTCCTCATCGGCTGGGGTCTCTACGCCGCCGGCGGAAAGAAGCCCTCCAGAGAATATGCGGAGAGCATCGGCCAGTGACCCGTCCCCACAGAAAAAGTCTCCTCCCATCATGGGAAGAGACTCTTTTTTATTTCCTTATTTCTTCGCGGCCGCTTCGCCCAGCGCCTCCGCGTCTGCCAGCTCCCGCCGACCCCGGATCGCACCGGCCTCCAGCACGCCGCCCGCCAGGACTTTCCCCAGGCTCGTCCAGCCCAGATGCCCCATGAGACGGTCGTACCAGTACTCCGCCTCCTCGAACTCATGCCCCTCCGCCGCCATGAGGAGCACGCTCTCCTTGACGGGGTTCGCATAGTTCGCATCACACTCCGCCACCGCGAAGAGCCGGTCGAACGCCGTCTTCAAAAGGCCGCTCACCGACCAGTAATACTCCGGCGAAGCGAGGACCACCACGTCCGCCGCGCGGTACGCCGGGTAGATCTGCTCCATGTCGTCCCGCTGCACGCAGGGATGCGCCGGGTCCCTGCCGCCGCCCCAGCAGCCGCGGCAGGGATGGATCTGCATCGCCCCGAGGAAGAACTCCGTCACCTCCGCGCCGCCCCGGCGAGCCCCCGCGGCGAACGCCTGCACCAGCGCCGACGTGTTGCCCGCCCGGCGAGGACTGCCGTTCAAAATGACGATCTTCTTTGCCATATGCCATCATCCTTTCCATGTTCCACAGAGCGCACTTGACGCGCGCCGTCCCTTTGCTTATGATCATAGGAAAGAACAGCCCATCACACAAGTACGCACAGGAAAGTGCGATACTTACAGAAAGGAAAGCAGCATGGAAAAACGGTGCATCTCCGAAGAGAAGCTCGCCCTCACGGGCTTCAACTACACCCTCTCCCTCATCAGCGGGAAATACAAGATGACCATCCTCTACACCCTCATGGAATTCGGCGTGGTGCGGTTCAACGAAATGAAGCGCTACATCGGGACCATCTCCTACAAGACCCTCTCCGCCGCCCTCAAAGAGCTCGAAGCGGACGGCCTCGTCCACCGGGAAGAATACCCGCAGATCCCGCCGAAAGTGGAATACAGCCTCACCGAGCGGGGCCGCTCCCTCATCCCCATCCTGGACGGCATGTGCGAATGGGGCGACGCGCACCGCGAGCCCGCCGCGCAGAGCAAAGAGAAATAAATCATTCATCAATCATTGGCCGCCGGGTCAATGAAGCATTTTTTCGTCCGTCGTAAGGCCATAGAAGACGGGCGAAGAGATGCTTTTTTCTTTTGAAGGAGGCAATCTTACCATGCCCTGGCTCGATCTCGTCATCGCCGGACTCTTCGAAGTGGTCTGGTCTACCTATCTCAAATATTCCCACGGCTTCACAGAGCCCCTCTGGACCGCCGCCACCGCCCTCGGAATGTTGGCGAGCTTCTGGTTCCTCTCACAGGCGGTGAAAGTGCTCCCCATGGGCACCGCCTACGTGGTGTGGACCGGCATCGGCGCGGTGGGCGCGTTCTTCGTGGGCATCGCGCTCTTCCACGAGCCCGCCGGCGCCGCGCGGTGCTTCTTCGCCGCCCTCCTCCTCATCGGCATCGTGGGGCTGAAGCTCACCGCGTGACAAAAGGGGCGGAGATTTCAGCGCAGGGCGCACACTCGGAGACTGCCTGCCGTACATTACGATGCGATCCCACATCGCGAAGCGGACGACATCGGAGCTTTCAGTGCGCACCTCCATTACGATACATACCAAACAGCGGGTCTCGCCTGATAACGCAGGGCCCGCTTTTTTGATGGAACTTTTTTATTTCAGGCGCTCATAATACGCCCGCATTTTCCTTGAGATGCGCTTTCTCCGAAGCGCCAGAACTCTGTCGTAGTCGTTGTGATCCATGTGGAAGGTCTCCTCCGGGATGCAGTCCTTCGCCGGATCGGCTTTCGGGCCTTCCATTGGGCGAACGCCTTCATCAACGACCTCTGGCCGCGCCATCCTGTATGCTATAATGAAAGCGCCTTACGGGTGCTCTCTTTCGGACTTTCAATCCGCTTTGACGGCGACAGACTGATGGGCAGAAAGGATGAATCTCATGAACAGAAAAAAGGTGGTGGTCGCCCTGTCGGGCGGCGTGGATTCGACGCTCACCGCGCGGCTCCTGCTGGATGCGGGGTATGACGTGGCGGCGGCGACGATGCTTCTTTTCGACGGGCAGGACACGGACAGCGCCGCGGAGATGGCGGACTTCCTCGGCATCCCGCACCGGGTGTTTGACCTCCGCGGGGCCTACCGCGAGGAGGTGCTCCGCTACTTCGTGGACGCCTACGCGGCGGGGACGACGCCGAATCCCTGCATGGCCTGCGATTTCCATATCAAATTCGGCCTCTTTTTCGACGAGGCCATGGCCGCTTTCGGCGCGGACCATTTCTCCACGGGGCACTACGCGCGCATCCTCTGGGATACGGCGACGGGGACGTACGCCGTGTACAGGGGGATCGACACGGCCAAGGACCAGTCGTACATGATGTACCGCCTCACGCAGGAGCGCATCTCCCGCATCCTCTTCCCCCTCGGGCGCATGACGAAGGAGGAAACGCGGCGGCTCTCCCGGGAGAAAGGGCTCCCCACCTACGACAAGGCGGAGAGCCAGGACATGTGCTTCCTCGCGGCGGGCGACTCGTACAAAGATTACCTCGCCCGGCACGCGCCGAAGATCTTCCGCCCCGGCGACATCGTGGACCGGAAGGGCCGCGTCCTCGGCCGACACCGGGGCCTGCCGTGCTACACCATCGGCCAGCGGAAGGGCCTCGGCCTTGCGGCGAAGACGCCGCTCTATGTGGTCGCCCTCGACGCGAAGGCGAACCGCGTGGTCGTGGGCGCAAACGACGATCTCTTCCGCACGCGCCTCCTCGCAGGCGACCTCGCCTTCACCGACGGCACCGCCCCCGGCGAGACTTTCCCCTGCGAAGCGAAGATCCGCTACAGCGCGCACACCGCCGCCGCCACGGTGACCCTGCAGAAATACGGCCGCGCCCGGGTGGACTTCGCCGAGCCCCAGCGGGCCGTCACGCCGGGCCAGTCGGTGGTCTTCTACGACGGGGACCGCCTCCTCGGCGGGGGCACGATCCTCCGCGCCCTGTGACGTATCGCGAAAAGAGCCTTTATGGGCTCTTTTTTCGTTGGAAATAGACAAATTAGGCGCGGGCGATCGCAGCGCATTATAAATGCAGGCCTATATCCAAATCAAAACGTATCTTTTCATGAAACAGCGCCCCCATCACGGCGCACAGCAAACGCGGCAGGCGGAGCCTGCTTTGGGCTTCTCTCGTATGCGGACCTGCATCACGTGGGGAATGGCTTCGACGTTGCCATCGCAGGGCTCATCACAATGTGGCGGAGCAAGGTACGAAAGCTGGACCGCATCTCATGGCGGCTGACAGAGCAGATGGGCTCTGGGCATAAAAAAAGGCTCTTTCTTTTCATCGAGGAAGAGTCTTTTACGAAGGTCTGCATGCTGCGGCAGTTCGATGGAGGGGCGCTGACGGACAGGCGTTTTATTTCCTCTTTCTTTCTCTCTCGCAGAGGCCGTCTCTGTGGAGGGGGCAGCCGACGCAGGGGCTGCGGCGTTTCCGGCGCTGGCGGATGCGCCGGAGGGCCCAGAGGATGTAGAGGGCGACGGCGGCGAAGAGGAGGATGGCGGTGATCATGGGCGCCTCACAGGAGGAGGCGCCCGATCTGGTAGACGCCGAAGGTGACGGCCCACGCCACGGCGAGCTGGAAGAGGGCGGTGAAACCGGTCCAGGTCCAGCTCCCCGACTCGCCGCGGATGGTGGCGAGCGCCGCGGCGCAGGGGATGTAGAGCAGGCAGAAGACCATGAGGCAGAAGGCGTTGAAGGAGCCGAAGCCGATGGAGGAAAGCGACGCCGCGAAGGCCGCCATGCCTTCGGGGGAGCTGGCGTTCACCACGCCGAAGAGGACGGCGCAGCTGGAGACGACCACTTCTTTGGCCGAGATGCCCGCGATGAGCGCCACGGCGATCTGCCAGAAGCCGAGGCCGATGGGCGCGAAGAAGGGGACGAGAAGCTTCCCGATGGCCGCGCCGAAGCTCTCGCTCATGTCGGAGACGTAGCCCGCCGGGCCAAAGGTGAGGAGGGCCCAGATGAGGAGGGTCGCCACGAAGATGGTGGTGCCCGCTTTTTCGAGGTAGTCCCACACTTTTTCCCACACGTAGATGGACACGGTGCGCGCGTCGGGAAGTTTGTATTCGGGGAGCTCGATCAAGAGGTAGTTCACCGTTTCTTTCCGGTCGGTCATGTGGAGGATGGCGGTGACGGCGATGGCCACGACGATGCCGATGAGGTACATGGAGTACGCCGCGGCCATGGCCCAGCGGCCGAAGAACATCTCTGCGAAGAGTATGTAGATGGTGAGGCGGGCGTTGCAGCTCATGAAGGGCGTCACCAGCATGACTTTGTACCGGTCGCGTTCATTTTCAAGGGCCCGGGAGGCCATGATGGCGGGGACGGTGCAGCCGAAGCCGAGGAGCATGGGGATGAAGGCTTTGCCCGAGAGGCCCAGGCGGCTCATGACGCCTTCCATGACGTAGGCCACGCGGGCCATGTAGCCGCTGTCTTCGAGGAGGGCCAGGCACAGGAAGAGGATGAGGATGTTTGGCAGAAAGGTGACGATGGTGCCCACGCCGCCGATGATGCCGTTCACCACGAGGGAGGTCGCCACGTCGCCCGCGCCGAGGGAGGCAAGAAGCGACGCCGCGCCGCCGGAGATGGCGTCGATGGCCTCTTCGAACCAGCCTTTGATCCAGTCGCCCACGGTGAAGGTGAGGAAGAAGATCACCGCCATGATGCCGAGGAAGACGGGGATGCCCCACACGCTGTCGGTGAGAATGCGGTCGGCCCGCTCGGTGAGCTGGTCCTGCTGCTCTTTGTGGAGGAGCACTTCGCCGATGACTTCATCAATGAAGTCGTATTTCTGATTGATGATGTCCGATTCGTAGCTCCGGTCCAGCACCTGCGGCAGGTCCACGGGGTATTTCTCCGTGATCTCCCGGTCGCCTTCGAGGAGCTTCAGGGCGTGCCAGCGATAGTTCGTAAGGTGCGGGTATCTCTCCTGCAGCGCGGGGATGATCTCGTCGATCTTGTCTTCGATCTCGTCGGAGTAGACCATGGCGTACTCGGCGTGATGGTCGTGGCGGTGCTTCGAGACGGTCTTATGCTCGTGGATGAGTCGATCGGGCTTCGTGTGGCCCACGTGGTGCACCGCCGCGTGGAGGAGCACGTCCAGCCCTTTTCGTTTCCGCGCCGACACGGGGATGACGGGGATGCCCAGCATTTCCGGCAGGCGGTGCAGGTCGAGCTCCAGCCCCCGCTTCAGCACGATGTCCATCATGTTGAGCGCCAGCACCACGGGCTTGCCCAGTTCGAGGAGCTGGAGCGTCAGGTAGAGGCTCCGCTCCAGCGAGGAGGCGTCGGCCACGTTCACGATGACGTCCACGTCGCCGGAGAGGATGAACTGCCGCGCCACGGTCTCTTCCATGGTGTACGACGTGAGGCTGTATGTGCCGGGCAGGTCCACCAGATGGATCGCCACGCCGTGGTCTTTGATGGCCCCTTCCACTTTCTCCACGGTGACGCCCGGCCAGTTCGCCACTTTCAGATTCGCCCCGGTATAGGCGTTGAAGAGGGTGGTCTTCCCGCAGTTCGGATTGCCGATGAACCCGATGGTGATCTCATTCTTTGTCATCGGCGGCCTCCCTTACAGTGATGCTCCGCGTGATGTTGTACCCCAGAGCGAAGCGCGAGCCCCGCAGCTTGATGATGAGGATGCCCTGCCCTTTCCGGTTCAGCACCTCTGCAGAAGCGCCGTGGGTCATGCCCAGCGCCTCCAGCCGCCGTTCCAGCTGGTCGGGCAGATCGAGCGCCTCCACGATGTAGGCGCGGCCCACCTGTGCGTCTTTCAAAAACACCGGTATCCCTTCCTCCCCTCTGCGCCTTTTGGCGCTCTGGTAATCCCGGTTAAATCTTTCCTTTGTCTCTTATTGTATCACCGGTGAGGCGCGTGTCAATCCATATTTTCGGCGTACCTTCGTCTCCCTGTGTGTGCCGATCGCAGACGGTCTAATGTCAGGACACATTTCCAAAAATGCGCAAAAGAAAAAGGCGGACAACGTCCGTCTTTCTATCCCATCATTTCATAGATGGTCTTCGCGAAGAAGAGCACCAGCACCGCGAGGATGATGGGCTTCACGCCGCCGGCCCCGCGCCGGGCGAAGTAGTTCGCGCCGAAGTAGTTGCCCGCGATGTTGAAAGCCCCCGCCACGAGGCCGAGCGTGACGAGCACCGCGTCGTTCAGGAGGAAGACCGTGAGGGCCGCGGCGTTCGTGGAGAGATTGATCGCCTTGGCCATGCCGTTGGCCTTCGTGAGCTTCATGTGCGCCGCGCCGGTGAGGAGCAGGAGGAGGAACGTCCCCGTGCCCGGTCCGTAGAAGCCGTCGTAGAGGCCCATCACGAAGGCGCAGCCCATGGCGATGGCCGCGGTCCGGCCCGCGCCGTAAGGGGGCTTGTCCGTCTCGATGGACTTCTTCAGCATCACGTACGCCGCCGTGAGGGGCAGCACCACGAGGATGATGGTCTTGAAATACGCCGGGTCGAGGTAGAGGGCGATGTGCGCGCCGATGGAGGAGCCCGCGAGGGCGCAGAGCACACCGCCGCCGGCCGCGCGCCAGTCGATCCACCCGCGCCGAGCGAATTTCCACGTGGCGAGGCTCGTCCCCATGAAGGAGCTCATTTTATTCGTGCCCAGCACGTAGTGAACGGGGAGGCCCCCCATGAAGTACGCCGGGAGCGAGATGAGCCCGCCTCCTCCGGCCACAGCGTCAACGAAGCCCGCCAGAAAGACCAGCGGGCAGATGATGAGAAACTGCGTCCACGAAAGTTCCATATGATGTGCTCCGCTTTCGGAGCGCCCCTTTCTCTTATTTGTGCTGACTGAGGTCAATGGAGGCGACGAAGGCGCGGATGTCCCGCTCCGACGCGCGCAGGGCCGCTTCCTTCACCATATCTTCCAGCGCGTAGGTGAGCGGGCCCCGGCTGTCGTCGCTCGTGATGAGAGCCACTGTGCGGTAGTGATCCCCGTCGCGGTACATGTAGCCCCGCCCGTAGAGCGGCAAGATGAGCCCCTCCGAGGAGAGCACGATCCGCGCGCCCGCGGTGTAGACGACGCAGTTCACGTCCCCGGCGCGGCGCACGGGCTCCATGTCCCGGAGCGTGACTTCGAGCTGCGCCCCCGCGCCGCCCACCATGCTGTCCGCCCACCGGGAGATGGAGGCCTGCACGGCCTGATGGAGCGCGGCGTTCTCATCGAAGAAGGCCCGGTTCACCGCCGCCAGGCCCGCATAGTCTTTCGGGTCGAGCTGATAGCGGAAATACGGCGCAAGGAGCGGCTCGATCGCCGGGTCCTCCGCGGTGGATGTGGAGAGGACGTAGCCGGTGCAGTAGATGTCGTCCCGTTTGAGGGAGGCCACGAGCTGCCCCACCGTGTAGGGGATGGCCCGGCCGTTGAAATAGACGGTCTCCGTGCCGGGAAGCTCCCGGTAGGTCACCATCGGAGGGAGCGCCGCCGCGGCCGCTTCCGTGAGGTCCGACGCGCCTGCGGGGAGCGCCGCCGAGAGCGCGAGCGCCGCGAGAAGCGCCAGGGATTTCCCGATCATACCTTTTCCCTCCCGATCTGATACAGCGCATAGAGGAGCTCGTCTTCAAACTGCCTGCCCGATTCGTGGCTCCCCGTGAAGATGAGGAAATAATACCGCCCCGCGGCGTTCCGGTAGAGCGCCGACTCCATCCACGTGGGCACCATGAGGCCCTTCTCCGTGGTGATGGCGAATTTCACGCTCTGCTGCCACCGCACGGTGCCGTCGTCGTTCCCGTAGGATTTCCACGGCGTGGCGTCAAGGATCTGGTACTCCACGGGGCCGCCGGACTTCCCGTCCATGGCGCGGCCTGCGGCCTGGCGAAATTCCTCAAGGGAGATGAGCACCCGCTGCCGGTCCGCGCCGCTCTTCGCTCCGGGGCGGAACGCGTCGGCCCACCATTTCATGGCCGCTTTCTCCCCTTTCGGGAAGAGCTCGTCCCCGTCGCCGGAGAAGACCACCGCCGTCATGGTGCAGGTCCCGCCGTGGGTGTCCTTCACGAGCTGGTAGATGTGCGCCCGCGCCGCCGGAGAGTCCGCCGTGCCGTTCGAGACGGTCATCCCTTCGGGCATGGCGAAGAAACGGAGGAGCTCCGTGCGCTTCGTGCCCCGTTTGGCCGGGCGGGCCATATTCGCCCGGAGCATCGCTTCCACCGCGGTGCCGTCCCCATCGGTGACGCGCACGTCCTGCGAAAAGGGAAGCGTGCCGAGGCCGGGGATATACATGTCGTCCGCGCCGGCCGTGCCGCCAAGGGCGAGCGCCGCCGCGCAGAAGAGCGCCGCTGCGAGCTTCTTCATGATCCTTCCTCCGCCGTTACCGTGACGGCAGGACTCTCATCCCGCGCCTCTGCCAGTCCCTTTTCCAGCCGGGGCTGGAAATACGCCGCTCCTTCGGGGAGCGCCAGAAAGATCGCATACGCCCGGCCCGCGCGGCCGTCCACCACGGCATACACCGCGCCGAAGGGGAGCGACAGGTCCCACTCTCCGGCGAAAGTGAGCGATGCGTCGCCCCATTTATAGGGCACGCCCTCCGAAGACACGCCCGACTTCATGGGGGACGCCTCCACGAGAGCGAACCGCCCCGCGGTGATGCCCTCCCGGTCGAGGCGCTTCTTTGCCCCCTTGAAAGGGATATCCGGCTCGCGCGCCTCCGAAAGGAGCGTCTCGATCTCCGCCTTCTCCGCGTCCGTCACGTAGACGGAGAGGAGGAGGCCCGAGGCCCCGCCTTCCTTCGTCTGGACGAGCTCGAAACGCCCGCCGGCGAAGATGCCCGCCACGATCTGCGCCAGCCGGTCCCGCTTCGCCGCATCGCCTTGGCCGTACAGTTTCAGGCTGTCGATCGCGCCGCGAAGCTTCTCTTCCGACACGGCATCCCGCACCTTTTCCGCGAGGAGCCCGCCCCAGAAGGACGTCTCCGCCGAGGCGGTCTCCACTTCGCCGGGCATGGGCAGCACCACGCCGCCCGGCAAGTACAGATCTTCCGCGCCCGCCGCCGTGATCCCGGCCCACAGCCAGGCCGCGCACGCCGCAGCTCCCAGCCATCGTTTCATAGTTTTTCCTCCCTCTGCACCGCGCCGCGCTCTCCGGGCCGTGCGGTACAAAAATGCGGCCCCCGGACCAGAGTCTCCCCTTCCGTCAGAGCCGCGCCGGTCATCTTTCCGTGACGAGCCGCCGCACGAGACGGTCGCCCGCCGCCTGCGCCGCGTCCTTCTGGCTGTCGTTCGCCCAGAGGAGGATCGTCCGGTAGGACGTCCCCACTTTCCAGAGATAGGCCCGCACGTAGCCCGGCAGCACCCAGCCATCCGCATAGACGAGCACCCGCGCCCCCGTGGTATACACCAGCCCGCCGCCGGTGCCCTCCATGAGGTGGAGCGCCTCCACGCTGCGCAGCTCTGTGTGCAGGATGGAGTAGGGCAGAGGTTCGCCGCTCTGCTTCCGCACGTCTGCGATGCCGTTTAATATCGCTTCATTGAGCATCGCCCCCGCGCGGCCGAGGATCGTATTGAAGAGGGCGATCTTCTGCACGCCCTCGGCCGTCACCGTGCTGCCCGGGCCGAACATCCCCTCCGTGACCGCGTCCAGATCGGGGTTCTCCCCGGCCAGATCGATCACGTCCGCCGTCTGCAGGATGCCGTCCTTGTCGATGCGGAGCTGACCCCACACGGCCGTCTCGGGGAGCGTCGGATCGAGGCTCCGGAGGTCCACTGGATGATAGGACATCCCGTCTCCCAGATCCAGCTTCGGGATGAACCCCGCTGCCTGCCCGCCGATGACGCCTACGGACGCCGCCGTATCCAGTTCGCCAGAGATGGCGGTGAGCGTGTCCGCAGAAGAGGCGGGCGCCGCCTCCGCCGCCGAGACCGGTGCCCACGCCGCGGCAAGGAGCGCCGCCGCTATCCACGCTGTCTTCTTCATTTGGCCGCCTCCATCGCTTTCGTCAAAATGGGCTCGAAATACCGGCCCGATGCCTGATCCGCCAGAAGGAGCGTCACCGTGAGGTCGCTCCCGTCGGCCTTCGTGGTGCCCAGCATGCCCACCCACAGGGGGCTGGCGTAGTCGAAGGTCTCCGTGGTGACGCGGACGAAATTCAGTTTGTAGGACACGCCGCCTTTTGAGACGCCTGCCCGCAGGGGGGACGCCGCGAACCGGCTCACGGTCACCTCACCCGGCGCGGTGTCTTTCGCCGCTTCCGCCGTGCCCGCGGCCATGGCCGCCTTCATGCCCACCTCGAGGCTCTGGGCGATCTCTCCGTGCCCGGAGAGCTTCTGCAGCTCCTCTTCCGAGAGGCCGCCCGCTCGGGCCGCCGTCTCCGCCCAGCGCTGCCACCGCGTCGTCTCCGCCTCCGAGAGAGGCAGGTCTATGGGGAGCGAGAAGACGTACGCCGTGTACATCGTATTGCCCACAGTGCTCCGGAGCTGGTACGCCCGGCTGTCGCGGATGAGCTGCATCACCTCACCGGCGAGCTTCTCCGCCTCGGCGCGCTCGCTCTTCCCGTACACACCCTTTTCGATGAAACCATCGGCAAGCGCCTTTGGCAGCGCCGGGTCCGCGAGCCACGCGTCGATCTTACCGGCGAAGTAGGAATCCCTCCCGTTCCACACGGCCACCCGCGCGCCCAGCGGGATCGACTCGCCCCGGGGCAGCGTGAGATCGTCCGCCTGGGCCGTCGCCGCGCCCAGTGAAAGCGCCGCAAAGAGCGCCATGCTCATCCAGTATTTCATAAGCCCTCCTCCGGGCCGGACCGACGCTCAGCTGCGGGGCGCCCTGCGGCCCAATTCTTTTTCTATTATATCATTCTTCATATGCTGGAGCGCGTCGGAGAGATTGATCTCCATGATGTCCGGATTCATGAGGCGGGTATACTCCGGCCAGAGCGTGTCCATCTGCGCATCCGCATAGCGGATGACCTCGGAGAGCGGCGGCAGGTCCGCGGGCTCGCCGCCCTGCATGACCGGCCGGAGCAGATCGACCGCCGTGTACGTCCCTGCGGGGAGCTCTTTTCTGCGCCACTTCGCCGACTCCGTGGTGAGGGTCGTCGCGCCGCCGTCCGCCATAGGCTCGTCCGCCAGGCACACCAGGTCGGTGATCATCTTGCCCGTATCCTTCCGGTAGAAACGGCGCACCGCCTTCACGCCGGGGTTCGTCATCTTCGCCACGTCGTTGGAGATCTTCATCACCGGCTCGAAGACGCCGTCTTCTTCCTTCGCGCACATCTTGAAGACGCCCCCCAGGGCAGGAGAGCCGTCGGCAGTGATGCACCGCGTCCCCACGCCCCACGAGGACACCGTGCACCCCTGATGCTTCAGGGACGCGATGGTGTACTCGTCCAGATCGTTCGAGCCGGAGATGATCGCCTCCGGGAAGCCCGCTTCGGCAAACATCCGGCTCGCTTCCTTCGAGAGATACGCCAGATCGCCGCTGTCGATGCGGATGCCGTACTTCGCCGGGAGCCGTCCCGCCGCGCGGAGCTCGCGGAAGACTTCGATGGCGTGAGGCACGCCGCACTCCAGCACGTGGTACGTGTCCGCGAGGAGGATGAGATTGTCATGATACATATCCGCATAGGCGCGGAACGCATCCAGCTCCGAGTCGAAGCTCATGACCCAGCTGTGAGCCATCGTCCCCAGCACGGGAATGCCGAAGCGTTTCCCCGCCTCCACGTTGCTCGTGCCGTTGAAGCCGCCGATCATGGCCGCCCGCGCGCCCCACAGGCCCGCCGAGTGGCCCTGCGCCCGCCGGAGGCCGAACTCCATGAGCGCATCCTTGCCGGCCACCGTGCGGATGCGCCGCGCCTTCGTGGCGATGAGGCTCTCGTGGTTCATGATCATGGAGAGCCCCGTCTCCAGCATCATCGCCTCCGCCGTCGTGCCGTGGAAGCGGAGCAGCACCTCGCCGGGGAAAGCCACCGTGCCTTCAGGCATAGCGTAGACGTCGCCGGTGAAGCGGAAATCCGCCAGGTAATGCAGAAAACCTTCGTCGAAGATGCCAAGGCTCCGGAGATAATCGATGTCGTCTGCGCGGAAGCGGAAATGGGTGAGGAAATCCACCAGATGCGCCAGGCCCGCCACCACCGTGTAGCCGCCGCCGAAGGGGTTCTGCCGGTAGAAGCGGTCAAACACCACGCGCCTCTCGTGCCGCCCCATCCTGAAAAGCGCATTCGTCATCGTCAGCTGGTACAGATCTGTCACCAGTCCATTATATTTTTCCATGAAGGCCTCCCTCCCCGCCCGCTGTGAGCGCCGGAACTCTTAGAATTATCACAAATTATAAAACGGCCGCTGCGATTTGTCATGCCCCCGGCAGTGAAAAGAATGACAAAAAAAGAAAGGGTCTCCCCTTTCTTCACAGCGTCCACGTCTCCGTGCGCCCCGTCACTTCCCGGAGCGACGCGCGGCCCCCTTCCAGGCGAAATACGGCGTTCGCCTCGCCGCCCGCCTCGTACACCGCCGAGAGCGTGTCCCGGTTGCTCTCGCGCATCGCATCCGCTGCCTCCGGCCGGGCGTCTTCTGCGAGCCGCCCCGCGAGGAGGAGCCGGCTCTTGTCCGGGTGCACCGCGGCGATCTCCACAGCGGCGTTCTTCTTCAGCGCGCCGTACAGCGCCGACGACCGGTGGACCATCACATAGAGCCCGCCGTCATAGAGGCACACCGCCGAGAGCGGCCGCACGCAGGGCCGTCCCCCGTCCGCCGCGGCCACAAAGAACACGCCGCATTCCTGCAGATATTCCAACGTCCTGTCCATCACCGTTCTGTCCATACGCGCCTCCCACAGTTTCTTTCTTTTATTATACTCCAACCGGAAGGAACGCGGCGCGCGGCAAAGTGGTCTGCGAAGCGCAAAAGGCCGTCCGCCCCATCCGCCTCTTTTGAAATGAAATCCTTCACATGCCCCGTCCGCGCCCGCTGCCTCCCTGCGCATCCGAGGAAGCGAGATCGCCGACCTCCCCCGCCCCCCTCTCTTCTCCCTTCTGCCTCAGAGCTCCCGAAAGACAGAAGACGAATAAAAAGAACGGAGATCCTCATCGCCCCATTCATCCTCTCCGCCTCTTTTCACGGCGCACCCCTTTTTCGCATCCGCCGCAGCACAGGAAACAGAAAGGCACGCAAAAAGCAGCGGCTTCCTTTCGGCCGCTGCCTGTGTCATTTCTCATGTTTTTATTCGCCCGGATGGGCCTTGGCGAAGGTCTCGTACACCTTCTCGCCCACCTTCCCGATGATGCCGCCCTGCTCCAGCGTATCGAGCCACGAAGCGGGGAGGAAGTCCGAGCCGAAGCGCACGCCCTCGATGGCCCCGACGAGCGCGGCGGTGACGCTGCTCCAGCCGTCGTGATTCGCCGCGGTGATGATCGCCTCGAAGGGATCGTCGCAGGCCATGACGCAGTACACCGCGATGGCCAGCGCTTCATTGCCCGCCTCGCCCGTGCCGAAGGAGCGCAGGCTGTCGATGTGGCTCCACGCGGCGCTCTTGCCGGCGGGATGGTCGTTCGCCTGCTGGATCGCCGCCTCGAGGGACGCCATGATGGGCTCCGTGTGGTCCGTGTTCGACAGGAGACGCACCACTTCGGCGAGCGCCTTCGGAAGCGAGAGCCCTCCTGCCAGCCCCGCGATGAGCGCTGCGAGAGACGCCGCGGAGAGATAGGCCGTGGGGTGCGAATGGGTGAGCACGGCGCACCGCACGCCTTCGTAAAAGGCTTCCTTCGGCCGTCCCGCATAGAGGAGGCCCAGCGGCGCCGACCGGGGCAGAGGCTCGCTGTTCGGCGCTTCGTTCACCCGGTTCTTGAGCGAGCCCCGCTCGATGCTCTCGAGCGCCGCTAGGCTCGTGCCGCCCACGCTCCGCCGAGCGTGCATGAATTTCTCCCGCACGAGGCAGAAGTCCCGCTCGTGAGGCTGCCGGCGCATCCACGTGCGCTGCCCCCGGCGCGGCTCCTCGCCGGTCTGGCTGTAGAACCAGCGCATGTACCCGCGGTACACCCCTTCGGCGCATTCGAGGCGCTTCGCGTCCGCCCAGAAAATGCCGTCCGCCGTGGCGAGCGTCATCTGCGTATTCGCCGACACCTGTGCCTGGAACTGGTGCTTCTTCGTCCGCACGAGGGTGCGCAGACCAAACGGCCCATATACCCGCAGGATCTTCTTCACCGAGAGCTTGTCCAGAGGATACCCCAGCGCATCCCCGCAGGCTTCCGCCAGAAACATACCGCGAAATTGACTCATCTCTGCCATAGATTTCCCCTCCCTGCAAATGCGCGGTCTGCCTGCGGCGGCCGTACGGCGCGGGACCCTTCCCGCACGAAGAGAAGGCGCCGGGGCTGCCCTCTCTTTTATAAAATTTTTGCTATATATCCATGTATAGTATAGCATAAAAGAAATGTGACTTGTCAATCCGTCCCATGAGCGGCGGAAAAATTTTTTCATAAAAAAAACGCACGTCCCGCAAAGGGAGCGTGCGTCTTTTATTTTTATGAAGCGATCAGAAGTTGACCTTCTTGCCGTAGTACGCGCATTCGAGGATCCTGCCCATGAGAGCGTCGTCTACTTCGCGCGGATTCTCCGGCGTGCAGGCGTCGAGCACCGCGTTGTGCGCGATGGCATCTTTGTGCGCGAGATACATCTCTTCGGTCACGCCGTGTTCCTGGAAGGAGTTGGCGATGCCCAGCTCTTTATTCATCGCCTGGATGGCCTTTTCATAGCTGATGACCAGCTGCGCATCCGTCCGGCCGGGCATGCCCGCCGCGCGCGCCAGATCCGCATAGCGGGCAAGGCACACTTTCTTGTTGAACTGGATGACATAGGGCAGAAGGATCGCGTTGCAGCAGCCGTGGGGGATGTGGAAGATCGCGCCGATCTTGTGCGCCAGGCTGTGCGTGATGCCCAAGAGCGCGTTGGAGAACGCCATGCCCGCCAGGCACTGAGCGATGTGCATCTTCGCCCGTGCTTCCTTGTCGCCTTCGCAGGATTCAGCGAGGCAGTCGAAGATGTCCGACACGGCCTGCTTGGCGAGAGGATCCGTAAAGCCGTTCGCGAACTTGGACACATACGCTTCCGTCGCATGGGTGAGCGCATCCATGCCGGTGTGCGCCGCCAGCTTGTAGGGCATCGTCTCCGGCACGTTCGTATCGAGCACGGCGATATCCGGGGTGAGGTTGAAGTCCGCCAGCGGATACTTGATGCCCGTGGAGTAGTCGGTGATGACGGAGAACGCCGTCACTTCGGACGCGGTGCCGCTCGTGGAGGGGATCGCCACGAAGATGGCTTTCTGACGGAGCGGAGGAATGGAGAAGGGATCTTTGATGTCGTCGAAAGTGAGCTCCGGATGTTCATAGAAGACCCACATGGCCTTCGCCGCGTCGATGGGGGACCCGCCGCCGATGGCGATGATCACATCTGGTTCAAATTCGCGCATCATCTTCGCGCCTTCATAGACAGACTCGATGGACGGGTCCGGCTGGATGCCCTCGAAGATCTTCGTCTCGAGGCCCGCTTCCTGGCAGACCTTTTCCACCTGCTGCAGGAAGCCGCCGCGGCGCATGGAACCGCCGCCGGTGCAGATGATGGCTCTCTTGTGGCCCTTCAGCACTTTCAGTTCAGCGATCGCTCCGGGGCCCGCATAGAGATCTCTCGGCAAAGTGAAACGGAAACTGTTCATTTTGACACCTCCATAGGTTTATAAAATGAATCCGCCTCCCCCACATCAGGGAAGCTTCTTTCTTAAGCACAGCTTTATGCTTACGAAACCCATTATACGAGTGTTTCTTCGAAAAATAAATGGTACACTTATCGAAAACTCTAAATCTGTTCAACCGGATGAGCCTATGCCGGAAAGGCATTCATCTATCCTTTTCTGTTTTTATTATATCATGATTTGCGGGAAGCCGAAATAAAATGACGCCGATTCTCCAGAAAAACATCGCACCCTACATATCTATTCGTCCGCGCCCGCTCAAAAGATGACGGTTCCCTGATGCGAGGCGCCTTTCCTACCTCTTCTCGCGGCGCGGCGCATTTTTCACACCCATCCCGTATAATGGGAAAAAAAGAAAAGGAGAAATGATCATGTGGAAAGAGATCACAGCGGCGGAGATGGACTGGAACGCATTTCCCCGGCGCAAAGGCAATTGGTTTCTCGTGACGGCGGGAGAAGGCGCGGCGGCGAATCCCCTTCTCGGCACGTACGGCGGCTTCCTCTCCCTCTGGGGGCGGGACTGCGCTGCGGTGTTCCTCCGGGAGAGCCGCTGGACGAAACATCTGATGGACGCGTCGGAGACCTTCTCTCTGGCGGTGCTCCCCGAAGCGTATCGGGACGCCGTGCGGTACTGCGGCTCTCACTCCGGGCGGGACGGGGACAAATGGACCGCCGCCGGTCTCACGCCGGTCCGTGAGGCGGGCGTGCCCTTCCCGGCGGAAGCGTCGCTCGCCGTGCTCTGCCGCAAAGTCTGCGCCTGCCCCATAGAGACTGCGATGCTCGCGCCGGACATCGCCCGCGATTTCTACACCGGCCGCTATGAAGGCGATCCCCACACGATGTACGTGGGAGAAATTTTGAAAATCCTCAGAAAATGAGCACACGAAAACGCCGTGCCCCTTTTGCGGGACGCGGCGCTTTTCTTATGCTTCTCACAGCATTTCTTTCAGATAGCGCATGGCGTTCTTCCAGAAGATCTTCTCCACCTGCGCTTCCGTCAGGCCCGCCGCGAGGAAGGCCTCTGCCAGCCGGGGCATCTCCGAAGCGTCCTTCACCTCCACCGCGGGCTGGATACCGTCGAAGTCTGTGCCGATGGCGAGCGTATCCTCTCCGGCCACGTCCATGATGTGAAGGCCGTGGCGCACCATGTCCGCGATGCGCGAGACGATCACCGGGCCTGCGGAGAAGTCGATGTCCTCCCGACCGAGGAAGGACGTCACCGCCGGGCTCCCCAGGAAATGATTGGAGAAATTGAGCCCCACGAGGCCGCCCCGCTCGCCGAAGAGACGGAGCAGATCGTCCGGCAGATTTCTCTGGTGGGCCGTCACCGCCCGCGCATCGGAATGCGACGCCACCGGCGGCCGCTTCGCCTCCCGGAGGATCTCCCGCGTGCCTCTGTCGTTCAGATGGCTCGTGTCCACGATCATATGGAGCCGCCCCAGCTCTTCCACCACGGCCCGGCCCGCCTCCGTGAGCCCTTTGTCCTCGCCTTCCGTGCCGTTCGGCCAGCCGAGCTCGTTCGGATAGTTCCACGTGAGCGTGATGAGCCGCACGCCGTCTTCATGGACCCGGTTCAGCCGTTCCAGCGAGCCGCCGAGGACGCCCCCCTCTTCGATGGAGAGCATCGCTCCGAGCTTGCCGTCCGCTTCGCACGCCGCCGCGTCCGCCGCCGAAAGGATCGGGCGGAACCAGTCCCCATATTTCTTCATTTCCCGGTGGTACGTGCCGAGGAGCGCCTCATACCGCGCCCAGGGGTCGCCGTCCTTTCCCATATCCACGAAGAGGGCGAAGTCCTGAATGAGCGCGCCCCCGGCGGCCAGCTTTTCCAGGTCGATCTGGAGCGAGCTCCGCCCGAGGTCCCCCTTCTCCGGGTGGTCCGTGAGCTCGTAAATGGTGTCACAGTGCAGGTCGATATATCTCATGGTCTCTCTCCTTTCTTTTCCTCTATCCTATGAGAAATCCCTCTGCCCGTCAATCCTGATAACGGCTCTCAAATATGAGAAGATAATTAAACTCTAATCCGTTTCTTATTGGCAAAGCGCGCCCGCTGTGATAGAATGCCTTCATTGCAGCGATGACCGCTGCGCCCTGAAAGGGAGTAGCCCTCGAAACAAGTCAACATACTAACCTTCACGGTTTGGCTGTTTTAACCAGGTGAGACTTTCAGGCGTCTTTTTCTGACGCCGGAAGTCTCTTTTTTTATTGCCGGCGTATTCCTTTTCAAGGAGGTCATTCCTATGACAGCATTCATCACCGCCCTGCTTTTCGTCGTCCTGGCCGAGATGGGGGACAAGACCCAGCTCCTGGCTATCGCCTTCGCCACGAAATTCCCGTGGAAGACCGTCATGGCCGCCGTCATCGCCGCCACCGCCGTGAACCACCTGCTCGCGGTCATCGTCGGCGAATGGCTCACGAACTACATCCCCATGGACTGGATACACATCGCCGCCTCCATCGCCTTCATCATTTTCGGCCTGTGGACCATCCGCGGCGACAAGATCACCGACGACGACCAGAAAGAGCGCTATAAGAGCCCCTTCTGGACCGTGGCGGTGGCCTTCTTCCTGGCGGAAATGGGCGACAAGACCCAGCTCGCCACCATTACGCTGGCCGCGCAGTTTCACACCATCCTCCCCGTATGGTGCGGCACCCTCCTTGGCATGATCATCGCCGACGGCTTCGGCATCATCGTCGGCACCGTCCTCGGCAAGCGCATTCCCGAGCGCACCGTGAAATGGGTCGCTGCCATCATCTTCATCCTCTGCGGTCTCTGGGGGCTCTACGAAACGCTCCTCTGACCGTCCGCTGCCGGAAGCCCGCTTTGTGCGGGCTTTTTGCGTGCAGGGAAGGTTTCTTGGCGCGGCGCGTGCTTCTTCCTGCGAAGCGTATTTAGGGAAAGGAACTTTCTCTTCATGGGGACGCGGGCCCCCATCGCGGCGCGAATGGCGTCGAAGCTGTCGGTGCGGACTTCACTTTCGAAGAGGACGATCCTTCTCATGGAGATGCGGACCCACATCGTGAAGTTTTCGTGTCTCTCATGTACGACTGTTCTCATTTTAGGAGCATGAGCTCCATGGTCGCTTCATTCCTTCTTTTTCCGGAAAAGGAAGGAACGAAGCAAGGAAGAAAAACCGCCGCCGCGGTCACTCCGGCCTAAGATTTTGGAGCCGCTGCCTACGAAAACGAAACTCGCTCGCTGCGCTCGCTCAGACAGTCATTCCGTCCGGGCGCTCCGGGCCGTCAAATCTTCCCCTGCGGGTCGGTCT
Source organism: uncultured Veillonellaceae bacterium (assembly GCA_949286115.1). GTDB lineage: Bacteria > Bacillota > Negativicutes > Veillonellales > Dialisteraceae > UBA1822. The sequence goes on along the minus strand of CASEBK010000005.1, from coordinate 1,311 downwards.
CCGTTCAAACGGGCGGGGAGCTGCACCAATGCTTGGCTTGGGTCGTGCATTCTTTGAATGCACATCCCCTTTGCTCACGTATGGTCTCATGGGGGTGCGGACCCACATCACGATGCGAATGTTGTTGAAGCATTTGAAGTGGACCTTCATCTCGAAGTACAACAAACGCGGCAGGCGAAGCGGTTTCCCAGCTACGCGGAGCCTGCTTTGTAGTTCATTCGTAAGCAAACTTCATCACGACACGAATGGCATCGAAGCTGTCAGTTCGGGTCTCCATCTCGAAGGACGCGTTTCTCTCATGTACGACTGTTCCCGTCAAGGGCATACGAACCCCATGGTCACTTCATTTCTTTCTTCGCCGCCGAAGGAAGAAACGAAGCAAAGAAGGAAGGGCGCCGCCCGATCACTCCGCCCTGAAAAATTGGCCGGTCACTACCCTACGCGCAACTCGCTCCCTTCGGTCGCTCAAACAGGCGCTCCGGCTGACGCCACCGGCCAATTTTTCTCCCTTCGGGCACCGGGCTCCGTTCAAACGGGCGGGGAGCTGCACCAGTGCTGGGCCTGGGTCGTGCATTCTTTGAATGCACATCCCCTTTGCTCACGTATGGTCTCATGGGGGTGCGGACCCACATCACGATTTTAACGAAATCGAAGCTTTCATCATGAACCTTTATCACGAAGCACGACAACTGCGGCAGGCAGAGCGGCCCCCCAGCCGCGCGGAGCCTGCTCTGGTCATCATTCGCATGCGGGCCTCATCGCGACGCGAATCTGGTCGAAGTTTTCAGTGCCGTCTTTATCACATCGTGCAGCAAATGCCGCAGGGGACTTTGCGTATCGGGCTTTCGGGCACAAAAAAAGGCAGCGCAAGGCTGTCTTTTTCGTTGGCTGTTTATGGATGAGCTGCCGCTTCAAAGGGTTTCTCCTGCGGTCTCGACTTTGAAGAGCTGCCAGTCGGGATGGGCGGCGGCGAGACGCTCGATGAGCTGTTCCCGTGCTTCGCCCCCGATGAGGAGAAAGAACGCAGAGCCGCTGCCGCTCATGAGGGCGGGGCCACAGGCGGAGAGGGCATCGGAGACTTCGGCGAGGGCGGGGGCGTCCGGGAAGAGGGCCGCTTCGAAGGTGTTCGCCAGGGACGCGGCGAGGAGCGCGGCGTCTCTCCTGCGGACGGCCCGCTCGGCGTCGTCCGAGGTGTTCGGCCCCCAGAGTCCGCGCCGGTCGACGGCGCGATAGGCTTCCGCGGTGGAGACGGCGGCGGGGGGCTTCACGATGAGGAGCGGCAGCCCCGGCCAGGCGGGCAGGGGCGCGAGC
>CASEBK010000004.1 GCA_949286115.1 uncultured Veillonellaceae bacterium | reverse complement strand
ATACGAACCCCAGCGTCGCCGACATTCTTTCCGGCCGCCCGGAAAGAGTGTCGGCCAAGAAAGGGGCGCCGCCACGGTCACTCCGGCCTAAGGATTGAGGCCCGCTGCCTGCAAAGACGAAACTCGCTCGCTGCGCTCGCTTAAACAGTCGTCTTTGCCACGCGGCATCGAGCCTCAATCCTTCCCCTTCGGGTCGGCCTCCGTGGGAGCGGGCGGGTGACCTGAACCAGCAATGAGAGATACCGCGCATGGGGTGCGGGCGCCATTTCGACGCGGAAAGCTGTGCGCAGGCGGTGCGGCCTCCATCCGTCGCGCCCTTTCTTCCCATGCCCGTGGAAGTTTTGCGTCGCGCCGCAGGCGGCGGCTCCCTTATGCCCTGATGACTTCTAACAACACAGCGGACCCACATACGATGAAAAACCTTTTTCTCCGTATGTGGGTTTGCACCTTAATGAGCCGATACGGAACCAAAGGGGATGCACATTCAAAGAATGTGCGCCCCAAGCCAAGAATTGGTGCAGCTTCCCCGCCCGTTTGAACGGAGCCCGGTGCCCGAAGGGAGGAAGTCTGGCCGGTGGCGTCAAGCCGTAGCGCTTGTCTGAGCGACCGAAGGGAGCGAGTTAAGCGAAGGTAGCGACCGGCCAGACTTCCAGGGCGGAGTGATCGGGCGGCGCCCTTCCTTCTTTGCTTCGTTTCTTCCTTCGGCGGCGAAGGAAGAAATGAAGCGACAATGGGGCTCGTATGCCCCTGACGGGCACAGTCGTAAATGAGAGATATGAAATCTTCATGATGTGGGTCCGCATCTGTATGAAGAGATATGGTCTCAACATAATATGGGTCCGCACCGCCTGCACAGGAAGGCATCCCTCTCCCTATTCCGCCCCGAAAGGGGCACACACAAAAAAGAGGATGGTCTCCCATCCCCCTTTTTCGTGCCTTAGAAGGCTTTGCTGAGCCCGATGTTCACCTGATACGTGTCTTCGTTGTCGTTCCCGAAGGAGTGCTCGAGGTCGAGGAAGACGTAGCTGTCATCGTTCATGCGGTGCGAGAACCCGAAGCCCACGTCGTACCATGTTCCTTCGTTCTCGTAGGTCGTGGCCAGTGTCCCGGTCTTATCTGTCGCGCGGATGTCCTGATCGCCCATGAATTCGTGCAGGATGTCCGCCTTGAAGTAGACGGTGTTCCCTTCGCTGGTATCGCGGCCCAGGCGGAAGCCCGCACGGCCGATGAGGCTGTCGATCCCGTCCAGTTCGACTTTCGTCCCCTGGCTGGTGGTGTAGTCGGCGCTGGTCACTTTCGCGTACTGCAGCTGTCCCTGCGGTTCGAAGTACCAGTCGTTCCCCAGGTCTTTCTTCCGTCCGTATTCGGCGCTCACGCTCCATACGTCGTTGTCATAGTCGCCGCTGATCTTTTCGCCCCGTTCGCTGTAGATGTCGAAGTCGTTGGAGAGCCGGCCGTATTTCACGACGTAGTCGCTGTAGTGGCCGGCCTCGCCCATCCAGGTGTCGTGGTACCAGAGGCCGGCGCGGCGCACGTCTCCGTCGCCTGCCACGTTCTGGTAGTCGGCGGTGCCCCGCATGTAGTCGAAGGCAAAGCCCCGGTAGTGGGTCCCGTCTTTCTGGCCCTCATCTTTCCAGTCGTAGCCGATCTCGAACATGGTGTTCATGCTGCGGAAGGCATCGTCTTTCCCGATGCGGTCATGACGCATCCGCACCCAGAGGCCGTCGTCTCCGGTGAGGTACCGTGCCTCGCCCATGCGCTTGTTGAGCCGGTCCATGTAGACGGCGTTGGCGTAGTTCACTTTGGACATGGTGATGATCGTCTTGCCTGCGCCGGACAGGTTCTCCATGGTATTGGCCTCGCGGACGATGTACACATTCTGCGTACCGTTCAGATCTTCCGTATCGGATGCATCGTCTCCTGCGGCGCGCAGACTCTGTCCGCTCGCATCGGAACCGACATAATTTCCTTCCACATAGTCACTGCCCGGTTTATCCGCATCGAAGCTGTCGCCATTGTATACGCCGTTGGCTTTGTCCGCGTCTTCTCCGGCCTTATCTCCCATCACATCATCACCGTAGTTGTGATATTCAATGCCAAAATCCACATTGAATACGCCCGCATCGCTGATGCGCGTACCTCTAAAGCCGCCGCCCGCATCCTTTACCGTAGCAAAGCGTATTTTTTCTCCTTCTGCCATATTTGCGAGTACTTCGTCCTGATTATTGATGAGCAAATGCTGCGTATCACTGGTTCCAGACTTTACATACAGCATATCGCCAGTCTCATCAGGCCGCACATTCATGATAAAAGTATTTTCGCCGCTCAATGTTCCCACATGAAGTGCGTGTCCGCCGGTACCATCACCATCCAGCCAGATACGGCTGTTATTTCCTGTAAGATTCGTCACCCAGCTCTGGCCGGTGACGTTCCACATCGCATTTTCGCCGAGAGTCAGATTCACTGTGCCATTTGAGGAAATGGATTTCGTGCCGAAGGCATTATCAATGGCCGCTTTATGGTCATTCCAGTCCTCGCCGTCAGCATCCTGATAGTCGTCGGCCCGGCCCGTCCAGTTGCTGTAGGCACCGAGGGTCAGATTGACCGTCCCGCCGTTCGCCGCGGCGATGGTGCCCTGTCCGGTAAGGGCATTCTTCACATTCAGATTGACCGTTGCGCCAACATTGACGTTTTCTGTCGTTCCATAAGCCTTGATGTCCCCTTTAAGATAATTCTGCTCCGTTCCCGTAACTTTCAGATCAATGAGGCCGCTGTTTTCCGCCATAATGTCGCCTCCAAAAATCTGAAGTGTTCCAATACCTTCGCCTTCCGAGACGATGCGATTCTGATTGCGTTCTGCCGTATCGTCCACGCCCTCTGCATACAGGGCACAACTGTTTTCTCCATTCATGGTAATTTCGTAATTATCACCGGTTAACAAAACACTCGTTTCATGAATATTCTGTGAAATATCTAAAGACGCTGAATAAGCCGAATTACTATTTTGCGCCGCAATCCCATATGAATTTTTAGACGCTTCACTTGCCGTCAGGGTAAGATCATTTACCTCAATGCTGCCATTCTTTCCTGCATGTATCCCATATTCATTTTTATTATTCAGGGAAATCTTTGTAGTCCCTTTAAGATATACTTCCCCTTTTCCCTTCGTTTCGCTTCCAAACACATGATTCAAGAACTTAAAATATCTCTGGGAGTCACCGGCCCAAACAGCACTGTAACCATCGCCATAAAGTTTTATATCCGCCGATTCATTAATCGTCAGAGTATTTGTGTTTCCATCCGCAGTGTTTGCATTGGCCCGAATACCATGTCCCTGCTTTACATCTGCTGTCAAATGGTTTAGCGTCACATAACCACTTGTAGCGTCATGACTCATATTAATCGCATCAGACTTGGGAGCATCGATATGTGCTTCATATGTATCTGTTGTAAAATGAGGATTCCAATTTGTTAAATGAATCCCATCACTGTTTGATCCCTTTCCTGTGATGTTGACGACCACTTTCGTGTCTTCCCCATCAAATCTGAAACTCCACGGATAATTACCACGAGTTCCTTCCTGATCCGCTGAATCAATGGTAACGACTATATTTTTAAAATCCGAAGCTTTCTTCTTCTCTCCGGTCTCAGTATCAGTATATACAGTATCCGTATTTCTTAAATTGTCTTCTTCCAATTTTGGTTTTCCATTTTCATCTAAAGACCAATACGGATTTAAATATAAGGTATCCCCCTCAAAACGTACACTTGCGAATGCGTTTCCCATGGGGAGCATACCAAAAGTGAGGGCGCACGCTGCGAGGAGCGCGGCGCAGGGGGCGGTGTGTTTATGATGGTTCGTTTTCATTGGGATTCCTCCTGTCATTGGTCATATCGTTTTCGTTGAGCCGTCCGCGGGGGCGGCTTTTTTCGTGCGGCGGTGCTTCCAGTAGAGGCGCTCGCAGCGTGAGGAGCAGAATTTCTGTCTCCTGTCGGACGGGTCCGTCACGGAGACGAGCGCGCCGCAGCGGAGGCACCGGAAGCTTCGGATGACGGGCGTGCCCTCCGGGACGGTTTCCGCCTCCCGCGGGCGCTTCCGGTAGTCGTACTTCCGGCAGGCGGCGGAGCAGTAGCGCTGGGTCCTGCGCCCGGCGGTGAAATGCTTCCCGCACACGGGGCAGATCGCTTCCCGCTTCATGGGCCGACCGGAGCCTTGCAGGCGCATGAAAAGGACAGCCTGAAACAGGCTGTCCTTTCTCTATGGCAAAGGCGCGCCTCTCTGAGGGCGCCAACGGTATGAAATTTTTTCGGGAGGATGAAGGGAGCCTTATGCCACCCCCCCGTCATAATATTGTTTTTCCCCATCACGGCGATGTCCGCGGCAATGTCTTTTCTGAAGCTCACGGTGTCACCTTCTCTCTTTCAATGCTTTTGCGGCTTTATTATAATGGCATTCCCGGCGGGACGCAATACCTATATACCATATCTTATACGCATCCAGTTTGTTCCCGCCCCGCCGTTTCATGCATGGATGATACCCTTTTTGCGCGCTCATCGCCCGCTACAGCCTTCATCCATGCAAAGGAAAAAGACAGCTCTGTGAGCTGCCTTTCTTTGAGCTTATTTTTCGAGGCTGAGCGTCTCGCCCGGCGCGAGGATGTGCGCCGCTACGCCTGCTTCTTCCGCAAGCGCTGCGAAGCGCTCCGGGTCCTGGGCGATGATGGGCCAGGTGTTGTAGTGGATGGGGATGACGCGCTTGGCACCGAGGAGCCGGGCCGCGGCGACGGCGTCTTCAGGGCCCATGGTGTAATTGTCCCCGATGGGGAGCGCCGCGTAGTGGATGGGCGCTTTCTTCCCGATGAGGGCCATGTCGCTGAAGAGGGCGGTGTCGCCGGAGTAGTAGAAATTGACGCCGTTCTTAAACTGAATGAGGAAGCCGCAGGCGACGCCTCCCGCCACGCCCGCGCTGTGGAGAGCCGGGGTCATGGTGACGCGCCCGAAGGGGAGCTCCACGGACCCGCCGAGGTTCATGGGGTGCTCCGCGGCCGGCGTCCTGGTGAACATACCGAGCACTTCCGGGATGGCGACGACCTCGGCGCCCGTGCGCGTCGCGATGGCATCGGCGTCGCCGAAGTGGTCGCCGTGGCCGTGGGAGATGAGGATGTAGTCGGCGGGCACGTCTTCCGCCGTGACGGAGGCCGCCCCGTTCCCCGTGAGGAAGGGGTCGAAGAGGAGCTTCTCGCTGCCGGTGTCGATGCCGAAGCAGGCGTGGCCGTAAAAGGTGAATGTCATGATGGTTCCCTCCTTTGATCTTTATGAAATGGTTCCTCTCTGTATTGTAGCACAGGGGCATGAAAAAAACGGAGCGCGTTCTGCGCTCCGTCTGCGGGAAAAACTTAGAAACTGAAGAGGGAGAGCTGTTCTTCCTCGGGGAGTCCTTTCAGGATGCCCATGCCGTCCAGCGTCTCCACGAGGGTCTGGGAGAGGTGGCTCCGCTTCCGGAGGTCTTCCTTCGAGGTGAAGGGGGCCTCTTCGCGGGCGCGGACGAGCTGCCGGGCAGCGGTGTTCCCCATGGCGGGGATGCAGTTGAAGGGCGGCAGGATCTTGCCGTCCACGATGAGAAATTCCGTGGCGCTGGACCGCATGAGGTCGATGGGGAGGAACTCGTAGCCGCGGAGGTACATCTCGGCGGCCACTTCGGTGACGACGGCGTTCTTCTTGTCCACGTCGCTCACATTGTCCATGGTGGCCACGCGGGCAAGCTCGGCCTTCTGCGCTTCGAGGCCGCGGAGGTTCACCGCGGGGTTGAACTTCCCTTCCGCGCGGATGGTGAAGTACGACGCGTAGAACGCAAGGGGCTGGTACACCTTGAACCAGGCGATGCGGAAGGCCATCATGACGTAGGCCACGGCGTGGGCTCTGGGGAAGAGGTAGGAGATCTTCTTGCACGAGTCGATGAACCACTCGGGCACTTTCGCCGCGCGGATGGCGTCTTCATTGTGAGAGAGGTTCCCTTTCTTGTCCGCCTTCTCGAGGCCTTTGCCCTTGCGGACGTTCTCCATGGTCTTGAAGGAGATGAGGGGCTCCACGCCGTGCTCGATGAGGTAGTTCATCACGTCGTCACGGGTGGAGATGGCTTCTTCCAGCTTCACGGTGCCGCTCTTGATGAGGTCCTGGGCGTTGCCTACCCACACGTTCGTCCCGTGGGAGAAGCCGGAGATGCGCACCAGCTCGGAGAAGTTCTTCGGCTTCGTGTCTTCGAGCATCTTCCGCACGAAGAGGGTGCCGTACTCGGGAAGGCCGATGGAGCCCACGGTGTTTCCCCTGTTTCCGATGATCTTCGCCAGGTCGTCCGGGGTGTAGCCAAGGGCTTCGGTGGAGCTGAAGATGGACACGGTCTTCTGATCGTCGAAGGGGATGTGCAGCGGATCGATGCCGGTGATGTCCTGGAGCATGCGGATGACCTTCGGATCGTCGTGCCCGAGGATGTCCAGCTTCAGCATGCGGCCGGAGATGGAGTGGTAGTCGAAGTGGGTGGTGATGGTGCCGGGGATGCGGTTGCCGTCTTCGTCTTTTTCAAATTTTTTGTCCGCCGAGTACTGGAGGGGCGTGAAGTTGTGGATGTCCATGTCCCGGGGGCAGACCATGATGCCCGCCGGGTGCTGGCCCGTATTCGTCTTCACGCCGATGACGCCGCCGGCGATCTTTTCGAGGTAGATCTCGTTCACGGAGAGGCCCCGCACTTCGGCGTAGCGCCGGGCCACGCCGTAGGCGTTCTTCTCCTGCAGGCCGGAGATGGTGCCCGCGCGGAAGACGTTGTCCCGGCCGAAGAGCTCTTCGGTGTACTTGTGGGCCACGCTCTGGTCGTCGCCGGAGGAGAAATTGAGGTCGATATCGGGGACTTTGTCGCCGTCGAAGCCGAGGAAGACCGCAAAGGGGATGTTATGCCCGTTCTTCGCAAGGGGCGCGCCGCACTGCGGGCAGGCTTTGTCGGGCAGGTCGAATCCGCCGCCCACGGAGCCGTCGGTGTAGAAATGGGTCCAGTGGCACTTCGGGCACACGTAGTGCGGCGGGAGGGGATTCACCTCGGTGATGCCCGCCATGGCGGCGACGAAGGAGGAGCCGACCGAGCCCCGGGAGCCCACGAGGTAGCCCCGGTCGTTGGAGTGCTTCACCAGCTTGTGGGCGATGTAGTAGAGCACGCCGTAGCCGTGCTTGATGATGGGCGTGAGCTCCTGCGCGAGCCGCGCCTCCACGAGCTCGGGGAGAGGATCGCCGTAGATAGCGTGGGCGTTGTCGTAGCACATCGCGACGAGGGCGTCGTCTGCGCCGGAGATCTTCGGATTGTAGGACTTCCACTCTTCCGCGAGGGGCTCGAGGCGCTCGCACCTGGCGGCGATCTTTCTTGTATTCGTCACGACGATCTCGTAGGCTTTCTCCGGCGGCAGGTATTTGAATTCGTCCAGCATCTCCTCTGTGGTGCGGATGAAGACCGCCGGATGGGATTCGTCCCGGCCGGGCTTCTCCCACTTCGCCAGCAGGATGTCCCGGTTGATCTGGTCTTCGGCGAAGAGGAAGTGCGCGTCCGACGTGGCGCAGCAGGGAATGCCTGCCTTGTCTGCGATCTCGATGACTTTCCGGTTGAGATCCTGCAGGTCTTTCTCCGTATTGATCTTCCCGTACTTGTCGTCGTTTATGAGAAATTCGTTGTTTCCGAGGGGCTGTACCTCGAGGTAGTCGTAAAACTTCGCCAGCTCTACGAGCTCTTCGTCGCTCTTTCCCGCCAGGACCGCCCGGAAAAATTCGCCCATGACACACGCCGAGCCGTAGATGAGGCCGTCGTGGAGCTCTTCGAGGAGCGGCTTGGGGATGAGGGGCCGCTTTTTATAGTATTTCAGGCAGGAAAAGGTGACGAGGCGGTAAAGGTTGCGCAGGCCGGTCATGTTCTTCGCCAGGATGATGATGTGGCTGTATTTCTGCCGGTCTGTGTCGATGTCTTCGGGGATCTTTTCGATCATGTACCCTTCCATGCCGTAGAGGATCTTCTCGCCGTACTTCTTCGAGTAGTCCTGGATCTTCGGGAAGGCCTGAATGACGCCGTGGTCGGTAATGGCGATGGCCGGCGCGCCCCACTTGGCGGCGGTCTTGATGGCTTCTTCCGCGTCGATGAGACCGTCGAGGCTCATCTTCGTGTGGAGGTGGAGCTCGACCCGCACTTCCTCCGCGTCGTCGCTGTGCTCCACCGTTTTCTTCTCGCCTTTTTCCATCTGGAGGATGTTCATCACGAGGCCGCCGGAGAATTTGTCGAGGCGGACGTTGCCCCGGATGCGGACGGGCATGCCCGCCTTCATGTTCTTGTCCAGCACGGCCGCTTCGTCCGCGTTGTCGAAGAAGCGCTTGCAGTTCATGCCGTTCGTGTCGTCGGCCACCTTGAGGAGGTAGAGCTTCTTGTTGTCCCGGAGCTCCCGGGAGTCGAAGGAGACGAGCGTCCCCTCGATGACCGTGCCGTCGGCTTCTTCGGTGATGCCGGAGATGGGCACCGCCTCTCCGCGGATGGGCTTTTTCCCGATAAAGATGCCGGAGAACTCTCCTTGTCCGCCGTTCTTTTCCGCACGGGGCGCGGGCATGGCGGGCAGCACGTCTCGGAGCGTGGGGAGCCCTTCGGGCATGGCAAAGGCGGTCGGAGGAGGCGCGTCAAAAGGCTCCTCCGGCGGGGGCGCTTCCCGGGAGGCTGCCTGGATGTCTTCCAACGTGGGCGGCCGGTAGCCTTCCTCCGGCGGCAGGTACGCGTCGTCGTCGGGAAGAGGGATATCCGCACCGAAGTCCTCCCCGCTCTCCGGGACCGCATCATCTTCCGGAAGCGGCGCGGAGGGCGTCACGAGCTCCATCCCGCCGGGACGGACGCGCGCGAAGAGCTCCTCCGTTACGTTTTCCCCATTCAGCAGGATCTCTTCCACGCCGCAGAGGGCGTCTCCCATGGCGGAGAGGGCCGCCAGCGCCGCTTCCCGGTGCTCCGCCTGGATGTACCAGGCGCGGCTCTCTGTATCGATCTCCATGAGAGTGATGTCCGCTTCATTATGCCTGCAACGCAGACGATATTTCGCCATACTGCCTCCTTATGCGGGCCGGGCGGCCGGGACGGTCTTTTCTGCGCCTTCGGCCTGTTTCTTCGCCTCTTCCGCTTTCTTCTTCGCCGCTTCTTCGGCGGCTCTCTTCTCCGCTTCCATCTGTTTGCCGTCTTTGTAGGTGATGACCGTGTCCACCGCATCGTACACAGAGCGGAAGCTGTCGCTGTAGATCGTGCCGTCTCCGCGGACCGCCCGCTGGACGACGGTCACGTCGTAGCCGTCATTTCCTTCCTCGACCTTCTTCGGCTCGGCCTGCTGCGAGTCCGTCCGGTAGACGGTCTTATGAGGGAACGTCTTCTGCTCCGTCTCCAGCACCGCCGACGACCGGGGCTCATCCGCCCGATTGCCCAGGACGTACATGGTGAGCGCTCCCGGCTCGTACACCGCGCAGAGGTAGACCGGCTTCGTGAGGTTGTTCACAAAGCGGAAATCGAGATAATTATCCGCCACCGTCGCATCCTGCCCGATGGGGACATACGCCACCGGCGCGAAGTGGCATGTGCGCTCCGTCACCGCAAGGCCCGCCAGGAGCACCGCATTGAAGAGGGTGGTGCTCACCTGGCACACGCCGCCCCCCGCGTCGGGGACGAGCTTGCCGTCAATGAAGACCGGCGCGTCCAGGTACCCGTTCGCCCGGGTGCGCAGGCCCGTGGCGCGGTTGAAGGAAAATTCCTCTCCCGGCTGGAGGACCCATCCGTCCACGCTCCGCGCCGCCCGGGCGATATTTGCGCTCCGGTTCGGGTCCATGGAGAAATAGGTGGTGTACGCGCCGAGGACGCGGTCGATCTGTTTCCGCTCCGCCTCGGTGAAGCTGGAGAGCTTCTCCGTCACCACGGGGATCTCCACGGTCCCTTCCCGCCCGGCGAGGAGGTAGCTCTCCGCGGACTGGCGGAGCCGCTCCCCGTCGATCTCAAGGTAGGGCTTCTCCTCGGGGAAGGACACGCTCCCGTCGCCGTAGATCTGCGGCCGCACCGCCTCGGGGGGCGTGCTGTACTCCTCGGCCAGCGCATGAATGGCCCGGTCGAGGGCGTCCGCGTCGTAGGAGATGCGAAGGTGTGCCTCCTTTCCCGTGATGAGGGCTTTCCACTGGTCCGCCCAGTCGGAGAGGACGTCCCCGTCACGCCCGACCGCAAGGAGCCGTGAGGCCTCCTCTTCCGCGTCCATGCGGACGCCCATCGTTTCATAGGGCCACACCTGCCGGATCGCGCCGTGCTCCACCGTGAGGGACCGCCCGGCGAGCGTCTCGTTCTTCTTCTCGATGAGGGCCAGAAGCTCTGCCCGGGTCATGCCCCCTGCGGGCGCGCCGTCCACAGAGAGCCCGTGGATCACCGCGCCGCTGCCGTTATATGCAAAAGGCAGGACAGCCGCCCCGATGAGGACCGCCGCTGCCGCTGCCATCGCCCAGTGTTTCATCCTTTTCTTCCTCCAAAAGGAACGCTTTGTTTCTGCTTCGCGCCGGAGAGGCAGAACCGGAGGAGCACATCCATGAGCTCCCCGCTCCCGCCGCCGGCGCGCTGTCCATACTGCCAGCGGAAGAGCGCCAGCAGGAAATCTTCCGCCTCGCGCTCCGTCACCTGCCGCGCCGCGTCCGAGAGGCGCCTGGCCTGCCACGAGCCGCGCAGGCCGAGGAGGGCCATCTTCTCCGTCTGGGGCCGCCCCGCCCGGTCCAGCTCTTTCCACATCTTGATGCGCCGGAACTGTGCCGCCAGGAACCCCACGTTCTTCAAAATGGCCGCCTGGTCTGTGAAGACCCGCGGCTCCGCCTCCCGCACCGCCGCCGCGTCCCGCGCGAGCAGCCGATCGAAAAAGGGAAAGACCCCCTGATCCATGTAGTCCGTGAGGGACTCTTCAAGGAGCGCCTTCGTGATGACTTTCTCGTCGCCCGCCACGAGGAGGAGCTTCTCGCACTCCGTGTCGAGGAAGGGCGCCGAGATCTCCGACCACGCGCCGAGCACCTCCTCGAGGTACGCCCGGGCGTCCGGCGCGAGGCGCCTGCCCCGGTCGTAGAGGTACTCTTCCATGCGTTCCGCCCCGTCGGCGGCTTTCAGGTACTCGCACTCGATGACGGAGGCGAAGGCGAGAAGGCTCTTCACCGCCTTCGTGCGCCGGTCCGGCCGGCCCGTGAGAGTCATCACCAAAAAGATCTCCGGCGAGAGCCCCTGCAGCGTCTCCAGAAAGGCTTCATAAGGCTTCTCGTCGTCTTTGCGGAGGGCCTTCTTCAGGAAGAAAGGCTCCCCGATGACCACCGCCGTGTCGGACGAAAAGAGGGACTGCCCCGAAAGAGCCGCTTCAAATTCAGGAAAGCTTCCGGAGCCGTCGAAGACCGTCGCATCCGGCGGATCTCCTTTGAAATACCGGCGGATGAGCTCGTTCTTCTTCGCCTGCACGAGCACCGCGTCGTCGCCGCAGACGAGCCACACGTTCTTCTGCTTTGCCTTGACCGCCATGGCCCCTCCTTTCACGGGATGCTGAAAAAGTCGTCCGTCAGCCCGCTGGGGCTGTATTTCTCCATGGTCCACACCTCGCCGTCCCAGGCGAGCGTCACCATGCCGTCCAGAGAGGGATCGCCCACGGGGATGCCGGAGAGGAGGAAATAGTCCCGGTCCTCCCCGGCGGCCTCGGTGGCGTTTCCCCCGTAGAGCGCAGCCTCCGGACGAAACCATTTCATTGTATCACGATTCACCGCCTGGCGGAAAGATTCCGCGCCGCCCGCCCAGAGACGGTGCGTCGGGAGCGCCACGTCCTCCATGGGGCCGCCGCCTCCGTCCAAGAGCCACGCATGGTCCCCATTCACGAGGCACCACCCCGCCCCATCCGACGCGGCAGTCATGCCGCCTGTGAGAGTGAGCCGCGCCCGGCGGAAGAACCGCACCCGGCTCTCGGGGTGCCCCGCAGTGAAGGCCGCCGCCTCGTCCGCCGTCCCTTCGGCGAGCCAGATCTCCCCGATGGGGAGCGACAGCGTGAACGGCGACGCGCCGCGGCTCTTCCGGAAATCGCCGAGGAAGAGGTCCACATGAAAGAGGCCCTTGTACTCCAGCACGGACCGGAGCTCCCGCTCGCCGATGTCGTAGGGCAGGCCGCTGTCCCGATACCAGACGACGGTGCGGCTCCCGTCCGTCAGGACCGCCGCCCGGGCCGGGCCGAGGTCGGGCATGAAGAATTCCATGAGCGGCCGCCGCGCATAAGAAACGCCGCACGCCAGGAGGAGCCCCCCAAGGAGCGCCGCCGCCCCCGCCGCGCGCCGCCTGTTCGCCCGCCACCATGAGACGGTCCGGGCGAGGAAGACCGCGCCGTAGTAGAGCGCCGACTCCGCCGGGGCCATCGCGCCCACGGAGACGGACGCATGAGGAAGCGACGCAAGGAGCGCGTTGCCCCGAAGGACCGCCCATAGGAGGTAGTCCGTCCCCTGCAGGAGCCCGCCCGCCAGCGGCAGAAAAAGAAACGAAAAAAGCGCCGCCAAAAGTCCCGCGATGATGGCCCACTCCAGAAGGGGCGTCACGAAGAGATTGGACAGCGCGAAATAGAGAGGAAGGCGATGAAAATCATAGAGCACCACCGGCACGGTGAGGAGCTGCGCCGAAAGGGCCAGCGCCGTCCCTTCCCGCACCCAGCGAAAGAGCCGCACCCGCCCGAGCAGGGCAAAGAGGGGCCGATAGAAAAGGACGATGCCCGCCGACGCGCCCACGGAAAGCTGGAAGCTCACGTCGAAAAGATAGAGCGGGTCCCAGAGGAGCATGACGAAGACCGCCGCGGCAAGAGCGAGCACTGCCTCTCTTTCGCGGCTGAAGAAGAGCGCCGCTACGGAGAGCACGCCCATGATGGACGCGCGCACCACCGGCGGCACGAAGCCTGCCAGCGCCGCATAGGCAAGAATGGCGAGAGCCGCCAGAGGGAGCGTCACCTTCTCCGAAAGGCGCAGCCACCGTCCGAGAAGGCACAGGAAGCCGAAGAGGAGCGCCACATGAGAGCCGGATACGGAGAGGATGTGCACGATGCCCGTAGCCGTGAAGCCCTCCAGCACGCCCTCGGGCAGCGCTTCGTAGTGGCCGCCGAAGAGGAGCGTCATCAGGACGGTGAGCCGCGCCGGGTCCATATAGGGCGCAAAAGACTGCCGCACCGTCTCGCGCACGCGGAGCGCCGCCGCTTCGAGAGGATACGCCCCCGCCTTCCCCTCCGCGCAAATCGCGCCGGGCTCCTTCGTATACATGCGGCCAATGAGCCGACGACTGCGGTAGCGGTGCTCCAGATCCATCTTCCCCGGGTTCTGATAGAAACGAAAGGGCGAGAGCTTCCCTGTGACAGTGACCGCCGTGTCCGGCGGAAGGACCGCGTCCCCCTCTTTCCATGGCGCATAGAGATAGACCGTGCCCCGCACGGAATGGACCGACCCGTCATCATACCTGAGGGACGACGCCTCGGCAGCGTAGCGCACATACCCCTCCGGCCCGGGGCGCGTCTCCCCTTCGGAGGCGATCACCGCGGAGAAGGTGCCCGACGCGCCGACGAGCCGCTGAGACATGCCCTCCCAGGCGAGCTGGTCGAGCCCCATCCGCGCGGCGCCTGCGGCGCACAAAAAAAGGAGACAGAGCCCCCACGCCGCGCCCCGCCGTCCGGTAAGGACCGCCGCCCCGCCGAGGAGGAGAAAGAGCACGCACGCTCCGCCCGCTGCGGGAAGAGGCACAGCGGCCGCATCCGCCAGCCAGATGCCCAGCGCCAGCGCCGCCGCGCCCCATGCGATGAGGTATTTGTTTCTCATAAAGTGACCTTGTCTTCAATTTTTGCATACCGCCCCTCGCCGATGGAGGGGACGTTCATCAGTTCTTTTTTCTCCTGAAAGAGGCCGTGCTCCCTGCGGTAATCGATGATCTTCTGGGCCGTCACTTCGCCGATGCCTGGAAGCGTCTCCAGCTCTGCCCGCCCGGCGGTATTGATGTTCACCACCGGCTCTGTCACCGGCGTCGTGCGGTTCGGATCGATGGGGATGTGGATCATGTCCCCATCGGAGAGCTTCGCCGAGAGATTCACCGCATCTACATTCGCATAGGGGATGATGTCCCCTGCGGCGCGCACCAGCTCATATACCCGGCTCCCAGCGGGCACGTCGTACACGCCGGGCTTCTTCACGCCGCCGGAGATGTACACTTCGATCTCCCCCGCCGCGGGGCCGTCCTTTTCGGTCTTCTCTTCCACCACGAGCGCCGGCTCCGGTTCCTCCGGCTCCCACAGAGACCAGGCGAGGACTGCGAGACACGCCGCCGCCAGGAGAAAAAGGAGGAGGTACCGCTTCCGGCTCCCTTCTTCTTCGGGAAACTCCATCGCATACCGCCTCCTATGTATTTTTCTTCTATATGTAGTATTTTAGCACATTCATCCCACTGTGACGGTGGGAGCAAAGAAATTTCCCCTTTCTTAATGTTCATTCGCATTCTGACAGAAATAAACGGCCACGAAAAAAGCCTCCGAAGAGGCTCTGCTCACAGCCGGTCCACATACCGGCGATAGCGGTGGACGAGGAACGATCCGAGAAGGATCTTCACCGCGTCTCCCGGCAGGAAGGGCACCATGCACAGGAGCGCCGCCGACCACAGGCCCGTCCCAGTGAGCGCCATGAACCACGCCAGCCCGCAGGCGTACACCACGATGCATCCCGCCGCCATGGCCGGCACGAGCACGCGGTACGAACCGCCCCAGCGCTCCGTGATGAGCCCCACCACGAAAGCCATGGCGATGTAGCCGAGGATGAAGCCGCCGCCCGGGCCGATGAGGATGCCCACGCCGCCCTGGGCCATGGAAAAGACGGGCATGCCCGCCGCGCCGAGGAGCACGTAGATCACCATGCTGAGCGCGCCGTAGTGGCTCCCCAGCACGGCCCCCGCCATCATCACCGCCAGCGTCCCCATGGTGATGGGCACCGGCTGGATAGGAATGATGAGCTGTGTAAAAATGGCCATCATCGCCGCAAAGAGCGCAGCGAGGACGTCCTTCTTGATGGTCTCATTCACAAAGGTCACCTCACAGACCGCGCGGCCCGCTGCCGCCCGGCTATTTGTGATGTATTATACGCGATTGTCGCCCGCAATGTCAATTTTTATTGACATTGGAGTTCACGATGTAAAAAAGCCGGAACCTTTCCCGCGGTCCCGGCCTTTATCCTGTTCTTTGCCTCAGCTGATGAGCGCCTGCGCGGGACGCTTCAGTTTTCCCAGCGCTTTCTTTTCGATCTGGCGCACGCGCTCTCTGGTGACGCCGTACTGCTGCCCCACTTCTTCCAGCGTGTGGGGAATGCCGTCTTCGAAGCCGAAGCGGAGAGCGATGATGCCCCGCTCTCTTTCGGTGAGCGTCGCCAAAAGCTTGGCGATCTGCTCGTTCTGAAGGCTCGCCGCCGCTTCGTCCTCCGGCGCGGCGATCTTCTTGTCCTCCACAGTGTCTCCCAAGACGGAGTCTTCCTTCTCCCCAATGGGCGTCTCGAGAGAGATGGAGTCGAGCGCTACCTGCTTGATCTCGCGGATCTTTTCCACGCTGCACCGCATGGCCTTGGCGAGCTCTTCCTCCGTCGCGTCGCGGCCGTTCTCCTGCTGGATGCGCCGTTCGATGCGGTTCATCTTGTTGATGCTCTCCACCATGTGCACGGGCACGCGGATGGTGCGGGCCTGATCGGCGAGCGACCGCGTGATAGCCTGACGGATCCACCATGTAGCGTAGGTGCTGAATTTATAGCCTTTGTGATAATCGAACTTGTCCACCGCCTTGAGGAGGCCGATGTTTCCTTCCTGCACGAGGTCCAGCATGTGAAGGCCCCGTTCACGGTATTTCTTCGCGATGGACACGACCAGACGGAGGTTCGCGTCGGCCAGCTTGGACCGGGCGCGGAGCCCTTCCGCTTTTTCTTCCGGGGTCGCGCCGGGCGCCTTGCTCGCCTCGATGGCCTTCGCCAGACGAATCTCTTCTTCACTGCTTAAGAGCTTGATGCTGCCAATCTCTTTGAGATACATGTGCACCGAGTCGTATTTCACGTCGCTCTCATCGACGGAGAGGTCGTAGCTGTCCGCGCCGCCGTCGTCGTCCATGTCTTCCCGACTGCCGTCGTCGAAGACTTCCGGGAGGTCCGGCTCTTCGTCCAGATCGCTGCCTTCAGGGAAATCTGCGGCGTCCGCCTCTTCTCCGAGGTCCCGGCTGCCTTCAAATTCGATATTGACGCGGCTCTCGTGCAGCCCTTCGCAGATCGCATCGAGCTGCCGGGGCGTGAGGTTCTCCCGCTTCACCAGGTGGATGATCGCCTCGTAGGGCACCGCGCCGCTTTTATTCTCGCTTTGTCGTAATTCTTCAATCCATTTTGCCAACTGTGTCGTTTTCGCCGCCATGGGATACTCCTTTGTCTCGCTTTCACGCAGACCATCGTGGTATGGATCAGGATCGATCTGTCATTGCATCGGAGAATGTGAGGTCCTTACGATTTCTACAAGCACTGAATGGCTCCAAAACTCCTGCACACATCTCGTGAATGAATTCCCTGAAATGAATTTTTATATTATCACTGACTCGCTGATTTTGCAACTCTTTTTACAAATTTCTTCCCGTTCATGGAAACGAGACCGGTCTCCTCCCACGAAAAAAGACAGCCGAAGCTGTCTCTCATCACACTTTTTTGTGCCCCACGTCTTCCGCCGCCACAAGGCCCAGATAGATCTGGCCGATGATCCACGCCACATAGTCGTCCACGGGCACGGGCACGGTGCGGAACCCCTTCGGCACAAGGCGTGCCAGTCCTTTCGGGGGGTGCTCCGCCTGCCAGCGGGCTTTTCCCATTTCGGTGGTGTATTTCTCATCCACCAGCTCGACGGGAAGGGCGAGTCCCTCCTCACGGAGCGCCGCCTCTACCCGGGCCTGCATCTCCTGATGATGGGTGCCGTTCCCCATGACCACCGCACGCACGGCGCAGCGCTTCGCCAGCGCCGCCGCTTTCACAGGCACCTCCTTCGAGGGGAGGATCTCCTTCCAAACGAGACGGCCGTCTTCTTCTACGAGGGCCGCGCCGGTCTTCTCCAACCCCGGATCGATCGCAAAGATCATGTGGGCGTCACCGCCACGTCGATCACCACGGGGCCCGCGGTGTAAATGTCGTGCTTGGCCGTCGCGGTGAGGCGGCAGTGCCCGTCCAGCTCCTTCACGCGCTGGATGACGTCGAGCATCTCCCGCGTATCGAGCTGGCCGATGTTCCCGGTGATCGGATCGGGAAGGACGCCTTTTGCCGCGGCTGCGGCATTGATATCCTTCAGGAAATGGAGCACTTTTACGTCGTGGTTCTTATAGCCCCGGTATGCCTCGCTGTCCATATCGGCGGCGAACACGGTCTCGCCGGATGCATAGACGCGGACGTTGTCGTGAATGTCGAAATCAACGATGGTGGACTCGCCGAGGATGATGTTCTCCGCCGCGGTGATGCGGATGAGCTTCTTCACCGGCGACTGGGTGATCTTCTGTACCGCGTCCTCGAAGTCTTTGCGCAGCACCCGCACGACGATGGCGTTCTCATCCTGAATGTTGAGGCGCTCCCGGAGCGTGGTGTTGATGTCCCGAAGGATACTGGAGAGCACCTGTGCCGCGTTATCCTCAGTCATGTGCTCGTCCACGACGGCGGTGGAGAGGATCTGTCCCGCCCGGAAGAGGACCGTCCCTTCGCGGATGGCGGCAATGCTCTGGATGAGGATGGTCTTCTCTTCATCGAGCTTGCTGATGGTGCCGGTGAGCTCCTGCCGGGTCTGCTCCAGCTCTTTGATCTCTTCGGCAGAGGCATGCACGTTCGCCTGGGCCCTGTCGTAGGCCTCCTGCACCACGGCGAGCTGGCTCTCCATGTAGTTTCGCTGCTCTTCCACGCGGGAGAGCTCCGCAGAGATATCCTGTGTCTTTTTCTCCATCTCCGCCACTTCCTTCGTGCGCGCCTGGAGCTGCCGCTGCCCTTCATCGAGGGCTTTGTTCTTCGCCGCGATCTCCGTATTGAGCTCGTCCATCTCCGCATAGAGCTTATTCAGGCCGAAAAGAGCTACCCGCACATTTTCGCTTGCCACCGCCAGGACGGCCATGGTGAAGAAGGAGATGAGCGTGCCGGAAATGATGGTCACGATGACGGAGGTGTATTTCGGGCGCAGCCCAAAAAGGGTCAGGCGTTTCTTTCCCACCTTGGAGCCGATCTTGTCTCCGAGGAAGGCGATGAGCCCGCCCATGATGATGAGGACGAGGATGATGCTGATGCCGACGAACATAAGCCCTCCTATGGATCAGCGGGAGACCCTTCTGATCAAAACGAGGCTGACGCCGAGCGCGATGAGATTCGGGATCCACACCGCGAGCTCCGGCGGAATGACATGGCCTTTCCCCATGGAGCCGGTGAAGGTCATGACTGCATAGTAGAGGAAAATGATGACCACGGAGAGACCGAAGCCGATGGACGAAGACGAGCGGGGCTTCTGCACGCCCAGCGGCGCGCCCATGAGCGCGAAGATAAAGCTCGCCATGGGCAGCGAGAACCGCTGCTGGATGGTCATGTCGATCTCGGCGGTGTCTTCATGGGCCGCACGGTAGGCCATGCGCTGCTCCCGGAGCTCGCGGATGGTCATCTCATCGAGGTCTTTCTGCTTCTGCTGGATCTCAGACGGAGACTGCGCATAGGGAATGACCTGCTCGCGGAAATGCATCATGCGGTCGGTGCCGTCATTGGTGAGGTCGTAGATGATGCCGTTCTGCATGTACCACGCGCCGTCCCGCCACACCGCGTTGGGCGCGTTCTCCACGCGCACTGCTTTTTCATTTTCAAATTCCTGAATGGTGATGTTCTGCATCTGCCGCGTGTTCGGGTCGTAGCGGCGGGCATAGAGGAGGTGGCTGATCTGCCCGCCCTGCACGTCCCGGATGACGATGTGATCCGTCGTAGCAGGCTGCAGATTGTGCCGCACTTCCGTATTGAGGATACACTGGTACGTGTTGTTCGTCCACGGCACGACGTATTCATTGAACGCCACCGCGCCGAAGCTGATGCCAAGCGCCAGCAGGAAGATGGGCATGGCCAGCCGGATGAAGCTCTGCCCGGAGGTGCGCATGACGATGAGCTCGCTCGACGAAGACAAGCGGGAGAAGCACATGAGCGCCCCCAGAAGCACCGCCATTGGGAAGGTATACACCACGATCGACGGAATCGCCAGGAGGAACAGCTTGAACGCCGAGATCGCGGACGCGCCGTAGCGGGTCACGTACTCGGCGATCTTCATGAGCGTGTCCGACCCGAGAAAGATCGCAGTGAACGCAGCGATACCGAAAAGGAACGGGCCGAGAAATTCCTTGATTATATATTTGTCCAGAATGCGCATCAGGATTCCCTTCCCTTGCTGACTGCCATCATAAACTGAAATTTTCTCCCAGATAATATTTCCGCGCCACCGGATTGTAGGCCACTTCCGTCGCCGATCCGGAGAGCAGGATGCGCCCTTCGGAGAGGATGTACGCCCGGTCGACGATGCGGAGCGTCTCCCGCACGTTGTGATCCGTGATGAGGATGCCGATGCCCCGCTGCTTCAGCTGGCGCACCACCGTCTGGATATCCTCGACGGCGAGCGGATCGACGCCGGCGAACGGTTCATCCAGGAGGATGAACGCCGGGTCCATCGTAAGCGACCGGGCGATCTCCACGCGGCGCCGCTCGCCGCCGGAGAGAGCAGTCCCTACGGTGTCCCGTACATGGGTGATATGAAATTCCGCCAAGAGCGAATTGGCTTTTTCCTCCCGCTCTGCTTCCGTGAGCTCCTTCCTCGTCTCCAGGAGAGACATGAGGTTCTCCCACACGGTCATCTTGCGGAAGATGGACGCTTCCTGCGGAAGATAGCTGATACCGAAGCGGTGCCGCTCGTGAATGGGCATCTCCCTGATAGAAATGCCGTCCACCGTCACGTCGCCGTCGTCCGGCCGGATGATGCCCACCACCATGTAAAACGTGGTGGTCTTCCCCGCGCCGTTCGGACCGAGCAGGCCGACGATGCTCCCCTGGTCCACTTCCACGTTCACGTCATTGACGACCGTGCGCGCGCCGTAGCGTTTCACCAGATGATGCGTTTCGATCTTCATAGAGTGCTCCCGTCAGTTAGCCGGTGCGGCAGGCGTGCCGCCGTTCGTATTCGTAATGACCAGCGTGCTCCGACCCTTGCTCTGGACGAAATTGTCCGACAGTTCGAAGACGAGCTCCGGCCCGTCGAAGGAATTGCCGTTCTGCACGGCGTGAGCGTTGCCGGTGAGCACCACTTTGCCGTCTTCCTTATCGGGCGACTTGGTGTATACCGCCTGATCGCCCGAACCGGTGAGCTGGTGCGTGTCGCTTTCAAACTGGACGCCGCCCGAAGCGGTGAAGCGGATCTCTTTCGCATTGCCTTCGATGAGCGGTGCGGTGAGACTGCCGTCGGGGGTCGACACGTAGCCGCTGCCGTCCACCTTGCTGTAGCCGGTGTCGGGATTGTACGTCACCTGGTCGCCCCGCACGGTGCGCCCGCCTTCGCCGTCATAGAGATCGACGCTCCCCGTGCCGACGATTGTCTTATCTCCCAGGACGTGCACGGTCTCGGCGCTCATGGTGCTCGCCCCTTTCACATAGTGCACGCCGCCGGTGAGATACGCCGAGCCGTCTTCAAAATGGTATTCCCCGCTCGCGCCGGTCATAGTCGCCCCTTCGTTGGCATGGATGACCACGTTCCCCTGGGCGGTGGCGACTTTCGTCTGCCCGTTGTACGTCAGCACGTCTGCGCTGATGTCGTCGGCCGACGCCATTCCCGCGCCGGCAAAGGTGAAGAAGAGCGCTGCGGCCGCAGCATAGAGAGCTTTCACTTTGTTGCCTCCTTATCCGCTAAGCGGGCGTTTCCTCTGGCCTCAATGGTCTGAAGGATGCGGTCCGCCACGAAGGAATCTGCGGAAAGGATCTTTCCGTCTTTTTCCACCGTGAAAAATTGATCTGTCGAAAGGCGGTTCGTCATGCCGTCGTAGGTGAGATTCGCCGCGTGGAGCACCGCCCCGTCCGAGGTACGGCCTTCCACGTCGCCTTCCAGGTATAGCAGCCTTTCCTGCCGCTTGGCCATACCGCTCTTCGCCTTGAGGGTGAGCTCCACGTCGTCATTTTTGAAATAGCCGTCCACGTCAGTGAAGTGCATGGTGTTCTTGTCTGCGTCAATGGCCGCGTGGCCCACGTTCATCTTCCACACGATCTTCCCGCCTTCCAGCTCGTGGAGCTCCGTATCAGAAAACTCCATGGCCGGCGTCGGCGCGGCCGTCTCGCCTGTCTCTTCCGGGCCGGAGAAGAAGAACCACAGCCCGCCGCAGAGCACGAGCGCCGCGGCGCCTGCCGCCAGTTTTTTATTCATGGGCTTCTTCCTTCTTTTTCATTTCCTGCAGCATCCTGATCCGCTCCGGTTCGGTCCAGAACAGATGCTGGAACCACATCCAGTCGTAGGGATGTTTCTTGATGAACGCTTCCATGATGGTGGCCATCTTCTGTGAATTATAAATGAGCTCTTCGTCCCTGTCGTCCTTTGGCTCGAAATGAAAGGGCTTTCCCATACGGATGGTATGCCGTCCGTCATCGTCCCGGGTGATGAAAATGGGAAGGATCGGCGCTTTGAACTTCTTCGCAAAGACCGCCGGTCCCTGAGGGAACGAAAAGATCCGGTTCATGAAGCGCACCGGGATGCCGGCCTTGCCGCCGTCCTTATCGGAGAGAAATCCCAGGATATGGTTCTTTTTCATGGAGCGCGCCGCGGCGATCATCTCGTAGCCGCCGGTGCCCGTGAGGTAGATGTGCTGCCCCGCCTGAGCGCGGTAGTCGTTGATGATCTTCATGAGTGCATCGTCAGACTGCTTCTTGCCGATGGCCGACGTAGGATAGCCGTGAAGCGCCAGGCCGGCACCGAGCCATTCCCAGTTGCCCATGTGCGCAGTGAGGCCCACGATGCCCCGTCCTTCCGCATAGGCTTCCTCCAGATACTCCGGATGGTCGATGCGCACGTAGTCGTTGATGTGGTCTTTTTCTCGGACGAGGCGCGGCATGTAGAGCATCTCCAGCGCGGACATCCCGATATTCTGATACACCCGCTGGAGGATGTGCTCCGCTTCGTCCCGGCTGCACTCCATCCCCGTCATGATCTGCTCGATGCCCCGGCGTTTCTGCTTCTGGATGCGGTTCATGATGAGCGGCCCCAGGAAGCGCCCCATCGCAAGGATCCTGTCATGGGACAGGGTGCAGAGCAACCGGCTGATGCCCTTCAATATTCCATACTTCAATTCAGCAGACATACAAACACCTACTATATGATGAACCAATCACTGCGCCGCGGACGATCCCGCCCAAAACGACTGGACCGCCTCGTCCCGGCGCCCTTCCTCTTTCAGAATGTATTCTATGAATTCCCGCGCCGCACCGCCCCCGCCGGGGAAACGAGACAGGAAATCCGCTTCTTTTCTATTTTCTTCCGTACCGTCTGCGGGACATCCGGAAAGGCCTGCCCGGCGCATGAGCGCCAGATCGTTCCAGTCGTCGCCCATGTAGGCGATCTCTTCCCACGAGACGCCGTACTCCTTTCGAAGCGCCTCCATGGCCGCCACCTTGTCTTTCACGTCCATCAGAGCGAAATCCATGGAAAGCTCAGAGGCGCGGCGGCGAACGCTCTCCGAAGAGCGCCCGGTGATGAGGCCCGTGATGTATCCCATGCGGTGCGCCAGGGAGAGCCCGAGCCCGTCTCTGGCGGAAAAGACTTTCACCGTCTCGCCGCCCGGTCCGAGGAAAAGCGCTCCCGCAGTGAGCGTCCCGTCCACATCAAAGGCGATGATCCGGATGCGCCCCATCACATGACCCCCTGCCGGAGCAGATCCGTCACATGGATCATGCCCACCGACCGGTGATCGCCGTCTACTACGGGGAGCACCGTGATGGGATGAGGCTTGTGGTCATCCATGAGGTGGAGCGCTGCCGCAGCGAGCTTGTCCGGGGTGATGATCATGGGATGTTTCGTCATCGCTTCGCCTACCGGCCGATTCAGGAACTCCGTCCCGCCGTTCAGGCCGCGCCGCACGTCGCCGTCTGTCATGAGCCCTTTGAGGAATCCGTCTTTATCCACCACGTTCACCGCGCCGAGCCCTTTGTCTGTCATGACGAAGAGCGCATCCTTTACAGACGCGGTCTCCAGAATGACCGGATTGTCCGCGCCCTTGTGCATGGCCATGTCCACTGTCATGAGGAGCCGCTTCCCAAGGGAACCGCCCGGATGGAACACGGCGAACTGATCCGCCGTGAAATGATGCTCCTCCATGAGGCTGATCGCAAGGGCATCGCCCAGCGCCAGCGCCGCCGTGGTAGAGCTCGTCGGCGCAAGTCCGAGCCGTCCCGCTTCCCGGGCGACTCCTGCGTCGAGCACGGCGTCTGCATCCCTTGCGAGAGTCGAATCGGTCTTCCCCACGATG
Source organism: uncultured Veillonellaceae bacterium (assembly GCA_949286115.1). Classification (GTDB taxonomy): domain Bacteria; phylum Bacillota; class Negativicutes; order Veillonellales; family Dialisteraceae; genus UBA1822. The sequence continues at coordinate 28,657 of CASEBK010000004.1, read as the reverse complement.
GCGATCACCCGGGCGCCGATGCGGCGGATGGAGGGGAGGATGTTCAGTACTTCCGCTGTCTCGCCGCTGTTCGAGTACGCCACGACCACGTCTTCTGCGGTCACCATGCCGAGATCGCCGTGGATGGCTTCCGCCGGATGGAGGAAGAACGCCGGCGTTCCGGTGGATGCCATGGTCGCCGCCACCTTCCGTGCGATGTGCCCCGATTTGCCCATGCCCGTCAGGATGACCCGCCCCCGGGCCTCATCGATGAGCCGGACCGCTTCGACGAACTGTCCGTCCAGTTTCTCCGTGAGCGCAAGCACAGCTTCCGCTTCGTCTTTCAGCACCTGTGCCGCTGTATCCAAGACTGCCATACGTCCTCCTTGCCGCGTCGCCCGCCTCATTCAGAGTGCATAAAAGCCGCGCCTTTCTTCTGTCTTGTTCTTATTATACCGTATGTTCCGAAAATCCATTCATGGATTTCCCTGTTTTTGCAAATTTCTCAGTTTCTTTTCTTCACCACATCATCGATGGCGATGAGGTCTTTCAGCAGACCTTCCAGCGAAGACAGGTAGAGCATGTTCGTCGCGTCCGACAGCCCTTCCGGCGGATTGTCATGCACTTCCATGAAAAATCCGTCCACACCGGCGGCCGCTGCGGCCCGCGCCAGATAGGGGATGAATTCCCGCTGGCCCCCCGTGGTGGTGCCGTTGCCGCCGGGGAGCTGCACGCTGTGCGTCGCGTCGAAGATCACCGGATAGCCGAAGCTCCGCATGATGGGGAAGGAACGCATATCCACCACCAGATTGTGATAGCCGAAGCTTGCCCCGCGCTCCGTGACGGCCAGATTCGGATTGCCCGCCTCTTCCATCTTTTCGATGACGTTTTTCATGTCTTCCGGCGCCATGAACTGGCCCTTCTTCACATTGACCGGCTTTCCGGTCTTCGCCGCGCCATACACAAGATCCGTCTGCCGACAGAGGAACGCCGGGATCTGGATCATGTCCAGCACCTCAGACGCCGGTCCCAGCTGGGTCACGTCGTGCACGTCGGAGAGCACAGGTACGCCCAGTTCGTCCTTGATGGACTGCAGGATCTCAAGCCCCTTTTCCAGGCCCGGCCCGCGGAACGAATGGAACGACGAACGGTTCGCCTTGTCATACGACGCTTTGAAAATATACTGAACGCCCAGCCGGTCGCAGATCTTTTTGATCTCCCGCCCGATCATGAGCGTGCGGTCATAGCCTTCGATGACGCAGGGCCCCGCGATAAGGAAGAGCCGGCTGCCGTCAAGAGTGAGATTGCCTACGTGGATGGTCTTCATTTCGTTTCCGTCCTTTCAAAATATGCTTCCGCCCTGCGGAGATCGTCTTCCGTGTCGATGCCGATGCCGGGCGTGTCCTCTTCGATGACGCCGATCTTATAGCCCATCTCGAGCGCCCGGAGCTGCTCCAGAGACTCCGTCTTTTCGAGCGGAGTCTGGGCCATCTCCGCATACGCCGCGAGGAAATCCCGCCGATAGGCGTAGATGCCCACATGCTTCAGCGGCGGCACGGCAAAAGCATGGCGCGGATAGGGGATGAGAGAACGGGAAAAATAGAGCGCGTCTCCTTTCCGGTTCACCACCACCTTCACCGCGGCGGGATCGTCGTATTCTTCTTCCATAAGGGGCGTCGCTGCCGTAGCCATATCGAGATCCGGACGCTCTGCCAAAAGGCGCGCCAGCCTGTCGATCACCTCCGGATCGATCATGGGCTCGTCTCCCTGGACGTTGACGATGATGTCGTACTCTGGATACTGCCGGATCACTTCAGCGAGACGGTCTGTTCCGGTCGGGCACTCCGGCGACGTCATGACGGGGATGCCGCCGAAGGAGCACACCTCTTCGGCGATGACTTCATGATCCGTCGCGACGAGCACGGCGTCTGGCACCTTTGCCAGACGCGCCCGTTCATAGACCCGGCGAATGAGCGTCTTGCCGTGGATCAGACGGAGCGGTTTTCCCGGAAGCCGCGTCGATTCATAGCGGGAAGGGATGATGCACGCTATCTTCATAGTATCTCCTCTGCCTTTTTCATACACACTGCTTCCCCGTCTCCGGAGAAGGTCATCTCGATGCCCAGCACATACACGGGCAGGCCGGCTGCCGCAGCTTCTGGGCATTTCGCTTTTAATTTGACCGCATCTTTTTCCGTGACGACCACCGCCTCTGCCCCTGCAGCTGCGGCCTCTTTCAATGCATCGCGCAGGTCGCCTTCCGTATAGTCATGATGGTCCGGCAGCGTCCGGCTCCCGACCACGGAGAGCCCCGCTTCCTCAGCGGTCTTCTGAAATCCTCCGGGATTCCCGATGCCGGAGAGGAGAAACACCCTCTTTTCCTCTCCGGAAAGCAGCGCCGTTTCAGGCCAATCCGCAAGCTGCGTCAGCGTCTTCGGCGCGTGGTCCGCCTCGACGATAGGCGCTCCCGGATTCCATGCCCGCAGCTCCCGGCGGATGGAAGCGCGGTCCGCTTCCGTCACCTGCCCCGCTTTCGTGAGGATGAAGAGTCCCGCCCGGGACATCGCCTCCATAGGCTCCCGCAGGAGGCCCCGGGGCAGCACATGGCCGCCGCCGAAAGGATGGGTACTGTCGATGAGCACGATGTCCAGATCCCGGGCAAGTTTCCAGTACTGAAACCCGTCGTCCAGAAGGAGCACGTCCGCGCCGAGCGCCTTGGCCGCCGCGGCGGATACCACGCGATCCCGCCCGGCGATGACCGGCACTCCGGGCAGCTTCATCGCCATCATGTAGGGCTCGTCCCCGGCCGTCTCCTGCGTGACGCGGATCTTCTCCCTGTCGGAGACGATGCCCCCTGTCTTCTCGAGCCCGCCCCGATAGCCCCGAGTGAGAACTGCCGGCACGCGGCCTGCCGCGGAGAGCGCCGCCGCCAATTTCATGATGCACGGCGTCTTGCCCGTGCCGCCGGCAGTGATGTTTCCCACGCTGATGACAGGGACCCCCGCATGGACGGCGCGGGCCGTGTCTTTCGCCCGGCGGGCCGTCACAGCGCGGCGATATGCCCGCTCAAGCAGAGAGAGGCCGCTCTGTGCCGCCCGGTCGACCGCGCCGGGCCGCGTCTCCTCCATAAGGCGCAGCACATAGGATTCAAGGCTCATCAGGGCCCTCCTTGAGCTTCACATGAGCGCTGCGGACGAGCGCTTCAAACCGCTCGATGTTCCGCCGCGTTGCCCCCTGATTCTCTGCGACCACTTCGAGGGCTTTCCGGCCCATGTCCGCGATGCGCTCTTTATCCGCCAGGAGCGTCAGGAGCTTCTCCGTGAAATCTTCTTCGCTCTTCGCCATGATGCAGACGCCGCGCTTGCTGAGCAGTTCGAAGATCTCCTTGAAATTGAACATATAGGGTCCGACGAGGACGGGCTTGCCGTGCGCCGCCGGCTCGAGGATATTGTGGCCCCCCACTTTTACGAAGCTTCCGCCGACGAAGACCACGTCCGCCATGCTGTAGAGGCGACCCAGCTCGCCGATGGTGTCGAGGATGACCACCTGATGGGGCTTGCCATTGTCTGCGCCGGTGCCCATCTCCGTGCGGCGGATGACGGAGAAGCCGTGCAGGTAGATATGGGCCTTCACTTTGGCCGCCCGCGTCACTTCCCGCACCGCCAGAAGGAGCCGCGCTTCAGGATATCGCTTCAGCACTTCTTTGAATGCGCGCATGAGGATCTCTTCCTCGCCGCCGTGGGTGCTCCCCGCCACGAGAATGGGGCCCGTCCCGTCGAAGCGGAATTCTTTTTTCAGCGCTTCCCGCTCTTCCGGCGACACCGTGGCGTACGTCTGATCATACTTCGTGTTGCCGGTGACGATCACCCGATCCGGCTCCGCCCCCATGGCGATGATATGGTCTGCGTCGAACGAGGACTGCATGCAGAAGCGGCGGATCTGTTTCAGCATCCTCGCCGTGAACGGTTTAATGAGGGAATACCGCTTCATGGAGCGGTCGCTGATGCGTCCATTCATCATCATCACAGGGATGTGCCGCCGCCAGGACAGGCGGAGGAAATTCGGCCACAGCTCTGTCTCGATGAGGATGATCACCTTCGGATCGACGATTGTCACGATGCGGCTCGTGATGACCGGAAGATCGAAGGGAAAGAAGATGTGCCCATCCGCTTCCGGAATGATGCGCTGCGCCATGCGGTGCCCCGTCGCCGTGACGACGGACACCACCACCATTTCCCGGGGATATTTCCGCTTGAGCTCCCGTACGATGGGGCTGGCCGCGACGACTTCGCCCACGGAAGCGGCGTGCACCCAGATGGCATTGTGATAGGCGATCTTCTCCAGTGTCGGCGTAGGCATGACGCCGGCGCTCTGCTTCAGGCGGTCGTAGAATCCGTCTTCAAAGACCAGCCGGTACAGCAGGATGGGGATCTGCAGGATCCAGTATGCCACGAGGCAAATGTTATAAAACCAGTACATCAGTCCGTCCCTTCTGCCTGTCGGATCGACATGGTATACAACTCGTGATAGAGGCCATTCTTAGCCATGAGCTCATCATGGGTGCCCCGTTCCTCGATGACGCCCTGATTGATGACGAGGATCTGATCGGCATTCTGAATGGTGGAGAGGCGGTGAGCGATGACGAAGGACGTGCGGCCCACCATGAGCCGGTCCAGCGCCTCCTGCACCACTTTCTCACTTTCTGTATCGAGAGCCGACGTAGCCTCGTCCAGGATCAGGATCGCCGGGTTCTTGAGGAGCGCCCGGGCAATGGCGATGCGCTGGCGCTGTCCGCCGGAGAGGACCAGCCCCCGGTCTCCCACCTTCGTCTCGATCCCCGCTGGAAGCTGCTTCACGAACGACTCCGCATTGGCGGCGCGTACTGCGTCCCACACTTCCTCATCTGTCGCGTCGAGCCGGCCGTAGAGGATGTTGTTCTTGATGGTCGTATTGAAAAGGAGCGTATCCTGCGGCACGAGACCGATCTGGTCACGGAGCGAGCTCAGCGTCACCGTGCGGATGTCCGTGCCGTCGATGAGCACTTCCCCGCCGGTCACGTCGTAGAACCGGGGCAGGATATTCGCGATGGTGGTCTTCCCCGCGCCGGACGGCCCTACGATGGCCACCGTCTGCCCGGGTTCGGCCGTGAAGCTGATGTCCGTCAGCACAGGATGACCGGGCTCATAGGAAAAAGCCACGTGCCGAAATTCCACCCGCCCTGCCGTGACGGAGAGCGCCTTCGCATCCGGCCGTTCCTTCACTTCCGGCTCTGTGTCGAGGATGGCGAACACGCGGTCCGCAGCCCCGAGAGATTTCTGTACATTGCCCACCGCTTCGGCAATACGCCTGGTGGGATTCGCCAGATTGATAGCGTAGATAAGGAAGGCGATGAGCTCTCCAGACGTCATGATGCCGTCAATGACGGAGAGACCGCCGTACCAAATGATGACCGTGATGGCGATGGCGGAGAAAAATTCCACGAACGGAGTGAGCTGACTCGACTGGCGGATGGTGCGGATATTGGCTTTAAAATTGGCTTCATTCACCGCATCGAACCGCTGGATCTCAAAGTCACCGCGGTTGAAGCTTCGCACGATGCGCACGCCCTGAATGACCTCCTGCAGCATGGCTGTCACATCGGCGAGCCTTTCCTGCACGTTCTTGCCGCTCTTGTGGAGCTTTTTCCCGAAAAACTTGATGATAAATGACACCATCGGCACGATGATGAGACACAGCACCGTGAGCTTCCACTGCAGATACACCATGGAGACGAACGAGCCAATGAAGATGGCTGATTCCTGCACGAGAGAGACGAAATTGTCCACGATGGCCGACTGGAGCGCGCCGATATCGTTGGTAAGATTGCTCATGATCTCCCCCGTACGGCGCTTGTCGTAGTAGGAAATGGACAGTTTCTGCAGGTGCGCGAAGAGGCGCTTCCGCAGGTCCGTCACCACCCGCTGCCCAATGTATCCCATGAGGAAGCGGTTGCCGAAGGTGGTGATGCCCCGAATGAGGAAGATGACCAGGATGGCCGCGATGATCCAGTAGAGCATCGCGATATTTTTCTCCGCAAGCACCTGATCAACGATATCCTTGATGATCCACGGCACGATAAGATTGGATGCCGAGACCATGACCATGCACACCACGCCCAAAAGGAGCGCCTTCCAGTGAGGCCAAAGGAAGGAGAGCAGCCGCCGATAGCCCGTGATGGCGCTTGTTTTATCCGTGAAGTTCATTCGATCCCTCCGCCGTCCGGAGCACCAGCTCCGCCGTACGCCGCACCGCCCCGCCTTCACCGAGCGCCGTGCGCACTTCCTTTAATTCTTGTATATTTTTCTTCCGCGCGGCTTCATCAGTGAGCCATTCCTGCAGGATGCGGTACACATTCTCTCCTTTGACTGCATCCTGCAGAAGTTCCGGCGTCACTTCCCGGTCCAGCAGAAGATTCGGCAGTCCCGCATATTTCACATGGACCAGAAGCTGCGCCAGCTTCCATGTGATCGGCGCAAGGCGGTACACCAGCACCGTGGGAAGCTCCATGAGCGCCGTCTCGAGCGTCGCCGTTCCAGAAGACGCCGCACAGGCATGGCAGATCTGCATCAAGTCGTACTGCTGCCCTTCAGTGATCTCTACGGCAAGCTCCGGCGCGTCTGCCAGATACCCCTGGAGCATCTCTTCTGGAATGGTCTCCGCGCGGGGCAGGAAAAACTGGCACCGCATCTCCCGATGAAGGCGCCTGGCCGCGTCGAGCATCACCGGCAGCAGTCCCGCCACTTCATTTTTGCGGCTCCCCGGCATGAGAAGCACTCGCTTCGCCTCCGCATCCCCATGGAAATGCGCCATGGCTTCCTCTTTCGTCATGGAAGGCTTCACCACGTCCGCCAGAGGATGTCCCACGAAAGTCACATGCGCCCCAGCCTTCCGATAGGCCTCCGCTTCGAAAGGAAAGATGGATGCCACCTGCGCTACATCCCGGGCAATGGGCCTGGCCCGTCCTTTATTCCACGCCCAGATCGTCGGCGCGATATAGTACACCACGGGGATGCCCATCTCTTTCGCCATATGGGCAATCTTCATATTGAATCCGGGGTAGTCCACGCACACCAGCACGTCGGGCTTCTCCCTTTCCATCGCCTCCCGAAGAAGATCCCGCAGGCGGAAAAAGAGCGGAAGATGCTTGATGACCTCCACCACGCCGATGATGCCCAGATTCTGGATATCGTAGATGATGCGCACGCCCGCCCGGGCCATGCCGGAGCCGCCCATACCGAAGAGCTCCGCCTCCGGCGACAGCCGCCGGATCTCGGCCGCTACCGCGGCGGCGTGCATGTCGCCGGACGCCTCTCCAGCGGAAAACATGATCTTCATATCTTGCCCTGTTCCACAGACAGGATGACGATGCCCTTCCTGTCCGCTTCCTGAATGACCGCTTCTTTTTCTGCAAACAGCGTATGATATGCCTCGATGGCCAGCACCTGACAGCCGCTCTCGATCATGGAATGAAGCGTCTGAAGTCCCACCGCAGGCACATCGAACCGGGGGTCCTGATTCGGCTTCGCCGTCTTCACCACCACCGCGCCGCCCCGGCCCAGTTCACCACCGCGGCGGATGCACGCATCCGTCCCTTCGATGGCTTCCAGCGCCATCACCGCCTGATTCTTCACGACCACCGTCTGCCCGATGTCCATGCCGCCCAGGAGCTTGGCCGTGCAGAAGCCGTACGCCACGTCCTTCATCTGCGCCTCTGTGGGCTTCTTTTTTGTGAACACCTGCGGCCCCGGCATGAGCGGCTTCAAATACTTCGTCTGATCCAGCACAGCGATGCCGTCTTTGGCGAGCTCGTCCACGATAGCCAGCATGATCGTGTCATCCTTCCGGTTGCGCAGCCGGTTCAGCAGCTTCAGCGCCCGCATGTCCGGCAGGTGCAGCCCTTTGAAGAGCCACTCCTTCGTCACCTTGCCGAGCATCGTCACTTCCCGCACCTGTTCGGCCACCAGCGTCTTGATGATCTTATTCAGCTTCGCCACATTGATGTCGTAATACACATCGGCCAGCGATTTGAGCCGCGGGTCCACACCGGGAATGACCGCGACGCACACCACCTCGTAGCCCTGCGCCTTCGCCGCCTGCAGAAATTCCACAGGCAGCGTCCCCACGCCGGCGAGCAGTCCAATTCGTTCCATACGTTCCTCCTGCGGAGCAAAAAAACTCCGTATCGATTGCATACACATGTATTTTATCATAAAGGAGAAACGCCTGCACCGTAGCGCCGCGGCAGAAATTTTTACACTATATATAATGTTCCTGTGCCAATGCGATCTGCATGCCGCGAAGTATATCTATTTTACTTATCAAGTCATGCTATCCGGTCATCCTATGTTTGATTAAAGGAGCAAAATGGAGTATACTGAGACATATTACCCATCAGGATCAAACAGAAAAGGGGGAATGGGTCTTGTTTACCAGTATCAAAAACTATCTCAGCCGCGTCGCTCTCATCAAGCAGATCGCCGTCGGCCTCGTCATCGGCATCCTCATCGCGGTCTTCGTGCCGTCGCTCGTGCCGGTGCTCACCATTTTCGGCGATCTCTTCGTGCGCGCCCTGAAAGGCGTCGCGCCGGTGCTCGTCTTCTTCCTCGTCATGAACGCCATGGCCCAGAAAAAAGAAGGCGGCGATGCGAATATGAAACCCGTCATCATTCTTTATCTCATCGGCACTTTCTGCGCGTCGCTCGTGGGCGTGACGCTGTCTTTCCTCTTCCCGTCCACGCTGCATCTGCAGATCGCCGATGCGGAAGTGAATCCGCCGTCAGGCATCGTCGAAGTGCTGCACAATCTCATCCTCTCCGTCGTAGACAATCCGGTCTCTGCGCTGCTCAACGCGAACTACATCGGCATCCTCGCCTGGGCGATCATCATGGGCATCGCGTTCCGCAGCGCCGGCACGGCAGGCACGAAAGCCTTCCTTGACGACATCGCCAAATGTATCACCGTCGTCGTGCAGTGGGTCATCCGCTGCGCCCCCATCGGCATCATGGGGCTCGTTGCCCAGTCCGTCGGCACGAGCGGCCTTTCCGCGCTCCTCGGCTACATCCAGCTTCTGGGCGTACTCATCACGGCCTATTTCTTCGTTGCTCTCGTCATGAATCCTTTCATCGTCTTCCTCAATATCCGTAAGAACCCCTACCCGCTCGTGTGGGCCACCATCCGTGAATCCGGCGTATATGCTTTCTTCACCAGAAGCTCCGCCGCCAACATCCCGGTGAACCTCAATCTCTGCAAGCGCCTCGGACTCAATCCGGACACCTACACCATCTCCATTCCCCTCGGCGCGACCATCAACATGGCCGGCGCGTCCATCACCATTTCCGTACTGGCCCTCGCGGCGGCACACACCCTGGGCATCGAAGTAGACCTGCCCACGGCGCTCCTCCTGTGCATCGTCTCCACCATCGGCGCCTGCGGCGCTTCCGGCGTGGCCGGCGGTTCCCTCCTCCTCATCCCCGTCGCCTGTGCCTCCTTCGGCATCGGCAATGACATCGCCATGCAGGTCGTAGGCGTGGGCTTTGTTATCAGCGTCCTCGAAGACGCCTGCGAGACCGCACTGAACAGCTCCAGCGACGTCCTCTTCACCGCCACCGCAGAATTCGCACAGCGCGCAAAGGCCGGCACCCTCAAATCCTCCGACCTCACTCCGCGCCGTCAGTGATCTCCATCTCAATACAAACAGACCGGCTGTCCCCAGCCGGTTTTTGTTTGCTCATTTGCTCATTTTCGTAATGACACACAAAAAGAGCATCCTTTCGAACGCCCCACGAACTCGCCCCCTCACCAGGGAAAGTCCGTTAATCTTATGGGCTTTTAAGGCTGCTCCTTTCGTACCCAACGTTTCTGGCATGATAGTGACCGCCTTCCCCTAAGGGCAGAAACTTATACCTTTTTACCACAGATCACCGCAAAAGCATCTTCTTGGCCTCCGTGTAATTAGAAAAAGGCATGCGTATCTGAATTGACCCCAAGAAGCTGAACAGTCAAAAGAACACCTACGTTTTTCCTTTTAGGGCTTGCTCCCTATATTTAGCAGGAGGCAGCCCTTTTAGTTTGCCTTTGATTCTCCGATTGTTGTAGTGATCCCGATAGTCCTCCAGCTCCTTCCGGAATTGTTCCATCCTTTCAAACTCTTTCAAATACAGCAATTCACTCTTCAAAGGGCAGAGGGGCCGCCTTCCTGATCGATCCGTTCTCAGGCACGGGCCCGGCCTTGCGAGAGTCCAAATTTCTTTTCTGTTTCCCTGATAACTCGGATTTTCTTTGCGCATGGTCTCCACGACGAGGACTTTGAATTCGGGAGAACAATGCTGATCTTTCCGTTTCGATCGCATAGTAAAACACCCTATTTACTGTGCTTAGATTATACAGTCCAGTAAATGGGGTGCAGTTCAGTTCCCTGCACTTTTCTTATTCTTCATATTCGTTGAACACATCCGTATCCACCGCTTTGATCTCGAAGACCTTCCGCGTGCGAACGCCGAAATTATACTCGATCATATAATTGGTGAGCTTCTCCCCGTCCATGAGGATGATATGCTGCTTCTCCGCGTATTCCTGCGCCTGCCTGGAAAAGCTGGATGTCGTCACGAAGAGACCCTGCCCGTCTCTTCCTGCGATGGCTCCCACGAAAGACTGCACTTCAGGTCGGCCCACTACATGGTCTTTCCCCCATTTTTTCGCCTGGATGTAGATGAGGTCAAAGCCGAGCTTGTCTTCCATGATGATGCCGTCGATCCCCTCATCCTGCGAATACTGCGTGGTGCGCCCTGCATTTTCAAAGGTGCCGTAGCCCATCTTTGCCATGAGGTCGAGCACCATCTGTTCGAAAGCTTTCGGAGACACTTTCATGATCTCATCCATGAGCGAATCCTGAAGCTCCCGGTTGATCTTCTGAAAAGCACTTTCAAACACATCGTCCGGCGTCTCTTCGTCATCTTCCGGCTCCTGCCCCAAGGACGCTCCATCGCCCGCCGCTACCGCTGCGCCGCCATCGGCTTCGCTTTTTGCGCCGCTAAACTGACGGAAGGATTCATAGCGGCACAGCCACTTGCTGTCAATGACCTCCGGCAGATGCTCCAACGCTTTCCGGCCCTCTTCGGTGATCAGAAATTCCCCACGTACGGGCTTATCGATCAGTCCCGCCTTATTGAGATATGTGCTCGCCCATCCGACGCGGCTGGCAAACGTCGTGATACGTCCGCTGGGAAGCATTTCCGAGACATCTTCGTCGGACAAATGAAAATACTCCCGCATGGCTTTGCGGACTTCTTTCACTTTATGCGGTTTTCCATCCGCCAGAAATTTCAGCATGGGCACATGAAATTCATTGTACTTCGGCAAAGCCATTCTTATCGTCTTCCTCTCGTTCACATATGTCCGTATTATATCAAAAATCTTTTCGCGCACGCAAAAAGCGCAGGTATTGCCTGCGCTTTTTATTTCTGCACATCGTAGCCGCCGTGGGCGAGCTCGGCGAGGGCTTTGTCGAACTGTTCTTCTCTCGTCAGGATGTAGTCCGTGTCGTAGGTGGAGACGGCGAAGAGGCCGATGCGCGCGTCGGCGAGGCGGGCCGACAGGTCGGCCAGGATGCCGATGCGGGAAAAGTCGAGAGGGCCTTTCACCCGGAAAGCGCGCCAGCCGCGGTCTGCTTTCTCCGCGTCTTCCGGCACGTCCGCCTCGGGGCAGACGAGAGAGATCTCCCCGTCCGTCACGGAGAGGAAGTGCCACCGCCCGGCTGTCTGCGGGACGCTCCGTAGGCGGCACACCGCAAAGCGCCCGGGGATCGTTTCGATCTTCATGGCCGCCTCACAGGCGCTGAATGGTGGAGATGGCGTGCTTGTAGATGAGCTGGGAACGGTCCTCATTTGCCAGGAGCACGGTGAAGCTGTCGAAGGATTTGACCCGTCCTTTCAGCTGGACGCCGCTCATGAGGAAAATGCTCACCTGTGCATTGTCTTTCCGGGCCTCATTGAGAAACGTATCCTGTAAATTCATTTTACCTTCCATTTGGTTCTCCTTCTATGTATGACATGACATATTGCTCTATGGTATGATACCACATTTCTTCGTTTTCTCCGCGCGTCCTCGTGAACCAGCGGATGTAGGGCATGCGCCGGTACCATGTGAGCTGACGCTTGGCGAAATGGCGGGTATCCCGCTTCACGGCTTCCGCTGCCTCGGCCATCGTACATTCGCCCCGAAGTGCGGGGAGGAGCTCCCGATAGCCGATAGCGCTCATGGACTGGGCGTCTTCCGGTACGCCCGCCGCGAGGAGCCTCGCCACTTCATCTGCCAGGCCCGCCGCCATCATGGCGTCCACCCGCTGGTTGATGCGTTCGTAGAGCCACGCCCGGTCCATCGCAAGACCCACCACGGGGCCGCCGTAGACGAGGTCCGCGCTCTTCCCCGGCGAGGCATCCGAACCGGCGTCGAGCACTTCAAGGAGGCGGATGCGCCGCTGCGGGTCCGCGGGGATCTCCTCTTCCTTTCGGCCCCGGCGGAGGAGCTCTTCCCGGAGCGCCTCTGTGCCGCGCGCTTCGTACACGCTGTGCCAGCGGCTCTTTTTGCCCGCGCCTTTGGGAAGAAACGTATAGCCTTCGAGGAGGCCCTGCACGTAGAGACCCGTGCCGCCGGCGAGGATGGGGACGCGCCCCGCGGCGTTTTCTTTTCGTATGATCTCTCCGGCGAGCTCGGCAAAGCGCCCGGCAGAGTAGCTCTCCCGCGCATCGAGGCAGTCCACGAGCCAATGCTTCACACCCGCGGCCTCTTCCTCTGTCACTTTCGCAGTACCGATGTCCATGCCGCGGTACACCTGAAAGGCGTCGCCGGAAATGACGCAGCTTCCGAGCCGTTTGGCCAGACGCACGGCGAGCGCAGTCTTGCCCGAGGCGGTGGGCCCTACGATGGTGACGACCTGTCCTTTCATGGCGTCTCCTTTCCCGCGTCGATGACGCCGTAGGCGGTGGTCTGCCCGCGGCGGCGGTGCACCTCCTGAAAGAGGCCGCACCGGAAGATCTCCGCAAAGGGCCGCTCTTTCACGATGACCCGCAGGCGCGCCGCCCGCGCGGCCGCCCGAAGGATCTCTTCCGTGAGGCGGTCGTAGCACGCCCCTTCGCGAAAGGCTTCCCGATTGTTTTCTTCCCGTTTCACCGGCCGGCGAAACATGGTATCGAAGTACACCACGTCCCACGCGCCGCGCGGAGCGTCCCGCAGCACGTCATGAAAATCGGCCCGGCGAAGCGTGATGCGCCGGAGGGCCTCTGTGACGCGCCCGTCCCGGTCTGTGAAATGAGACAGGCCCCACGAACCGATCTCCCAGAGGGCGGCACTCTTCTCGAGAGCCGTCACACGGCCCTTCTCCCCAAGATACCACGAGAGGACGAGAGAGTCCTTCCCCTCGCCAAACGTGCAGTCGAGGACGGTCCGCGTCCCGGCAGGCAGGAGGCTGCACAGGCGGTCCGTCCCGCCCCGTTCCATCGCGAGCAGCCGGAGCCGGGCCGTGCCCGTGTGGAAGGTGTGCTCGTGGCCGCCCGACCAGAGCGCGGGGCTCTGTCTGCCGTACACGAGAAATCCCGCTGCGCCGTCTGCCTCCATCGCTTCGAAGGTGGCAAGCCGCGCCCGATACGGCAGGCCAAGGGCAGCGGCGCGCTCTTTAGCCAGGCGCACCACATCTTCCGGCGCCTTGTGCACCGTGGTGACAGCGATCATGTGCGGTGGAAGAGCCGCCCCAGCTCTTCCGGTGTGAAGCGCACGATGGTGGGCCGCCCGTGAGGGCATACGAAGGGCCGCGCCGTCTGGAAGAGGTCGCGGATGAGCTCTTTCATCTGGCGGATATTGAGCGCGTCTCCTGCCTTGATGGCGCCCCGGCACGCCGCATAGGCCATCATGCGGTGGCGCAGCGTTTCCGGTGAAGGCACGTCTTTTTCATGAAACGCCACGAGCACGTCCCGAATGACCCGCTCCATGTCGCTCTCGGAGAGATCTTCCGGCGTGCCGGTCACACGGATGACGTCCGGCCCGGCCTGCTCGAAGGCGATGCCCAGCCGGTGCAGATCTTCCTTTCGGGAGAGGAGGAGCTCCACGTCCGCCGCCTCCGCATGGATGAGATAGGGAATGAGCAGCTCCTGCACGGGGATGCCTTCGGCTCTCTCCGCCAGACAGTCATAGCGCACCCGCTCATGAGCGGCATGCTGATCGATGAGGAAGAGGTCTTTCCCATGCTGACAGACGATGAAGCAGTCCGCGATCTGCCCCAGCGGGATGACTGGCTCTTCCGCCGTCTCCGCAGGCGTTTCTTCAAATAAGGGCTGCGCCTCTGCCGTTTTCTGCGCCGCCGCGAAGACCGACCGTTCAGCGAAGAGCGCCGCCCGGTCCGCCGCGGGCGCGTACTCTTCCCGCACGTCTTTCGCCGGCTCTTTCCGCGGCACGGGCGTCCACGAAAGAGGCGCGCGGCCGGCGGCGCTCATGTCTGCCGCGCCGTAGGGGGCCGCCGAAGGTTCACCCCAGCGGTGCGGCAGAGCGCTCTCCCCGGTCTCTTCGGCCGGTCCGCCGCTGCGGACGGTCCGCGCCGCATCATCCGGAAGCGCTTCCTTTTCCCGGGCATGGATCATGGACGCCGCCACGTGGTCCGGCGCATGCTGCGACGTGAGCGTCCCCAGCACGGCGTGATACACCAGCCGGAAGATGGCCTGCTCGTCTTCAAATTTGATCTCCCGCTTCTGGGGATGCACGTTCACGTCCACCGACTCCGGCGGCACGGTGAGGTGCAGCACAAAAACAGGGAAGCCATTCCGCGGGAGGAGCGAATGATAGGCGTTGTCCACCGCCTTGGAGATGGCGCTGTTCTCCACCACGCGCTGATTCACGATGATGGTCTGCTGCTGGCGGCTGCTCTTCAGGAGCGACGGCTTCGAGACCATCCCTTCGAGGAGAGCCTCCTCCGTCTCCTCCCGCACGTCCAGCATCTCCCCCGCCGTATCGAGGCCGTAGAGCGCGGACACCGCGTCCACCAGCCGGCCGTTCCCCGGCGTCTCCAGCACGGTGCGGCCGTTGTTGATGAGGCGGAAGGCGATCGAGGGATTCGCCATGGCGAGCTTGCCGATCATCTGGTTGATGCGGCTCGCCTCGGTGCGCTCCGATTTCAGAAATTTCTTCCGCGCCGGTACGTTATAAAAGAGGTCGGACGCTTCCACCGTCGTCCCCACAGGCGCGCCCGCCGGCGTGACGGAGGCCACTTCGCCCCCGTCTACCCGGACCGCCGTGCCTTCCTCTTCGCCCCGCGTCCGCGTGGTGATGGTCATGTGAGAAATGGAGGCGATGCTCGCCAGCGCTTCCCCGCGGAAGCCGAGGGAGGAAATGTGGTAGATGTTGTCCGCCGTCTGGATCTTGCTCGTGGCGTGGCGCACGATGGAGAGCGCCGCGTCCTCCGGGGACATGCCGCAGCCGTCGTCGGTGACGCGCAGGTACGCCACGCCGCCGTCGGCGATCTCCGTCTCGATCTCCCGGGCGCCCGCGTCGATGGCGTTCTCCACCAGCTCTTTCACCGCGTTCACCGGACGCTCCACCACTTCGCCCGCGGCGATCTGACTCGCGATCACCGCGTCCAATACATGGATCACAGCCATTTACTGACTCTCCTTTGCTTCCTGACTCAAACGGAACAGGATCTCCATGGCCTCGATGGGGGTCTTGCTCATCACGTCCAGATCCCGCAGCTCCGCCAGGATCGGCGCGGCGAAGAGATCTCCCCCGCCGGGCTTCTCCGCCTTCGGCGACGGGGCCGCCGCTTTCCCGTCCTTATCCTCAAGAGATCTCAATATTTCCTCGGACCGCCGGAGAAGCGGCTCGGGGAGCCCCGCCAGCCGCGCCACGTGGATGCCGTAGCTCCGGTCCGCCGAGCCGGGCACGATGCGCCGGAGAAAGGTGATGTCCTTCCCGCGCTCCTTCACGGTGACGGTGTAGTTCTTGATGTGCGGGCTCTTTTCCTCCATGTCGGCAAGCTCGTGGTAGTGCGTCGCAAAGAGGGTATAGGCGTGGATCTTTTTGTCGATGTACTCCACCACGGCGCGGGCGATGCTCATGCCGTCGTAGGTGGATGTGCCCCGGCCGATCTCGTCCAGCAGGATGAGGCTGTTCTTCGTAGCGCTCTTCAGGATCTGAGACACTTCCTGCATCTCCACCATGAAGGTGCTCTGCCCGGTAGAGATGTCGTCGGTGGCGCCCACGCGGGTGAAGACCCGGTCCACCGGCGTGAAGGCGGCGCTCCTGGCGGGGATGAAGGAGCCCGCCTGCGCCATGATGGTGAGCACTGCCACCTGCCGCATGTACGTGGATTTCCCCGCCATGTTCGGCCCGGTGATGATGAGGATCTCCTGCCCGTCGTGGTCAAGGAACGTGTCGTTCGGCACGAAGAGCTCCCGCCGCAGGGTGTGCTCCACCATGGGATGCCGCCCGTCTTTGATGACGATGCGCCCATCCCGATCGATCGCCGGCCGCACGTACCGGTCTTTGAGCGCCGCCCGGGCAAGGCTTGCGAGAGAGTCTGCCGCCGCCAGCGCTCGGGCGGTCTTCTGCATGTCCGCAATGGCCGGGCGGATGGCGTTCTTCACTTCCTGATAGATGCGCAGCTCCAGCTCTTCGGTCTTCTCCTTCGCCGAGAGGGCCTTCACTTCAAATTCCTTGAGCTCCGGCGTGATGTAGCGCTCGGCGTTCGTCAGCGTCTGCTTCCGCGTGAAATACGGCGGGATGGGGAGCTTGTTCGCGTGAGAGATCTCAAAATAATAGCCGAAGACATTATTGAAGCCGATCTTCATCTTGATGCCGGTCTTCTCTTTTTCCCGCTCTTCCAGGTCGGCGATCCACTGGCGGCTGTTCTCCGAGAGCGACCGCAGCTCATCCAGCTCCTGATTATAGCCGCGGCGGATGTACTTCCCGTCCCGGATATTGCCCGTGCCGTTCTCATCCATAGCGCGGTCCAGCAGATCGTAGATCTCCCCGTGAACGCCCATCTGCTTGTTGAGCCGCGCGAGGAGGAGGGACGACGCCCCGCTGAGGAGCGCCTTCACCTGCGGCACTACCGCAAGCGAAGACTTGAGCGCGAGAAGGTCCTTTGGCGAGGTGGTGTTCGCCTCGATGCGCGAGAGGATGCGCTCGAAGTCGAAGATGCGCGCCAGGAGCTTTTCCAGCTGCTCCAGCTCCGTCGCGTGGAGCGTCAGCTCCTCCACCGCGTCCTGCCGGAGGACGATTGCGTTCACGTCCGTGAGCGGCCGCTCGAGCCACCGCCGGAGGAGCCGCGCCCCCATAGCGGTGTTCGTGTGGTCCAGCACTTCGAGGAGCGTCCCCTTCCGCCCGCCGTCGCGCATGTTCTTCGTGATCTCCAGATTCCGAAGCGTCTCTTCTGCCAGAACGAGCGTGTGGTCCTCCCGGAGCGGGGCCGCCATGTGGATCATGGGCGCATCCGCCTTCATCACTTCCCGGAGATACGCTCCAAGGCCCGCGAAGGCGAGGCGCACCGCTTCCTCCCCGATACCGGATGCTTCCGGCGGCACCGATTCGCGGGCGATGTCCCTCTCGTCCCGCCGCGTCAGGAGGCAAGCCCCGAGGCGGGCGGCGCAGTACGGCTCGATGCGGCCGTACAACTCATCTGATACGGCACACACCGCCTCTGCCGGACTGTACACGGAGAGCATGTCGAAGAAATCGTCCGCTTCCTTTTTCGCGTCCCACTCGCCCCACCAGCACTCGCCGGTGGAGATGTCCGCCATCACCGCGCCGAGCTTCTTCTCCGCCTCGACGATGTAGGCGAGATAATTGTTCGACTTGTCGGCGATGGAATTTTCAAAGAGGATCGTCCCCGGCGTGATGACCTTGATGACCTCCCGCTTCACGAGGCCCTTCGCCTTCTTCGGGTCCTCCATCTGCTCACAGATGGCCACGCGGTAGCCCTTCTGGATGAGACGGTAGATGTAGTTCTCCGCCGCGTGGTAGGGCACCCCGCACATGGGAGCGCGCTCGTCTGCCCCGGCGTTCCTCCCGGTGAGCGTCAGCTCCAGTTCGCGGGAGGCTGTCACCGCGTCGTCAAAAAACATTTCATAAAAATCGCCCAGCCGGAAAAAGAGGAGCGCGTCCGGATAACTCTCCTTGATCTTCCGGTACTGGTCCATGAGCGGCGTCTTTGCCATCCTCATCCCTCCTTTCCGCAGTCGTCACACCAGACGGCCCTTGAGCACCCAGGTCTGGCCCTGCTCGACGAGAGCATCCCGCACGTCGCCTACAAAGACGCCTTCCGTCTTCGGGAAGATGATCATCTTATTGCCCGACGTGCGGCCGTACCAGCGGCTCTCGTCCTGCTTCGTCGGCCCCTCCACGAGGATGGGATAGACCTTCCCTTCCATGGCCCGGTTCTTCGCCAGGCTGATCTCGTTCTCCACGTCCATCAGCTCCTGCAGGCGGCGGTGCTTCACGTCGTCTCCGATCTGGTCCTCCATGCGCGCCGCCGGCGTCCCCTGCCGCGGGGAATAAATGAAGGTGTACGCCGAGTCGAACTGCGCCTCCCGGAGGAGCCGGAGCGTGGCCTTGTGCATCTCCTCCGTCTCGCCGGGGAAGCCTGTGATGAGGTCCGTCGTCACCACGATGTCGGGCATCTTCTGCCGCACATAGGAGAGGAGCTCCATGAAATGTTCGATGGTATAGCCCCGGTTCATCCGGCGGAGCATCTCATTATCCCCGTGCTGCACGGGCAGGTGCATATGGCGCGCCACCTTCGGCGAAGCCGCCATGGCATCCACCATGGCAAAGGTCATGTCCCGCGGATGGGACGTCATGTACCGCACCCGCTCGATGCCCTCTACCTCATCCAGCGCCCGGATGAGCGCCCCAAAATCCGTGCCATCCCGGAAATCAAGGCCGTAGGAATTGACGTTCTGCCCGAGGAGGGTGATCTCCTTATACCCTTCGGCGGCAAGCTGCCGCACCTCGCCCGTGATATCCTCCACAGTGCGGCTCGTCTGGCGGCCCCGCACGTAAGGCACGATGCAGTACGTGCAGAACTTGTTGCACCCCTGCATGATGGGCACCCACGCGAAGATGTGGCTCTTCCGCGCCGCATGAAGCTCGCTGTAGTCCTTCACCCGCTCCGGATTCATCCGCGTCCGCACCACGTGGCGGCGGCCGGCGAGCGCCTCCGTGACGACCTCCTTCAGGTCATGGATGTGGTAGGGTCCCAGGACGAAATCGATGATGGGCATGCGGGCGATGAGCTTTTCCTTATTCTCCTGCGCCATGCATCCCATGATGCCCACGAGGAGGTCCGGATTCTTCTCCTTCATCCGCTTGATCTCGCCGATCTTGCCGTAGACCTTCTCTTCCGCGTTCTGCCGGATGCTGCACGTATTCAGGATGACGATGTCCGCCGCCTCCATGGCGGGCGCTTCCGTATAGCCCAGCTCCGCGAGCTGCCCGTTGATGCGCTCCGTGTCGGACTCGTTCATCTGGCATCCATAGGTGATGGTGTAGTATTGTTTTCCCATGTGTGTCTCCTGTTTTCTATGAAATTCGTATCATTTAATTATATCATAATACGCCCCCTGAGAAACGAGACCGCACCCGCCGCCGACTTTTTTGTCGCCAAAGTCCCCGGCGGCCGGCAAAGTCCCCGCACGTTCCCTCCGCCCCTTTTCGGGACCTCCGACCTTTTTCCTTCCGTCCGGCCCTTTCCAAATGGAAAAGAACTTTCCTCCCCACCGCCGTCCCCGCGCCGAAGCGTCCGCCGCATCCGCATCAGAAACGCGTTTCCCTTTCTCAGTAAAAGATCAGATGCGCCGATCGCCACAGCGCAAATATTCCGCCCCGCCTTTCCGCCTCTCCACCGCCCTCGCCCCTTCGCGAAAGCCACGCAAAAACAGCAGCCCTCGTGAGCTGCTGTCATTTGTCTTCTTATTTCGTTTGAGCGGCGGGAGCCGGTGCTTCTGCACTGGCCGCTGCCTGTCCTGTCGTCGCAGAGGGCGCGGGAGCTGTCTCTGGTGAGGATGCTGCGGGAGCCTCCTGCGAGGGAGCCACTTCTTCCGCCGGCGCCGCCTTCGGCAGGCGTTCCAGCCGGTAGAGATTCTTGTAGAGGTCTTCGGCCTTCGCGCGGATCTTCACGGCGTCGCCGGTCTCTTCCAGGTCTTTTGCGGGGATCGCCGCGCCTGCCGCGTCGTACACCGCGTCCAGCTTCGTCTCCAGCTTGTAGGACTTTTTATTCTTATTCACGTAGAGCCCCGCGTCGAACTCGCGGATCTGCGTGACGAGGCCGCCTTTGGCAAAGTCCATGGCGTCCACCTTGTCTTTGTAAGACTCCACGTACATCTTAAAATGCGCGTTCTCGATGCTGTTCGGAAAATCCATGGTCTGGATGCTCCGCACGGACGTCATATCCGCGTAGATCACTTCGTCTTCTCCCGCATAGATCACGCGGTACCGGCCGGGATCAGCGAGGAGCGCCGCCTGATCCATGGCCCTCGCGGCGCCCGGCGCGGCGAGGAGAAGGCCCGCCGCGAGCAGGCTGTACAGTTTCTTCATGGGATCACCTCCGTCACTTGCCCTTCGGCGCATGCACGGCGCGGAAGAGGCTGTAATACAGGTCGTCGGCTTCGAGCCCGGCTTTCTTGCCTTTCCAGGACGCGTCGCCGATCTGCGCGCCGTTCCTATCGTAGACGGCGGTGAGCTTCGTCTCCAGCCGGTAGCTGTCCTCCCGTTTATTGCCGCGGGCGGTCGCTTCGTACTGTTGGATGTCCGTCACGGTATTTCCCGTCTGGTAGGCCATGGCGTCGGGCTTCTTCGCATAGGTCTCGACGTACATAGTGAAGGAGATGTTCTCCACGCTGGACGGGAAGTCCCGGCTCTCCATGGCGCGGACGGTCTCCATGTCCGCATAGACGGCCTTTTCGCCGTCCGCGCAGATCACGCGGTACCGGGCGGGGTCCGCCAGAAGCGTCGCCGAATCCATGGCCATCGCCGCCGTCGGCGCGGCGAGGACGAGGCCCGCCATGAGGGCTGCCCATACTTTTTTCATAGACTGCCTCCTTGTAAGAAATCAAAAAATAATTTGTTATAAATAATGTTATCACAAGTAAGAAATAAAAGCAACGAGCCCGCCGCTCCCCACTCTGCCTTCCGGAAGCCAAAAGGCCTCCCGCGTCCTGCGAGAGGTCTCGTATCACACCAGTTTCTTTCTCCATACGCCGCTCCGCCAGCGCCAGAGGAAGACCGCGCCGCGGGTGCATTCGTCGGCGGCCATGGCGATCCAGATGCCCACGAGGCCCCAGCCGAGGTGTACCCCCAGGAGCCACGCGCCGAGCGTCGCGATGCCCCACATGAAAAGGATGCCCACCGTGATGGGCGCGCGCACGTCGCCCGCCGCATTGAGCGCCATGACCATGCTCATGTTCACCGCGCGGCCGATCTCCAGAAAGATCTCCACGAAGAGGATGGCCCGGCCGAGGGCGTGCACTTCCGGGTCGTCCGTGAAGATGGAGAAGACCGCGTCCGAATGGAAGAAGAGAAACGCGGCGATGCTTCCCGAGAGGAGCACCGACACGAGGATGGTGAACTTCACCCGCCGGTCCACCTCGTCGTTATCCCCGGCGCCTTTGAAGTACCCCACGAGGATCTGCGTCGCCATGGCCAGCGACTGGGAGTACACGTAGCTCACCATGGCGATGATGTACGCGTAGACTTTCGTGGTGATGACGGCGATGCCGAAGAGGTTCACGAATTTCATGATGACCGTCTGGGAGAACTGATAAGAGAATGTCTCCCCGCCGCAGGGCACGCCGATAGAGAGGATCTGCCGGAGCGTGCGGAACGGAAATGGCCGGAGGAAGGAGAACGAGAGCCGCATGGGCGTATGCTTATGAAACAGATAGACGATGAGCGCGAGCCCAAGGATCTTGGAAATATTGGTGGAGATGCACACCCCCGCCACGCCCAGCGAGGGGATGGGGCCCCACCCGTGGATGAGGACGAGGTTGCCGCTAATATTGAGCACGTTCATCACGAGCGAGCAGATCATGGTGAGCTTCAGGAGCGACCAGCCCCGCAGGAACGAGATGAACGCCATGTAGAGGCTCTGTACGAAGACGAACGCGCCGATCCACCGGAGGTACAGGGAGGCGTCGCTCCAGATCTCTGCCGGCACGCCGATGGCCTGCAGGAACCATCCGTCGCAGGTGAAGAGCAGAAGGGAGAGCGCCGCGCCGAGCACGAAATTCGCAAAGAGCGCCACTGTGCACACTTCGCTCACCTTCGTCATATCCCCCGCGCCGCGGTGATGCGCGATGAGGATCGTCGCCGCCTGACACATCACTGCCAGTGTGAGGACGATCATATTGAAGACCACGTTGTCGTTTCCCACGGCAGCCACCGCGTCCTGCGAGTAGCGGCTCAGCATGAACTGATCCACATTGGGCACCATCATTTGGAGCGCCGTCTCCACGAAGATCGGCACGGACATGGAAAAGACCGCCCAGCGGCTGCGATAAGGATTCTCTGCGCGGTTCATACGTTTCTCCTTTCAGCAAATACAGATGACCGCTATCCTACCACGCCCCCGCCCTCTTCGCAAGCACGAAAAAAGACCGCGTCCCTTCTATGGAACGCGGTCTTTCTTTCAGCCGTTCTGCCAGTCGAAGTACCCGCTGCCGATGCGGGGCTTCATTTCTGTTTCATAGACTTCGCGGACCCCCGCGCCGGAGAGGAGACGCGCCGCCTGGTTCTTCGTGAGCGCCAGCACCTGGAGGAACTGCACGGCGCCGTAGACCGTATGGATCGTCTCGGCCGCAAGGTCCGGGATGAGGAGCACCGCCGCGACGGGCGTGTCCGTCCCGCGGGAAATGCCCAGATCGTCTGCCGTGAGGATCTGATACGGCGAGAGGCGGCGATGACCGCCGTGCACCCATTTCGCCGCGGCAGAGAGCAGGTCGCACGCCCAGAGCGCGTCCCCCGCAGCGTCCTCTCGCACCTTCATGGTGAGCTCGCATCCCCTGCCGCTCCACGCGTCGCCGAAGGCCCGTTTATCCCCGTAGAGCACGGACAGGCCGAAGGTGACGATGTGCAGGCCCCCTTCGGGGAGCGGATAGAAGGAATAGCCGTCCAGATACTGGTCGCCGCCCAGCGAGGCCCGCGCTTCGATGGCCGTGGCGAAATGTTCCGGGTCTTCGCCGGGATAGAGCCGGGCGAACTCGGCTTCGATGGCATCCCACCCGGGCGCCCATTTGGGATCGGCCGCGAGTCGGTTCATAAATTCATTTTTTGTCATGATGTCCTCCGGAATGCGTTTCTCTGTAGTATACGGGGCCTTTGTAAAATTCCCGTCAGCTCTGCCCGGCAGCAAGGCTGCTTGCCCCGCGCAAGGCTTCCGCCTGCAAAAGCTCTCTGGCCCGCTGCACGTCGCTTCCGATCTGTGCCGCGAGTGCCGCTACCGATGGGAACCGGATCTCCCCGCGGAGGCGCTCCACGAATTCCACAGCGAAAGCCTCGCCGTAGATGCTCTCGTCAAAATCGAGAATGAACGTCTCTACAGTGCGCCCATCGTTGCCGAAGGTGGGATTTGTACCCACGTTCGTCACCGCAGGGAAGCGGCGTCCGCGGATGCGGGCGAAGGCGGCATACACGCCGTCCGCCGGAAGGATGCGCTCTCTGCCGAAAGCGAGATTCGCCGTAGGGTAGCCCGTGTCGTCCGT
The DNA here is from genome assembly GCA_949286115.1 of uncultured Veillonellaceae bacterium. Lineage (GTDB taxonomy): Bacteria > Bacillota > Negativicutes > Veillonellales > Dialisteraceae > UBA1822. Next base: position 4,904 of record CASEBK010000004.1, on the reverse strand, counting down.
GCCCCGCCGGAAGCCCCGCGCCACGCCGCCGGAGAGGCTGTAGTACCGGCCGAGGAGCGCCCCTGCCCGCCGCATATCCCCCTCCTGCACGAGGCGGCGGATCTCGGTGCTGCTGACGACGCGTCCGCCGATGGCTTCGCTCACCGCAAGAGGCACCACAGAGACCGCCGTGTCCGTCCCGGCGAAATACCGCGCGATGTCGCCGGGCCCGCCGGATGCGCCGGCGCCGAAGGAAAAATTCTCGCCGCACACGACGCCACGAAGGCCGGGAACCGCGCGAAGGCTCCGCAGAAACTCTTCCGCCGATTCACCGAGGAAGGCCTGCGTGGGCCGGAGGATGACCGCCAGTGCCATGCCGAGGGAGGCCATCATCGTTTCTTTCTCCTCCTCTGTCTGAAGGAGCTGCACCGGCCGCTCGGGAAAGAGGACGCTCGCCGGATGAGGCGAGAACGTGACCACGCCCGCCGCCGCGCCGCGCGCTTTGGCCATGCGCCGCGCCTCAGCGAGCACCGCCTGATGTCCCACATGGAAGCCGTCGAAAAAGCCGATGGCCAGCACGAGCGGCCCCCTGTCCCAGAGGTCTTCCAGCTTCTGAAATCGTTCCATACGCGCCTCCCTCTCAGGAAAATACTTTTTTCGGATGGAGCACGCCCTGCCGGACGGCGGCGATGCCGAGAAATCCCCACGGCCCGTACACCGCAGCGGTCTCTGTGTCCGCCGTCTCCGTGCGGAGCCGTTTCCCCATGAGAAAATCTCTCGCCGCCTCTTCCCTGAGCGTCACTGCGGGAAGCTCCGAAAGGATCGGCCGCAGGTCTTCCATGAGCGCGCCTTCCGGGTCCGCTTCGATCTCCTCGAGCGTCTTTGCCGCCCTGATCACAAAGGGCCCCATGGCGGTGCGCACGAGGAAAGACATCGCGAGGGGGCACCCCGCCGCGCGGCCCATGTCCCGGCCGAGAGCCCGCACATACGTCCCGGAAGAGCACGTCACGGAGAGGCGCAGATACGGCGGCCGGATCTCCCGGATCACGAGGTCGTAGATGACCACATCTTTCGGAGGAAGCTCCACCGCCTCGCCGGCCCGCGCGAGGTCGTAAGCCCGGCGTCCGCCGATCTGCTTGGCCGAGTAGGCGGACGGCACCTGCTGGATGGGCCCGCGGAACCGCGCCGCCGCTTCTTCCCAGGCCGCCCCGTCAGAGAGCACGGCCCCTTCTTCGACGATGCGGCCCGACACGTCTTCCGTATCGGTGGCAAAGCCCATGAGAAACTCCGCCTCGTAGGTCTTCCTGCGGATGGGCGCGTATTCGATGAGCCGCGCTGCCCGGCCAAGAAAGACCGGCAGCACGCCCGCCGCGAGCGGGTCCAGCGTTCCCCCGTGACCGATCTTCTTCTGCCCGTAGATGCGCCGAAGCACCGCGATGACGTCGAAGGAGGTCATGCCCGCCGGCTTCAGCACGTTCAGCACGCCGTCCATCAAAGATATTTCTCCGCTTCCGCCAGGAACGCTGCTTCCGCCTCCGCCAGAGGCAGCGGGATGGTGCACCCCGCCGCGCGGATGTGGCCGCCGCCGCCGAAATGCGCCGCCAGCTCGGAGACGTTCGCATATTCCCGCGACCGGATGGACAGGCGCGTCACGTCAGCGCCGTCCGCTTTGAGGAGAACGCCGATCTCGACGCCTTCCACCCGCCGGGGGATGCTCACGTAGTAATCGGAGTTTTCTCCGTCCATGGCCATGGAAGTTTCGTCCATGGCAGCGATGCCGATCTTTCCGCCCGCGGCGTAGTGCAGCGTGTCCAACACGCGCCGGTACACTTCCATGGAGACTTTCGTCGTCACATCGAGATGGTTCGAGATGAATGCCGGCTCTGCGCCTCCTTCGACGAGGCGGCTCGCCATAAGGAGCGTATGCGCGGAGGTGTTGCTGAATTTGAAGAAGCCGCTGTCCGTACCGATGCCCATGTAGAGCGCGTTTCGCGCTTCCGCATCCATGGGAAATCCCCCGTCCAGGAAGAGCTCTGCCAGAAGCTCTGCCGTGGCCGCGTAGTCCGCGCGGAGATAAAGATAGTCCGTGTACTCCGTGTTCGAGATGTGATGGTCGATGCAGAGGCTCGGCACCTTCGGGAAATCGAAGTCCCCGCCGCGCTCAATGTTCGAGAGGTCGGTGAAAACGAGGGCGTCATAGTCCGCTCTTTCGGGGATGGCCGTGCGGATGGCCGCCGCAGACGGCAGGAAACGGAACCGCTCCGGCGCGCCGTCGGCGATGACCATGTCCGCCGCTTTTCCCATGGCCGTGAGCACATTGTGAAGGGCGATGATCGAGCCCACATCGTCCCCATCGGCGTGGATGTGCCCCACGAGGAGGAACCGCTCATGCGCCCGGAGGAACGCCGCCGCTTCGTCTTTACTGATCTTCATGGGGCTTCTCTTCTTTCTGGATCTTCTTCAGCAGGCCCTCGATGTGCATGCCGTAGTCGAGGGAAGTATCTTCCTCAAAAGAGATGCTCGGCGTGTAGTACACCTTGAGCCGCTGCCCGATCTCGCGGCGGATGAATCCCTTCGCCTGATTCAGTGCCTCCATGGAGGCTTTCTTCTCTTCGTCCTTCCCGAAGAGGCTCACGTAGATGACCGCCTCCCGGAGGTCCCCCGTGACTTTCACCCCGGTCACGGTGATGAAGCCGAGCCGCGGGTCCTTCAGGTCGCGGAGCAGCATCTGCCCCACTTCCTGCTTGATGAATTCCTGGATCTTTCGTACGCGTAATTCAGACATGATGTCTTCCTTTCTGTATGGAAAATGCGCCGCCCGGAAAAGGCAGCGCATCTGACGCGGCAGGGGTCCCGCCGCAGGTGTTCGTTCTTATTCCAGCTCGGCTGCTTCTTCCTGCAGTTTGAAGGCTTCCAGCTGGTCCCCTTCCTTCACATCGCGGTAGTTGTCGATAGCGATGCCGCATTCGTAGCCCTCGGTGACTTCCTTCACGTCGTCCTTGAAGCGGCGGAGAGAGGCGATCTTGCCTTCGTGGATGACGATGCCGTCGCGGACGATGCGGATCTGGCAGTTGCTGGTGATCTTGCCGTCCTGGACGTAGGAGCCGGCCACGATGACCTTCGGCGTGTGGATGACCTGACGGACTTCCGCATGACCGAGGAGCACTTCCTTGATGGTCGGCGCGAGCAGCCCCGCCATGGCTGCCTTCACGTCGTTGATGACGTCGTAGATGACCCGGTACAGACGGATATCCACCTTTTCCTGCTCGGCGATCTTCCGGGCGTTCGCGTCAGGCCGCACGTTGAAGCCGATGATGAGCGCGTTCGAAGCGGAGGCGAGCATCACGTCGGATTCGCTGATGGCGCCGACCGCGGAGTGCACCACGGAGATGCGCACCTTTTCGCTCTTGATGTTCTCCAGCGACTGCTGCAGCGCTTCTACCGAGCCCTGGACATCGGCTTTGATGATGATGTCCAGTTCCTTCATTTCCCCTTCTTTGATCTTTTCGAAGATGTTGTCGAGGGTGATCTTCTGGACCTGGCTCCGTTCCGCTTCCTTCGCGCGGACCGCTCTCATCTCGGCGATCTCCCGGGCCTTTCTCTCGTCCATCACGTAGAAATGGTCGCCCGCTTCCGGCACGCTGCTCATGCCGAGGATCTCCGCCGGCGCGGAGGGCTCCGCCGATTTCAGCTTGCGGCCGTTCTCATTGGCCATCGCGCGGACGCGCCCCCAGCACTTGCCTGCCAGGATCCCGTCGCCCACGTGGAGCGTGCCGTTCTGCACGAGCACGTTCATCACCGGGCCGCGGCCTTTATCGAGCTGCGCTTCCACGACGACGCCGTACGCTTCGCGGCGCGGATTCGCCTTCAGCTCTTCCATCTCCGCCAGAAGGAGGATGTTGTCCAGGAGGTCGTCCAGGCCGATGCGCTTCTTCGCGGAGATCGGCACCATGATGACGTCGCCGCCCCAGTCTTCGGCGATGAGGCCCTGATGAGAGAGCTCTTCCTTGATATGGTCGGGGTTCGCGCCGGGCTTGTCGATCTTGTTGATGGCCACGAGGATCGGCACCTTCGCGCTCTTGGCGTGGTTGATCGCTTCGATGGTCTGCGGCATGACGCCGTCGTCGGCGGCCACGATGATGACCGCGATATCCGTGATCTGCGCGCCGCGGTTTCGCATGGCCGTGAAGGCTTCATGCCCCGGCGTATCGAGGAAAGTGATCTTCTGATTTTTGTAGCGGATCTGGTAGGCGCCGATGCGCTGGGTGATGCCGCCCGCTTCGTGTGCCGCCACATTCGTCTCGCGGAGCGCGTCGAGGAGCGTCGTCTTGCCGTGATCGACGTGACCCATGATGGTGACCACCGGCGGACGCGGCTTCAGGAAGCGTGGATCGTCCGGCGCGGGAATGTATTCCGTCGGGTCGGCCGCTTTTTCCGGTTCGAGGAGGGTGATGCCGAAATCATCGGCCAGGAGCGCCGCCGCATCGGGATCCACATTCTGATTGATCGTCGCCATGATGCCCAGCTTCATGAGATGCATGATGATCTCGCTCACTTCGCGGCCGAAGAGCTCCGCCAGCTCCTTCACGGTGGTGCTCGGCGGGAGCGTCACTTCCGTCGGATACGCCGCCGTCTTCTTCTCCGTGACGTGCTTCTTCTTTTTATTCTGCTTCATGGACTGCGCCATGAGAGAGGTCCCTTCCTTCTCTCTGCGGCTGCGTTCGTAGTCCTTTCTGCTCTTCTTCGCCGGCTTCGCGTCCCGCCGCTCCGGCGCGGGTGCGGGCGCAGGTGCCGCTGCCGGTTTCGGCCGGTTGCCGCCGAATCCCGCCTTCGGACGGTCTGCCGGGCGCTGCGGACGGTCTCCGCTTCTGGCAGGGCGGGCCGCCGCTGCCGGACGGGCTCCCTGCGGACGGCCGTTCCGGTCT
>CASEBK010000003.1 GCA_949286115.1 uncultured Veillonellaceae bacterium | reverse complement strand
TTGCTTATTTGACTTAAACATGGGTACCAAAAAGCGTCATCGGAGCCGTTGCTTCTTACGATTCCTTGCACCGACAGTACGCTGTGTTTATATTCGATTGGGTAGGTGAAATAATTACCACGCACAAGAACTCCCCCCTGTCTATATGATTCCAACAGAAAATGCATAGGCGATCCCAATCATACCATCTCCGATATCGCTCCATTCGTCAGGCTTGACACTGAAACCGGATTCTGTCAGCGTATGGATACGCCAAACTTTGGCATTTGCATTGTTTTCCGGGCCTGAATAGCCAATGTACTGCGGCTGTGAAACGATGGCCATAAAGGGTGTTGAAAAGGAAATAGGGAGGATGACAGAAAAAGACACGTCTATAGGCTTTTCTATCTTTACCCCCTGTTTAAAGAGAAAAGCAAGAATGATGAATCAGAAGAATGAACGAGATTGTGTGGAAAAGACGAGAAAATTTTTGATTTTCTAAAATCCGCACAAACGCGGACAGTGCCGAAAACACGCAAAACGAAAACCGCCAGATAGGGCGGTTTGACGATAAAAAATCGGTAACATCAGTAACACGGATGGCATAAAAGGAAACACGGTGCAAAGCACGCATCAGTAACGGGATAGTAACACTCACTTGATGAGATTGATCGCTTTCCGGAGCTGTCGGAGCGCCTTGTGGGTGTAGACTTTATCCGTCACATCGCCGTCGGCATGTCCGAGGATGCGGCGTACCGCGTTTGGATTCGCACAGGCATTATCCAGCAGGGTGGCACAGGTGTGGCGGCAGTCGTGCGTGGTGTGACCGCTGCCACGGATGAGATCCATCACGCGCCGCCAGACGGTACAGTATCGAGAGTAGTCATAGGGGCATCCTTCATCGTCGGCGATCAGACAGTCTCCGGGACACTGCATGCGAGCTTCCACAAGAGGCCAGATGCGGTCATGGATGGGAATGATACGGATGCCGGAAACCGTCTTCGATTGCCTGATATCAAAGTATTTCTGCCGACGATTCACATCAGATTTCCGCAGGTGCAGCATCTCACTGACGCGCATGCCGGAGTAGATGAGGATGAGTACCGTATCGACGCCGGGTGCATCCACATGCGCCCACAGCCGGTTGATCAGCTGCCGGGAAAACGGTTTGTGCGGCCGTACCGGTTTATTCTTTCCGATTTGTATGAGACGGTCAAAAGATCGGTGCGTATATTCCATGCGAAGTGCATACCGGAACGTAAGGGACAGCAGGGACCGTACCTTTTTGCAGGAACTGTATGACAGTCCTGCTTTTTTCATGCGGTCGATCACATCCTGCAAGTGCCGGTATTTGATTTTGGAGACCTCCAGATCATAGAGCGGCGCGCAGTGTCGATACGCGGCGCGGTATCCGGCGAGAGTGCTTGCGGAGGGTCCTGTGTGCTCGATATGCGCCGGAAGCCATCGGTGGTACAGCTCGGCCCATGTGATTTTATTATCGGAAAGGCGGGGACGGCCATGAGTGCGATTGTAGTCAGTCTGAAAAATCAGTGCTTCCACCTGAGAGGAGAAAGAGCCGATGACGCGCTGCTTTCCCTGCTCCGAAACTACAAAGATATACGGCCTCCGCCGGTTTCCCGAAAGTTTTTTGATACACCCGTATCCATTTGGATTTTTCATTTCTAAACCTCCTTTACTGGAGGTCATTTTAGTATAGGAGGAAATATGAGCATCCTGTCCAAAATCATGCAGCCAAAGCCGCACAAAGTCACACAGTATCTTGATATCTTTGACGTGGAGGGAAAACGGATCACGTCGCTGCCGCTCCTGTCCGAAAAGACCATGGATGACCTGAAAAAGGAAGCCGCGGAAAAATATCCGGACGATCTGGCAGTAGAAACATCGTACGAAGATCATAAACTCTACGTGAGCGGATACACCTACGACAAAGAGACCGGCCAGCCCGTACCGCCGCCGGAGCCGACCGCGGAAGAACTGGCCGACCAGAAAGCCGCGCAGCAGGCGACAGAGGCGAAGACGACGCTCAACTCGATCACCACACGCACTACCCGCATGATGCTAGCAGGAGGGAGCATCGCACCCTTACAGGCAGAGTACCAGACAACGCTCGCCGCCGTGCCAGATGCGGCTGCGCTCAAGATGACAGATTATTTCCCGGTGTGGGACAGTGCCAGCCATGCGTACAGCGTAGGGGACCGTGTCATGTATGACAGCACCTTGTACAAATGCCTACAGGCCCACACCTCGCAAGCGACATGGACACCGACCGATGCGCCGAGCCTCTGGGCAAAGGTGCTTACCTCCACGACCGGAGAACCGCTGCCGTGGGAACAGCCCGACTCGACCAATCCGTACATGATCGGGGACAGGGTAACGTATAATGGCAAAGTTTACGAGAGTACGATCGACAACAATGTCTGGGCGCCCGATGCATACCCGCAGGGGTGGAAAGAGGTCACAGAATAACATGGAAGATATACTCTGGCACTATATCGGACAGGCGCTTTACATGCTGGCCGGTCTCGCCATCGGATATCTGTGGCGGAGTCTGCGCACCGGGCACAGAGACTACGGACTCATCAAAGAAGGTGTATGCGCTCTCCTGCGTGACCGCCTCCTGCACAAGCTGGAAAAATGCCTTGAAGGAGGCTACTGCACCACCGAAGCGCGGGACGATATCAATCACATGTTTGCCATCTATCAGGTGCTCGGAGGAAACGGGACCATTCCGCCATTAATCGGCCGCGTGATGGAGTTGCCGGTGGATCCTCCGGAGGCGCATCAATGAAAGAACGGACAAGCGAAAAGCACCCTTGCGGGTGCTTTTCTATTTCAGTCTTCCGGCTGCGGGCCGTAGACACGCTCCATGCCTTCCCGGGTGACGAGCCAGATGCGGCCGGTCTTGCGGGCTTCATCTGGCGTGAAGCGGGGCGGAAACCCTTTCTGGCCGGTGCATGCCTGCTGGATCGTGCGGCCGGCGAGATGCCATTTTTCGGCGGCTTCGGTAGCTGTCATGACTTCTTCGATGAGTTTCATTTTTTACCTCCTGTAGATGTAAACGACAGATGCGATGGTGATGACCGCGGCAGCAAGGATGGAAAGCCAGTCCTGCGAGAAGTACAGCCGTATATAGCTGCATGCGGTCAAGATGAGCAATACATTTTTCGTCTTCATGATATAATAGATGTAGATGAAGGGGGCCGGGGCGGTGCCCCGCCCCTTCCTCTTACTTGCCCTTCATGGCTTTCGCGATGGTTAGGAATCCGGTCAAGATCGTAACGACATCAGCGAGAACGTGTAGGGCTTCTTTTATATCTACATCCATTTTTTCACCTCCTTTTCCTTAACTCTGTATATATTATACGCCGTTATCGGAATAACGTCAAGCAGAAAAGAGAATATTTTTGAGGAATTTCCTAATTTTATCATAGATAAACGAAACCGCTTGCGGAATGCAGGCGGTTTTTGATTGGAGGTGAAGAAACTGATAGAGAAGATCAAGCAATACCTCAAAGAGTGGATCGCGCGCTTTTCCGCTGATTTCGGATGGCACGCGAAGACGATCTACAAATGCCTGCTTCTGGCCGTGGTGCTTCTGTACCTCGGCCTTTTCTTATGGGACTGGCGCAGCACGGGGAAGCCAAATCTGCCAGAGCTGCGGAATTTCGCCCTGCTCCTCGGCGGGTGGGCGTTCTGAAAGGGGGTGAGACTATGCAGAAATACGTATGGATCATCGCGGGCGCAATGCTCTGCATCTTCGGCCTGGTTTATGTGCTGAACTGATTTTGAAAAAGGCGGTTTCTTCGGAAGCCGCCCATTTTCTCTTGATAGGAGGGAACAAATGAATTTAGAAGAAATCCGCCGGGAAACGGCGGCGGTAAAAGATAAGCTCTGGGCCGACGCGCTCGCACTGGACCGCGATCCGAAGATCTACCTGCATTGGACGGGCGGGGCCTATGACATGGACTACCCGGACTACCATTTCTGCATCCATGCGGACGGAAGCGTGGCGCAGACCCATGACTTTGACAGCGCTGTGGAGGCCACATACATGCGCAACAGCGGCTCCATATCCGTGGCGCTTGACTGCTGCGCCGACGCCGTGGCCTATGCGGGCGGCGGGTGTGATCTCGGTAACTACCCGCCCACCTCCGCGCAGATCGAATGCCTGGCGCAAGTCGTCGCCGTCATCGCGCGGGAACTGGATATCCCCATCGATCTCCAGCACGTCATGACCCACGCCGAGGCAGCGGACAACATGGACGGCCTTTATCCGTGTGACCCGTACGGCCCGGCGCATACCTGCGAGCGGTGGGACTTGGCTGTGACTTCGGAAGACGAAGACTGGATGACCGGCGGCGATACCATTCGCGGCAAGGCAATTTTCTATCAGGCGCAGGGGGTGTGAGAGTGGATGTGCTTAAAAAATGTATTTTATGTATCGGTGCTGCTACTCTTATTTTCTGCGCCGGTTACTATCTCGGCAGCGGAGCCGACGTATCAGATGACGGATCAGGAATTGACGGAGCTCTCGATGATCTTCGAGCAGTTGGAGAGCAGGCAGAAACAGCAGGAAGCGCTATTGACTCAGCAGGTGGAGCAGTTGACGACGCTGCAAGGACAGCTGGAGACGTCGAAAAAACAAATCAGCAGCTCGCAGACGGAAATGCAGAAATTGCAGACATCATTGAGAAGGGCGAATCAATCCTTGCAGGAATCCTCCGACGAGGCGAAGAGGGCACATGACAGGTTGGAGAGACAGAGGAACATGTGGGCGGTCGTAGCGGCGATTGTATTGGGAGTAGCGGTTGTGAACAACTGAGGAGGGATAATTTTTAAAATGTATAAAAGCAAATAAGAAGATATATAAGGTTTCCTAATGGCAGCCAGCAATGAGAGCGAGAAAGCCGTAAATCATCAGGTTTTATCGATGATTTACGGCTTTTTATTTTTCGTTGAATCGCGTTGATTGAAATAAAAAAATGAAGGATCCGGTTTGGATCCGCTGTTGTCGCACCCCTCGCGGGGTGCGTGGATTGAAATTGGCGGTTGGACTGTTGGTTCTTTTGAGGATTATGGTCGCACCCCTCGCGGGGTGCGTGGATTGAAATTGGTCATCAAATTGCAGTTAAGGACTTGAAGGCCGGTCGCACCCCTCGCGGGGTGCGTGGATTGAAATACGCTGCCGTCTGGGCGAAAGATCCACGGCATGTAGTCGCACCCCTCAGGAGGGGGGTATGTAGAATGAAATAAGGCGATTTCTGAGGCCGCCATGGAAGAAGTCCTCTCCGACGACATCTATGACGTGAAAGGCTCTCTCAGCCGGGCCATAGACCGCGTGAAAGAGCAGATCGCACAGCTCACAGACGTGGAAGACAAGATCGCCTACCTAAGGGACCACAAGAAAAAGACGCACATCTCCAACGTGGGGATCATCGACATCATCGGCGAAGGCGGACAGTACGAGAGCCGCCGCGTATCCGTCAACGAGGGGTGGTACTCGAAATTCTACCGGGAACATAAAAAAGCGCCCGGTATCCGGGACGCTTACGATATCGCCATCGACGAGGCACTGGAAGAGATCGAACACACCGACGACCCCGAAGCCGCGGCAGCGGGGGACGAGATCCGCGCCCTTCGGAGCAAACTGGAGACGCTGGAAAGACTGGAGCCCTATGTGAAACGGATGGACCGGGACGACCTCATCACCCGCGCGCAGATGAGCGAAGACGCCTACCGGGAGATCTACGCTCCCGCGCTGAAAGCCCTCTCCGGAGGAAACGAAGCCGTGACACAGGCCGCCAGAGACTCCGCCCTCATCTACGCCAAAATGGCCGAAGCGCTCCATGAAGCCTACCACATCCCCTACGCGAACATCGCGAAGATCCAGACAGGACAGCAGCCCGCGGGGAAAGACGCCTACCTCCAGACCACGCCGGAAGGAAGAAAACTGGACCGGAACGAACTCGACGTGACGGAACTCACCGGAGACGAGTTTGGCCCCTACGCGGATATCAAAGAACTGAGGAAAAAGGCTGTAGGGTATTACACGGAACAGCTTCAGGGCCACAGCGCAAGAAATGAAATCCTCGGAAATATTTTGTTCGATAAAGAGCCGGACATTTATTTCAGCGGATCAGGGAAAAGAGAAATGGCATCTACAAGTGCAAGAGAAGAGAAACTGCTTGCTGTCAGGTATTTACCGGAAATCATTTCAAGCGCCAACACAATAACAGAATCTGATTCTGAAAAGGAAAAGCATGGAAAACAGCATTTTTACTATCTTCATCAGGCTGTAAGAATCAACGGAGAAGTGAAGTATGTTGTGGTTACAGTCAGAAGCGAAGGCAGAGAAGGAAAAACTTACTACTATAATCACAATGTATACACGGGAAAAGAGTATAAAAAAATAGAGGATGCTTGCAATCTGGAGACGGGAGACCGCGTTTCGAGTACGGACCGGAATCCAGAAGAAGCATCCTCTGTTTCTTACAGTATAGCAGGGGGAGTGCGGATATACAAGTCCGGCAACATCTATAAGCAGATGGCCGGAGAACACGCGGTGGGTGCTCCCCTTGCGAAGCGGGAAGAAGCAAAGTCCATGGAGGCGGACGGAAAGAACCGCGAAAAGATTTGGAAGAAGACCGGATGGACCGCGGGAAAAGACGGGAAGTGGCGCTGGGAGGTCCCGGACAATATGGACGGGATCCGCCTGGAGGCTTTGAAGAGCGAAGACAATGGGTTATTTGGCCCGGCGTGGGAGACAGCCTATCTGGGGGATATCTATGACAACCCGAAGCTCTACGAGGCCTACCCATGGCTGAAATATTTGGAAGTCTCAGCGGGAGATATTGGGCCAGAGACCCATCGAGGATATACGAAGATGGGGAGACGGGCGGACCTCGATACGATCACATTGAACGCGAACATTATGCACGATGAAGCGCAGGCGAAAGAGACGCTGATCCATGAGATCCAGCACGTGATCCAGCATTACGAAGGGTTTGCCAGCGGCGGAAGCCCGGAGAGCGTGATCGAACTGATCAGGAGAGAACGAGACGGCGTGTTGGGTTCTATCCATTCGAGCGCCGACAGGGCAGATTATGCGGCCGCCGTCGATGCAGGAGATGAGAGGTTTATTCAGAAGACGGGCGAGAAGCTCTCCGAAAGCGAAAGGAAAGAGCTCCGGGAAAAAGTGGCGCGCCTCCACGAGCTCAACAGACAGGAAGAGGACGCGATCGGAAGAGGGGCCTTCAAGGCCTATCAGGATCTGGCCGGAGAGCAGGAAGCAAGAGAGACTTCGGTCCGCGCGGAAATGATAAACAGGGCGTCGGAGAAAGAAAAGGAGAGCCGGAAGAAGGCTATCGACGCACGACGCCATTTGGAAGAATCCATGAAAGGAATGGATGAGGCAGACAGAGAGAAGATCACTGAGCTGGCCGACACAGAGAAACGCATCATGGAGAGTGGGGAAAATCCAGGAGAGGAGGTGCTGGACCGCATTGATGAGCTGGAGTCGTGGATGAATGAAAACGCTCCGCAGGCGGTGAAAGACGCGTACGAAGCCTTCGGCGACGCCCTATGGAGGCACGTGGGAGCTCTGGATGATAAGAAAGCATTTGAAAGAATGATGCCGGACGTGCACGGAGACAATGCGATCGTGGTATTCGGAGGGACGTCCATACCCTATTCCATGACGGCGCGCCCCGTCTATTACCAGAAGGCCTGGCACGGATGAACTGCACCCCATTTACTGGACTGTATAATAAAAACACAGTAAGTGGGGTGTTTTACTATGCAATCAAAACGGAAAAATCAGCATTATTCTCCCGAATTTAAAGTCCTCGTCGTGGAGACCATGATCAAAGAAAAGCTGAGCTACAGAGAAACAGAAAAGAAATTTGGCCTCTCTCAGGAACGAGCCTGCGCCTGGGAACGAATCTATCAGGAAGGTGGCCCCTCTGCCCTTGCAGAAGAACGCCGGGGAAGAGGAGCTGTCGGAAGGCCCCGTTCTGTTCCTACAGACGATCTCATGGAGGAATTGGAATACCTTCGCGCGGAGAATGCTTTCCTAAAAAAATGGCATGCCCTGATCCGGGAAGAAGAGCGGAAACATCGTCAAAAGTAATGGCGGTGCAGGATCTGCGGCCCATGCATCCGCTCAGATATCTCCTCCGAGCAGCTCGCCTTCGCAGAGCTACCTTCTATTACCATCTGAAGAAACGGTCTATTCCCGATCCCGACCATGTGGTCAAAGAGCAGATCAAAGCCATCTATCATGAAAACAAAGGTCGGTATGGCTATCGCCGCATCACGGCAGAACTGCGCAGAAGAGGATTTCTCATCAACCACAAGACCGTCCAGAGACTGATGAAAGTCATGGGGATATCCTGCCGTGTCCGTCTGAAGAAATACCGGTCCTATCGAGGCGAAGAGGGAGAAGCCGCACCGAATCTGCTGAAGAGAGACTTTGAGGCAGAGAGACCTAATCAGAAATGGGTGACAGATGTGACAGAATTCAAGATACATGGGAAAAAGCTCTATTTATCTCCGATCCTTGATCTGTATGACCAGAGCATTATCAGCTACAGTCTGTCAGAGAGCCCTGCATTATCTCTGGTCATGAACATGCTGAAGAAAGCGTTCAAAGAGATACCTGATGGGACAGGACTGATCCTTCATTCTGATCAGGGATGGCAGTATCGGCACAGACTGTACCGGAAAGTACTGAAGGAAAAGGGGATACAGCAGAGCATGAGCCGGAAAGGAAATTGCCTGGACAATGCGGTAATAGAGAATTTTTTCGGGCATGTGAAGAGTGAATTGCTGTATTTGAAGGACTTTGATACGATGGAACAATTCAGGAAGGAACTGGAGGAATATCTGGATTACTACAACAATAGGAGGATCAAAGGCAAACTAAAAGGGCTGCCCCCTGCCAAATACAGGGAGCAAGCCCTTAAAGGGAAAATGTGAGTGTTTTCTACTGTCCAACTTTTTGGGGTCAGTTCAATGCTCAGGGGAGCAGGGTACATGTTTTTTGTTATTTCTATTGCTGTTTGAAGAAGCGGATCGTTTCTTCGAGCCCTTCTATCAGCGGGATGCGCGGTGACCAGTCCAGGAGGCTGCGCGCCTTTTGATGGGAGAGGCAGGAGCGGTAGATGTCGCCTGCGCGGGCGGGGCCGTGGCAGATGGGCGTATCCGTCCCGGAGAGGCGGACCATTGCTGCGGCGAGGTCATTCAGGGTGATCTCTGTTTCCGTGCTGACGTTGCAGACGGCCCCGCTGCCTCTGGTGAGCGCGGCCACATTGGCGGAGACGACGTCGTGGACATTGATGAAGTCCCGTGTCTGCGTGCCGTCGCCAAAGATGGTGAGCGGTTTTCTTTCTGCGAGGAGCTTTGCGAAGATGTAGATGACGCCGCCTTCGCCGTGCGCGCCCTGCCGCGGGCCGTAGACATTGCTGTAGCGGAGGACGGTGTAGTCCAAGCCGTAATATTGGCGGTAGAGAGCGAGGTATCTCTCGGTCATCCATTTGGTGAGCCCGTAGAAGGACGTCGGCTGGGGCGTTTCTTCTTCTGTGAGGGGAAGGGCCGGGTTATCGCCGTATACGGCGGCGGAGGAGGAGAAGATGACCTTCCTGACGCCGCTTTTTCGAGCAGCTTCCAGAAGGGAGAGGAGCCCCAGAATGTTCTCGTCCGCATCATGATAGGGGTCGTCGATCGAGGCGGGGACCATGGTCTGGGCCGCTTCGTGGTATACGACGTCGAAGGGGTGCGAAACCATGAAAGAGAGCGCATCCCGGCTCCGGACGTCGGCTTCGATGAAGCGGGCTTCGGGGGGCAGGAACTCTTTCGTGCCGGTGGAGAGATTGTCGATGATGGTGACGTCGTGCCCGGCGGCAAGGAGCGCGTCTGCCAGATGGGAGCCGATGAAGCCGGCTCCGCCGGTGATCAGAATATTCAAAATGACAGGTCCTTTCTTTTAGTCCATGTGAAAGCGGTAGCCTGCGCCCCAGACGGTCTCGATGCGTTCATAGGGGCGGCCGGCGATGGCTTTCAGCTTATCACGGAGCCGGTTGATGTGGACGGTGACGGTGGCCGGCTCGCCGATGGGGTCGAGGCTCCAGATCTTTTCAAAGAGCTGCTCCTTGGAGAAGACTTCATTGGGGTGCTCTACGAGGAAGCAGAGCAGGTCGAATTCTTTGCCTGTGAGGGAAACGTCTTTGCCGTCGAGGATGACCTGACGCGCTTTCGGGCGGATGGTCAGGTTGTCGATGGTGATGCCTTCTTCCACTGCGGGGGCGGAGGCTTCGCTTCTCATCAGGCGCTGGTGGGTGGAAATGTGCGCGCGGAGCCGTGCGACGAGCTCCGTCGGGCTGAAGGGCTTCACGATGTAGTCATCGGCGCCGAGTCCGAGGCCGCGGATCTTATCCACTTCTTCTTTCCGGGCGGTGACGAAGAGGATGGGCGCATCAGTCTTCTCCCGCATCTTGCGGCAGAGGGAGAAGCCGTCGTCGCCGGGGAGCATCACGTCCAAGAGGATCGCATCGATCTTCATTTCGTCCATGATCTTCAGAGCGTCTTCGCCGTTTTCCGCGATGCGGACGAGGTAATTGTTCGGTTCAAGGAAATCCCGTTCCAGCTCGGCAATGAGGGAATCGTCTTCTACAATGAGTACGTTCAGCATGATAAACCTCCTGTCATGGGAAATGTAAGCGTGATGGTCAGTCCATGGTCGTTTGCTGCGGATACGACACCGCGGGAGCGTCCGGCGATCTCTGTGATGATGTGGAGACCGAGACCGGAGCCGGGGCGGCGCGCCGCATCAGGGGTCCGGTATCCTGCCTGAAACAGATGGGGCAGGGCATCGGGCGGCACACCGGGGCCGTCGTCGTGATAGGAGAGGACGATGGCCGTTTCTTCTTTCCGGCATGTGATGGTGACGGCAGAAGAAGGATGGACCCTGTACTTCATGGTATTCGTGAGCAGATTGGTCAGAATGCGCTGCAGGTCCAGCCGGCTGACGGGAAGGGTGAGCGTCTCATCCACGCAGAGGTGGACAGAGACCTGTTCCCGATGCAGCCGTTCTTGTTCCGCGCGGAAGAAATCGCCGATGAGTGCGGCAGATGCCGCAGGCGGCGATGCGTCCCGGGGAATGCCCCGCTCTGCGGCGGAGAGCTCGTCGATGAGGGACGCGAGGTCGCCCGCCCGCAGCTTGATGGCGGCGAGGTAGGCGCTTCGTTTTTCCGGCGCAGCGGCCAGGTGTATCTCCAGCGCTTCCGTGTAGCCCAGGATGGTCGTGAGCGGCACGCGAAGATCGTGGAGAAGACTGACAGCGGCGAGGCGGCGCGTTTCTTCTTCCGCTTTTCGCCGGATTTCTTTTTGCTGAAGACCGGCGGCGAGCGCGGAGAAGGCGTGGCAGAGAAGGGATATGTCCGGGGACGCTGCATGGGGCAGCGGCGCGGACCAGTCTCCTTCCGCCGCTTTTCGCATGGCATCAGCGAGCTGCTGCGCTTCTGGAGAGACAGAAGGTGGGGAATGCGTATCGATCATGTAGATACCCCCTTTGTCAATATAGTCGGATGCGTTCCGAGATTCTGTAATACTGCATAAAGTTTTTGTAAATTTCAGCGAAGGAGCAGTTCCACCGGGCAGTGGTCGCTGCCGTGGATCTCCGGATGGATGGAGGCCCCCGCGATACGGTCATCGAGCGCGGCGGAGGCGATGAAGTAATCAATACGCCAACCGATGTTCCGCTCCCGCGATTTGGCAAAGTAGCTCCACCAAGAATATGCGCCCGTTTCGTCCGGATGGAGCAGGCGGAAGGTGTCGGTAAATCCTGCCGCGAGGAGCTCGGTCATCTTGCTGCGCTCTTCATCGGTGAAGCCGGCATTTTTGCGATTCTGTGCCGGGTTGGCAAGGTCGATGTCGCTGTGCGCTACGTTGAGGTCGCCGCAGAGGACGACGGGCTTCGTCTCCGACAGACGGAGCAGGTAGGCCCGGAAATCGTCCTCCCAATGCATGCGGTACGGGAGGCGAGTGAGGCCGCGCTGGCTGTTCGGTGTGTAGCAGGTGACGAGGTAGTGGTCGGAAAATTCTGCGGTGATGAGCCGCCCTTCCTGGTCGTGCTCTTCGATGCCCATGCCGTACGAGACGGAGAGCGGTTCTTTCTTCGTGAAGAGCGCCGTGCCGCTGTAGCCTTTTTTGACGGCGCTGTTCCAGTACTGATGATAGCCCGGCAGGTCCAGAGAGAGCTGTTCCGGCTGAAGCTTTGTCTCCTGAAGGCAGAAGCAGTCCGCATCCAGTGCGAGAAATGCGTCCATGAATCCTTTCTTCAGGCAGGCGCGCAGGCCGTTCACGTTCCAGGAGATGTATTTCAGTGCGTCCATGAGGGCTTCCTTTCTTTGGCAGTAAGATAGAATTTCTTTATTTCTTTTTATTATACACGTTCTTTTCTGGGAATTATACTTTTTTGAAGGGTATAGATATATTTCATAACCTTTTCAATGATAGAGCAGGAGATAATCGTTTCTCAAATCTGCAATTTTTTCATACAAATCGACGGAAATTCTTTTAGAAGAATATGCAAACCCACAAGATGAAATAAATAAAAAAGCAGGCAGGGGCATCTGCATGCCTTTTACTAATGAACTCCTAATGCACCGTATAGGACTGGCGGTCCGTGATGCGGCAGGGCGGAGGGGACGGCGGGCATGGTATAATAAATCATCACAGCAATCTTCAGTGCGGCGGAGACCGCGGAAGGGAGAAACAAATGAAACGGATCGTAGTAACTGTGGTGGGCGCAGACCGCGTGGGGATCATTGCCGGGGTGACGACCGGACTGGCGCAGCAGCAGATCAATGTGCTCACAGTGTCGCAGACCATCGTAGATGGGATTTTCAACATGGTGCTCATGTGCGACATGGACGGCGCGCCCCATACGCTGGCGGAGATCCAGCAGGCGATGGGCCGTGTGGGAGAGACGCTCGGCGTAGAAGTGCGGGTGCAGCTGGCGGATGTGTTCTATGCGATGCACCGCATCTGAGAGGTGAGGACCATGCTGGACATTGAAGACATCCTCGCCACGCAGCGTATGTTCGATCAGAATAAACTGGACGTGCGCACCATCACCATGGGCATCTCGCTTTTGGGGTGCGGCGCGTCGGATGAAGAGACGCTGTGCCGCCGCATTTACGACACCATCTGCACGAAGGCCGAACACCTCTCGGAAGTGAGCCGCGATATTTCCGCCGAGTACGGCGTGCCCATCGTGAACCGCCGTATTTCCGTGACGCCCATCGCGCTCGTTGCGGGGAGCTGCGGCGCGAAAAATTATGTGAAGATCGCCGAGACGATGCAGCGGGCGGCAGATACGCTGGGCATCGACATCATGGGGGGCTTCTCTGCGCTGGTGGACCGGGGCATGACGGCCTCGGATCAGAAACTGCTGGATTCCATCCCGGAAGCGCTCTCCGTGACGAAGAGCATCTGCAGCTCCGTGTCCGTGGGCTCGACGAAGGCAGGCATCAATATGGATGCGGTTCGTCAGGTGGGCGAGATCGTGAAGGATCTGGCGGAACGGACGAAGGAGAACGATGCGGACGGCTGCACGAAATTTGTGGCGTTCTGCAACGCGGTGGAAGACAATCCGTTCATGGCCGGTGCGTTCCACGGCGTGACGAACGGCGACTGCGCCATCCACGTGGGCGTCTCCGGCCCGGGGGTGGTGAAGCGCGCGCTGGAAGAGGTGCGCGGCGAGCCTTTCGAAGTGGTGGCGAAGACGATCAAAAACACGGCTTTCATGATCACCCGGCTGGGACAGATGGTGGCGCAGGCGGCGACGGAACGGCTTCATGTGCCTTTCGGCATCATCGATCTGTCTCTGGCGCCGACGGCGGCAGTGGGCGACAGTGTAGCGGCCGTATTGGAAGAAATGGGGCTGGAGAGCTGCGGCGGTCCCGGAACGACGGCGGCGCTGGCGCTCCTGAATGACGCGGTAAAGAAGGGCGGCCTCATGGCGTCGTCCAGCGTGGGGGGACTCTCCGGTGCGTTCATCCCGGTGAGCGAAGATCTGGGGATGATCGAAGCGGTGCAGCGGGGAAGCCTCTCTCTGGAGAAGCTGGAAGCGATGACTTGCGTCTGCTCGGTGGGGCTCGATATGATCGCGGTGCCCGGCGATACGAGCGCAGCGACCATTTCGGCCATTCTGGCAGACGAGGCGGCTATCGGCATGATCAACAACAAGACGACTGCCGTCCGTCTGATCCCCGCGCCGGGGAAGAAACCGGGCGACATGGTGACGTTCGGCGGCCTCATGGGCTATGCGCCAGTCATCGATGTGAGCCGGTTCAAGGCCGACGATTTCATCGCCCGGGGCGGACGCATTCCCGCGCCGCTTCGGTCGCTGACGAATTGAAACATATCTTGGAAGGCAGGGAGCCCCGCTCTCTGCTTTTTCTGCGGGCGGAAATGGGCGCGAAATCTTTATGATATAATGTAATAAAAAGTGGGAAAGGAGGCTCTCATGGAACTATTACAGCATCCGGTCATTGAAGGGATCCTTGCGGCGCTCATTTTTATTTCCATTCTCGTGGAGATCAAGACAGCAGGATTTTCCGGCGGCGGACTCGTGGCAGCGCTTTTCGGCGTGCTGCTCCTGTGGAGCCACTGGTATGATACGGCTTGGCCGATGGCGGAGGCGCTCCTCTTTTTCGGCGGGCTGGTACTCATATTTCTCGACCTGCTCTTTCTGGCGACCGGTGCAGCCGCAGTGGCGGGGCTCGTTTCCATGGCAGCATCGCTGTATTTCCTCTTCGGCGCAGACGGGCGGGCCATGTACATCCTGGCGGCGGGCCTCCTTGTAGCCATCGTCGGGCTCTGCTTCCTCGCAGGACGGCTGTCGGAGAACCGGCTTTGGAAGAAGATCTCTCTGTCGCTCAGTCTGACGTCACAGAAGGGCTATGTGTCGTCCGCGGAAGACCTCTCTAAATGGGCAGACCGGCGCGGCACGGCCCGCACGGTGCTGCGCCCGGCAGGAAAAGTGGAGATCGACGGCGTCGTACTGGATGCGGTGACACAGGGAGATTTTGTGGAAGCCGGACGGCCGGTCATCGTCGTCCGTGCGGAGAGCAATCGCGTCGTCGTGCGGGAAGACCGCTGAATATCGACTTGTCATGAACAGGGCCGATCGGCCGTTTCTATCAGGAGGATCGTATGGTACTGGCAGTTCCGATCATTACATTCGTACTCATCGTTTTGGCGCTTTCTCTGTTTTTCCATTTCGTCCCGGTGGGACTCTGGATCTCGGCGCTGGCCGCCGACGTGCGGATCTCGCTGTTCAATCTGGTGGGGATGCGCATTCGCCGTGTGTCGCCGCGGATGATCGTCCTGCCGCTCATCAAGGGGACCAAGGCAGGGCTCGCGCTCAATGCGAACCAGCTGGAAGCGCATTATCTGGCGGGCGGCAATGTGGACAACGTGGTGGACGCGCTCATCGCGGCGCACCGCGCGCAGATCGCCCTGAGCTTTGAGCAGGCAGCGGCTATCGACCTGGCGGGACGCGACGTACTGGAAGCGGTGCAGATGAGCGTCAATCCGAAAGTCATCGAGACGCCCACCATCTCCGCCGTGGCGAAAAACGGCATCGAATTGAAAGTCCGTGCCCGCGTGACGGTGCGCGCCAATATCGACCGCCTCGTAGGCGGCGCGGGAGAGGCAACGATCATCGCCCGCGTCGGCGAGGGCATCGTCACCACTGTCGGTTCTTCGGAGAGCCACACCGACGTGCTGGAGAACCCGGACCATATTTCCCGGACCGTCCTTGGCAAAGGGCTGGACTCCGGGACGGCTTTCGAGATCCTGTCCATCGATATCGCTGACGTGGACGTGGGCCGCAACATCGGTGCACAGCTGCAGACCGACCAGGCAGAGGCAGATAAAAAGATCGCGCAGGCCCGTGCGGAAGAGCGGCGCGCCATGGCAGTGGCCAAAGAGCAGGAAATGAAGGCGTATACCCAGGAGATGCAGGCGAAGGTCGTGGAGGCGCAGGCGGAGGTGCCGCGCGCCATGGCGGAAGCGCTGAAAGAAGGCCATCTCGGTGTGATGGATTATTACAATCTGCAGAATATCGCTGCGGATACGGATATGCGGCAGAACATCGCCGGCAAGAGCGGCGCGCCGGACGATCAGTGATGACTGGTCCGGAAGGAGGTCCTGCAGATGGATCTTTTGCTGAATGTACTTTTTGTGGCGGCGCTCATCTACTTCTTTTCCTCGATCCAGAAAAGGAAAAAAGGGCGGGAGACACCGCCGGAAGAGCCGCCGCTTCCGTCTGAGCCGCCGGATATCCCTCGTGAGCGGACCAGAACGTCGTCCCGTCCGGCAGGAGAAACGCAGGCGACAGAAGCGGGCGGCTATGACTATGAGGCCTTCCGCAAGAAACTGCGCAAAGCGTGGAAACTGCCGGAAGAAAATGGGGAAGAACCATCGGATGCTGTGCAGGCGGAAGAAAACGAGCCGGTCCCTGTCGCTCCGCCTTCGGTAAAGAGGGAGCGGCTGGAGGCAGAGACGGTTTCTTCGCCGGAAATGAGTGCGGAAGAGGCCCGTCGGCAGCGTCTGTGGCAGGACTATGCGCGCCGCACGGAGGAGCCGGAGAGAGAAGCGTCAGCGGCTCCCGTGGCAGCCCTGCGGCCGGTCCGTGCCAAAGAAACGCGCCGGTGGTCGGAGCGGGATGCCGAGCAGTGGGTCCTGTATGATGCGGTGTTCGGGGAACCTCGGAGCCGGAGGCCCTGGCAGCCGCTGAGCGGCCGGCGGGCGCGCTGATGTTGGACTGGTATCGGTCGGAGATCTACGGAGAAGCGGAATGGATGGGCCGACGGTCCGCTGCCTGGCGACTGTTCCTCTGCACCGTTTATGCGCTCGTGTCTGCGGGGTTCATCGTCGCGCTGCTGCATGGGCTGTGGGGATGCCTCCTTCCGGGCATGGCGGTGATCCTGCTTTCTCTGTGGCGCGTGGATCGGCTCCATGACCCGGTGGTGATCCTATGCCCGAAAGCGCTCCTCGTAGCGGCGCCATGGAAGCGCATCGGGAGCTGGCGGGACTATGCGGCGCGGTCCGCGTATTTTGGCGTGGCGTACGAATCGATCGCAGGGATTGCGTCCCGGTGGGATGCGCTGTATATCGGGACGGAGGAGATCGGGGGCCTTGTCGAAGTGCCGGCACCGCTCCTATGGCTGGCCCGCAAAGATCAGGCGGAGCTCTGCCGCCGAATCGAGGAAAAGAAAAGGAGCACAGTTCCCTGGGAACAGGCATAACGTGCAGGGAGCAGGAAAGGATGGATATGGAACAGGAAACGACAGAGCAGCTGCGGTTCGTGAAGACGGACCCTTCCGGCAATACGACGATCCTTGTGCTGGATGCGGTTCCCCGGGAGGCGCAGAGCCGTCTCGCGCGGCTCCTCATGGAGGAGAAGAACCTGGCTGCCGAGCAGGTCGCATTTTTTGAAGAGCATTCGCCCCGTCCATGCGATGTGGGGATACGGATGATGGGCGGCGAATTCTGCGGGAACGCCGTGCGGTCGGCGGCAGCGTGGAAAGTCTTTGATCGGCAGCGATGGCAGCCGACGCCTCTACCGGGAGGACGCAGATCTTTTGCCGTGTCCTGTACGGGGATCGACCGCAATGTGTGCTGCACGGTCCGGCCTCTTGGCCGGGCGGCATTCGATGTGACGGCAGAGATGCCGCTGCCGCTTGCCGTCGATACGGTGGAGGCCGGCGGCAGGCAGCTCATGCGGGCCGTCTTTTCGGGGATCGTCCATTATGCGGTGCTCGCGGACCGTATGCCGACGGCGGAGGATAAGCGGGCGCTGGTCAGCGCCGTGCTCGATGTCTTTCCTGTGGAAGCGGGCGGCGCAGCGGGCGTTCTTTTCTGGGATGGAAGCGTCCTCGATCCGTTCGTCTATGTGAAGGATACGGACACGCTCGTCAATGAGTCGAGCTGCGGCAGCGGAACGGCGGCGCTCGCGGCGTGTCTTGCCGTGCGAAAGAACGGCCCCGTACGCATCGACGCGCAGCAGGCGGGCGGGCTCATCTATGGAGAAGCCGAAGCAGAGCGAGGAGAGGTGCGGTCGCTCCGGATCGGCGGCATGGTCCGCATCACAGCGGAAGGTGTTGCTTATGTGTAAAAGGAGGGAGTGTCATGGAATTTTTTGATGCGCTTCATATGCGCCAGTCTGTGCGTATGTATACGGAAGAAAAAGTCGGAAAAGAAGATGTGGCGGCGCTCGTGGAGGCGGCGCAGCTCGCGCCGGTGGGCATGCACAACAGCAAAGGCTATCTGCTGACCGTCATTTCCAGCGAGAATGTGCTTGGACTCATGAAAGAGGCGTTCCGGAAAGCGACCGGCAAAGAGAACGACCCGTCGTATGGCGCGCCACTCTTCATTCTGGTCTCGAAGACGGAAGACGCCATCGAGGAGATCGCCAAATACGATGCGGCCTGTATCATTGAAAACATGCACCTGGCGGCGGCAGCTCTCGGCCTCGGCTCGGTGTACATCCACGGGATGATCTTCTCCATCCGGGGAGAGAAGGAATGGCAGAAAGCGGCAGGACTGCCGGAGAGCGCGGTGCCGCTCTGCGGATTGGCCGTGGGACACAGCGCGCAGCCGCTCCATGCGCGGCCCCTGAAAGACAATTTCAAAGTGAATTATGTGGAATGAAGGAAACGGGACGGTCTCGGCCGTCCTGTTTTGCATGGGGGAAGAAAAAACTGCAGGGCAAATAGAAATTCCGGGCGGCAGCCTTTATAATAAAAACAAGGCAGACGGCGGGCGCTGTTGCGGCGGCCCGGGCGGTTTGCTACAATACGAATCGTGCCGGATTTTGGCCGATCATTTCTATAGACCAATGGGGGAATACGAATGGATACAATGACCGCTGTGATTCTGGCGGCAGGCATGGGGACAAGGATGAAGTCCGACATCCCAAAAGTGCTGCATAAAGTGAATGGCGTGCCCATGATCGAACAGGTCATCCGCATCGTCAAAGAGGCAGGGTGCACCTCCTGCATCACGATCATCGGACATAAGGGCGAACTGGTGCGCGAAGCTATGGGAGACCGGACGGCCTACGCAGAGCAGACAGAGCAGCTCGGCACGGGCCACGCGGTGATGCAGGCAGCGCCGCTCCTTGAAGGAAACGACGGTTATGTGCTCGTCATCTGCGGCGATACGCCTCTTCTTCGGAGCGAGACCATCCGAAAACTCATCGGCGAATGCCGGGAGAAGAAGGCGGCGGCAGCGGTGCTCACGGCCGTGATGGACGATCCTTTCGGCTATGGCCGGGTCATCCGTGATGAAGAGGGACATATGCTCCGCATCGTCGAGCAGAAGGATGGCACGCCGGAAGAGCTCGCCGTGAAAGAAATCAATACGGGGACCTACTGCTTCGAAGTGAAGGCGCTGCTGGCGGCTCTGCCGAAGCTCGACTGCAACAATGCACAGGGTGAATATTATTTGACCGATGTCTTCGGCCTCATGATCCGGGAAGGACGTTTCGTGGTGCCTGTCACGGCAGAAGACGCAGAAGAGACGATGGGCGTCAATTCCCGCATCCAGCTCGCGGCGGCGGACAGAGTGCTGCGCCGGAGAAAAGCGGAAGTGCTCATGGCGGAAGGCGTGTCCATCATCGATCCGGATCGAGTTTATATCGGCGAAGATGTGACCGTCGGGAGAGACACCGTGCTGTATCCGGGAGTCATCCTTGAAGGAAAGACCATCGTCGGCGCGGGATGCCGCATCGGACCGGATACGGAGCTGGAAAATGTCGTCTGCGGCGACGACAACCATCTGAACCGGGTGTACGCCCATGACTGCACGCTGGGCAGCCATAATGAGCTGGGACCCTTCGTCCATCTCCGCCCGGGCACAGTCATGCATGACCATATCAAAGTGGGCAATTTCGTCGAGGTGAAAAATTCCGATATCGGAAACGGCACGAAGCTGCCGCACCTCATTTACTGCGGCGATGCGGACGTGGGAGAGAAAGTCAACTTTGGCTGCGGCACCGTTACCGTCAATTTCGACGGGAAGAAAAAATACCGCACCGTAGTAGAGGACCATGCGTTCATCGGCTGCAATACCAATCTCGTCGCGCCGGTGCATATCGGAAAGCGGGCATTCACCGCGGCGGGCTCGACTATCACGAAGGATGTGCCGGAAGAAGCGCTCTCCGTTGCGCGGGCGAAGCAGAAAAATATCGAACATTGGGTCAAGGACGACACATATAAGGATTGATGTGGTAAAATAACCATATTGTACATTTCATTCATCTTTTAAGAAGGGGAGAAAGAAAATGAAAATGGAAGACGAATCCAAGCTGAAGATCTTCAGCGGCACGGCGCATCCCGTACTGGCAAAGGAAATCTGCGACTATATTGGCATCCCGCTGGGGAAGGCGATGTGCGGACGGTTCAACAATGGGGAGATCCAGGTGATGATCAATGAAAGCGTCCGCGGCAAGGACGTCTTCGTGATCCAGCCGACCGGTGCGCCCGTCAATGACAACCTGATGGAGATGCTCATCATGGTGGACGCGCTGAAGCGCGCTTCGGCCCGCCACATCACCGTGGTGGTGCCGTACTACGGCTATGCTCGTCAGGACCGCAAGACCCGCGGTAGAGAGCCGATCACGTCCAAGCTCGTGGCGGACCTCATGTCCAAAGCCGGCGTGACCCGCGTCGTCACTATGGACCTTCATGCCGGACAGATCCAGGGCTTCTTCGATGTGCCGGTGGATCATCTCATGTCGGCATCTCTCCTGGCGAACTACATCCGCGGCAAACATCTGGACGATCTCACCATCGTGTCGCCTGACCTGGGCGGCGTGACCCGTGCCAGAGAGCTCGCAGACCGCGTCGGCGCGCCCATCGCCATCATCGAAAAGCGCCGTCCGGAGCCGGGCGTGGCGAAAGTCATGAACATCATCGGCACGGTGGAAGGACGCAACTGTGTCATCGTCGACGATATGGTGGACACGGCAGGTTCCCTCTGCGAAGGGGCGAAGGCCCTTGCAGAAGCGGGCGCCAAATCCGTGTATGCGGCGGTGTGCCATCCGGTCCTTACAGATCCGGCGACGGAACGCATCCGCAATTCCAACATCAAAGAACTGATCGTGACGAATTCGCTGCCCATCCCGCCGGAAAAGATGCAGCCGAAGCTCACGGTTCTCTCCGTCGCTCCCCTTCTCGGCGAAGCGATCATGCGCATCTTCCACGAAGTGTCTGTGAGCCAGCTCTTTGACGACAAGGAATAAGGCGGCCGGGCATCCATGAAACTGATCGTAGGATTGGGCAATCCTGGCGCGGAGTATGCCCATACCCGTCACAATATGGGGTTCGACGTCATCGACGAGCTGGCATCGCGGTGGGGCGTCTCTCTCTGGAAAGAGGACATGAAGGCAAAGATCGCTTCCTGTACGCGGGAAGGCGAAAAGATCCTTCTGGTGAAGCCGCTCACCTATATGAATAACAGCGGGGAATCGGTGGGAGCCATCGCCCGGTATTACAAGATCGAGCCGGAGGATATCTACGTCGTCTGCGATGATCTTGACCTGCCGCCGGGCAAGACGCGCATCCGCAAGAAGGGCGCGTCCGGCGGGCACAACGGCATCAAGTCGCTCATCGCTCATCTTGGCACGGAAGAGTTCAACCGGTTCCGGATCGGCGTGGGACATCCGAGGGATGGGCACACGGTGGTGCAGCATGTGCTGGGGCGGCCCTACGGCGAAGAGATCGCGCTCATCGAAGCGGCCAAGCACCATACGGCGGACTCCATCGAGGGGGCGCTCCGCATCGGCGTGGACAAAGCGATGAATCAGTTCAATCCGAAAAAAGAGCATGTAAAAAAGGATAGGTGATGAAGGAGGGCCCTTTGTGGGCCTCCTTTTTGCATCACGGAAAGGACACAGTATGAAAGGCACCCTGATCGTGCTGGAAGGCATCGACGGCAGCGGCAAAGCGACGCAGTCGGCGCTTCTTGCAGAAACACTTCAGAAAGAGGGCAAAGACCTGCGCCGCGTCGCATTTCCCGATTATGAGAGCGATTCCTCCGCATTGGTCCGCATGTACCTGGCCGGTGAGTTCGGGAGCGATCCGTCCGATGTCAATCCCTTCGCGGCGTCCCTCTTTTTTGCACTGGACCGCTTCGCTTCGTACCGCACGAAATGGAGAACGTTTTATGTATCGGGGGGCCTCGTTATTGCAGACCGATACACCACGAGCAACATGGTGCATCAGATGACGAAGTACGATGATCCGGAGGAGCGGCTCGCCTTTCTGCAGTGGCTCGAGGAGACAGAGTATGAGAAGCTGGAACTGCCCAGACCGGATCATGTGGTCCTTCTCGATATGCCCCTTGCGCTCTCAGAGCGTCTGGTGCGGCAGCGTGCGGCGGAAGGCGGGTCCATGGATATCCATGAGCAGCATCTGGACTATCTCCGCCGCTGCCATGAAGCGTACAGGCTGCTCGCAGAGCGGTACGGCTGGCTTCGCGTGCCCTGCGCGGAGGGAGACGTGCTTCTTTCTCCCGCGCGCATCGCAGAAGCCGTGCGCTCCCGTCTGCGGGAGGCGGGACTTGCGTAAATACGGCCGACCGGTTGAATTTCCGCAGCGCTCTTTGTATAATTGAAACAATTTGAAATGATCTCTTCAGGGCAAGGTGAAATTCCTGACCGGTGGTAATAGAGCATGCTCTCAGCCCACGAGCCGTAAGGCAGATCCGGTGCGATCCCGGAGCCGACAGTACGGGGGAGGATTCCTCCATAGTCTGGATGAAAGAAGAGGGCAGTCTCTGCCATCGCAAGCCGCGTCCTGAAAGAAAAAGGAGGTGGCTTTTTGTTTTCCTCAGAAGATCAGGCGTATATGAGGCATGCGCTGGCGCTGGCCGGGCGGGGCATCGGCCACACCCGGCCCAATCCCATGGTGGGGGCGGTGCTCGTAAAGGACGGCCGGATCATCGGCGAGGGCTGGCATGAGCGGTATGGAGGGCCCCACGCGGAGGTCAATGCCTTTGCCAGCTGCCGGGAGGACCCGGCGGGAGCGACGCTCTATGTGACGCTCGAACCGTGCTCGCATTATGGAAAGACGCCGCCCTGTGCGGACCTTATCATACGGAAAAAGGTGGGCCGCGTGGTCACATCAATGGTGGATCCCAATCCGCTCGTGGCCGGGCGGGGCATCGAAAAACTGAAAGCGGCAGGCATTCCTGTGACAGTGGGCGTGCTGGAAGAGGAATGCCGACGGCTCAATGAAGTGTTTTTGAAATTCGTGACGGAGAAAAAGCCTTTCGTAGTCTATAAGTCGGCTATGTCTCTCGACGGCAAGACCGCATGCTATACAGGGGATTCGCAGTGGATCTCTTCGGAGGCATCTCGGGAGGAGGTGCACCAGCTGCGCGGGTCCTATGCGGGCATCATGACCGGGATCGGTACCATCCTCGCCGATGATCCGCGGCTCACAGCGCGGCTCCCCGGTATGGAAGACCCAGTGCGCATCATCGCAGACAGTCAGCTCCGCATTCCTTTGGCGGCGAAAGTGCTTCACGAGCCGGGATATACCATCATGCTCACGACATCGCAGGCGCCGGAAGATAAGCGGAAAGCGCTGCAGTCTCTCGGAGCGGATATCATCGTCGCAGACGGCCTTCATGGAGAAGTGGACCTCAATCTGGCCATGACCTGTCTGGCTATGAGCGGCATCGACGGCATCCTTCTGGAAGGAGGAGCGACGATCGCTGCGGCGGCGCTCGAAGCGGGGATCATCGACAAAGTCATTTTCTATGCGGCGCCGCTCCTCATTGGTGGGGGCCGCGCGCCGTCGCCGCTTGGCGGCTATGGAGCAGCCCATCTGTCGGAAGCGGTCAGGCTGCGGGATGTGACCTGCGAGCCCTCCGGCAGCGACTGGCGATTTACCGCGTACATTGATAAGGAGGCCGCCCATGTTCACGGGGATCGTTGAAGAAGTGGGCGCTGTCCGCCGTATCGAGCGGACCAGCCGCAGCGCCTCTCTCATCATCGCTTGCCATACGGTGCTTGAGGGGACGAAAGAAGGGGACAGCATCGCAGTGAACGGCGCCTGTCTCACGGTGACACGGCTCTGGAAGGATGCGTTCAGCGCAGACGCCACGCCGGAGACGATGGCTCGCACGGCTTTTTCGCTCTTTCGCCCCGGCACGGCGGTGAATCTGGAACGGGCGCTCCGCGTGGGCGACCGCATCGGCGGGCACATCGTATCCGGACACATCGACGGCACGGGGAAGCTGGTCTCCCTGCGGCGGGACGAGAACGCAGTGGATATCCGCATCGATTTCCTGCCGGAAAAGATGCGCTATATTTTGGGAAAGGGGTCCGTCGCCGTGGACGGCGTAAGTCTGACCGTGACGGCGCGGGATGAGCGGGGCTTTTCCGTATCCGTCATCCCGCATACGGGAATGAAGACGGCGCTTTTCGAAAAGCATCCCGGCGACCCCGTCAACATCGAATGCGACATGCTGGGAAAATATGTGGAGCAGCTGATGGAGAAGCCCGAAAAACAGGGACTCACTATGGAGGTGCTCCGTGCCTATCATAAGACAGGAGGACATTATGGATTATAAGTTCGATTCCATTGAAGAGATCGTAGAAGAAATCAAAGCCGGGCGCTGCGTCATCATGCAGGATGCGGAATCTCGGGAAAACGAAGGGGACTACATCTGCGCGGCGGACTTCGCGACACCGGAGAACGTGAACCTTATGGTCTCGGAGGCGAAGGGCGTGCTCTGCATGCCCGTAGACGGAGAGATCGCCGACCGCCTTTTCCTCGGTCCGATGATCCGGAGAAACACGGACAACCATCACACGGCGTTTCTGGAATCCATCGACTACAAGGATACGGGCACGGGAGTGTCGGCATGCGATCGGTCCCTGACGGCGCGCAAGGTCATCGAAGAAGGCGTGCGTCCGGAAGATTTCCGCCGTCCTGGTCATCTCTTCCCGCTCCGCGCGAAGAAGTGGGGCGTGCTGGAGCGTCCGGGCCACACGGAAGCAACGGTGGATCTGGCGCGGATGGCAGGCCTTGCTCCGGCAGGGCTCTGCTGCGAGATCATGAACGAAGACGGCACCATGGCGCGCCGGGACGATCTGTTCCGCTTGGCAAAGGAAAAGGGCATGAAGATCGGAAATATTCAGGACCTCATCCAGTACCGGAAAAAGCATGAGCAGCTCGTGGAGCGCGTGGCGGAGGCGCGCATGCCCACGCGGTACGGCGAGTTCCGCATCGTAGGCTACATCAACAAGCTGAATGGCGAACACCATGTGGCACTCGTCATGGGCGATGTGGCAGACGGCCGCCCGGTGCTCTGCCGCGTCCATTCGGAATGCCTCACCGGCGACTGCTTCGGCTCTCTCCGCTGTGACTGCGGACAGCAGTTCGACGCGGCCATGAAGCGCATCGCTGCGGAAGGACGGGGCGTGCTGATCTATCTCCGGCAGGAAGGCCGGGGCATCGGCCTCATCAATAAGATCCGTGCCTATGCGCTTCAGGACCAGGGCTACGACACGGTGGAGGCCAACCTGAAGCTGGGCTTTGCGGCAGACCTTCGGGAATACATGGTGGGCGCGCAGATGCTCCGCGACCTCGGCGCCGACAACATCCGCCTGCTCACGAATAATCCGGAGAAGATCGAAGAAGTGTCTGACTACGGCATCCACATCGTGGAGCGCGTGCCGATCCAGATGGCAGCCGGCAAGGAAGACGAATTTTATCTGAAGACGAAACAGAAAAAGATGGGACATCTCTTGCAGTTCGACAAGGAGGAAGAATGATGCGTATTATTTCCGGTACTTTTGAGAACAGCCAGATCCGTGTGGGCATTCTGGCATCCCGCTTCAATGAAGTGATCGTGTCGAAACTCATCGACGGCGCGGCGGATGCGCTCGCCCGGCACGGCGTTGATCTCGACACGGTGGACCTCGCGTGGGTGCCCGGGGCGTTCGAGATCCCTTCGGCGGCGAAAAAAATGGCGGAGTCTGGTCGGTATGACGCGCTGATCTGTCTCGGCGCAGTCATCCGTGGAGAGACGGACCACTACGAACACGTAGCGACGGAAGTGACGAAGGGCATCGCTCAGGTGTCTTTGTCTTCGGGCATCCCCGTGCTGTACGGCGTGCTCACCACGGACACAGTGGAGCAGGCGCTGAATCGAGCAGGGCTCAAGTCCGGCAACAAGGGCTTCGAATGTGCGATGGATGCGCTGGAGATGGTGAGCCTTTTCAAAAAACTGTCCTGATCGGTCAGGCAGGACTCCCGGAGCGGTCCGGGAGTTTTTCTTTGGCCCCTGGTCTTGCGCAGGAAAGAGCGCGGCAGGCGGCACAGAAGTCAGAACACGGCTGTGGCCTCTGCGGGGCGAAGCGTCTTTTTATGGGCGAGAGACCTCACAGAACAGAAAAAGGTCTTTGGCGGCAAAAGACCTGCTGCGGATGTAAGACATGGCAGGGCCGTCTGTGTGATGTGTTTTTTCTATGCATAGAGAAGCTGTATTTCTTGACTTTGCCTCTTTTCCAAGTATAATGAAAACATATGGAGGAAATGCCATAGCAGGGGGCGCGGCCCTCTGGGCCCGATTGATGATTTTTTCCCTGATGATCAATCCGGCTGCGGTGCGGTCATACTCCTCAATGACTGCATTGCCGAAAGAAGCGGCGTGGGCCGCTTTTTTTGTGCCGTTTTTTCGAAGAGAGGGAATGGGTTCTGGGGAATGAAACAGAAGATAAAGAATGACCGAAGCGGTAGCCAATCCGCGGAGGCTCTCTTATAATAAGGAGCATATGAAAAGAAAGAGGGACAGTATGGAGCAGAGAAACTATCACTGGGCGGACGGAAAATGTCTCGTGCTGGGGGACGGCACACGCGTCATGGGCGTGCTGAATGTGACGCCCGATTCTTTTTCCGACGGAGGGCAGTGGAACACGAAGCATCGGGCAGCGGCCCATGCGGCGGATATGATCCGCGATGGGGCGGATGTGATTGATGTGGGCGCCGAATCCACGCGTCCCGGCAGCACGGCGCTCACCTCAGAGGAAGAGACGGCGCGGCTCATGCAGTTTCTGCCGGATGTGCTTGCGGTCTCTTCTGTGCCCCTCTCTGTGGATACCTATCACTACCGCACGGCAGAGGCGGCGCTTCGGGCGGGAGCGCATATCCTGAATGACGTCTGGGGCTTCCAGTACGATCACGGAGAAATGGCGGACGTGGCGGCCGCATATGATGTGCCGGTCATTCTGATGCATAATCAGGAGGGAACGTCTTATGAGGGAGACATCATCGACTGCATGAAGGCTTTCTTCGCGCGGTCCGTGGAGATCGCCCTGTCTCACGGCGTGCGGGAGGACCGCATCATCCTGGACCCGGGCATCGGGTTTGGGAAAGATACGCCGCAGAATCTGGAAGTGATGCGGCGTATCGGCGAACTGACAGCGCTTCCCTATCCTCTTCTGCTCGCGCCGAGCCGAAAGCGCTTCATCGGAGACGTGCTGGGGCTTCCCGCAGAGGAACGGGACGAAGGGACCGGCGCGGTCTGCGTCTGGGGCGCGGAACGAGGCTGCGCCATGGTGCGCGTGCACAATGTCAGAATGATCGCCCGCATGGTGCGCACGGCGGACGTTTTGCTGGAGCGAAAAGGGTGAGATGATGGACAGGATCTGTCTGAAAGGGATGGCGTTTTACGGGCGTCACGGGGTCATGACGGAGGAAAATCGCCTGGGGCAGCGGTTTTATATCGATGTGGATCTGCAGCTTTCGCTGACGAGGGCGAGCGAGACCGACGCATTGGAAAATACCGTAAATTACGGCGAGGTCTATGAATGCGTCCGTGCGCTCGCAGAAGGGGAGCGGTATGCGCTTTTGGAAAAACTGGCCGGTGAGATCGGGCGGCGTATTTTACGGGATTTTCCGCCGGTAGAGAGCCTTTCTGTCACCGTACACAAGCCGTCAGCCCCGATCCCCGGCATTCTGGAGGATGTGTCTGTCACCGTGGAGACGAAGCGATGAAGAAGAGCTATTTCATTTCTCTCGGGTCCAATCTGGGGAATCGGGCGGCGACGCTCAGGAGCGCAGCGGCAGCCATGGCAGCGGAGGGTATCGCCGTGACGGCGAGATCGCCCATGTATGAGACGTTCCCCTGGGGCAAAGAAGATCAGGCGCTCTTTTTGAATGCCGTCGTGCGCGTCTCCTGGGAGGGGACACCGGAAGAGCTCCTGCGGAGGCTCCTGGCCATCGAAAAGTGCCATGGAAGGACGCGGCTCCTGCACTGGGGGCCCCGTACGCTCGATCTAGACCTTATTTATGCAGAGGGGATCGTCCGGGACAGCGAATTTCTCCGCCTGCCTCATCCGTTTTTCTGGGACCGTGCGTTCGTGCTGGCGCCGATGGCCGATATCGCCCCAGATTTTCAGTATCGCGGCGTATCCATCGAGAGACGGCTCAAGGAACTGCAGAGCAGCGATTGCGTGAAGAAAACGGAAGAATCCTGGGAGGTGAACCGATGAGCGATGAGAAGCGGCAGGCCGTGCCGATCGGGCCGCAGCTGGCGGAGGCGCTCCGTGTTTCTCCGCTCACGGCAGAGGCGCAAAGCGCGCTGGCGAAAAAGCAGACGGTCATGGTGTGCGGCGCGGACGGCGCGCAGAAGGCCTGGATCGCTGAAGCGCTGCGGCAGGCAGACGCCCCCATGGTGCTCATCGTGCCGGAACACAGAGATATCCCGCAGTGGGAAGAGGATCTGCAGTTCTTTGCACCGCACGGCGAGATCCTGCCGTTTCCCGTGGTAGAGAAAGCGGATTTTGCGGTGACCTTCACGGGGACAGAAGCGCTCCGCGGCCGGATGCAGGCGCTTGCGGCGCTTCTTCAGAGGCGGCCATGCGTCATCCTGGCGTCGGCGGTGGAAGCCGCGCAAAAGCTGCCCGCGCCGGCGGCACTCCTCGGAAAGCAGCTGGAGATCCATTTAGGGGATGTGCTGGAGCGGGAGCGGTTTCTCGCTGATCTGGTCGCCTATGGCTATGAACGGGTGGATCAGGTGGAGCGGTGCGGTCATTTTGCCGTGCGGGGCGACATCATCGATGTGTTCGCCATCAATGAAGCGCATCCGTTTCGCTTGGAATTCTTTGACGATGAAGTAGACGGGCTGCGCCGGTTCGATGAAGAAGACCAGCGGTCCATTGATACGCTGGATCGCTGTGTGATCTTTCCGCTGGCTACAGAAGGGGAAGAGACCGGCTGCCTGGCCGATTATGCAGGAAACGCTCTTTTTATCTATGATGAACCGCAGCGCGGGGAAGAGCGGCTGAAAGCCTATCTGCGGGAGGAAAAGGAGAACCGGGAGCGGTGCGTGTCCTGGGTGCAGCTCACGGCCCCCAGGGGGAAACGGGTCGTTTTTTCACTGCTGAATCGGAGTCTGCCGGAATTTTCCGCGCGGAGCACGCTCATGTGGAAAGGGCAGGGGGCGACGAATTATCAGAGGCAGTTCGCTCTGTTTGCCGACGAGATCTCCTATCGGCTGCGCGATGGCTGGCGCGTGGGGATCCTCTGCCCCCGTCCGTCGGAGGAAGAGGAGATCCGGTCTGCCCTTCGCGAGCGGGGACTGTCTCTCTCCGAGACACTGGAAGAAGGACACGCGGCGGTCCTTTCGGGGATCATCACGAAAGGGTTTGAGCTGCCTGAGTGGAAGCTGGCGCTTTTTGCGGCAGGGGATGTGCTGGGCAAGCCGAAGGTGCGCCGGTTCCGTTCTGCAGGGAAAGGGCAGCAGGTCCGCTTCTTTTCCGACCTGAAGCAGGGAGATTACGTGGTGCAGAAGGTCCACGGCATCGGTCGCTATATCGGTCTCCGCACGATAGAGATCGACGGCATGCATCGGGACTATGTGACGATCCAGTATGCCGGAGGAGACAAGCTGTACCTGCCCATGGAGCAGATCACCACGCTCGAAAAATATATCGGTCCGGAAGGGCAGACGCCGACGCTCTCCAAAATGGGGGGCGCTTCGTGGGAAAAGATCCGCAGCAAAGCGCGGGAATCCATCCAGGAGCTGGCAGAGCGTCTCCTTGCCATCTACGCGAAGCGGGAGATCACATCGGGCATCGCCTTTGACAGGGATACGCCGGAGCAGAGGGAATTTGAAGAGGCGTTTCCCTATGTGGAGACGCCGGACCAGCTGTCTGCGGTGGAGGCCATCAAGCGGGCCATGGAAAAGCCCGAGCCGATGGACATGCTCCTCTGCGGAGATGTGGGATTCGGCAAGACGGAAGTGGCCATGCGGGCGGTCTTCAAGTGCGTGATGAGCGGGTACCAGTCGGTGGTGCTCGTGCCGACGACAGTGCTCTCGGAGCAGCATTACCAGACGTTCTGCGAGCGCATGGAGCGCTTCGGCGTACGCGTGGCGGTGCTGAACCGCTTCTGTACGGCAAAGGAAAAGAAAGCTATCCTGCGCGGCGCGGCCGACGGCTCGGTCGATGTGCTCATCGGGACGCATGCCATTCTGTCGAAGAAGATCGAGTGCAAAAGACTGGGGCTCCTCGTGGTGGATGAGGAGCAGCGGTTCGGCGTGGTGCAGAAGGAAAAATGGAAGTCCCGGGACAGCGCCATCGACGTCCTGACACTTTCGGCGACGCCGATCCCGCGGACGCTTCATATGAGCCTCACCGGTGTGCGGGACATGGTGACCATCGCGCAGCCGCCGTCGAACCGCCACGCCATCCAGACCTATGTGACCGAGTACGATGACCGCATTGCGCAGGAGGCGATCCTTCGGGAAAAAGCGCGGGGCGGGCAGGCCTACTTCATCTACAATCGCATCGACTCCATCGACGCCATGGCGGCGCATCTGCGGACGCTCCTGCCGGAGGATATCTCCATCGGCATCGCACATGGCCGAATGAACGGGGACGCGCTTGAGCAGGTGATGTTCGACTTTTTCCAGGGAAAATACGATGTGCTCCTCTGCACGACGCTCATTGAAAACGGTGTAGATCAGCCCAATGCGAACACCATGATCGTATACGATGCGGACCGCATGGGGCTCTCTCAGCTCTATCAGATGCGGGGCCGTGTAGGCCGGTCGGATCGGATCGCCCGGGCGTATTTTTTCTATCGGCGGGGCAAGGTGCTCTCCGAAGTGGCGGAAAAGCGCCTCGAGTCTATACGGGAATTTACAGAGCTCGGCTCTGGCTTCAAGATCGCCATGCGGGATCTGGAGATCCGCGGGGCGGGCAATCTCCTTGGCGCGGCGCAGCATGGAAACATCGCTGCCGTGGGATTTGCCACCTACTGCACCATGCTGGATGATGCTATCCGCCGTCTGAAAGCGGAGCGTCAGCATCAGCCGACGCCGAAGAAGCTTCCGGATACGGTTATCGAATTCATGCAGGATGCATATATCGATGAAAAATACATTGCCCGTCCGGAGCAGAAGATCGAGATCTATCGGCGGCTCGCTTCCGTCGTATCGGAAAAAGAGCTGGAAGATCTGCTGGGTGAAGTGATCGATCGGTTCGGTACGCCCACGGCTCCGGTAGAGAAGCTCTTCGCCGCTGCCAGACTCCGCGTGCTCGCGCGGACCATCGGCATCGGGAGCCTCGTGTCGGACGGCGACAGCTATCTTCTGACCTGGGCGGATACGGACCTGGCGGAAGGCCTGGATATCTTGAAGCTGCCGAAGCCCCTTCTGGCCAAGCTGCGCGTTTTGCCACAGGCTCCGGCCCGTGTTAAAATAAAAAAAGCTGCCGTTCCGGGAGATCCCGTGAAATGGCTGACGGATTTCCTCGCCCTTCTTCATGAGGAGATCCGCACATCGACTTCTGGGGGACGTACACGTGCATAAAAATACTTTTGTCCAGGGCGCGCTGATCCTGACGGTGGCCGGCATCATCGTCAAGTTCATCGGGGCGTTCAGCCGCATCTATCTGTCGCGCCTTCTCGGCGGGGAGGGCATCGGCCTCTACCAGATGGCGTATCCGATCTATCTGCTCTGTCTGGCCGTCTCGTCAGCGGGGCT
Organism: uncultured Veillonellaceae bacterium; assembly: GCA_949286115.1. GTDB lineage: Bacteria > Bacillota > Negativicutes > Veillonellales > Dialisteraceae > UBA1822. Next base: position 51,798 of record CASEBK010000003.1, on the reverse strand, counting down.
TCCCGTCGCGATCTCCATCATGGTGGCGGAGAAGAATGCGGTCCATGATTATCTCGGCGGGCAGCGGGTCTTCCGCATATCGCTCATGGTGCTCACGGCGACAGGGCTCTTCTTCAGCGCGCTCCTCTATTTTGGCGCGGGATGGCTCATCGATAGCGGGATCGTGCGCGATCCCCGGGCGTACTGGTCGCTTCTGGCACTGTCGCCGGCGATTCTCATGGCGACGATCCTGGCGACGCTCCGCGGGTATTTCCAGGGGCTGCAGAATATGACGCCTACGGCGGTCTCGCAGATCGTGGAGCAGCTCTTCCGCGTGGTCATCATGATCGGTCTGGCGGTGGTGCTCCTGCCGTACGGCCTGGAATACGGCGCGGCCGGCGCGACGTTCGGCGCGGCACCGGGCGCCTTCGTGGGCATTCTGGTGCTGCTCTATTTCTACTATAAGAACCGCAGCTGGCGGAAAGAGATGATGGCGGCCCGGGACCGGTCCATCATTCCGGATTCGACAGGGCGGATCATCAAGCGGCTGCTCATCCTGGCGCTGCCTGTGTCTTTGGCCAATATCATGCTCCCCATCGTGTCGAACATCGATCTCTTCATCGTGCCGCGCCGTCTGGAAGTGGCGGGATTTTCCGTAGAGGAAGCGACGACGCTCTTCGGCTATCTCACGGGGATGGCGACGGCGCTCGTCAATATGCCTACGATCATGACGGCTTCTCTGGCGGCAAGTCTCGTGCCTGTCATCTCGGAAGCCGTGGCGAGGAACAATCCAGACGTCATCTATCACCGCACGGGTCTTGCGATGCGCATGGCCAATCTCATCACGGTGCCGTCCTTCATCGGCATGTGCGTCATCGCTACGCCGATCTCCGCCATGCTTTATGCGACGCCGGAAGCGGGACCGTGTATCGCCGTGATGAGCTTTGGCGTATTTCTTCTCGGCGTGCAGCAGGTCACGACCGGCGTGCTTCAGGGGATGGGGAAGACGGCGATCCCCTTTATCAACATGGTGGCGAGCGCCTGTGTGAAGATCCTGCTCTCGTGGAATCTGACGGCGCTCCCCAGCTTAGGCGTGCTCGGCGCCGCGTGGGCGACCAATGCAGACTTCGGCGTCGCGGCGCTCCTCAATCTGTATTTCCTGCATAAGTATATGAAATACAAGCTGGACCTCGTGCATACGCTGCGGTGCTTCGTTTCCGCCGGCGCGATGGGCGCGGCCGTGGTAGGGACCTATGCGGCGGTGTATCCTCTGCTCCACAGCAATACGCTGGCGACGCTCCTTGCCATCTGCGCAGGCATCGTCGTCTATGGACTTGCCGTCATCATGACGCATACCGTGCGGGCGGAAGATGTGGAGAGCGTGCCGAAGATCGGCGGCCGTCTGGCAGCGGGCATCCGCCGGCTGGATATTTTTGGGAAAAAGGAAAAATAAAATGGACTTCAGCTTTTTGAAAGAAGCCGGGGTGGAGGAAGAAAGAGGTTTCACGGTATGTCCGGCCTCTTCTTTTTCTGCATGGTCGACCACATCGCCTCTTCCTGTTATAGTGACGGAGGTCCGGGGAGAAGACTCGTTAGGCGTGGTGCGCCGGGAACTGCTGCGTCGATATGACGGAGCGGCTCCGGTCTGGCTGTGGTGTCCGAAGACGAGGGAGATGCGGCGGGAGCACGCGGCGGCTCTTGCCTTTCCGCAGAGGGAGCGGGAAGTCATGCTCGTGATCTGCCCGGAAGAATGCCTTGCTGCATCGGCAAGTGCAGCGTCTCTGCAGCGGCTGCGCCGCGTCATGGAGGCGCTCCGCGCGCCGGACGGCTGCCCGTGGGACCGAGCGCAGACGCATGAGACGCTCCGCACGTATCTCCTGCAGGAAGCGTATGAAGTGGTGGACGCCATAGACCGCGGGGACAGGGAAAATCTGAAAGAAGAGCTGGGAGACGTTCTCTATCAGGTCGTTTTTCATGCGCGGCTCGCTGAGGAGCGGGGAGAGTTCACGCTGGACGATGTGGCAGATGGCATCGCGGACAAGATGATTGAGCGCCATCCCTATGTGTTCAGCACGATGACAGCGGAAGAAACGGCAGAACTTCTGGGCTCGTGGGAGATACGAAAGATGAGAGAAAAACGCCGCAGGCGCCTGCTGGAGGGGCTTTCCGTCAGCTTGCCAAGTCTACTCTTTGCGTGTATAATGCAGAAGAAAGTGAGTTCTATATGCAGGGAAAAGGCTGCAGGAGCAGAAGACCGCAGAGGCCGCTTTGAGTCCTCCTGGAGGAAGGCCATGGACATGGCAGAGACAGGCAGCGCGCCGGATGAGCTGGAGCGCTGTTTTGGGAAAGCGCTTTTTGAAATGGTCGATCTGATGCGTGCCTTCGGCATGGAACCGGAATTGGCTTTGCACCGGTTCAACAGTCTTTTTTCAGAACAGTTCGGCGAATGGGAGGAATCCCTTCGGAAGGAAGGCCGAACCGTTATGGAGGCAGGCCCGGAAGACCTCTCAAAGCTGGAAGACCGGCTGGAAAAGAAGGGGCTTCTTTAAGGGGGCTGCAGGGAGATATAGAACAGATCAGGAGATCCTGAAAATAATGAAGGAGGATGTTTTAGAATGAACAAAACGGAATTGATTACAGCTGTAGCGCAGGAAGCGGAAGTTACCAAGAAAGATGCGGAAAAGACCGTCAAAGCAGTGATCGATGTCATCAGCGCTGCGCTGGAAAAAGGCGAAAAGGTGCAGATCATCGGCTTCGGCACGTTTGAAGTGCGTCAGCGCAAGGCAAGAGAAGGTCACAATCCTTCCAGCGGCAATGTGATTCAGATTCCGGCTTCTAAAACTCCGGCTTTCAAAGTGAGCAAACAGCTGAAAGACAGAGTCAATCAGTAATACGAGACAGTAAGGGGCACAGCGTGGCTGTGTCCTTTTTCTACTTTATAGAAAGTTTTTTCGTGCGGGGCCGGTCCTTACATATGGTATAATTAGAAAGCATGAAACGGCCTGGACGCTATGGACGCAGGCAGGTGACAGCAAAGGATCTCTTATGAAACCGCACAAAAAATTTTTTATTCTGTCCGCATCAATCGGGAGCGGCCATTCTCAGGCGGCCCGGGCGGTGGCTGAAGCGATCCGGATGAAGCATCCGGGAGACAGCGCGCGGGTACTCGATTTTCTGTCCGGCGATTCCTTTTCTTTGGATCAGCTCATCAAACGGAGCTATCTCAAGATGCTGGACGTTTTCCCCATCATTTATAATCGCCTGTACAGCAATTCGCAGAACCGCTACCTGGGGAACGGCGTGCAGAGCCTCCTTTCCTGGAGCTTTCGCCGCCGGATGAAGCGGCTCATCGCGGCGCTTAAGCCGGATGCGCTGATCTTTACGCATCCGTTTCCGGCCTGCGCGGCCAATCTGCTGAAGAAGGAAGGCGCGCTCTCCATTCCGCTCTTAGGCGTCATCACCGACTTTGATATCCACCAACTCTGGATCTACAAGCACCTGGACGGGTATTGTGTGCCCACGCAGGAGCTGGCGGATAAACTGGCGGCGCACGGCGTGCCGCGGAGCATCATCCACACGACGGGCATTCCCGTGCGGCGTGCGTTTTATGAAGAGAGAAAGCGGTCGCCGGTCCGCGAAGAGGGAACGGTGCTCATTATGGGCGGCGGTCTGGGACTGGGGTACATCACCGATACGCTGAAGCGGCTGGATAAGGTGAAGGAGATACGACGGTTCATCGTCATCACCGGACAGAACATTTCTGCCTATGAAGAAGTGGCGCTGCTCCGGGCGCGGCTGCTCCATCCGGTGGAGCTCCACAGCTATACCAACAAAGTGGCGCAGCTCATGGGCCGGAGCGATCTTCTCGTGACGAAGCCCGGAGCGCTTACCTGCACGGAGGCTTTCACGATGGATCTGCCTATGGTGCTGGTGAATGCGCTGCCCGGGCAGGAACGGGCGAATGCGGCGCACCTGCAGGAGAAGGGGTGCGCCGTGTGGGTGAAGCGGGGGCAGCTCGCCGATACGGTGCGGGATATCCTGCTTCACCCGGAGAAGCGGCAGAAGATGGCGGACCGGTGCGGACCGGTCATCGAGAACAGCAGCGGAAAGATCGTAGATATCCTCTACCGCATGCTGGAGGAACAGGAAACGAAACATTGAAATGCGAGCCGGACGGCCTGATGGGCCCCGGCTCGTCGTGTATTTGGCAAAAGCAGAGCGGCACGCATATAATAAGCAGAGAATCGCTTGAAGCGGCGGCTGTGTCCGCCGAAACACAAAGGGGCGTTTATGATACAGGCATTGCTTTCGGTTCTCGGTCATTTTCATCGGGGCGTCCTGATCCTGGCAGGGTTTGCCATATTCATGGTGGTAGGGGCGCTTCTGCTCATGCTGCCGGCGGCGCAGACGGGAACGAGGGAGATCAGTTTCATCGACGCGCTGTTCACATCGGTCAGCGCGGTGAGCGTGACAGGCATGAGCCTCATCAACCTACGGGAGGATCTGACGCTGTTCGGGCAGCTCCTCATGCTCTTCATGATCCAGGTGGGCGGTCTTGGCATCATGACCATCATGGCCATCATGGGGATCTCTACGGGACGGCGGATCCGTCTTCAGGAACGGCTGCTCATCCGAGACTCCTTCAATCTGCAGACACCGTCGGGAATGGTGCTCCTCGTGCGGAAGATCATCCTTATGACGCTTCTGGTGGAACTTATTTCCGGCACGCTCTTGGCATTCCATTTCTTTCAGGAGATGGGGCCGATCGGCATCTATTATGGATACTGGCATGCGGTGTCCGCGTTCTGCAACTGCGGGCTGGACCTCTTCGGCGGTGACTTTTCTCCCTTTGCGAGAGACCCCTTCGTCTGCGCGGTGGTGATCGTCACCATGCTCCTTGGCGGCATCGGATTCGTGGTCATCGATGATGTGGCGCGGAAGCGGTCCTGGAAACATCTGTCCCTGAACAGCAAGATGGTGCTCACGGCGGAAGCCTTTTTCACGCTGTTCGGCGCCGTGGTCTTCTTTATCATGGACCGGAACAATCCTCTTACCATGGGGGATATGAATATCTTCATGGAGATACTGAATTCTCTTTTCATGTCGATCTCTTCACGCCTGGCGGGATTCACCACCTTTGATATCGTCGATGTGAGCATCAGCACGCAGCTCATCGTCATGTTCCTGATGTTCACGGGGTCGGCTCCGGTCTCGACCGGGGGCGGGGTGCGGACTACCACGGTGCTCGTCATGTTCCTTTCCGTGCTGTCGTGGATCCGCGGCAAACAGGATGTGGTGATCTTTCATAAGAGGATCGACGAGCGGTCCATTTCGAAAGCGTTTCATATTTTTACGCTGTCCTTTGCGCTGACGTTCTTCACAGTCTTCCTGCTCCTGCTCTTCGACACGCAGGGATTCCGTCTGGAAGAGGTGCTCTTTGAAGGCGTGTCAGCATTCAGCACGGTAGGCTTCAGCGTGGGACTCACGGATAAATGGAACGACATCTGCAAGGTGATCCTCATCTTTGCGATGTTCATCGGCCGTATCGGCGTCATGACGCTGGTGCTCGCCTTTGCGGAGCGGCATCAGGGACAGGTGCGGTATCCCACGGAAAATGTGGTCATAGGGTAAGGAGCGCAGTATGGAACAGAAGTTGCAGTTTTTTGTGGCCGGGCTGGGCCGCTTCGGCGAGAGCGTGGCTGTCACGCTGGACCAGATGGGCTATGATGTGATGGCCATGGATAAAGATGAGGATGTGGTGCAGGACCTCTCCGATCAGCTGGGCTATGTGGTCTGCGCCGATGCTTCTGACGAGAAAAATCTGAACGCCATCGGCGCGGGCAATGCGGACGTGGCGGTCGTTGCCATCGGTGATCTGTCGGCGAGCCTTCTGACGACGCTCCTTTTGAAGGATATGGGCGTGAAGCGGATCGTGGTGAAGGCGCTGGATGAACTGCACGGCAAGATGCTTCAGAAGATCGGTGCGGATAAGATCATCTATTCGGAAAAGGAAATGGGGATCCGTGTGGCGCATAATCTGACGTCGCCGGGCATTGTTGATTACATCGAGATGAACAACAATATCACCGTCGTCACCATTCATATCCCGGAGGACTGGATCGGCAAAACGCTCATCGACCTTGATGTGCGCAGGAAATATCATATCACCGTCGTGGCGATTCGCCGGCAGAAGGAGAATTTCATCAATCCGAGGCCGGACATGGTCATGCAGGCGGGAGACATGCTGGTCATCCTGGGCGATACGTCCAGCGTGAAGGAGATAACGAGCCGCCTCGACTGACGCGGCGTGGCTGAACCGGCGGTTTTGTGTTATGATAATGGGGAATTTAGCGGGAGAGGCTGCCTTTGGCGCCGCTCCTTTCCATGCATATAGATCGTGAACTCTCGTTTTACAGGTACTGGAGTGGATGAAATTGGAAAAACTGGTCATTGAAGGAGGGACTCCTCTGCACGGGTCCGTCCGTATTTCCAGCGCAAAAAATGCGGTGCTTCCCATCATCGTGGCGGCGCTGCTTCCCGAGACACCGGCAACGGTGGTGGACGCGCCGGAGCTGGATGATGTGCGGACAATCTGCAGTGTGCTGGAATCGCTCGGCGTCGTCATTCACCGGAACGGCCGGGAGATGACGTTCGACGCGGCGCATATCGATCGGACGGAAGCTTCCTATGAATTGATGAGCCGCATGCGGGCGTCGTTCCTCGTCATGGGGCCTCTTCTGGCGAAGAAAGGACACGCGAAGATCGCGCTGCCCGGCGGCTGTATGATCGGAAGCCGTCCCATCGACCTGCATCTCAAGGCGTTTGAGGCGATGGGCGCAGAGATCCAGATCCACAATGGATACGTAGAAGCTAGCGCGCCGCAGGGGCTCAAAGGGGCGGAGATCTACCTTGATTTCCCAAGCGTTGGCGCGACGGAAAATGTCCTCATGGCGGCATCTCTTGCGGAAGGCCGCACGGTCATCGAGAATGCGGCGGAGGAGCCGGAGATCGTCGATCTGGTGACGTTCCTCTCCAGCATGGGGGCGAATATCAAGGGCGCTGGCACGAACGTCATCCGCATCGAAGGGGTGAAGCGCCTGGAAGGGGTGTCTCACACAGCCATTCCCGACCGCATCGAAGCAGGGACGTTCATGATCGCTGCAGCGATGGCAGGGGGCGATGTGGTGGTGGAAAATGTTCTTTCCGAACATTTGAAGCCTCTCCTTGCTAAACTGACGGAAGCTGGCGTCAAAGTCGTGAAGGAAGACATCGACCGGGTGCGCGTCATCAGCGACGGGCATATCCGCTCTACGGACATCAAGACGCTGCCCTATCCGGGTTTCCCCACGGACTTGCAGGCACAGTTCATGGCGCTCATGACCATCGGAAGCGGGGTCAGCACCATCACTGAGACGGTCTTTGAAAATCGCTTCATGCATGCGGGAGAGCTCCAGCGCATGGGAGCTTCCATCCAGATTGAAGGGAGGAAAGCCATCGTGACCGGTGTGCCGTTCCTGCAGGGTGCCTTCGTACGGGCGACGGATCTGCGCGCCGGTGCGGCGCTGACACTGGCAGGTCTGGCCGCACACGGTACGACGGAGGTGGGAGATCTTCATCATATCGACCGGGGCTACGACCATCTGGTAGAAAAACTGCAGGGCCTGGGAGCGCGTATTTCCCGTGTCGGCACGAACTGAGAAACCAATGGGACGGCGGGAAGAGGCTCGGCGGCCCGGATTCAGCTTCCTTGACTGGCTCGGCTCTTTTGGGACAGAGGACATCGGCATCGATCTCGGTACGTCCAGTGTCGTGGTCTACGTCAAAAAGAAGCAGCTCATCTATCCGGAAGCGTCTGCCGTGGCCGTCCGGGAAAAGAACGGCGAGATGTTTGCCTACGGCACGAGGGCAGAGGAAATGGAAGGGCGCACGTCCCGCAGCATCCGCATCGTGCATCCGCTGCGGGACAGCGCCATCGTCGATTACAGCGCGACGGCGTATCTGCTGAATTCCATCATCAATCACTCGTATTTGAAAAGTCTGTTCTTCCATCCGCGGCTCATCGTCTGCGTCCCCGCAGGAGTCACCGGGGTGCAGCGGAGAGCGATCCTCGAAGCGGCCGTAACGCTGGGTGTGCGGAAAGCTGTCCTGATCGACCAGCCCATCGCGGCGCTGCTCGGCATGGGTGTCAATACGGACAGGATGGAAGGTGCGATGGTGGTGGACATCGGCGGCGGATCGGCCAACGTCTCGGTGGTGTCGCGGCACGGTCTCGTAGTAGCGGACGCAACGCATGAGGCGGGCCTTGCGATGGATCAGGCGATCATGACGCGGGTGCGGGAAAAATATAAGATCCAGCTGGGACGGCAGGCAGCGGAATCGCTCAAAAAGCAGCTCGGCATCCTCTGGGATGTGTCCGGAGTGCTCCAGGCGGGAGAAGCGGCGGGGAAATCGCTGGAGACCGGTCTTCCCGTACGCATCGGTGTGACCGGCGAGGATGTGGCCAACGCGCTCCGTCCGGTGATGCAGGTCATCTGCAAAAAGATCCTCGGCGTACTGCAGAAGACGCCGCCGGCTCTCCTGGCGGATATCCGGGATCACGGCATCATGCTGAGCGGCGGCTGTGCGCAGCTCCTTGGGCTTGATGCCATGGTCACCAGGGTGACGGGCATTCCATCATACATGGTGGAACAGCCCATGTACGTCAATGCGATCGGCGCAGGAGCGGCGCTGGATTATATGGACTATATGCGGGATTCTCTGCAGGATCTCCACTGAATACAAAGGCAAAGCGGCGGCGCAGGAGCTGCCGTTTTTCTGTGCTCGGCATGCGATTTTCAATTCATTTCTTTAATGGTAGAATACAATCATAACAGTGATGACCTGTGCGCTGCAGGAGGCGCAGCGCAGAAAACGGAGGAACGGATATGAAACGGAAACAGATCGCAGCGGCGCTGCTGGCGGCTCTAATGCTGGCCGGCGGCACGGCGGAAGCGAGAGAACTGGTAGAACAGAGAGCGGTGATCAGCGGAACTGTGCAGTCCGTTGTGACCGCCGGTGCTTCCGTGGCGGAAGGTGATGTGCTGGCTGAAGTGGACACGCTGGCGGGACCTGTGCCGGCAGCCAAAGCCTCTGCGGATGGGATGGTCCGGGAAGTCAGGGCAGAAAAGGGGCAGGACGTGCGGCGCGGCGATGTGATCGCCCTGTTGGAGAGCCGCAGCTGATCCTGCCGCAGGAGTAACAGATGAGATATAAAACGAAAAACAGCAGAAAAGTATTGGCAGCGGTGCTCGGTCTGATGATGACAGGGCTGGCCGGTGTGTGCGGCCTGGCGGAGGAGCCCGCTTTTCTTCCTATTTCTGAGGTGCAGGAAGGGATGCGCGGGTATGCGAAGACCGTCGTGCATGGCCGGGAGATCTCCACATTTGATGTGGAGGTGCTCGGCGTCATGAAAGACCGCGGCGCGACCGGCGGCGATCTGGTGCTGGTCCGCGTCTCCGGCCCCGTGATTGATGAGACGAACGGCATCGCGCAGGGCATGAGCGGCAGTCCCGTCTATATCGGTGGGAAGCTTCTGGGAGCAGTGGCTTATGGATTCCCGCAGTCCGGCGGACGGATCGGGATGGTGACGCCCATCTCGGATATGCTGAGCCTCTGGACAATGGAGGACCAGAGGGATTCCTCCTTCCTTCCTGCGCCTTCCAATGATCTGGTCCCTATCGAGACGCCTCTCATGGCGTCCGGATATACGCCGGAGGCGATGGATTACCTGTCGAAAAAGATGGAAGACTTCCACATGACACCCTATGCAGCGGCGGATGCCGGAAGTGATGACTTCGCTTATCCGCTGGAAGCCGGCGGGGCGGTGGCAGCGTCTCTCGTGAGCGGAGACCTGAAGCTCGGCGCGGTCGGGACCGTCACCTATGTGGACGGCGACCGGATGGTGGCTTTTGGTCACCCCTTCATGAGCCGCGGCAGCAGCGGGTACTTCATGCACAATTCTTATATTCTGGCTGTCGTGCCCAGTCAGAACCTGCCATTCAAACTGGGGACGGTCGGCGCGGAGATCGGTACGGTTGATCAGGACCGTGGTGCCGGCATCAGCGGACGGAGCGGAACAGTTCCGGCGTTCACGGCGCTTCATGCTTCCGTGACAGATACGGATCGAAAAGTAGAGAATGATCTTGATGTGCGCATGATCCGCGATGAATCGCTTCTGCCGACCTTATCGGCTACATCGGTCTACAATGCGGTGAGCCGGGTCATGGACCGGCGCGGTGAGGGAAGTGTGGAGATCGATTACACGCTGTATCCAGAAGATCCGAAGCAGCAGACGTTTTCCCGTAAGAATCTGTACTGGTCAGCATCGGATATCGCAGAGCGCAGCGTCGATGAGCTCTACAATGTGGTGCGGCTCCTGGCGCAGAATCGGTTCGAAGATTACCCGCTCCGCAGCATCCAGGTGGATATGCATGTGACGAAGGAACGGCGGACGGCACAGCTTCTCGATGCCACGGCTACACCGATGATCGTGAGCCCCGGTGATCCCATTTTCATTCGTGTGCGGCTGGAGCCGTACCGCGGGAAAGTCTTCTATAAAGACCTTACGTTCACCGTACCGAAAGACCAGCCTTTGGGAGAAATGATCCTTGAAGTGCGCGGCGGCGGTGTCGTGCCGCTGCCGTATCTGATCCAGCAGCAGAAATACAACCTGACCGATGAGATCTTGGAGCGGCTTCGCACGTACAAAGACCTGAAAGATCTGCAGGATAAGCTCATGAAGGAAGATCAGAACAATCAGGTAGTGGTGGAGATCCTCGATCCGGAGGTCAGTATGATCGCAAAGGACGAGGAAAAATCCAGCGATGTGAAGATCCAGAACAGGAAAAATCCGGAAAAGCCGGACTATCTGAAGGGCAAGGATTCCGAGGAGGAAACGACTAAAGAAAGAGAGGCCGCCGTGAGCCGCGTGGAAACGGGTTACGTCATCTATGGGGATGGGCAATTCACGTTTCAGGTCATGGCTCCGGCAGATCGGGACCGGGCGCTGCAGAAGATGAAAGCGAACCGGGAAGATCAGAACAAAATGCGGTTGGAAATGAAAAACAAAGAAAAAGAAGCGATGCAGAACACGGATAAAAGCGCAGAGAATACGAAGCCCGCAGGAAATGCGGAGATATAAAGAGGGACAAAGAGCGGAGCAGTCATTCGCTCTTTTGTCATTTTCGACAGGCAGAGAAGGGCCGCAGCGTCGGTAAAATTTTTCTGATTTACGCGGATCGGCCGGTTTGAAATTCACTTACCTTTGATGTATTATAATAATAATCATGATTGCTCAGAAAGGAGGGGCAGCCTGTGACCGCATTTTTGGAAGCGCTGGGACAGTCAGCCATCGGGATCTTTCATCAGCTCGGCGCGGTGCTGCTCCTCTTTGTCGCGACGATCCGTCAGTTTCACAAGATCCAGGGCCATGAAACGGCTAAGCAGTGTCTGGAACTGGGCGTGAAATCGTTTCCCATCGTGGGTCTGACGCTGCTGTTTACAGGGATGGTCCTTTCGTTCCAGATCGCAGGGGAGCTCATCAAATACGGAGCGGAATTTTCCATCGGCGGTATCGTGGCCATCGGTATGGGGCGCGAATTGGGACCTGTGCTGTGCGGCGTGGTCCTGGCGGGGCGCGTAGGCGCGGCCATCACGGCGGAGATCGGTACCATGCGGGTGACAGAGCAGATCGATGCACTGCGCTGCATGGCGGTCAACCCGGTGGCCTACCTGGTGGTGCCCCGTTTTGTCGCATGTATGACCATGCTGCCCATCCTGAACGTATTCGGCGTGACCATCGGGATCGCCGGCGGGATGGTGGTCGCTGCCCTGACGGAGAATGTATCCGCCTATACGTTCCTCCATTCCATTGATGTGTTCTGCGGGCCGGCAGACATTTACATGGGCATGGTGAAATCGGTGATCTTCGGCATGATCGTCGCGCTCGTCGGGTGTGATAGGGGGATGACCTGTACCGCCGGTGCCGAAGGCGTAGGCCGGGCGACGACGCAGTCGGTCGTCTATTCTATCGTCATGCTCTTTGCTGCGAATTACCTGCTGTCGGCCATATTGTTCTGAGGTCGCTTATGATCGAACTGATGCATGTGTGTAAATCTTTTGGAGATCGGCAGATCCTGAAAGATGTCAACCTGACGATCAATGACGGTGAAACGATGGTCATCCTCGGTGCCTCCGGTTCTGGGAAGTCCACTATCCTGAAGCTCATCATCGGACTGCTGAAACCGGATTCCGGAGAGATCTTCGTCAATGGACAGGATGTGACGCATCTGGACGAAGATGCGTGGAACGAAGTGCGGCGGCATATGGGGATGGTCTTCCAGTATTCCGCGCTGTTCGATTCTATGAGCATCCGTGAAAATGTGGCGTTCGGCCTTCGCCAGCATGAAAAGCTGCCGGAAGCAGAGATTGAGGCCATCGTGCAGAACAAGCTGCACATGGTGGGGCTGGATGATGTGGAAGACTTGATGCCGGCAAGCCTGTCCGGCGGGATGAAGAAGCGGGTGAGCTTGGCGCGGGCTATCGCGCTGGACCCGGAGATCATTCTGTATGACGAGCCTACGGCGGGGCTGGATCCGATCCGCTCCACAGCGATCAGTCATCTTATCCGGCATACGCAGCAGGAGATGCACGCTACGAGCGTCGTCGTGACGCATGATATGAAGTCTGCCGGCGAAATCGCAGACCGCATGGCTTTTTTGTATGAAGGTTCTTTTCTGGCGATCGGTACGCCCGATGCGCTCTACCGATCCCGGGACGGCCGGGTCCAGCAATTCATCAACGGCTGGGAATATCCAAAGGAAGAAGGTGAACAGGGATGAAATGGTCTACGGAAGCTAAGGTCGGTGCGTTTGCCCTGGCGGGGCTGCTGATCTTTGCAGGGATCATCATGCATCTGTCGCACCTGGTCCTTTTTGGGAAAGACGGTTTTCATGTGACCGGTTATTTTCAAGAGGCAGAAGGCATCGAACCGGGCAATCCCATCCGGTATGCGGGCGTTGAAGTGGGTCGGGTCGATGATATCGCTGTCCAAAAAGGCGAAGCTGTGCTGACTCTTCGTTTCTATGAAGGAAGCGAAGTGCCGAAAGACGCGTCTTTCTCCATTCAGACGAGCGGCGTCATGGGCGGCATGTATGTGCGCGCCGCCGGTGGCCGTCTGGAAAACGGGATACTGGAAGAAGGGATGTCGGTCCATGGTGAAGCGGCACCGGGATTCGATTCTGCCATGAATAAAATGGATAAGCTGGCTGATTCGGCGCAGCAGCTTCTGGACGGGCTCAATTCCGTCATGTCGGACCGTGCGTCTCAGGAAAACATGAAGAATACCTTGTCCAATATCAATGCGCTTACACAGAATCTGGCCATCCTCACGGCACAGGGCATCCAGATCGCTGGGGATGTGGAAAATATGACACAGCAGATGAACGGGATCCTGACGGATTTCAATCAGGACGGGCAGGCTGGCGCTCAGGCGCGGGTCATTCTTGACAACATGGCGGCAACTTCGGAAAACGCGAAGGCGCTGTCTTTCAAAGCTCGCGATCTGTCGGGAAAACTGGACGGTCTTATGAGCGGCTTCCGTTTGTCTGGCGAAGGAGAATTGTTATATAATACCTCAGAGGAAGAGTTTTCCCCGAATTTCTCGTTCAAATTCGGGGATAAAAAATTCATCCGTCTCGGCGTGGAAGCGCTGGGAGACGACTCGCTCCTCAATGCTCAATACGGAGTCCGCGAGGATCGGTGGAACTTCTACGGCGGCATGGTCCGCGGCGAAGTGGGAGCCGGTGCGGAGTATGACGCCGATCGATGGCGCATCGGCGCTGACGTCTATGATCCGAATGATCTGACGGTCCGTATCAAGGGCGGGTATGAGATATTTCCTGATATTTTTGCGACGCTGCAGACGATCCAGCCGGAAAAGCGGCGCGGCGGCGGCAATTATATCGGCGTGAGCTATATGTATTGAGATCCGGTGCATGATTGCAGAAGGGATGGAACAAGATGAAGAAGAAAGAATATAAACTGCTTGGGGCCTCTGTCATGGCCGCGCTGGCATTGACAGCGTCTTTTCCCGCCGGAGCGGCCGACGTAGAGATCACTGAACCGGGGAAGGCGGCCGAGACGGTGCAGAAAGCGCTGGAACATCCGACGAAGCAGGTCAATTTTGACAATATGCTGCTTGCAGAGAAGCTGCCGGCGGCACCGGAGACGCCGGAGGCGGAGACCATCCAGATCGATCTCAAAGGCGCCGTTTCCACGGCCATCCAGAACAACCGTGACATCCGGATCTCTGAATATGCCCTGACCGAGGCGGAAGCGGCCGTGAGCGAAGCGGCAGCAGGGAAGAACCCGAGCCTTGACTATTCTTTTAGTGCATCCCGCAACCGCAGCGAAGGGACGAGCGCAGCTACAGGAAGAACGGTGGTCTCTATCCAAAATTCCTATAACAATGGCCTGAACGTGACGTGGCCGCTCTGGACGGGCGGACGCGTCGAAGGGCTGATTAATGCGGCGCGGTATCAGAGAGAAGCAGCGGAAGAAGCGGTCTACCTCTCGGAAGCGGATACCAAGCTGAACGCGACCAGCGCCTATTACCAGTATCTGGAAGCGATCAATCTGGAAGACGTGAGCCGCGAATCGGTAGAGAACCTCAGCAGCCATCTCACCAACGTACAGCAGCAGTACAATGCAGGCATCGTAGCTAAACTGGACGTGCTCTCGTCCAACGTGTCGCTGGCGAATGCTAAGCAGGAATACATTACTGCGCAGAACACGAAAAATGTGGCGGAAGCCAATCTGAACAACATCATGCGCCTGCCCATGTCGACGAAGCTGGTGCCGACGGATACCAATTTCCCGGAACCGGAATTTACTATCACGATGGATCAGGCTCTTGCCATCGCCGATAAGAACCGGTGGGAGATCCTGCAGGCAGAGTATGCATATCGTGCGGCGAAAGAGCAGGTCAAAGTGGCTAAATCCGGCTATCTCCCCACGGTGCAGGTGGGCGGCGGATATAACTGGGACGACGATGATTTCCCCGGGTTTGATCATGAAGGTTGGACCATCAGCGGCGGCCTGAGCTGGTCGCTCTGGGACGGCGGCGCGACGGACGCGCAGATCAAATCGGCCAAGGCGGCCATGCGGTCGGCAGAAGAGTCTCTTCAACAGGTGCGGGAGAGCGTGGCCCTCGAAGTCCGCCAGGATTATCTGAACATCCTCTCGGCAAAGGAAAAGATCCGCGCGACGGAAGCGGCGGTCGCCGAAGCGGAAGAAGCTTATAAGATCGCAACGGTGCGCTACAAATCCGGCGTAGGCATCAATCTGGATGTGCTTGACGCGCAGTATAATCTGAATTCGGCGCGGACGAACTATATCACCGCCATGTATGATTACAATGTAGGCCTTGCGACGCTGGAAAAAGCGTTGGGAATCCCGGCGGTCATTCGTCCTGAGACGAAAAAATAAACAGGGAAATAAAACGTGCTGATCCAGTCCTTCGATGGATTGGATCGGCTTTTCTGTATCCAAAACAGCTTACTCCATGGAAAGTTCAAGGTATTTTTCATGGACAGATGAGGTAAGACAGATTACACTGTAAATAAGCAATCATTTTCATAGGAAAAGCAAAACTTATTTCTGGAATGACTGACTAGACACGTTTGAAATCTCATTCAAAGGACACACATGAAGAAAACGGGGAAATGGATCCGCGCCGCAGTGATTTTCCTGTGCCTCCTCTTTGCCGCGTCGTACTTTCTGATCCGGCCGGTGGCCGTTGGGAAGCTGGAGCCGCTGCTGGAAGAGGTCGGAGCGGAACGGATCAACGGGACGCTCGCATGGAGCACAGTAGACCTCGACCCTTTGTATGACCTTGAATTCAAAGATCTTGAACTCAGGGATGCAGAGGGGCGAGTCGTGTTCAGGTCGCCCGCGCTGAAGGTGAGCTGGACGCTGGCCGGCGCGTTTTCTGCATGGAAAAATGGCGACGGCGTGTCCGCTATGATCCAGGACGTCGTATTAGATCGTCCTGAGATCCATGCAGCGGAAAATCCAGACGGTACCTGGAACGTACAGTCGCTTTTGAAGCCGCAGCAGGACACTTCTCCCAGCGTTTTCCGCGGGCGGGTCCTTATGAAAGACGGAACAGCCGGGATTTCTCTGCAGGCGGCAGGGCTCTGTCAGATTGAACATATGGAAGGCCAGTTCTCCTGGATGAATGAGGGAAGCATCAGCGCCGCGTTGAGCGGTGAATTTTCTGAGGCTCATTTTGATGCCCGCCTTTCTTACACGGATGAAACCCATTTTTCGGTAGATGCCTCGACAGACGCGGTGGCGCTGCAGAAGCTGCAGCCTTTCCTGAAGTATCTTCCCGCCGCCGCGCCGTCCGTCGCGATGAAGACGGGCACAGTGCAGGTCACGAAAGCGGAACTTCAGCAGCAGGGGGATGCCCTGACCTATACCATAGACGGGAAACTTGAGGGAGCGGCCCTGTCTGTCGATTCGTATGAGGTGACAGAAGGGAACACGCAGTTTTCTGTCGTTGACGGGAATGCACATCTGCAAGATGCTTCGTTTTGTCTCAACGGGCAGCGCGTCGCAGGCGATATGGACATTTCCTGGGCGGCGTCGCCGAAGCTTAAGGGATATCTCAAGATGGAGGATGCGGACCTGGCCCAGCTCTTCCCCGGCAGGGAGATGGAGGGCAGACTGTCCGGCAGCATCCATCTGTCCGGACCGATCTCTGACATGACGGCACTTTCTGGAGATGGCGAATTGTCTCTGACAGACGGACGGATCCGCGGGGTGGAAGTGAGATCGGGGAACGTGCAGGCGTCTCTGCAGGATGGACAGCTGTATCTTTCCTCGCTGGATGTGGAAACGGCGGACGGACATCTGCAGGGAGCCGGTTCTTATAATGTACGCACGGGGGATTTTCAGATCCGCGCGGCGGCGGACCACTTTGACCTTACACCATTGGCACCGGAGACCGGCGCGGCCGGCATCGTGACCGGGTCTCTGACCGCGTCAGGGCAGTGGAACGGCGGTGCTCCCGTCTTTTCAGCGATAGACGGCGCGGCAACGGGGATCGGGCTTTCCTGGAACGGCTACGAGGCGGAATCGCTGTCCGCAGATTTTCAGGGCAATGGCGATGTATATTCTGTCAGATTTTATGGAAACGGCCTTTCCGGTGAAGGCGTGCATGCAGATTCGGTCGCTGGCGAACTGGAAGGCAACGGAGAGAACTGGCAGATCAATTATCTGAACGGGACCGTGGGCGGCGGCGCTTTCTCTCTGCGCGGGCGGTATGCGCCGGAGCAGATGGACCTGACTGTCCAGGCTGGACATATCGAGGCCGCTCCCTTTGCGGCACTGGCCGGTGAGGATTTTGGCGGAATGACGTCTGCCAGCGGACATATTTCCGGAACGCTGGAGCATCCGGCCTTTGATCTGTCATTCTCTGTGACAGATGGGCATTATCAGGAAGCGTCGTTCCGGCGGCTGGCCGGGGAGCTGACCTCCGACGGAGAATGGGTGACGATCCGACGCGCCGAAATGGAGACGCAGACCGGTCGGCATACGCTCACAGGGCGCATCGGCCTCTCCGCTCCGCATCCGCTGGAAATAGAGGAGAAGAGCGAGCATACGCGCATCGAAAATGTGCTGAAACTGGCCGGGATCGATGCGCCGCTGACGGGCTGGTTCCAAAATGAAACGACGATCCGCGGCACGATGGATGCGCCGGAGATCTCAGGACGCTTCATGGCCTGGGATGGTTCGGCGGCCGGAGAGCTGTATCAGAGCCTTTCTGCCGATTATGCAGTGAAAGATGACGGGCAGCTCTCGATCACGAACGGTCTGGCCTATATTTACGGCGGCGCGGCCTATCTGAACGGTACGGTGTCGGAAAAGGCGCTGGACCTGGAAGCGGCCCTGATCGATGTGGATATCGAACGGATCCTGCGGACGGGACCGGCCAAAGGACGGGTCACTTTCCGCGGTCATATTTCCGGCTCGATCACTTCGCCTATATTTGACGGGCAGATGTCCAGCAGGCAGATCTCCGTCAATGGTTCGGAGATCGAGCAGATCACGGCCGGCGTTTCTTATGAAGATCAGGTCTTCCGTATCACCGATGGCTTCTTCCGGCAGAGAGACGGGCGTTTCCGCTGGAGCGGTCTCGTCAACGCCGAGACCGGAGCGATGAGCGGGCGGCTCCGTTTCTATGGGTGGAGCATGGAAGAAGCGCTTCGGTTCTTCCAGCTGCCGGTGAGCCATGTGAGCGGCTCAATGAATGGCGGAATGTTCATTCGCGGTACAATGGACGATCCCGAGGTGTCGCTCAATATTAATCTGAACGGCGGCAGTTTGGGAGAGACTCCGATGGGAGATGGGCGGTTCAATCTGTCCTATGTTAATGGTCTTCTGTCGATTCAGGAATGCTATCTTCCCGTGGGGAACGGGATCCTTGCGGCAAAAGGAACGATACAGAACGGCGGAGCTGTCGATCTGACAGCGGCGGCCAATCATATGGATGTTTCATGGATCCCGCAGGTTCTTGGAATCAGTGACCTTACGCTGGGAGGTGATCTGACAGCGGGCATCACACTGTCAGGAACGCTGAAGGATCCTTCTGCTGACATTTCCATCACAGTGACCGATCCGAAATACAATGGGATCGCCTTTGATTCACTGTCCCTGATGGGGAATGCGGAAAAAGGCGCGTTCCAGATCGATCAGCTGCTGGCGACGAAGGGCGTCTATAAGGCGTCCGCTCATGGCGTCGTTCCCGTAAGCGCGCTCACCCGCATCGATAATGGTCGAAATATTCCCTTTGATGTAGACGTTGATCTGGATAACGCAGATCTCAATGCGCTGGTCTTCATGGCGGATTCCGTGACGTCGGCTTCCGGGCCGGTAAAAGGACATCTGAAGATCTCCGGACCGTGGAATGATCCGACCATTCAGGGAGGCGCGGTCGTCCGTGACGGACAGCTGACGGCAGAGCCTTTGGCAGAGCCGGTCACGAACATCGACGGGACGCTGCTGTTTTCCGGGAAAGAGGCTGAATTGAACGGCCAGGCAGAACTGGGCGGCGGCACGGTCTCTGCCGCGGTGCGGACAGGATGGGATCATATGCAGCTCACCGGTTATGCCGGAGAAGCGCATGCGCATCTCCCGAATCTGAATTCGGCGTACTACAAGGGCCGCCTCGATGCAGATATGACGCTGACAGAAGAGCGAAATCTTCCGAAGGTGGCAGGGACCATCAATGTGGAAGAGGCTGTCGTGGACATTCCCATGAGCTTTGAATCGAGTGGAGAAAGTCCGGATCTGCTGCTTGACGTGAGCGTCAATGTGGGAGACGATGTTCGTCTGTATAACAGCCTGCTCTACGATATGACCGTGCGCGGCAATGTCCGAGCGATGGGACTTATGGCACGGCCGGTGACATCCGGGCGCGTGACCGTCGATAAAGGGACCATCAAGTACCTGTCCAATGAGTTCAATATCACGGAAGGGACTGCCGTATGGGGCGGCGTGCCCGATTCGTTCCTGCCGGTGCTCAACGTGAAGGCCAATACGACCGTTGGGCATTACAAAGTGGGAATGGATCTTTCCGGCCCGCCAGGCGGATTTATCTTCAATCTTCACAGCGAACCGTCGCTGAACGATACGCAGATCGTGACGCTCCTCACATTGCGTCAGGCGCCGGGAAGTGCCGAAGAGGACAGCGCAACAGGGGCGCTCTTCAATGCAGGACTGTCTATGGTCTTCTCCGGCGGCGTGCAGGATCTGATCCGCAATACTTTCGGTCTGGACCTGATCTCAGTGACATCGTCTCTTACTGATTACTACAGCAGCAGTGATTCCGGGCTGAATGATGATTATTACTACATCAAGATCGGAAAATATCTGTTCAATGATTTCATGCTCACTGCGACCATGGGCGTCAACAATGATGAACAGAGTTACGGTTTTCGGTATGACCTGAAATCGCGTATAGGACTTGCTGCGTGGTATAATAACGACCATGACAGTTATGTAGGTGCGGATTACCAGTTCCAATTCTAAAGCGGAGGCCGCTTCAGGGAATCGGGATACAGATGTACAGGAGAGGTATATGCTGGAAGAATACATGCGTTCTCTTGCTTCGCTCAGGAAACTGACGGCTGAGGAGGAACGCATCTTATGGAAGCAATATAAAGAGGCGGGAAGCGTAGATGCCCGACAGCGGCTGATCGAGAATTATCAGCTGCTGGTCTGCCGGGAGGCTATGAAATATCCCGTGCAGGAGACGGTGACGCTGGACCTGGTCCAGGAAGGCATGGTCGGTCTGATGGAAGCAGCGGAACGCTTTGATCCGTCTCTGGGTGTGGCGTTTTCCCTCTATGCAGTGCATCGGATACGGGGCCGCATGATTGATTTTCTGAAACAGTCGAATCAGGAGCTTCCCTGTGAGGCGACAGGAGGGGGAGACGATGTCTTTTCCCTTCTGGCAGTCCCGGATCTGGCTTTTGAAACGGCTGATCAAAATCTGCTCCATGCCGAGATCGATAAGGCGGTGAGCCGGCTCCCGGGGAGGGAACAGGATATCATTCGGCAGGTCTTTTTGCGGGAACAGACAGCAGCGGAGGCCGCGGATGAACTGGATGTCAGTCCCGCGTACGTGTATCGTCTGGAAAAGAAAGGAATACGTCGCCTGCGGGGGATGCTGTCCCGTCTGATCCATGAAAGGAATATTTTGGAAAGGTAAAGAGGAGCGAAAAAGGACGAATTAAAAAGAATACGCTGGAAATCCGGAGAAAGATCATCATTTTTACAGTTCTTCTTTTTGCCGGAGATCCGATTATATCCTATATAGAAAGGAGGGACCGGTATGACAGCGGATAAACTGAAACGGGTCCAGTCGATCCGGCGATGGCTGGAGAAGGCGGAGCAGTCGTACACGAGCCATAAGGAGCTGTTCGGCGAATGGAATCTGATCATGGCACAGGCAGAGATGCAGCGGCTTCGGGAGACGGACCGATCCGGCGAGAAGAAGCGGCGCTGGGGCACGAGGGCACTGGCTCTGGCGTCAGCAGCGGTGCTTTTTGCCGGAATATCGGCGATCCATCCGGCGAAGCCGGAAAAACCGCCGGTCCCGCCTGTTTCCGTATCGGTCCGGTCGCTCCCGCCTGCTCAGGAAATACCGGTGCCGGTCGTGACAGATCATTCGGCGGCGAAAGAAGCCGCGCAGGAGACAGCCGTATCGGCTGCTCCCGCCTCTGTTGATCCTGCTCCGGTATCTGCTGCTCCTGTGGCAGCTGCAGCGCCGGTGCTTTCAGAAAAAGAGATACAAAGTGTCGTGGGAGAAGCGGGACGCGCATTGCGCGGTCAGCCGTGAATGGATAAAATAGAAAGAAAATCCCTGTGGGACGTATGGTTCCCGGTTTGGTTATACGCAGATCATCTACAAGGAGGTTTTTATGGGTATTTCGCAGCGTAAGAAGATCTTACTGTCTTCTGTCATTGCCGCGTCGCTTTCCGGATTTTCCGTGTATGCGGAGCCGGCGGTTGGTTCCGAGGTCAATCAGAATCTGACGAGGGGCATGAATATGGCTGCCGCAGATTCTGCAGGAGTGACACAGAGCCAGATGGTCAGCTTGACGCCGCCACAGAGCGCGGCGCCGGGCGGGCAGATCGAAGATATGGTGCAGCCGGCAGGAGAATCGGTGGATGTGAGTCGCTCGGCTGAAGATGCATCGCTCTATCTTTCTCCAAAGGATGAGGAAGCCATAAAACCTCTGGAAGGGAAGACGGTATCCGCCATCGATATCGCCAATGTGCCGGATGAGGTCAAATCGACGCTGATGCCTCTGATCCAGACGAAGGCGGGTGATGCGCTCACCTTGGACGGCGTTAGAGCCGATGTGTCCTCGCTGGGCAGTACCGGCGTGTTTTCCCAGATCATTCCCTCCGTGGAAACGGTGCCGGAAGGGGTCAAACTCAGCTATATCACCAAAGCCAATCCGGTCATCCACCGTGTGGAATTTACGGGGAACACCGTATTCACCAGTGAAAAACTGACGGAGATGCTCGGCGTGCCGCAGGACAGCGTGCTCAATACGACGCTCCTCGGCCAGAAACTGCAGGAGATCGAGAAGCTGTACCTGCAGCAGGGGTACCTGCTCTATTCGGTGCCGAACATCGAAGTGACGCCGGACGGCGTGCTGAAGATCGATATCGCAGAAGGCGTGATCGAAGATATCACTATTGAAGGCAATGACAAGACGAAAGATTACGTCATCCTCCGTGAACTGCGGTATAAGAAGGGGCAGCCGTTCAATAAATTTACGGCCAGCCGCAGTATGGAACGCCTGTATAATCTGGGCTTCTTTGAAGATGTTAACATGAAGCTCCTTCCGGGGACCAAAGAGCATGAGGTCATCACGGAGATCGACGTGGTCGAGCAGAAGACCGGCGTCGTATCTGTCGGTGCTGGGTATTCGGAATCGGACGGCATGGTGGGGATCCTGGAGCTGGGCGAAAACAACCTGCGCGGTACCGGTGACAAGATCCAGTTCCACTGGGAATTCGGCGGCTCTTCGGAAGGGAAGAATTACCAGATCTCTTATACCCGCCCATGGATCAATGACAACGGCGATTCGCTGGGCTTCTCCATCTTTGACCGCCGCTACGATTACGACGATTACAATGCTGACGGCGATACGGTCGCAAGTTATGACCGGAGACGGAAAGGGTACAACCTGACCTGGGGCCACGTGAGCAGCGAATACCGGAGGAATTACTTCACGTTGGAGACCGTAAGGGAATCTTACGACGACCATGATGGATTTGACTGGGGCGGCGCCGCACCGAATGATGCTCCTACCAGGGAAAAATGGTATAACGCTATCATGGATAACATGGGGCGGACCAACAGCTTCACGTTCCAGCATATTTTTGATAACCGGGATAATTACTTTAATGCCTCTAAAGGCCGTCGGCTTTCGGCTTCCATTCAGTATGGCGGCAATGGCCTCGGCGGCGACTATGATTTCTATAAGTTCACTACAGAAGGACGCTTCTATAGAGGCCTTGGCAACGGCCATGTGCTGGCGCTGCGTGTGATGGCCGGGTATATCTCCGGCGAAACGTCGTACAATCAGCTCTTCAATCTCGGCGGCTCCAATAACCTGCGCGGCTATGAGGACGACCAGTTCAAGGGCGAAAAGATGTATGCGGCGACGCTCGAATACCGTATTCCGGTCGCGCAGAAAGTCGAAGCGGTCCTCTTTACGGACGTGGGCAGCGCCTGGGACATCGACGCAGGTCGTATCCCCTGGTATACCGATGATGACTCCATCAACTGGTCTTACGGCGTAGGGCTCCGTCTGCAGACGCCGATCGGTCCGATCCGCCTGGACTATGGCCACGGTGACAGGAATAAGTTCCACTTCAGCTTCGGCGCCCAGTTCTGATAAGGAGACGGGATGGTGCGGTCTACCGGATATCGCAGAGGGAGCTTCGGCGTGAACAACGCGCGGCGTGTTCTGATCCGGGCGTTCTTGACGGGCGCGCTGTTCGTTTCCTACGGCCTCCTGGCCAATGAAGCGGAAGCGGCGAAAGTAGAGAGCGTGCATGTGTCCGTTGCCGTGACGGAGGGAGAAATCCCGCCGTCGGTGGAAAAGCGCATCCGTGCGAGCATCGAATCCATCGGAAGTCGGGTCCTGGTGGGCAAAGAGGATTCATTGTTCCAGTTGTCGCCATCGGCTTATGATCGCGTATTGGCAGATATCGTGAACCGCGTCGTCGTGGGATATGTCGTTTCGGATATGAATGTATCCTACGGCCCGTCCACGACGATCGCCGTGACGCTCCAGCCTGTAGGCCGCATCATACAGTCCGTCGACACGGAGATCGAATACGGGAATCTGTCGCCGGAAGCGGCGCATCTTGTGCAGGAAGACCTGGCAGGAACAGAGGAGCGGATGGCTGCTCTGCTGACGGGACTTCCCGTAGATTCTGTCGGCTGGGCAGAGAGCGTATCGCAGTCGGCCGGACGGGATTATCTGGCGTCGGTCCTGCCGGAATTTCAGGCGAGCTTCGACGTGGAATCCGGTGAGCATACAAAAGTGCGCATCTATCTTTTGCCGCAGGGAGAGATTGTTCGGTCCAGCGTGCTCACGTTTCGGGAGACGACGATCCCCCGCGTACTGATGTATCGGGCGGCGGAAAAAACGGAATCGCTGCTCCGTGGGCTGGAAGGATTGCCGGTAGCATTTGTAAGAAGGCACAGCGGCGAGATCGCTTCCCGGATGAAAGAGGAACTGCAGGACGATCCTTTTATCAAACGATATGAGATCGAGGTGCAGACCGAATTCCTGGCAGGCGCAGATTCAGAGCTCAAAGTGGATGCGCTGACCGATCATTGGTATATCCACACAGAAGCATGGCTGGATGCCGGGCGCGATGGAAATAAGACCACTGCGATCGACGGGATTCTCGGCCATTATGTGGGAAAGAGCGATCTGCTTTTTGGAGAGGCACGGCTGTATCCGGGGCCCATGGATTGGAACGTGTACGCCGGATGGGCGCACCGATTTGGCAAGACCTATCTCCTGGGGTATAAATATGATATGGTAGAAGACAGCAGTCATATTTTTGGGCGGAAAGCGTTTGGCGACCGCTGGGCTGTGCGATATGAACGGGATCTTCGGGAAAAGGAAAACGAATATGGCCTGTCATACCGCATCCACAATTATATGACGCTGGAATATGTATATAATGACGAAGACGGGAAATGGCTTCGTCTGATTGCCAATTTGTAATGAGGAGTGGATTTCTATCATGATGGCATCTTTGGGAAACAAGAAAAATGTAAAGATCTTTTCCTTCGCGCTGGCAGGAGTATTTATCGTCTCCATCGCGGGGATGGCGCTGATGTCCATGGGGGACACCGCAAGTGCGGCTCCATCGTCCAATATCGGTGTAGTGGATCAGCAGCAGGTCATTCAGGCCAATCCGTCGATCTCTTCGGACTACCAGCAGAAGATGCAGGCGACGGCACAGGAAATGCAGAAAGATTTTGATGAAAAATCCAAAAACATGAGCGACGCGGAAAAGGAAAAGCTCTTTGCAGACATGCAGCAGCAGTTCAATGAGAAGCGGGTCGCGATCGAAAAGGAAATGCAGGATAAGGTCAATGCGGCCGTTCAGTCGGTGGCTTCGAAGAAAGGCCTGTCCCTCGTGGTCGATAAGAATGCGGTCATCTATGGCGGCACGGACATCACCAAGGACGTGACGTCGTCTCTGGCGGCAAGCGCTGCGCCGGCTGACGCAGGAAACGGGACGGCATCCCAGTCGAAATAAAGGAGCTGGCCATGGCAGGGCGTGATCGTTTCGGCGGATTTGCGGCAGCTGTTTTTGCTGCCGTGGTGCTGTGCCTTGGCGGGTGCGGCCGACCTGCGCCCGAGCCGCCGCAGACCGTCTGCGGTGTGGTGGATCTGGAGACGCTCGTGAAGGCGCATCCTTCCTATGGAGAGTATTTCCGCCTCCAGAAGGAATACGAAGATCTGCTCACCCGCTATCAGACAGAGCAGAAAAGGCTCTTCCATCTCTCAGAAACGCAGCGAAAGATCCAGGCGGCGCTGACGTCGCAGAATGCGGCGAAAGCGGCAGAAGAGGAATATAAAGCCCGGGTGAAGATCAAAGAGATTGAGCTGAACGACAAACTGCAGCAGCTTTATGGAGAGATCCAGAAAGGGCATAACGCGGCAGCCCGGCCGGAAATGGCCGGAGGGGGCGGTGAGGACAACACCCAGATCGCCAATCTTCATCTAAAGCTGAAGTTCCTCAATATCGACCAGGGAGAAAAAGCCCGGGCCAAAGAAGAACTCAAAGACCTGCTGAACGGCCGTTATGCGGAGATACCGCAGGAGGGCTGGACAGAAGAGGAAAAGAAACGCTTCATGGAAGAGCGGTCCGCGGCGAAGGCAGAACTGGATGCATACGCCGAGCAGGTCGCCCGCGAGATCCATGAAAGGCAGCAGAAGAGCCAGGCCGCGGCCATGAACGTGCAGCTCCCGGACGCTGGCACATGGAACAGTCAGTGGGAAGCGCGCGTTCGGGACAAGCAGAAAGAGATGGCCGATGTGAAGGCAAAGATCATGGATGACATCCGTGACCGCGCCGCGATCGTCGGAGAGAAAAAACATCTGGATATCATTTTCTCGTCATATCGTGCAAACGTGAACGCAGAGGATGTGACCAGTGATATCGTGAATGAATTGGTACAGATCAAATAAACGGGGAGGAAATCAATTGAGGTCTGCATGGAAAAAAGCGGCCTGCGTCGGCCTTCTGGCCGCAGCGGCCCTGCTGTCCGGATGCGGCAGCGAAGATCGAGTAGCCGTCGTTGATTATCAGCAGCTGGAAGTGCGTTCGGAAAAGATCAAGGGCATCCAGCAGGAGATCACCGCGAAGAATAAAGAGATATCGGATCGCCTGGCCCAGGCGGAAGGAACGCTCTCGCAGGAAGAGATGCAGAAGAAAGTAGCGGATGCGCGGCAGGAGCGGGCCATTTTCATCCAGAGCAAGCAGCGGCAGATCCAGTCGCTGGTGGAATCACAGAGCGCAGCTATCGCGAAAGAGAAAGATATCGGCATCGTGATGCATAAGATGGCCGTGCCAGCCGGTGCGGTGGACATCACCGACGAAGTGCTGGCCCGTATCGACGGCAGCAGCGCGGCGGATAACAACAAGAAATAAACGGGCGAAGGCGTTCTGAGGAGCGCTGATCGGCCGCATAACAGGCAGAGGCTTCGAAGACTCTGCCCTTTGTGCGTACTTCTCAGGAAGAGCTATTGAAGAAAGAGGAGGACTTATGAAAAAGACAGCAGCAGAACTGGCGGAACTGGTAGGCGGCGTCGTGCACGGTGATGGAAGCGTCGTGATCGAAGACGTGCGCAGCGCGGAGATCGCCGGACCGAATCATATCACGTTTGCCCGGGGCATCTATGCAGAACACATTGAAGAGATGCAGGCCGGCGCCATCCTGGTGGATGAACTGCCGGATCATTACACGAAAAACCTCATCGTCGTAGACGATTGCCGCCGCGCCTTTGGTCAGCTCATCGATCTCTTCCACCCGGAAGTCAAATTCCCGGCGGGCATCCATCCCACGGCCGTCGTGAGCGACAAAGCCATCATCGGGAAAGACGTATGCATCATGGCCTATGCCGTCATCGAAGACGGCGCGGAGATCGACGACGGCACGGTGATCTATCCGTACTGTTACATCGGCCATAACGTGAAGATCGGGAAAAACTGCGAACTCAATCCTGGCGCTGTGGTCCATGAGAACAGCATCCTTGGTGACCGCGTCGTGCTCCGTGCCCATGCGGTCATCGGAGGACAGGGCTTCGGTTTCTCCACCGATGAGAAAGGCCGCCATACTCACATCCGTCAGCTCGGCCGCGCCGTGCTGGAAGACGATGTAGAAATCGGTGCAGGGAGCGCGGTCGATAACGGCGCGATGAACAATACCATCGTGCACCGCGGCACAAAGATCGATAACCTCGTTCATCTCGGCCACAACGTCGAAGTGGGCGAAGACTGCTTCATCATCGCTCAGGTAGGCATCGCCGGCAGCACGAAGATCGGCAACCACTGCATCCTCGCAGGGCAGGCGGGCATCACGGGACACATCCAGATTTGCGACAACGTCACGCTGGGCGGCAAGACCGGCGTCACTGGAAACATCACGAAGCCCGGTGTCTATGTGGGTTACCCCATGCGTCCTCACATCGAATGGGGCCGCCTCGAAGCGATGATCGGACATCTGCCGGACCTGTTCCGCCGGGTGAAGAAACTGGAAAAAGACGCACAGAAATAAACAGGATAGAGAAAAAGGCTGGAACGGTTCCAGCCTTTTTTGCTGTTGATTTTTCCTGAGACGATAAGAAAGCCGCATGGACAGATTAGCGTAGCGATACAGAATGATGGAGAAGATAAGAAAGGCAAACAGCGCGCTCTTATACATGCTTCCGTGAAGTGTACTTGAGAAACCGCAGGCGGCGACTCATCTGCAAATAGAGGGCGAATGTACAATTCAAGTGCAACGCCCTATCGAGCATAGAAAAATGGCCCATAGGGTTCTGTTACAATAAAGATGTCCTAAGTCTTGTCGTAAACAGGAGGTTCCTATGTGCCATCATTGTCATCTTACCAGCAAAGAGCGTTCCATCGCAAGTGCCCTTTTTCGTGATGGATTTTCTATCTCATTCATCGCCTGGCATTTTGGCAGAAGTAAATCAACCATTTCAAGAGAGTTCCGGCGAAATCGCAATCCTCGTACTCATGTCTATGATGCCAGCATCGCGCAGAAGAAATATGAACAACGCCGGATGATATGCCATCCGTCTAAAGTCCTGTCCTCAAATCGAACGCTTTTCCTTGCATTTAGGATACATTCCTAAACCACAAATGGTCCCCAGAACAGATTGAAGGACGTATGAAACAGGAGGGCGTTCCCTGTGTCAGCTACCGGACCATTTACCGAGCTATTCATGACCATCTTTTCGATGAGCCGGGAACAGCGTGTCTGGCTGCACGGAAACTGAGGCACAGAGGGAAACGAAGACACACCAAACAATATGTAGAGAGACGTGGGAAATTCAAGGTGATCCATCCCCTGTCAGAACGCCCGGAGATCGCTAATCAAAGAGGGCGTATCGGAGATTGGGAAGCTGATACGGTAGTAGGAAAAGGCGGCAAGGTCTGCCTCGTCACGCTGGTCGATAGAATGAGCCGGTATCTGCTCTGTGCCCGAGCATTCGTGAAAACGGTCGGAGCAGTAAGTGCTGTTATGCTCAGATGCTTCCAAGGATAGCCCGTATATACCATTACGCCGGACAGGGGCTCAGAAACCGTACGAGATTTATCACAAAAAGATATGTTGCACTTGACTTGACAAATCACAGCACTCGAAAGAGTGCTTTTTTATACCCGAATGGAGGGACAGCATGCAGAGATTTGATACGGTGGCGCTCACCGCCGCGCGCACGTCGGAAGGATTTATCAGGGACGCGCCCATCGTGGGCCGCACGGGCATCCTGCATTACAGTAACGCGGACGGCTCGGACCGGTACGAATACCGGCCGCCGGAGGAAGCGTTTGACGTGGAGAACCTGGCGTCGCGCATGGGGAAGTCCATCATGGTAGGGCATAAGGCGATGGTGACGGCGAAGAATGCCGGGACCGTCGGGCCCATTGGGACAGTACTCACGGCGGGCAGGCAGGACGGGGATGTGATCCGCGCGGATACTTGATGCGACAGGCGCACAGCAGTGCAGTCATTTTCAGAATCAGAAATTTCGTCTATAATAATAAAAATAAGAATGCTGATTCGTGGAAAGAAAGAGGAAGCTGATGAAGGGGACATATGCGCTTTTGAAATGTTTGAGCCGCATCTGCTGCGGGCTGTCGCCGGAAGGGGCGGAGCGTGTGGGGAAGGCGCTGGGGCGGTTTTTCTGGCTCTGCGTGCCGCCGCGGCGGAAAAAACTGGCGGTGGACAATATCCTTCGCTCGGGGATCGCAAAGGATGAAAAAGAGGCGCGGCGCATCGCCAGAGAGTCGTCGCTCCGCTTTGGCCCTCTCGGCGTGGCGATGTTCCGTTTTCCTCTTCTCAATAAAGAGAATATCCGCGACTATGTGACTATCGTTGGCGCAGAGAAGCTCGATGCGCTCAAAGAAAGCGGCAAAGGATGCCTCCTGGCGGCGACGCACTGCGGCAACTGGGAGGTGGAAGGGGCGGCGCTCGCCCTCTACGGGTATCCTCTCCTTTCGGTGGCGATGAAGCAGAAGAATGAGGAGTTCGATCGATTTATCACAGAGTACCGGTCGCTTCCCGGCCAGACCGTCGAATATAAGACCGGCGTGCGTGATATGCTCCGCCGTCTCCGTCAGGGATACTTCGTGGGGCTCCTCTGCGATCAGGACCCGGGCGAGACGGGCATCCTGTCGCCCTTTCTGGGGCAGCGGACCCTCACGGCCACTGGTCCGGCCCATTTCTCTGTCGCCTGTGGGCTGCCGGTCATGACGGCGCTCATCCATCAGACCGGGCGGGAGACCTACACCATCATCATCGGGGACCCCATCACCGCCGACGAAGGCGTGAGCAAAAAAGAGGCCATCCAGCAGATCACGGACCGCATCAATGCCCGCCTCGAAGCGTGGATCCGGAAATACCCGGAGGAGTGGTTCTGGCTCCACAATCGTTGGAAATGGACGGACAAACTGTACCCGGAGGAGCGGCGCCATGATCCAGTTTGATATCGAGGAAGCGAAGATCGGGGAGATCCCCGTCCGCATCGTTCATCCTCTCCGGGAGGACAAAGCCCGGTGCGCCGTCTTTTACCACGGGTGGAGCAGCAGCGGCGCGCTCCAGACGACGCGGGCGCTCATCCTCGCGGCGCATGGGTACACGGTCCTTCTTCCGGACGCTGTCCATCACGGCGCGCGGGGTACGCTGCCCGACTACTATGCCATCGCGGCACACGACGTCTTCTGGGAGACGATCTTTCAGAATCTGGAGGAATTTCCGCGGCTTCAGGCTGCGCTCACCGGGCGGGGCTTTGACCGTCCCTGGGTACTGGGGCACTCCATGGGAGGCCTCACGGCGATGGGGCTGGCGGCGCAGTATCCCGGCGATATCCGCGGCGCGGTGAGCTTCAACGGCTCCGGCGACTGGCTCTTGACGCATCTCTTCATCCAGGCACGGTTCGGCGTGGCGGAGGACCGGGACTGGCCCGTATATGACGCCATCGCCGCTGCCTCTCCCCTTCGCCATCTGGACGCGCTGAAGGATGTGCCCATCTTCATGACGAACGGCGAGGCCGATCCGTCCATCGATCCCCGGGCACAGGCGCATTTCGCAGAGGAATTGGACCGGGCAGGCGGCCGCGGCGTGCGCGTGACCTATCCGGGACTTGCGCACTTTGTGACGACGAACATGCTGGACGACGCGCTCTCCTGGATGGAGGCGCAGGAGTGACAGGCGACATGCCAACAGGGGCGGACCTGTCGGAAGGAGTGCCGGACTTTGAATAAGAGAAATGTCTATACACTGATCATCGTCATGTTCTTTATTTCCGCCGCCTACACCATGCTGATCCCCTTTCTGCCGCTTTACCTGATGGAGCTCGGCGTCACGGGGAAGGACGTGAATTTCTGGACGGGCATGGTCTTTTCCATATGCTTCCTCGTGGCGGGCATCATGGGGCCCATCTGGGGCAAGCTGGCCGATACGAAGGGCAAAAAGAAGATGGTCCTCCGCGCAGCTTTTCTCATCGGCGTGTCCTATTTCATGGCGGGGCTCGTGCAGAATGAATGGCAGCTCTTCGGCGTGCGCGCGTTCCAAGGCTTTGCGAACGGATTCGTGGCGGCGTCGCTGGCCATCATCTCCCAGAGCGTGGAGACGCGGAAGCTCGGCATGACGCTGGGATTCGCTCAGACGTCGCTCGTGGTGGGCGGCATCTGCGGGCCGCTCATCGGCGGTGTCATCTCTCATATTTTCGGCATGCGGGCTTCTTTCTTCATCGGCGCGGCCCTTCTCTGGCTGGCGGGGCTCGCCGTGTGGTACTTCGTGGAGGAAAAGCCTGCCGCGGCGGCGGTGAAGGAGGAAGGCTCCGTCACGGACGATCTGCGCTACGCCTGGCAGAACCGCCATCTCCGGGAGCTGCTCATTTTCTTCTTCATCTTCCAGAGCGCGGTCCTCATGATCCAGCCGGTGACGGCCCTCTATATCGGCGAGCTTCAGGGGTCCATGGAAAATGTGGCGGTCACCTCTGGCACCATCCTCTCCTGCGGGGGCATCGCCGGGGCGCTCACTACGGCGTTCTGGGGGCGTTTCGGGCAGAAGCGGGGCTATTTCTATGCCATGAGCATCACCTTCTGCTGTGCTGGCATCCTCATGATGATGCAGTCGCTGCCAGGTACGGTCTTTGGCTTCGGCGTGTTCCAGTTCCTCGTGGGGTGCTTCATCATCGGGGTGAATCCCGCCATCAATGCGGCCTTCGTGAAGTACACGCCGGAGAGCTTCCGCGGCCGCGTCTTCGGGCTGGCCAATACGTCTCAGCAGTTCGGCAATATGACGGGCCCGCTCTTTTCAGCGGGGATCACCATGGTGCTGCCTATTTTTACAGTATATGTGCTGTCCGGCATCCTGCTCCTTCTGGTGGGGCTGTATATTCTGCGCCGTCATGTGCTGCGCGGGGAGCGGTAATATGGAACAGTTGAAGCAGAAGATCCTTTCGGAGGGCATCGTCCTTCCGGGAAACGTTCTCAAAGTGGACTCCTTTCTGAATCATCAGATCGATCCGGTGCTGGTGATGGCCATGGGAGAGGAGCTGGCGCGGCGCTTTGCCGACGCGGTGATAGATCGGGTGCTCACCGTGGAGGCGAGCGGCATCGCCATCGGGCTGGCGGCAGCGTACGCCCTGGGCGTGCCTCTCGTCTTTGCGAAGAAATCGAAGTCCGTGCTCATGACAGAAGACGCCTATACGGCGGCGGTCTATTCCTATACGAAGAAAGTGACGAATCAGATCTCCGTGCTGAAGCGGTTCCTCCCCTCGGGAGAGTCGGTGCTCATCGTCGACGATTTCCTGGCAAACGGAGAAGCGTCCCTCGGCTTGGCGGAGCTGGTGCATCAGGCGAGCTCTTCTGTGGCGGGCGTGGGCATCGCCGTGGACAAGGCCTTCCAGCCGGGGCACGACCGGCTGCTCCATGCTGGGTATCGTCTGGAGTCGCTGGCGGTCATCGAGTCGCTGGACGGCGGGCGCGTCCATTTCAGAGAATAAAAGCGGAGGGGCTTATGGCTTACGATATTTGCGGACTGGGGACGCTTGCGGCGGACATCATCATGACGCTCGATGCGCTGCCCCGGAAAGACAGCTTCTGCATGGTCCACCACACGGAGATGCAGCCCGGCGGCAGCGGGACGAATACCATCGTGCAGGCGGCCCGCCTGGGGAGCCGCTGCGCCTATCTCGGCACGGTGGGGGACGACGCGGAGGGGCGTCTCGTAGTGAGCTCTCTTGAGGCCGAAGGCGTGGATGCTTCGCACGTGTACGTCCGGCCCGGCGAGCGCACCACCCGCACGGAGATTGCTGTGGATAAAAACGGAGACAAGTGCATCTTCCTCATCATGGGGGACGCGTTCTTCAAGCTGCGGCTCAATCAGAAGGACCGGGCGCTCATTCATGAAGCGAAGGTCTTCTTCACGGATCTTCTCCCCGGTTGGGCGGCCATGTCGGGCCTGCGGGAAGCGTTCTACAGCGATCAGAAGATCGCCGTGTCCCTCGAAGTGGGGCTGGACCTGTTTGCAGACATGGGCGTCACCGAAGGGCAGATCCGGGAATCGCTCCATGTGGCGCACCTGGTCGTGCCCTGCCGGGACGCTGCGCGGGACCTCACCGGCACGGACGATCCCTTCAAAGCGGCGGCGGCCATGCGCGAATACTGCGAAGGGGTCATCGTTTTCACCCGCGGCAGCGAGGGCTCCATCGCCTTCATGCCCGATGGCGGCATCTTCCGTATCCCCGCCTGTCCCGTAAAAATAGAAGACACCACCGGGGCGGGAGACTCTTTCATGGGGGCGCTCATGCATGCTTACCTTGTGAAAGAGCAGCCTATCGAGCAGGCGCTCCAGTTCGCCTCTGCCTGCGCGGCGCTTACCTGCACCGGCCTCGGCGCGCGGTACCGTCCACCCGAAGGCTATCCCTCTCTTTGAATGAATCGATCGGCCCTGCGCCGGTTTTTTTATGCCCCGCGGGACAGGAGCGGCGGGGAAGTGATATAATACGGAAAATGTACACGGATGAAACAATAGGAGGGAACGTATGGGCTACAGAGAGACTTACAAAGACTGGCTCCGCTGGACGGATGAGGACACGCGGCAGGAGCTGCTCGCCGTGCAGGATGAAAAGGAGATCGAAGATCGCTTTTACAAAGACCTGGAGTTCGGTACGGCCGGGCTCCGCGGTATCATGGGCGCGGGGACGAACCGCATGAACGGCTACACCGTGGGCCGCGCCACGAAGGGCCTCGTCGACTGGCTCCGTGCGGAGCATCCCGAAGAGCTGGCTCGCGGCGTGGTCATCGCCTACGATTCACGCCATCATTCTCGTGACTTCGCCCTGGAAGCGGCGCACGTGCTCTGTGCGGCGGGCATCCCCGTGAAGATCTTCCGCGAGCTCATGCCCATCCCGGTGCTGTCCTTTGCCGTGAAGCATTACGGCGCGCTCGCAGGCATCGTCGTCACCGCGAGCCACAATCCGAAAGAATACAACGGATACAAAGTTTACGGAGAGAGCGGCGGGCAGCTCGTTCCCCGCGATGCGGACCGTCTCACTGCGTATGTGAATGCCGTGACCGATCTCGCGCACATTCCGAGAAGCGGCGGGGAAGCGCTCCTCACTTGGCTGGGAGAGGAGACCCTGGCCTCCTATCTGGACACCATTTATAAAGAATCCGTCTATCAGGGCACGCCGCCGCCGCTTCGCGTAGTCTATACGCCCCTTCACGGTTCCGGGAACCGCCCCGTCCGCGCCATTCTTGAGAAGGCCGGCTTCCATGATGTCTCCGTCGTGGAGGTGCAGGAAGCGCCGGACGGAGATTTCCCCACGGTGCGCTCGCCGAATCCCGAAGATAGCGAAGCCCTCGCTCTTGGCATCTGTCAGGCAAAGGCGCTTGGCGCAGATATCGTCATCGGCACCGATCCGGACAGCGACCGCATCGGCGCGGCCGTCCGGGACGGGGACTGCTTCGTCCTCATCTCCGGCAACCAGATGGGCGCCCTCCTCGTCGATTTCATCCTCGCCATGCAGAAAGACCGGCTCACGCCCGCTTCGACCATCGTGAAGACCATCGTCACCGGCGAGCTCGGCGCAGACATCGCCCGCGCGAGAGGCGTGCAGGTGGAGGAGACCCTGACGGGTTTCAAGTACATCGGCGAGAAGATATCCAATTATGAAAAAGACCCGGCCCATACGTTCATCATGGGCTATGAGGAGAGCTACGGCTACCTCGTTGGCACCCATGCCCAGGACAAAGACGCCGTCGTCACCGCCATGCTCATCTGCGAGATGGCCGCGTGGTACCGGTCCCGCGGCATGACGCTCGTGGACGGCCTCGATTCGCTCTATGAGACCTACGGCTACCGCCTCGACCGGATGATCTCCTACACCCTCCGCGGGAAGGAAGGGCTTGAAGCCATCGCCCGTGCCATGGAGCGGCTCCGTGCCGAAGATGTGCGCCGGTGGCTGCCGGATATTGAGACCGTTCTTGACTATGAAAAGGGGATCGATGGTCTGCCCCGGGAGAACGTGCTGAAATTCATCCTGAAAGACGGCTCCTGGATGGCCGTGCGCCCCTCCGGCACCGAGCCGAAGATCAAATTTTATTACTCCTTCTCCGGGACCTGCGAAGGGGACTGCGAAGCACGTCTCGACGCCTGCCGTGCCGTGTGGGAGAAAGAGCTGGGGCTTCACTGAGGGAAAGACTGCGGGAGACCGCAGTTTTTTGCGCTATGAATGTTACCGTTTCGAAAAAGCTTAGAAATAAGGGTTACATGACAGAAAGAATCCGCTATAATAAAAATAAAGCATAACAAAATGGGATAAAGGAGGGGATCTCCATGCAAAAAAAATGGCTCGCTCTGGCGCTGGCAGCGGCGGTCGCTGCAGGCGGGGGCGGTTACTGGTATTCTGCGTCGCAGACGGAAACGAAGGCGGCGTACACGCTGGGCGAAGTGACGAAGGGAGATATCTCCGTTTCCATCGACGCCACCGGCACCATCGAACCGGTGGAGAGCGTCGATCTCTCTGCCACCGTGTCCGGCACGCTCCAACAGATGTTGGTCTCGCAGAATGAGCAGGTCACGAAAGGGCAGCAGATCGCCATCATCGAGTCGAAAGCCGCCCAGTCCACCCTGCAGCAGGCGAAGAATACGCTGGCCAATAAAGAGTCCTATTATTTCCGTATGCGCCGCCTCTACCGGCAGGGCGCGGTGTCCTATCAGGACATGGACGATGCTCGTCTGGAATATCTGAACAGTCAGGCCGCCTATGACAAGGCCGAAGCGGACGTGAACGACACCATCGTTCTCTCCCCGATGGACGGCACTGTCATCGGCGAGCCCATGAAGGAAGGCTCCACCGTTTCGCAGGGCCTCTCCAGCCAGATGATCATCGCTACCGTGGCGGATCTCTCGTCCATGCAGATCGAGCTCCTCGTGGACGAGACCGATATCGGTGAAGTGAAGATCGGGCAGGACGTGACCTTCACCGTGGACGCCTATCCGAACCGCACCTTCCACGGCAAAGTGGAGAATATCTCCAAGAAGGAGCACTCCTCCACGTCGGGCACGGCATCTTCGTCGTCTTCGTCCGTCATCTATTACACCGTGTACGTCCTCATCAACAGCGACGAGCTGGACGGCCTCTATCCGTCCATGACGGCCCGGGCGGAGATCCTCGGGCGCGTAGATAAGGACGCGCTCCTCATCCCCATCACCGCCGTGCGGAGTGACACCACCGGCTCCTACGTATACCGCAAGTCCGGCGCTGGCGTGGAGAAAGCCTACATCGAGACGGGCATCACATCGAACACGCAGGCGGAAGTGCTCTCCGGCCTTTCCGCAGGCGATGAGATCGTCATCTCCGGCACCGTCTCGCAGGAAAAAGCCGCCGTGTCCGCGAAAGACAATAAGCGCGGACCGGGACCGAGGTTCTGATCATGAGCCCCGAAAAGGCTTCCGATGTGGTCATCGAGCTGACCCATATCGGGAAGAGCTACTACATCGGCCGTCATCAGGAAGTGCCCGTCCTGACGGATATCAATCTCGTCGTCGCAAAAGGGGAGTTCGTCTCCATCATGGGGCCCTCCGGCTCCGGGAAATCCACGCTCATGAATATTCTGGGCTGCTTGGACAGGCCCACGAAAGGTTCGTATAAGCTCAACGGGCGCGAAGTGGCGAACCTCTCCGATGATGAGCTCGCTTATACGAGAAACCGGGAGATCGGCTTCGTTTTCCAGTCGTTCAATCTCCTGCCGCGCCTTTCCGCGGCGGACAACGTCATCCTCCCCATGATCTACGGGAACGTCTTCAAGAGCGAGCGTCGGAAGCGCGCCGTGGAGATCCTGACGCATCTCGGGCTGGGGGACCGGGTGGATCACATGCCGAATGAGCTCTCCGGCGGGCAGCGCCAGCGCGTGGCCATCGCCCGGGCGCTCGTGAACGATCCCGCCATCATCATGGCCGACGAGCCTACGGGCAATCTGGACAGCAAAGCCACGAAGGACGTGATGGAGATCTTTTCCGAGCTCTATCAGGAGGGCAAGACCATCATCCTCGTCACCCACGAGCTCGACGTGGCCGGGTACGCCACGCGCCACGTCATTCTTTCCGACGGGTGTATCAGCAAAGACGTGAGGGGGCCGGTCACATGACGAATATCTATATCGAAAGCATCCTCATGGCGTGGGAGTCCATCCTGTCGAGCAAGCTCCGTTCTCTCCTCACCATGCTGGGCATCATCATCGGCGTCGCCGCCGTCATCGCCCTGATGTCCATCGGCTACGGCGTGCGCCAAGATATCGAGTCGAACATTTCGAGCCTCGGCTCGAACCTTTTGACCGTCTCGCCCGGCACGAGCCGCAAGCCCGGCGTGCGTCCAGCGGCGGGCTCCATGGAGACCCTCACGTACAAAGATTATCTGGCCGTGCGGAACCTGCCGAACATCGCGGCGAGCTCGCCCATGGTGCGCTCCAGCTACGTAGTCGTCTCCGGCAACAAGAACTGGACCACTCAGGTCTATGGCGTGAATGCGGACTACCAGAACGTGGCGAGCCTCGGCGTCTCGGAGGGCCGCTACTGGACGAATCAGGAATTTGAAGGGCGCGAACGTGTCGCCGTCATCGGCAAGACCATCGCTGCGAACCTCTTCGGCGAGGAGAATCCCCTCGGCCGGAAGCTCCGCATCAATAACGATCCCTTCACCGTCATCGGCGTCCTCGAAGAGAAGGGCTACTCCTTCCAGGATCAGGACGACCGCATCCTCTGTCCCTTCACTACCGTGCAGGAACGGATGATGGGTATCACCTACGTCAATTCCATTTCCCTCACCACGACCTCGGCGGACGTCATGTCCCAGGCGGAGACAGACATCACGAACCTCCTCCGCACGCGCCACCGCATCGCCGCCGGTGAGGAGAACGACTTCTCCATCAGCAATTCACAGGACATTCTGGAGACCATGGAGTCCACCACCGAGGCGCTCACCCTCTTCCTGGGGAGCATCGCCGCCATTTCCCTCATCGTCGGCGGCATCGGCATCATGAACATCATGCTCGTCTCCGTCACTGAGCGCACGAAGGAGATCGGCATCCGCAAAGCCCTTGGCGCGACGTATCACATGATCATCATGCAGTTTCTCATCGAAGCCGTCACCATCAGCATTGCCGGCGGTCTCGCAGGCGTCGTCATCGGCGTGGTCATCTCCATGCTCCTGCCGCAGCTCATCGACATGACCACCGTCGTCACCGCCGGGCCCGTCATGGGCTCCTTCCTCTTCTCCGTCGTCATCGGCCTCGTCTTTGGCCTCTATCCGGCGCAGAAGGCTGCCCGGCTCAATCCCATCGACGCGCTGCACTACGAATGACAGGCCGCCGCTTCTTCTCTGGAAGAGGCGGTCTTTTTTCGTAGAGAGGAGGGAAGAAATGGGGGAGAGACTGGAAGAAACGGGAAAGATATTGTAAAATAAAACTTATGAAATAAAAGGCGCTCGCCGCATCCGTCCGGCAGCGCCCATTCGGACAAGTCGTCGATACGGAGGAACATGATGGATTATAATTTCGATCCGAAACAGAAAGAACTGGTAGCACTGGCCCGGGAGATCGCGGAGAAAGAGATCGCGCCCCGCGCCCTCGATATTGATAAATCCGGCGTCATGGACGAGACGCTTCTGGACATCCTGAAGTCGTCCGGCATGACGTCCCTCTCCGTGCCGAAGGAATACGGCGGAGCGGGGCTCGACCTCCTCACGTCCGCCGTCATCGCCGAGGAGCTCGGCCGCGGCTGCGCCGGCGTGGCCACCATCTGCGCGGCGAACGCTCTCGCGTCCTATCCGGTGCTCATCGGCGGCAGCGACGCGCAGAAGAAAGAATTCTGCGAATGCCTCTTGAATGGCGGCATGGCGGCCTTCGCGCTCACCGAGCCCTCCGCCGGGTCCGATGCGGGCGCCGTATCTTGCCGCGCGAAGAAAGTGGACGGCGGCTATGTGCTGAACGGCACGAAGTGCTTCATCACGAACGGCCCCATCGCCGATAAAGTCACCCTCTTCGCCAATACCCGCGAGGGCGGCGGCGTGCGCGGTCTCACCGTATTCATGGTAGACACGAAGACCCCGGGCTTCTCTGTGGGCAAGGAAGAAGACAAGATGGGCATCCGCGCCTCTGCCACGTCGGAGCTCCTCTTCGACGACTGCTTCATTCCCGAGTCCTGCCGCATCGGCAGAGAAGGCATGGGATTCCGCCTCGCCATGCAGACCCTCGAGACCTCCCGTCCCATCGTCGGCGCGGTCTCTGTGGGCATCGCGCAGGCGGCGCTCGAATCGGCCATCCACTACGCGCACCAGAGAAAGCAGTTCGGCGTGAAGATCTCCACCTTCGAAATGGTTCAGGAGATGATGGCCGACATGGTCATGAAGACCGAAGCGGCCCGCGCTCTCGTGCACAAAGCCTGCTGGCTCCACGATCAGGGCAGCAAAGACGCTTCCAAATTCTCCGCCATGGCGAAGTGCTACGCCTCCGATGTGGCGATGGAAGTCACCACAAAAGCCGTGCAGGTCATGGGCGGCAATGGCTACTCCCGGGAGAACCCGAATGAGAAATACATGCGCGACGCGAAGGTCATGCAGATCTATGAAGGCACGAACCAGGTGCAGCGCCTGGTCATCGCAAACGCCGCCGTCTATTGATTTCCCCGCGCGGCCGGTGGTATAATGTCACACATACAGAACGAGGATGAAGAGGAGATCTCCCTTCCGCCTTCCAGAGAGCCGGCGCATGGTGCGAGCCGGCAGGCGCAGGAGTTCGCGTTCGCTTCGGAGTTCCTGCCTGAATGGAGTAGGGCAGGCGGCCGGGTCCCGTTACAGACCGACGAGTACTAAATCAGGGTGGTACCGCGGAAATATTTCCGCCCCTTTATGGGGCGGATTTTTTATTTCACAAAAAGGAGCGATTCGCTCCATTCCCTTATTTTTTTAGGAGGCATTCCGGATGGAAAGTTTGGACACATTGCAGCAGCAGGCCCGCGAGGTCCTCGCTGCGGCGAAAGACAGAAAGACCGGGTCCGCACGGGAGCTCGGTGAGAAGATCGCCGCCGTCCTCGGCGCGGTCAAAAAGCTCGGCAAAGACGAGCGGCCCCTCATGGCGGAGACGGAGAAAGCGCTCTCCGAAGCCATCGCAGGGCTCATGAAAGAAGACCTGGCGGGCCTGGAAGAAGAGGCGAAAGCGGCGCTCTCCGCCGCCGATGAGAAGGCGCTGCAGGACGCGCGCGTGGCCTATCTCGGCAAGAAAGGCCGCCTCACCGCGATCCTCCGCGGCATGAAGGACCTCACCGCGGAAGACCGCCCCGTCATGGGCGCTCTGGCGAACACCGTCCGCGAGACGATCGAATCCGTCGAAGCGGAGAAGCGGGCCCAGTTCAAAGCAGAGCATCTCGCCCGGCGCATCCGCGAAGAGCGCATCGATATCACGCTTCCCGCGCGCCGTCATCAGACCGGCCACATCCATCCGCTCAATAAAGCGCTGCACCTCATCATGAAGACCTTCATGAACATGGGCTACTCCGTGGCGGAAGGACCGGAGATCGAAGAAGACTACTACAATTTCTACTGCCTGAACCTCCCGAAGGACCATCCCGCCCGGGATATGCAGGACTCCTTCTACCTCACGGAAAACATGAACTTCCTGCTCCGCACCCACACCTCGCCGGTGCAGGCGCGTACCCTCCAGTCTCACGAACCCAATTCGCCCATCCGCATCATCGCGCCGGGCAAGGTCTTCCGCTGGGACAACGACGCCACCCATTCCCCGGTCTTCCATCAGGTGGAAGGGCTCGTCGTCGATAAGGGCATCAAGTTCTCCGACCTCAAGGGGACGCTGGAGATCTTCCTGAAGGAGATCTTCGGCTCCGATACGAAGATCCGCTTCCGCTCGAGCTATTTCCCCTTCACGGAACCTTCCGCCGAAGTGGATATCTCCTTTGCTTCCCGCATGCACGGCGAGACGAATGCCGACGAGTGGCTGGAGATATTGGGGGCCGGCATGGTCCATCCGAACGTTCTCACCCTGAACGGCTACGATCCCGCGAAAGTGAGCGGCTTCGCCTTCGGCATGGGCGTGGAGCGCATCGCTATGCTGCTCTACGGCATCGACGATCTCCGTCTCTTCTATGAGAACGACATGAGATTCCTGAAACAGTTTTGATCGGGAGGGACTATAGATGAATGCTTCTTTGAAATGGCTCAATACCCTTGTAGACATCAGCGGCCTCGATCCGGAAGCGATGGCGGAGACGCTCACCGATGACGGCATCCCGGTCGAACACGTGATTTACCCCGGAGAGGGCATTTCCGGCGTCGTCACCGGGCGGCTCCTCTCCGTAGAAAAACATCCCGACGCGGACCACCTCGTGGTGTGCCAGCTCGACGTGGGAGAGGAGTCTCCCGTGCAGATCGTCACCGGCGCGGCGAACATCCGCCCCGGCATGAGCGGCGAGATCGTCCCCGTGGCGCTCCACGGCGCCCGCGTGCCCGCCAAGCACGACGCCTCCGCCCCCGGCGGCTACAAGATCGGCGAAGTGAAGATCAAGAGATCGAAGCTTCGCGGCGTCGAATCTGCCGGTATGATGTGCTCCGCCCCAGAGCTCTGCCTCGACCCGGTGCTCTTCCCCGGCGCGGATAAGGAAGGCATCATGATCCTGCCGCCGGACACCCCTGTGGGCGTGGACTTCACCACTCTCTTTGGTCTCGACGACATCATCTACGAATTTGAGCTCACCGCGAACCGGGCGGACTGCTTCAGCATGATCGGCCTCGCGCAGGAAATAGGGGGCATCTTCCAGCGGAAGATCACCCTGCCGGAAGTGAAGGTCGTCGAAGACGGCCCCTCCATCGAAGGCCGCGCCGAAGTGGGCATCGAAGATCCGGCATACTGCAGCCGCTTCTGCGGACGCCTGCTGGAAAATGTGAAGATCGGCCCGTCCCCCGAGTGGATCTGCGACCGTCTCCGCAGCAACGGCATCCGTCCCATCAATAACGTCGTTGATGCGGCGAACTACGTCATGCTCGAATTTGGCCAGCCGCTCCACACCTACGACTACGACAAGATCAAAGGGCACAAGCTCGTGTGCCGCCGCGCCGAAGAAGGGGAGCCCTTCACCACGCTGGACGGCAAAGACCGCATCCTCTCCGCTTCCGACCTCGTCATCTGCGACGCGGAGAATACCCCCGTGTGCGTCGCCGGCGTCATGGGCGGCCTCGACTCCGAAGTCACCGACGAGACGAAAAACGTCTTCCTCGAAGCAGCCGTCTTCGACCGTGCCTCCATCCGCCGCACCAGCCGCCGTCTGGGCCTTCGCTCCGAAGCGTCCGGCCGCTATGAAAAGGGCGTGAACCCCGTCCGGTCCTCCCAGGCCATCGACCGCATCGCCCAGATCCTGCAGGAAGAAGGGGCGTGCACCGTCGCTTCCGGCATGCTCGACTGCTGGCCGGACCCGAAGCCCCCGCAGGTCATCGAGACCACCGTCGCTGCCATCAACGGCTACATCGGCCTCCATCTCTCCGCGGAAGAAATGACCGGCATCCTGACGCGCCTCCACTTCGACGTGAAAGAAGAAGAAGGGCGTCTCACCGTCACCGTGCCGGACTTCCGCCTCGACCTCGAAGGCATGCCCGACCTCGCCGAAGAAGTGGCCCGCGTGTACGGCTTCGCAAACATCCCGATCACCACGCCGTGGAGCGCCATCGCCCAGGGCACCATGTCCCGGGAAAAAGAAGTGGTCATGGCCATGCAGG
The DNA here is from genome assembly GCA_949286115.1 of uncultured Veillonellaceae bacterium. Classification (GTDB taxonomy): domain Bacteria; phylum Bacillota; class Negativicutes; order Veillonellales; family Dialisteraceae; genus UBA1822. Next base: position 8,638 of record CASEBK010000003.1, on the reverse strand, counting down.
CGGCCCTCATCGACGAAGGGCTCTCCGAAGTGGAGACCTACAGCTTTATGGACAAGAAGTCCCTCTCCGACCTGAACTACCCCGAAGGGGACGAAGTGTACAACGCCATCCCCATCGTGAACCCCATCTCCGAAGAATACCCCGACATGCGCACCACCCTCTTCCAGGGCCTCATGCGCGTACTGAAATACAATATCGCGCAGAAAAATGAGCAGGTGCCCATCTTCGAAGCGGGCGTCGTCTACCATCCGAGATCGCTGCCGCTCACCGAGCTCCCCGTAGAAGAACTGCAGGTCTCCGGCCTCCTCTACGGATGCCCCGAAGAAGCAGGCTACCCGAACGACCAGCGCCGGTACGACTTCTATGATGTGAAAGGCATCGTAGAAGGCGTCCTCGAAGCCCTCGGCATCCGCGACTATGAGATCCGCCGCAGCACATACCCCGTCTTCCATCCCGGCGTCTCTGCCGAATTTGTGAAAGACGGCGAAGTCATCGCCCGCTTCGGCGAGCTCCATCCTCTCGTGGCCGAGCGGTGCGAACTGAAAAAGAGCACCTGGGGCTTCACCTTCTCCGTGCCCGTCCTCGCGAAATTCTACAATGACGGCGCAGACTACGAGAAGATCCCCCGTTTCCCCGCAAATGAACGCGACCTCGCCATCCTCGTGCCCGAAGACCTCACGAACGAACAGGTGGAAGAAGTCATCATCAATGCGGGCAGCGCCTCCCTCGAATCCCTCCGCCTCTTTGACCTCTATCAGGGCGAACAGGTCCCGGCAGGGTACAAGAGCATGGCCTACTCCCTCGTCTTCCGCGACCCCGCGAAGACCTTGACCGACAAAGAAGTCGATGCATGGATCGCAGACATCGTGAAAGCCCTCGAAGGCATCCACTGCTCCCTCCGCTGATCGATACAGCGAAAGCTCCCGAAAGGGAGCTTTTTTGCATGCCCGTTTTCCTTCTGCGGGGAACCGTTCTGCTCGTCGCATTGGCTGAGCTTCGTAATGAAACCTGCACAGACAGCTTCGGCCACATTCGCGTCGCGATGTGGGTCCGCAACCCAATGAACCAATACGGGACCAAAGGGGATGTGCATTCAAAGAATGCACGACACAGATAAACACTGGTGCAGCTCCTCGCCCGTTTGAACGGAGCCCGGTGCCCGAAGGGAGAAAGTCTGGCCGGTGGCGTTAAGCCGGATCGCTTGTTTGAGCGAGCGCAGCGAGCGAGTTAAGCGAAGGTAGCGACCGGCCAGACTTTCAGGGCGGAGTGATCGGGCGGCGCCTTTCCTTCTTTGCTTCGTTTCTGCCTTTGGCGGCAAAGGAAGAAATGAAGCGACCATGGAGTTCGTGCTCCCATGACGGGCACAGTCGTAAATGAGAGACACTCTCTTTCCGAAATTGAGCCCCGCACCGACAGCTTCGAAGTCATCCGCGTCAGAACTGTGAGGCCACCTACGAAAGAAGCCCAAAGCAGGCTCCGCGCGGCGGGGGACCGCTCCGCCTGCCGTGTTTGGCGGGCGTCGAAAATGCGCTCCGCACGGACAGCTTCGAAGCCGTCAGCCATGCGGCGTGCGCCCGCTCCTTCTGCGTACTTCGCTTTTCCCGCCTCTGAAGGACATGCGCCGTTCACTTATGCAGAACGCTTGTTCGAGCGCGGCAAAACATGATGAAAAGAAAATATGTTCGGACATAAGCAAATAAAAACCGCCCTGTTTGCCCCTGTCAGACCGGCGCAGGAGAGAGGGAGCTTCCGCTCCTTTTAGAGATCAATTTCTAAATAAAAAAGAAACGCAAAGTCCGGCTGTCCGTCACCGATATAGGGGGGGGGTGAAGAAGTTAACCCCCATCAGCCCCCATAGAATGGCAAAAGATCAAAATACAAATATTTGTTCTACGAATAGCGAACAGACCATTTCTCATTGACGATAAGGGAATCCCTGTCTTTTTTGATAAGATTCTTATAAAATCCCATACGAAATAACGCATAATTTATGATTTAGGAGCCGAAACAAATTGACAAGGGGTGGACGCATTCGGTATCATTTTTACAAAAAATTAACATGCCCAAAGTCTGCCCTCGCGCAGGACCTGCGCCCGCGGAAGAAAGGAGCCGACCATGAAGAAACAGATCACACTGGCGCTCGCCATGAGCCTCTTCCTGTGCGAAGCGGCCATGGCCCAGTCGCCCATCCCTACATTTGACAAAGAGGCGGTCACCACCTATCCGTACAACCGCACCGGCGAAGAGACCGTCACCTATGAAGAAGGCTATCGCCCAGGAAATACCGGCACCGCCGAAGCGCCCGCTTTCTACGTGCGGGAGATCGCCCTTACCGGCTTCGCCCTGCCCGATGGGGAAGGCCGCCTCTCCGGCATCCTTGAGAAATATACCCATCGGAGCGTGGAAGCCTCCGAGCTCCAGACCCTCGCCGCGGACATCACCGCCTACGCGAAGCGCTGCGGCTATCCCGTGGCGCAGGCCGTCATCCCTCCGCAGGAAGTGAAAGACGGCTCCCTCGAAGTGCGCCTGTACGTCGCCTCCTACGATGAAGTGAAGCTCGCCGCCAATACCTCCGACGTGGCGGACTCCGTCCTCGAAGGCTACCTTCACAAGATGAAGACCGGCGAGACCATGACGGACCGCACCCTCGAAGCGGCGGTGAATAACCTGAACGACCTTCCCGGCGTCATGGCCCGCGCCGTCCTCCGCCCGGGGAGCGCTCCCGGCACCACCTCCGTCGATATCGAAGCGGCCCGCCGTCCCGTGTGGAACAACTACGTCTTCGTCGACAATGGGGGTGGGTACTACTCCGGCCGCTACCGCTACGGCTTCAATACGGAGATCAACAACCCCGGCCATCAGGGAGACAAGATCGTCCTCTCCGGCACCTGGTCCAGCCACGACGTGGAGAACTACGCCGCCCGGTACGAGCTCCCCGTGGGGCGCGACGGCACCCGCCTCGGCGTCGCCTACAGCCGCAGCGAATATGAGCTCCACACGAACGGTTTCTACGATTCCCTCGGCCGCTCCGACGGCATCAGCCTCTACGGCATGACGCCGCTCTACCGGGACCGGTCGAACCGTGTCACCCTCATCTACGGCTACGACCACAGAAATATCAAGAACCGCTACCGTTTCCGTCAGGGGGACATTCCCACCCTGCGCAATGAAAAAGATGCCGACGTGTGGCACGTGGGCGTCTCCGGCAGCCAGTACCTGCCGAACGAATTTCTCCAGTACGACCTCATCTACTGGTACGGCGACATGGACGCCGAAAGCGGCGCCTACATCGACGGCACCTACCATAAGCTCACCGGCGACCTCCTGAAAGTCTGGTACGACGGCCCGTGGAACTACCGCATCCGCACCTCCTGGCAGCTCGGCAGCCGGGCCCTCGACGGGAGCGAGCAGTTCTACCTGGGCGGCATCAATGGCGTCCGCGGCTACGGCAATGGCGACGGCTACGGCGACTCCGGCTGGCTTGGTACCGCAGAGATCCGCCGCGCCACCGGCATCAAAGGGCTCGAAGCGGCCCTCTTCGTCGACGCGGGCTATGTGAAAGACCGCGCGTGGGACCGGAGCGAGCGCCTCTACAGCTGGGGCGTAGGCCTCCGCTATGCCCTGCCGAACGACTGGTACGCCCAGCTCGACTACGCCCGGAAATTCAACGCCCGTCCCGACCTCACCGAACCGAACGATCACGACGGCCGCCTCTGGTTCCAGGTATACAAGATGTTCTGATGCACGGATAAGGAAGGAAAGACCATGAAATATAGAAATACCCTCGCAAAACGCATTCTCGCCGGTCTCCTCGCCGGGGTGGCCGCATGTACCGCCGCGCCCGTCCTCGCCGCGTCCGGCGTCATTCCCAATACCCAGCTCCCTGCGGGCGGGCATGTAGTGGCAGGTGATGTGACCCTGCCGGATTTCGTCAAACTGGGAGCTTCGGCGGGAAATAATACTTCTGCGACGATCATACAAAACAGCCAGAACGCGGTCATCAAATGGGACGGCGGCTTCGATATCGGCGCGAACGCCACCGTCAATTTTGAGGGGCCCCAGAATGGATATAACACGCTGAACTACGATGCCAGCGGCAACATGTCGCAAATTTACGGCACCATCAACGCCAACAACAACGGCAACATCTACATCGTGAACGCCGCCGGTGTGGAGATCGGAAACTCCGCCCAGATCAACGTGGGCAGCCTCTACGTGTCCAATAAAAATTTATCCGATGATGTATTAAATCAAATTGCGGCAGATACATCTACGAAGACATCTATTGATAAATTAATTGGCCAGCAGGCGGCCAACACCAATCCTGATGCCGTTCTCATGAGCCTCGGAAATATCAATGCCAATAACGTCACCTTCGACGGCGGCCGCATCGTCATCGATACGGAGCGCCTGAAGACCGGCGACGGCAAGATGGCCGCAGGCAGTATCATCGTTAGCACCACCAATGAGGATAATGTCGTCATTGGTTACGATGCTTATGACAAAGAAAAAGGAACCTATGCGGGAGCCGATAATAATACGGATGCCATTGCCACTGTGAATGGTGATACATGGACAAAAGCCGACGGCTACATGTGGGTGGAAGACATCGAGCAGCTTCAGGACATCGACACCAACCTCGGCGGCAATTACGCCCTCCGCAACAGCATCGACGCCACCGCCACGCAGGACTGGAACGGCGGAGCAGGATTCAAGCCCATTGGAATCGTTGTAGATGAGAGCGGAAAGACTTCCGTTGCACAGAGTAATGATGGAAAATACGGATTTTACGGGAAATTCGACGGCCTTGACTATAATATTTTCAATCTCAATATTGACCGGAAAGGCACGAGCCATGTCGGTCTTTTCGGCGTGGTCCACGATGCGGTCATCAATAATGTCACCTTCGTCGGCGGCTCCATCACCGGCGGCAACGTCGTGGGCAGTCTTGCCGGGGCTGTATTGGGCGACAGTTTTGTAAGCAACATCACGAACAGCGCTTCCGTCACCGGTGCGACCGATGTAGGCGGCATCGTTGGTTACAGTGGTGATAATGTCGATGGAAGCAGTGCGAAACAGACGGGAACGTCCGGCTCTCAATTTACCGGTCTGATCAATACGGGAAAAGTGACCGGGGAAAAGCAGCCAAATATTGGAGAGGACAATAATGTCGGCGGCCTGATCGGCTATCTCTATAACGGCTCTCTCGGCGGCACGAGCTACAATCTGGGCAGCGTCACCGGCGAAGGGCACAACGTGGGCGGCCTCGTCGGCCATGCCTATGCTTCGACGCTCGGCGACGGCACGAACCTCATCTACAACCGTCTCGATGTGGAAGGCGCATACAACGTGGGCGGCATCGTAGGAAGCATGGAAGGCACCACCGTGCAGAACGCCGAAAACAGCGGTACCGTGACGGCCACGGGATATATGACGGAAGATTATATTTATCACACAGCCGTTAGCGGAAAAGGAACGGAAAAGAATGTACAAGTAGCGAATGTCGGCGGCATTGCGGGCAGTGCATCCCATGTGGACGGGCATGAAAGTAAACTTGAAGATATATTGAATACAGGCGATGTGTCGAGCGCTGTCGCTACGGAAAATGGATATGACTACTATACCGCAGGCAACGTGGGCGGTATCGTGGGCCGTGCCGTCGATACGAATATCACGAATGCAACGAACCGGGAGAACGACGTCCGCGGCGCGCACAATGTAGGCGGCGTGGCCGGATACTTTGCGAACAGTGATGATACGAGTGACAAGAAATATACGGTCACGAACGGCATCAATGACGGCGGCGATATTCTGGCGACCGGCGGACGGCAGCTCAATAACGAAGGGACAGGAAGCCATTTCTTAAAAGAAAGTATTCGCTCGACGGATGGGGAAATTGTTCATGTCGGGAATATGGGTGGTATCGTCGGTTATATGGATGGGGACAACGTGTACATCACTGCCAGTGCGAACCGCGGGACTGTCCATACGAGAGAAGACTTTACCGGTGCGCCTCCTGAAAATGCGCAGGCGGCTAATGCGGGCGGCATCGTCGGCAAGATCGACCGGAACGATTCAAAGAAGCTGTCAGGGCAGAGTAAAACTGATTATTCATGGGCTGCTGTTTCCAACAGCTATAACACGGGCGACGTGCGCGGTTATACAGGTATCGGCGGCGTTGCAGGCATGATGTACAACGGTGAGATCGCCGGTTCGTATAATTTGGGGGACATCCGTACAACGAGAAAACTGGAAACAGGGAACAATATTTTTCCGGTAAACATGGGCGGTATCGTCGGCGACACGACCGAACAGACGGACGCTCGTGTACTTTTGTATGATGTATATAACAAAGGGCAGATCGGCGATGAGACCTATACCTATTACGGCCGTCACGTCGGTGGCATCGTGGGGCGCCTCTCTGGCACGGTGGAAAAGGCCTACAATACGGGAGCCATTTATAATGGTTACAGTGTTGTTGGCGGTATTGCCGGTTGGATGGTCACAGGAAATATTACCAATGCATTCAATACGGGAAATATCACTGTAATTAATAAGAATACTAGTACAAAAAGCCAAGTTGGGGGAATCGTCGGCGCAGCTGATGTTTCCACTGCAAATATAAGCATAGAGAATGTATATAATTTGGGGACCCTTCGTAGCTTTAATCATTTTGAAGATGCCAGTGGCAATACATCGGCTGGTGGTGGGAACTCACTTGGCGGTATCATTGGCGGCCTTTGGAAGTATTATGATATGTCTGTGAGGAATAAATTATCGATTAAAAATGCTTATACAACAGGAAATCTGTATGTAGATGAGGGAACAGTAAAAAGTATAGCTGTGGCATCGGCCGGAGATGGAACAAATCTCAATAACGGTGCGGCAGCGGCAACAATGTACTATTACGATCTACAAAATACGTATTATATTCGGCCCGATAAGACGAATGGATTACCATTTGTGGATTTGAGTACGAATGGAAGTAACAACGCCAACAAAGCCATTGATTTTGCAGGTAAGGATAAAGCAGGATCTTATACCGGTCTGACTTTTAACAATCAAGACGGAGCCGGTATTGCTGGAGATGATGGTTGGCGAATCTATGATGGCACTACGCCCATTCTGAATGCCTTCCTGCCGAATACGGAAGACTATTTCAGCGATACCACGACTCATCCTAATGCCATGGAAGGCATTGACTCCATCCAGTACGGCACGGCCTACGATCCGCTCCTCACCATCATCAATGCCAATGGGGGCAAGGCAAATCTGGAATTCAACTGGATAGAACTCGGTGCGAACAACGCCGCGGGCATCGCTGTGTATGGCGCGGGCCTCACGCTCACTGATTTTGAAGCCACCGGCGGCAGCGGCTACTTCGGCGGCCTCATCTACAGCGACGGCGCGCTCACCTTGAATGCCCATACCTCGGGGGATACGCATCATCCGGAGAATACCAATGTGACCGGCGACGTGGCTCTCGGCAGCGCGTCGCAGCTCTACGGCTCCTCCGTCACGATCGATGCGGACGGGCAGGTCACCATCTACGGCAGCGTCACCGCCACGGGAAATGGGACTAAAGACGACAATAACCCTGCTCAAGATAATTCCGGGAGTATTTCCATTACCGGCGGCAGCATCGACGTCTACGGCCAGCTCACATCGGCAAAAGACGGGGAGAAAGTCCGCGTGCCGGGCATCAACGGCATAGCAGAAGGCTGGACGCCGGGGAATGTTGTAAATGATCCCAAGGAAGCGATGAGCGATATCGGCGACCGTTTCGGCTATACAACCAGTAAATCTAAAGTAACCGGCAATATTTCCATCACCGCCAACGACGCCGAAGACGGCCATGTGAACGTCCACTACGGTAACAAAGGCGAAGGCATCGTCACCACCGGCGGCGATCTCACCGTCACCGCCTCCGGCGACATTTACATGGACAGCGACCTCTCCATCGGCGGCAATCTGACGCTGAATGCAGGATATAAAGAAGGAGAAGACAAGCCGGCTGCGGATTCTGAAGCGGTCCTCGATATCTCCAACATCGGCAAAGTGCAGGCCGCCAACGATGCGGAAGACAGCGGAAAGCAAGCCGTAGATTATTTGCATGACTTCATGCACCATTTTGCAAAAAATGCACAGGATGGTGGAATAATTTCCTTTACCGGCGGGGAAAGCAAAATTGCCGTCGATATGTGGGATGAAGAGATTAACGAGGGGAAAGGCGGATTTAATCTTGATAAATTTGATATAGGCAATGATAAATTCGTTGAAGACTTAAATCACTTAAACTTTACGGTTGCGGGCGATACAGATGCCAATGCGCAGAAGTACACCTATATCTGGGTCAGCACGGGCGAACAGCTCAAGGGGATTCAGCAGTACAAAAAGAACAATTCTAATAGTAATATCCTCTCTTACAACTTCGCGCTGAAAAACGACATCGATGCGAGTGATGTGACGGACTATGAAGCCATCGGCGCAGGTGCGAAGAACGGTTATACCGGCACTTTCGACGGTCGGGACAACCGCATCATCGGTCTTGATACGACGAAGAAATCGGATGGGACTACCCAGACGCTGACCAATGCAGGTATCTTTGGTACCATCGGAACTCGCGAGGATGGTGAAG
>CASEBK010000002.1 GCA_949286115.1 uncultured Veillonellaceae bacterium | reverse complement strand
TCAAAGAGAGTAAGATGATGATAATGGCACATAGGAACCTCCTGAAAGGTAATGAGCTGAAACACCTTAGTTATGACAGGCTCCTATGGGCCATTTTTTCTATGTCCCATAGGATGTTGCACTTAAATTGTACATTCGCACGGCCAAAAGATAAGCAGAGAAAAAGGACAGGTGGCAGCCTGTCCCTTTTCGTTTTCGCAGAAAACTTTTATCCGTACTTTTTTCCATGTCTTTATCATACATCGCCGCTCAGAGGATGGGCGATTTCTCTGCGACGCCCACCTTCCGGGGGAAAGTCTTCGGCGCGGGGCCGTGCTTTCGGAGGGCGAGGACGGTGCGCTCTTCGCCGGTGGGGAGGCGGAGCGTCTTCTTCTCCTCCAGCTCCGTCTCCATGAGGGCGAGGAGCTTTTGCGCCGCGGCGAGCTCATCATCCGCACCGGGCCCCTTCATGGCGAGGAAGACGCCCCCTTCCTTCACGAAGGGGAGCGCCCACTCCGCCACCACGGGGAGGGATTTCACCGCCCGGGCGACGGCCACGTCGAAGGTCTCGCGGAGCTTCTTCCGGCGGCCCCCTTCTTCGGCGCGCATATGGAGGCACTTGATATTTTCGATGCCCAGCTCTTCCGCTGCGGTCTCGATGCACCGGAGCTTTTTCTGGATAGAGTCCATGAGGACGAACTGCATGTCCGGCCGGAGGATGGCCAGAATCGCTCCGGGAAATCCCGCGCCGGTGCCGAGGTCGAGCGCGCGGCCCCCTTCGGGGAAATACGCCGGATCGTAGGCGGTGAGCGAATCGTACACGTTCTTCACGAGGCTCTCTTCCGGGTCTTTGATGCCCGTGAGATTGATGTGTTCATTCATGGCCAGGATGCGGTCATGGTAGGCGGCGATCTTTGCCGCGGTCTCTTCTCCCGCGGGGATACCGAGCACCGTCAGGATGTCCGTCACTGTCATGCAGGATCTCCTTTCCCGGCCTTTGCGGCCTTCTTTCTTTTCACATACACCATGAGCACGGAGATATCCGCCGGCGAGACGCCGGAGATGCGCGCCGCCTGCCCCAGCGAGAGAGGCCGCACTTTGTCGAGCTTCTGCCGCGCCTCGATGGAGATGCCATCCAGGTGGAGGTAGTCCATGTCCGGCGGCATGAGCTCCGCCTCCATCTTCGCCGCGCGGCGCACCGCGTCTTCCTGCCGGGAGATGTACCCTTCGTATTTCACGGCGATCTCCATCTCTTCCGCCGCGTCTTTCGCAAAGTCCGGGCAGCCCAGGTGCTCCACCATCTGGCGGTAGGTCACTTCGGGCCGCTTCAATATTTTATCCGCGCCAATGCCCGTGGTGAGGGGCGCAGTGCCCATGGCGGCGAGCGCGGCGTTCGTCTCCGCCGTGGGGGTGAAGCGCGCCCGGTGGATGTAGTCCATCGCTTCCTCGTACCGCGCCTTCCGCGCCTGGAAACGGGCCCACCGCTCGTCCGACACGAGGCCGATGGCACGGCCTTTCTCCGTGAGGCGCAGGTCCGCGTTGTCCTGCCGGAGGATGAGCCGGTACTCGCTGCGGCTGGTCATCATGCGGTAGGGCTCGTTCGTCCCCTTCGTCACCAGATCGTCGATGAGCGCGCCGATGTACGCTTCGTGCCGCTTCAGGATGAACGGCGGCTCCCCTTTGATCTTGAGCGCCGCATTGATGCCCGCCATGAGGCCCTGCGCGGCGGCCTCTTCATAGCCGGAGGTGCCGTTCGACTGGCCGGCGGAGTAGAGCCCGGAGATCTTCTTCAGCTCGAGCGTGGGCAGGAGCTGCAGCGGGTCCAGCAGGTCATACTCGATGGCGTAGGCCGGGCGCATGAGCTTCACATCTTCCAGCCCGGGAATGGTGCGGAGGAAGGCATACTGCACGTCGATGGGCATGGACGTGGACATGCCCTGCACGTACATCTCGTTCGTGTCGAGCCCCTCGGGCTCCACGAAGAGCTGGTGCCGGTCCTTGTCGGCGAAGCGGACGATCTTGTCCTCGATGGAGGGGCAGTACCGCGCCCCCACGCCGTGGATCTTCCCGGAGAACATGGGCGCCCGGGAAAGATTGGCCCGGATGATCGAGTGCGTGGTCTCGTTCGTGTATGTGAGCCAGCAGCACCGCTGATTCCGGTCCACATCCTCGTCCATGAAGGAGAACGAATGATGATCCGGGTCCCCCTCTTCGAGCTGCATGTGGTCCGGGTGGAGCGTCCGCATGTCCACGCGGGACGGCGTGCCCGTCTTGAACCGTAGGAGCTCGATGCCGTGCTTTCGGAGATTGTCCGACAGGACGAGACTGGGGCGCATGCCGTTGGGCCCGCCGCTGTAGATGGTCTCGCCGATGATGATCTTGCTGTCCAGATACGTTCCCGTGGCGAGGATGACCGCCTTCGCCCGGTACTCCTCGCCGAGCTCCGTCACGATGCCGGCGATATGCCCGTCCTCCACGAGGATGTCCGTCACCATGAGCTGCTTCAGGTCGAGGCCGTCCGTATTCTCCACGCACCGCTTCATCCACCGGTGATAGGCATTCTTGTCCGACTGGGCGCGGAGCGCGTGCACCGCCGGGCCCTTTCCCCGGTTCAGCATGCGCATCTGGATGGCCGTGGCGTCCGCGGCGATGCCCATGACGCCCCCGAGAGCATCCAGCTCCCGCACGAGGTGGCTCTTCCCCGGGCCGCCGATGGCGGGATTGCACGGCATCATGGCCACATTGTCCAGCGAGATCGTGGCGAGCATCGTCTTCATGCCGAGCCGGGCCGCGGCGACTGCCGCCTCGCACCCCGCGTGCCCCGCGCCGACGACGATCACATCGTATGTATCGATCAAGTACATGATTTCCCTCTTTCCCCGGACCTTCCGGAAAAAACTGACCATTTTATTATAGAAGAAACGGCGGGCATTTTCCACATCCGGTATAATGGAGGAAACAGAAAGGAGCCTCCCATGATCCGACCCATCGTCACCGATCCCCTCGTCCTCTCCCAGCCCGCCGAGCCTGCGCTCCGCCGCGATCCCGCCGCGCGTGACCTCGCCGACACCCTCCGCGCCCACCGGGACCACTGCCTCGGCATGGCGGCGAACATGATCGGAATCCCCCGCGCAGTCATCGCCTTCTTTGACGGCGGCGCCGTCGTCGTCATGCTGGACCCCGCCGTCCTCCGCGCCTCGCCGGAGACATACGAAGCGGAAGAAGGGTGCCTCTCCCTTCCCGGCACGCGCACCGTGCGCCGCGCCCGCTGGGTGGACATGGCCTGGCGGGATGAAAAAGGGCGGAAACGCCGCGCCCGCTTCACGAGGCTTGCCGCCGAAGTCATCCAGCACGAGATGGATCACCTCGCCGGACGCCTCGTGTGACCTTTTCGCTTTCCTTTTCGTAAGTATTTGAGAGTGCTGCCAGTATCGCACTTTTCTGTGTGTACTTGTATTTCCTCCCGCGTCTGCTATGAAGAAAGTGTCCCAAGGACATGCCGGCGAAAGGGACCTGTATGACAAAGGAGGCATCCCATGAGAGCACCGATCGAAGAATACAAAGCCGTCGAAGAAGCGGCCATGAAATTGGTGCGGGCCGTCGCCGAAGGAAACAGCACCTACGCCCGCGAACTCTTCACTGACGAAGCCGTCCTCTTCGGCTGCCTGGACGGCCGACTGAAGCACGGCTCCATCGAGCAGTTTTATCACAACGTGGACACCACACCCGCCGGCGAACACTTCAAAGCCCGTGTGGACGTGCTTCTGCTGGAAGAATCCCTCGCAGTGGTGCGCGTCCTCGAAGAAGGCTGGGCGGCCGCATCGACTTCACGGACGTGCTGCTCCTTCTCAAGATGGACGGCCAGTGGAAATGCGTCGCCAAAGCGTACAATCAGAATTCCGACACCATCGAGAGCCATTGAGCCAAAAGGAAAACGCACCTTCTGCCAAGAAGATGCGTTTTTTGTATGTGCGGAAGAGAGCCGCTCAGGTCTTCGGCCCCTCCGTCCTCCGCCCGCGGGCAAAGCTCCCTTCGTCGGGGAGCGTGTCGAAGGCAAACTGCGCCATGACAGGCCGCACGATCCATCGGGGCAGCACTCGGGCGAGCCCGATGCCCGCACGGAGCGGCCATGGAAATACGGCGGTCTCCCTGCCCTGCGCCACAGCGCGAAGGGTCCGCGCCGCCGCCTCCGCCGCCGTGAGGACGAATCATTTTCGCCCGACGAAGCGCCGCCCCATGGGACTGTCGAAGAAGCCCGGCATGACTTCCGTGAGCGCCGTGCCCGAGGCGGCCATCTGCGGTCTCATGGCGGCGCACCAACTGTGGAGCCCCGCTTTCGACGCGCAGTACGCGGGCGCGAAGGGGAGCGGCAGGAGCCCCGCCTGCGACGACACCACGCCGAGGAAATGGCGGCCCCCTGCCGCGGCCCAGCCCCGCGCGAGGATCGTCGCCGCCTCCGCCGGTGCGAGCAGGTTCACCTGGAAACACCGGGCGATCTCCTCCGGCTCCTCGTAGCCGTCTCCGCTCTTCGAAGGCGCCACGCCCGGTGCGAGGAACGCCCCGTCCACGCCCGAAGCAAGGCACCGCCCCAGAGCCGTCCGAAGCGCCGCCCCGTCCGTCACGTCCAGCGGGAGACACACCGCCTCCGTCCCGCGGGCCCGCAGGGCCTCCGCGAGCGCCTCGAGCCGCGCCTCGTTCCGCCCGGAGAGGAC
>CASEBK010000001.1 GCA_949286115.1 uncultured Veillonellaceae bacterium | reverse complement strand
GTGCTGGCGGCGGTGCTGGCCGCGGCGATCCTCCCGAGCTACGGCTGGCGCGGCCTCTTCCTGGTGGGCGTGCTGCCGGCGCTCCTTGCGGCGTGGTCCCGCCGGGGCATCAAGGAGCCGCCCATGTGGGTGAAGCGCAAGGCGCTCAAAAAAGAGCTGAAAGAGCGCTATGACCGGGGCGAGAAGCTCACGCCGGAGGAGATGGAGCAGATGGAGAACACCCAGAAGTTCCCGCTCATCCTCCTCTTCAACAGCCCGCGGCGCATCGTGACGACGCTGGCGCTCACGGTGATGACCAGCGTGCAGAACTTCGGCTACTACGGCATCATGGTGTGGCTGCCCATGATCCTCCTCCGCGAGCACGGGCTCACCACGAACTCCATGGCGGGCTGGATGATCGTCACCGTGGTGGGCATGATCTGCGGCATCTACGTTTTCGGCTGGCTCTGCGACCGCCTGGGCCGCAAGAAGCCTTACCTTCTCTTCTATGTGTGCTCGGCGGCGATGGTCTATGTGTACGTCAACCTGGGCACGCCCATGGCGCTCCTCTTCGGCGGCGCGTTCCTGGGATTCTTCTGCAACGGCATGATGGCGGGCTACGGCACGCTCCTCTCGGAGAGCTACACCACGGACGCCCGCTCCACGGCGCAGAACTTCATCTTCAATACGGGCCGCGCGGTGGGCGGCTTTGCGCCGGTCATCATCGGCACCATCGCACAGGATCAGGGATTCGGCACGGCGTTCATCCTGCTGTCCTGCGTATACCTGGCGGCGGCGCTCAATGTGCTCTTCTTCGTCCGCGACACGAAGGGCCAGGCCATCGAATAACAATGAGCAAAAGGGCGGCGGCGCGCCGCCTTTTCTGCTTTTTCCGCTTCGGAGGAAAGAAGCGGCAGCGGCCGGGAAATTTGTACTTTCCTTTGATTTATGGTAAAATTTATCTTGCAGTTTGTATCCGAATTGCAGACATCGGGAGATCGTCAATATTATCGGCAGGGCCGATTTAAGGAGGAATAACAGTTTATGAACGTAAAGGCAGAAGCACTGGACCAGCACAAAGTGACATTGACCATCGAAGTCACCGCGGAAGAAGTACAGAAGGGATTCAAGCAGGCGGTGGCGCGCATTGCTAATCAGATCCGTCTCAAGGGCTTCCGTAAGGGCAAGGCGCCGCGCAAGGTGCTCGAGATGTACATCGGCAAGGAAGGCGTGGCGAGCGAAGCGGAAGACATCGTCGTGAATCAGGCGATGCAGGACGCGCTCCGCCAGCAGAAGCTCATCCCGGTGACGACGCCTGAAGTGAAGACGGAATCTTTCTCGGAAACGGAAGGGGCGACCTTCACCGCTACGTTCGTGAAGCAGCCGGAAGTCAAGCTCGGCGAATACAAGGGCCTCACCGCACCGCATGTCCATCCGGAGATCCCCGACGAAGCGGTCACCGCACAGCTCCAGAAAGCGGCGGAGCAGGGCGCGCGCCTGGAAGTGAAGGAAGGGGCAGAGCTCGCCAAGGGCGACTATGCCATCATCGATTTCCAGGGCAAAGTAGACGGCAAGCCTTTTGAAGGCGGCGAAGGCAAGACCTATCCGCTGGAGATCGGCTCCCAGAGCTTCATCCCCGGCTTCGAAGACCAGCTCGTGGGCCACAAGGCAGGGGACGACGTGCTCGTGAAAGTGACGTTCCCCGAAGACTATTTCGTGAAGGCGCTCGCCGGCAAAGAAGCGGAATTCTCCGTTCATGTGAACGACGTGAAGCGCAAAGTCGTACCGGAACTGAACGATGAATTTGCCAAGTCCG
This sequence comes from uncultured Veillonellaceae bacterium, assembly GCA_949286115.1. GTDB lineage: Bacteria > Bacillota > Negativicutes > Veillonellales > Dialisteraceae > UBA1822. The sequence goes on along the minus strand of CASEBK010000001.1, from coordinate 48,989 downwards.
TCAGCAAGTACGACACGCTGGATGAACTGAAGGCGAGCCTGAAGCAGCAGATGCAGCTCCGCGCGTTCCAGGACGCGGAAGAAGCGTACCACAATGCGCTGGTGGACCAGGCGGTGGCGAACGCGGAAGTCGATATTCCGCAGGAAATGGTGGAACAGCGCATCGATGAGATGATCCAGGAAATGAAGCTCAACATCGAAGCGAACCACTCCACCTTCGAAGACTACCTGAAGTCCATCAACAAGACGGAAGACGACCTCCGCAAAGATTTCGCGGACACCGCGAAGGAAACGGTGCGTCAGAGCCTCGTCCTCTCCGCCATCGCTGAAAAGGAAGATCTCAAGGTCACCGATCAGGATCTCTCCATGGAAGTGTACAGCATGGCGCAGCAGTTCGGCGCAGACCCGAAAGACGTCATCAAGATCATCAAAGAAGAAAACCGCGTAGGCATGCTCATCGCCTCCGTCACCCGCAAGAAAGCGGCGGCCTTCATCTACGGCGCCGCGAAGCGGGAAGAAGAAAAGACCGAAGAAGCTCCGGCAGAAGCTGCAGAAGCTCCGGCGGAAGAGGCGAAGGCGGAAGAAGCTCAGGCGGAGAAGGAATAAGATAAGCCGGACGAAAGGGGTGATCCCATGGCTTATGTACCGATCGTGGTCGAACAGACGGCCCGAGGAGAACGCTCCTACGACATTTATTCACGCCTTTTGAAAGACCGGATCGTCTTCCTGGACGGGCCGATCGATGATCACACCGCAAACGTGATCATCGCGCAGCTCCTCTTCCTGGAAGCGGAGAATCCGGACAAAGACATCCATCTCTATATCAACAGCCCCGGCGGGGTGGTGACGGCCGGCATGGCCATCTACGATACGATGCAGTACATCCGCCCGGATGTGTCCACCATCTGCATCGGGTCCTGCGCCTCTATGGCGGCGGTGCTCCTCACGAGCGGCGCGGCGGGCAAGCGCTTCGCGCTTCCCCATGCGAATGTGATGATCCATCAGCCTCTGGGCGGCGTGCAGGGACAGGCGACGGAGATCGAGATCCACGCCAGAGAGATCCTCCGTCTCCGGGAAGAACTGAACGGCATCCTCTCGCTCCACAGCGGCCAGCCCATCGAAAAGATCCGGCAGGACACGGAGCGGGACAACTTCATGACTGCTGAGCAGGCGCTCCAGTACGGGCTCATCGACAGGATCCTGACCCGCAGTGAATTGCAGAAGGCATAAGGAGGAGCTTTGGACAGAAACAATCGCAACGCGCCTCCGGTGTGCAGCTTCTGCGGCCGCTCCGGCGACGAAGTGGAAAAGCTCATCGCCGGGCCGGGCGTCTACATCTGCAATGAATGCATCGAAGTCTGCCAGAACATCCTGAAGGAGGAGATGAAGAGCTCCTCCCGGAAGAAGCAGATGAAATTCAAACTGCCCGTGCCGTCGGAGATCAAAGAGCATCTCGACCAGTACGTCATCGGGCAGGATGACGCGAAGGTGGCGCTGTCGGTGGCGGTGTACAACCACTACAAGCGCATCCTCTCGCAGGAAGAAGCGGACGACGTGGAGCTCCAGAAGTCGAACATCGTCATGCTCGGCCCCACGGGGAGCGGCAAGACCCTTCTCGCGCAGACGCTGGCGCGCTTCCTGGACGTGCCCTTCGCCATTTCCGATGCGACGAGCCTCACCGAGGCGGGATACGTCGGCGAGGATGTGGAGAACATCCTCCTCCGGCTCATCCAGGCGGCGGACTACGACATCGAAAAAGCGGAGCGGGGCATCATCTACATCGACGAGATCGATAAGATCGCCCGCAAGTCGGACAATCCGTCCATCACGCGGGACGTCTCCGGGGAAGGGGTGCAGCAGGCGCTCCTGAAGATCCTCGAAGGCACCGTGGCGAGCGTGCCCCCGCAGGGAGGACGGAAGCATCCGAATCAGGAAATGATCCAGATCGATACGACGAACATCCTCTTCATCTGCGGCGGCGCCTTCGACGGCATCGACCGGGTGATCGAGCGGCGCATGACGAAGAGCACCATCGGTTTCGGCGCGGATATCCAGCGGAAAGAAGAGCGGCGCATGGGCGAGATCCTCCAGCAGGTGCAGCCGGAAGACCTTCTGAAATTCGGGCTCATCCCCGAATTCATCGGCCGCCTCCCCGTGGTGGTGAGCCTCCATCCCCTCGATGAGGAAGCGCTCGTGCGCATCCTTACGGAGCCGAAGAACGCGCTGGTGAAGCAGTATAAGAAGCTGCTCGCCATGGATCATGTGGACCTCGAATTTGACGACGACGCCATCCGCGCCATCGCCAGACAGGCCATCTCGCGCAATACCGGCGCGCGGGGCCTCCGGGCGATCATCGAGAAGATCATGCAGCACGTGATGTACGCCGTGCCGGGCATGAAAAACGTGGCGAAGTGCCGCATCACCGAAGACGTGGTGACTCATCACACCGAGCCCATTCTGGAATACCGCGCGGACGAAGCGAAGGAAGAGCCCGCGGCGGCGTCTCCGGAACCAGCCCCGGCGAACTGAGGCAGTGACGATAAAAGACTGTAGTGGAGCGATCCATTACAGTCTTTTTGCACCGCAAAAGAAAGCGAAGCGTGCCTTATGCGCCCGCTTCATTGATATTTACCTATATAGATATGTCATTCCCGCTGTGTTACAATACAAATACAACGGAGGATCGCTATGAACGAATCGAATCAAAACGAAAAAGAATTGGAAGGAGCGCCGGCGGAGCCCCTGCGGCTGCCTGTGGTGGCGCTTCGGGACATCGTAGTCTATCCGCACATGACGGTGAATCTGGACATCGGACGGAAGGAGTCCATCGCGGCGGTGCGCCGCGCAGCGTCTTCCGACAGGTATCTTGCCATGGTGATGCAGAAAGACCCGCAGGTGGAGACCCCCAGTGCGGACGATCTCTACACCGTGGGCACGGTGGTGAAGATCAAACAGATGCTTCAGCTTCCGGGCGGCGTCCTGCGCATCCTCGCGGAGGGCATCTCCCGCATCAGGATCAAAGAGCTCGAAAAGAAAGAGGGCGCGCTCTCTGCGGTGATCGAGGACATCCAGGAAACGGTGGGCTCCCGCGTGGAGATGGAAGCATACCGCCGGGTCATCCTGAAAGGATTCTTCCAGTGGCTCAATGAGACGAAGCAGAACCTGCCCGACGAGCTCATGGAGCAGCTCAAAGCCATCGATGACGCGGGGCAGACCGCCGATTTCATCACGGCGCAGCTCCTCGTGACGCCGTCGGAGCGACAGAAGGTGCTGGAGCTGGCAAGCGTCACCGACCGTCTCAGACAGGTGAAGGCTCTCGTCGATACGGAAGTGGAGATCGGCGCGCTGGAGATGAAGCTCAATGAAGACGTGCGCCGCCGCATGGAAAAGGAGCAGCACGACTACTATCTCCGCCAGAAGATCAAGACCATCCACGACCAGCTGGGCGACCGGCAGACCGCCGAGGAAGAAGCGGCGGAGTACAGAGAGAAGCTCGAAAAGAGCGCCATCCCTTCTGACCTTCGGGAAAAGGTGGAAAAAGAGATCGACCGCCTCGAGACGATGCCGCCTATGATGGCGGAGTCCGCGGTGATCCGGAACTACCTTGATTGGATCTTCGACATGCCCTGGGGCGTGGAGACGAAGGACAATCTGAATCTGCAGAAGGCGCAGCGCATGCTCGATGAAGACCACTACGGCCTCACGAAGGTGAAGGAGCGTATCCTCGAATATCTCGCGGTGCGGATCCTCGCGCCGAACGCGAAGGGCACCATCCTCTGCTTCGTCGGCCCGCCCGGCGTGGGCAAGACGAGCCTCGCCCGGTCCATCGCCCGCGCCATGGGGCGGAAGTTCTGCCGCATCGCTCTGGGGGGCATCCACGACGAGGCGGAGATCCGCGGGCACCGGCGCACCTATATCGGCGCCATGCCGGGCCGCTTCATCGAGGCGGTGTCGCAGGCCAAATCCATGAACCCGGTGATGCTCCTGGACGAGATCGACAAAGTGGGCTCCGATTTCCGCGGCGACCCCGCGGCGGCCCTCTTGGAAGCGCTCGATCCGGAGCAGAACAAGACGTTCACGGACAACTACCTCGACATGCCTTTCGACTTCTCGCATATCTTCTTCATCGCCACGGCCAATACGACGGCCACCATCCCCGCGGCGCTTCTGGACCGCATGGAGGTGATCTCCCTGTCCGGCTACACTGAAGAGGAAAAGATGGAGATCGCCCGGCGCTACCTCGTGCCGCGCCAGCGCGAGAGGAACGGCCTCACCGGCGAAGACATCCGCTTCCCTGCGCCGCTTTTGCGGAAGCTCATCCGGAGCTATACCCGCGAGGCGGGCGTGCGCGAGCTGGAGCGGACTGTGGGCGCGCTCTGCCGCAAGGTGGGAAAGAAGATCGTCATGAAGGACGAGAAGCTCCCGCCGCTGACCGCGAAGACCGTGGAGGACTACCTCGGTCCGGTGAAATTCCTCCCCATGGCGGAGATGCATCCGCCCACAGTGGGCCGGGTGAACGGCCTGGCCTGGACGATGGCCGGCGGAGAAGTGCTCGACACGGAAGCGGTGGTCCTCAAAGGGCACGGCAAGCTCATCCTGACGGGCCAGCTGGGCGACGTGATGAAAGAGTCGGCAGAGGCGGCGTACACCTACATCCGCAGCCGCGCGGAGTCGCTGGGCCTGGCGGACGATTTCTATGAAAAGATGGATATCCATATCCACCTGCCCGAAGGGGCCATCCCGAAAGACGGCCCGTCGGCGGGCATCACCATGGCGACGGCCATGGCCTCGGCCTTCACGAAGCGGAAGGTGCGGAGCGACACCGCCATGACCGGGGAGATCACCCTCTCCGGGGACGTGCTCCCCATCGGCGGCGTGAAGGAAAAAGTCCTTGCCGCGGACCAGTTCGGCATCACGCAGGTGCTCCTGCCGGCGCAGAACAAACGGGACCTGGACGAGCTGCCCGAATCGGTGCGGGACAAGCTGCACTTCGTCTATGTGAAACACATGGACCAGGTATTGGAACATGCACTGGTGAAAGACAATGGCTGAAATCAAAGAAATCAAAAAATTTCATATCTTCTCCGCGGCGTACACGCGCTCGGCGGTGAGCCGCAGTCAGTACACCGGAGACGGCCGCCGGGAGATCGCCTTCCTCGGTCGGTCGAACGTGGGGAAGTCTTCGCTCATCAATTCCCTCTGCGGCCAGCGTCGGCTCGCTCTCGTCAGCCGGGAGCCGGGCAAGACGCGGACCATCAATTATTTTTCCATCCAGTCGCGGCGCTTGAACGACGCCGGCGAAGAAGAGCGCCGGGACTGGTACCTCGTGGACCTTCCTGGGTATGGCTTCGCGAAGGCGGCGCAGCAGAATAAAGACAACTGGTCGGACTTCATCGCCGAGTACGTGGAGCACTCCCCGTCGCTCTCCCTCCTGTGCCTCCTGATTGACCTGCGCCATCCGGGGCTCCCCATCGACAGGAAAGCCTACGAATGGCTCCACGGTCTCCGCATCCCCATGCAGGTGGTGGGCACGAAGGCGGACAAGCTCGGCGCGAGCGACCGCGCGAAAAATCTGAAAGAGGTGGGCCGTCTCTTTCCGGCGGAGCGGCCGCCCATCGCCTATTCCTCGCTGGACAACAAGGGGCGGGACGATCTGCTCCGGGTGATCGAACAGTATATCTGCAGGTGAATCATGAAGAAATGGTGGGCATTCCTGTTCGTTCTCTTCTGCTTCCTCTTCGCGCAGCCTGCGGGAGCGGGCGCGTACAACGTGTTCGCGCCGAACTCCTTTGACACGGCGGGCACGAACACCTGGGAATATAAAGAGCTCGAGCGCATGTGCCGGGAGGGGAAGTCGCCGAAGTACGACGCGTCTTACTTCGAGCACGGCGAGCGCCTCAGCCGATACGAGCTGGCAGGCGTCCTCATCGACATCATGGACCATGGCCAGGACCTCTCCAACGCGGACTGGACGGTGCTCAATAAGATCCGCCGGTCCTATCGGCGGGAGCTCGAGGCCAGGGGCTGGCATCTGGCGCCGCAGGAGAAGAAGAAGCCGATCCTTGAGATCCACGGCGACCTCCGCGTGCGCCACCAGAGCGGCGGCAACAGCGGCGGTAGCGACGACGACGCCCGGGCGCGGGTGGGCTTCACGTACCACGTGAATGATCACACTTCCATCCAGGCGGACCATGTGGAAGAGTCCGACTGACAGACACAAAAAAAGCATCCTTTTCGAAGGATGCCTTTTTGTTTGCCTGAGCAGATCAGAACGCGGCGATGATCGCGCCTTTGTATTTCTCGGCGAGGAAGTCTTTCACTTTCTGGCTTTCGAGGGCTTTCACGAGCTTCTGGATCTCCGGGCGGTTCTCATCGCCCTTGCGGACGGCGACGATATTCACATAGGGGGAATCTTTGCTTTCCGTGTAGAGAGCTTTGTTGGGGTCGAGGTTCGCCTGGAGAGCGAAGTTGATGTTGATGACCGCGATGTCCGTGTCTTCGAGAGAGCGCGGGAGCTGCGGCGCTTCCAGTTCGGAGATCTGGAGATTCTTCGGGTTCTCTGCGATGTCCTGCGGGGTGGCGGTGATCGGCGCTCCGTCGCGGAGCTTCAGGAGGCCTGCGGACTGGAGCACCAGGAGCGCGCGGCCACCGTTGGTCGGGTCATTCGGGATGGCCACGTGCGCGCCGTCCGGCAGGTCCTTCAGGTCGGTGTACTTCGCGGAGAAGATGGACATCGGTTCCAGATGGATGCCTGCTGCGGAGACAAGGTCCACGCCGCGATCCTTGCAGAATTCATCGAGGTAGGGCTTGTGCTGGAAATAGTTCGCGTCCAGCTCCTTGTCGTTCAGCGCCAGGTTCGGCTGTACGTAGTCGTTGAACTCGACGATCTCGATGTTGACGCCTTCCTTGGCGAGGTCGTCCTTCACCGCGCTGAGGATCTCCCCATGCGGCACCGGCGTCGCGCCTACTTTGAGCGTCACGGCCTTGTCCGCTTTCTTATCTGCGGGAGCGGCCTTTTCCGAAGAGCCGCACGCGGTGAGAAGGCCCGCCGCGAGAAGGGCTGCGGAAGCCGCAGCGATCCATTTCAGAGATTTTTTCATTAGAATACCCCCTTTGGAATACGCGCCGCGTCCGCAGAGCTCGCAGCCGGCGCGGCAGAAACAAGTTTGCCCCATGGTATCACCCGCCGGGGGCGCTGTCAATCACCGCGGCGGGACCGTTTCTTTTTTCACGGCCTTTCGATATAATACGAAAGGAAAAACTTTTCTGTTTCTTTACATTCGACGAAACGAGGCGCAGTATGTCCTGCCGCGACATAGGCCAAATCATCCGCTCTCTCTTATATATGACCGTCCTTCTCGCGCCGCTCGACGCGTTTCTTCTCTATGTGCCGCTCGTGCCGGCCGTCCTCCTCGCCGCTTTTGACCGCGTCCGGGGCAGGAAGCTCTCGGCGGGGCCCATGAAGAAATACGCGGCGGGCTTTTTCGCGTGCTCTGCCCTCTCGGTCGCCCTCTCCGTGGACCGAGCCTTCTCTCTTTTCAACTGGATCTTTCTGCCGTGCATGTACGCGGCGCTCTACGTGCTCATCCTGTCCTACCTCCGCACGGAGAAGGACGAGCGGCGGCTCCTCACATCGCTCCTTGCGGGCCTGGTGTGCGCCCTCGCATACGGCGTCTTCCAGTTCGCAGACATTCAGAACATGTCGAACACCATCGCTGCCCAGGACTGGGTGGACCCGGAGCGATTCCCGCTGCTCTACCGGCGCATGTACTCCACGCTGGAGAATCCGAATCTTTTCGCGGGGTATCTTCTCATGATGATCGGTCTCTTTCTGCCCTTCGGTCTCACGGAGCGGCGCAGAGACTGGAAAGCGGGGCTCTGGGCGGTGCTGGCGCTTTCGGCGCTTTGCCTCCTGCTCACGTATTCCCGGGGAGCTTGGGTGAGCCTTCTGGCCATGGCCGCCGTGCTGGCCGTTCTCTACGACCGGCGCATCTGGCTCCTCTTCCTCGCCGTGCCGCCGGTGCTCCTCCTCTACCACGGGCAGATCACCGAGCGCTTCCTTTCTCTCTTCTCCGGGGAGGACACGTCCATCCTGCTCCGCGTCGCCCTCTGGGACAGCACCGCCGCCATGATCGAAGATCATCCCCTCTTCGGCGTCGGATGGGGAGCCTACTTCGAAGCCTATCCGGAGTACAATTACTTCATCGCCGACCCATCGGTCATCATTTACCACGCGCACAACATGTACCTCTCCATGGCGGCTGAAGTGGGGCTGCCGGGGGCGCTCTTCTTTTTCCTCCTCTTCTTCGGCCATGCAGCGCTCGCCGTTTCTCTCTATAAAAAAGCCCGGTCCGGCTTCCGCCGCGCCGTGGGGCTGGGATTTGCCCTGGCGGCTGCGGCCATGGCCGTGTACGGCGTGGGGGACTACGTCCTCTTCAGCCGGGCCGTATCCTTTTGTTTCTGGACGCTGGCGGCGCTCGCTGCGGCCTGCGCGGCCGGAGAGGCGAGAGAGCGGGAAAAAATATAGAAACTATAACGAGAAATTTAGAAGCGCCGATTTATCGGACGCCGCGAGGAGACGATACGGCAAAACGTCCGTAGGCAGTTGATAGGAAATTTTTATAACCACTGTTAGACTTTTTTGTGACTCCCCAGGCGGAAACCGCGGGGAAGACCGGGGAATTTGTGATATAATATTGTAGGTCCTAAGAGTAGATGAGATTTCGCCATAGGGAAAACAGAAGCGTACTCCAGTTGACATGCCGGAAAGCCTCAACTAAAATAGGAATATAGGGAGCTATCTTCTAATAAATCTGGCAAAGACTCAGCGGTTTCGACTGCGGGCTTTTATAAAAAATTTATTTAGTTTTGTATTGTTTGGGAGGATGATAGTAATGATCGACACCAACGACAGCGAATTTCTGAGCAGAATTGAGGACAAGTCCCTGCTTTCCAAAGTCTGCGATGCGAAAACGGCTGCGGCTATGATTCAGCCTGGCGACATCATCGGTATCTCCGGCTTCACGCCCTGCGGCTATCCGAAGATCACCATGCATGAACTGGCTGAAAGAATGAAGGAGACTCCCTTCAAGGTAGACATCTGGACCGGCGCTTCCACCGGCTCTCAGATCGACCAGGAACTGGTCGAGGCCAACGGCGTGCGCCTCCGCACCCCGTATCAGACGAATGCCACGCTGCGCAAAGCGATCAACTGCGGCGCTCTCGGCTACTGCGACCTGCACCTGAGCCACTCTGCTCAGCAGTTCCGTGAAGGCTTCTTCAAGAATGCTGCTGGCGAACGCGTCACCGGCCCTGACTTTGCAGTCGTCGAAGCCTGCAAGATCACTCCGGAAGGCCACATCGTTCCGACCACGGCCATCGGCAACACGCCGGTATTCGTGACCCAGGCGAAGAAAGTCATCATCGAAGTCAACACGACCCAGCCGGTCGCTCTCGAAGGCATGCACGACATCTACGAGATGCCGAATCCGCCTTTCCGCAAACCGATCCCGATCACCCATGCAGGCGACCGCATCGGCACGCCGTACATCCCGGTCGATCCGGAAAAGATCGTCGCCATCGTTCCGTGCGACATGCCTGACGTGACCCGTAAGCTCGCTGCTCTGGATGACGACGCGATCGCTATGGGCGACAACCTGGTCGAATTCCTGACCAACGAAGTCAAACAGGGCAGACTCCCGGAGAACCTGCTTCCGCTCCAGTCCGGCGTAGGCAACGTAGCGAACGCCGTCATCAACGGCCTCGTTCGTTCCAACTTCAAAGACCTCTCCGTCTACACGGAAGTCATCCAGGACGGCATGTTCGACCTGATCGATGCCGGCAAGATCGACATGATCTCCGGTACGTCCCTGTCCCCGTCTCCGGAAGGCCTGCAGCGCTTCTACAAGAACATTGAAGAATACCGCAAGAAGATCATCCTCCGTCCGGAAGAGATCTCCAACAACGGTGAAGTCGTTCGCCGCATCGGCGTCATCGGCATGAACACCGCTCTGGAAATGGATATCTACGGCCACGTGAACTCCACCCATGTAACGGGCACGAAGATGATGAACGGCATCGGCGGTTCCGGCGACTTCGCACGCAACGCGTACCTCTCCTGCTTCTTCTGCCACAGCACCACGAAGCACGGCGACATCTCCGCGGTCGTTCCGATGTGCTCCCATGTGGACCACACCGAACACGACACCCATGTGTTCATTTCCGAACAGGGCGTTGCCGATGTTCGCGGCCTGACCCCGAAAGAAAGAGCGAAAGTCATCATCAACAACGTCGCTCATCCGGACTACAGAGACGCTCTCATGGACTACTTCGAAAGAGCATGCGCTGCCTGCGGCAACTCCCAGACCCCGCATATCCTCAAAGAAGCTTTCGCATTCCATGAAAGACTTGCTGAGACCGGCAGCATGAAGCTGAAGAAATAATTCAGTTCCGGTACACTCGATCTGCTGATTCGCTGCCCATGGCAGTCAATCATATATAGTACTCAAGAGGCACTGCCGCCGTGTGGAAGCGTAAGCGGCGCGGCGGCAGAGATCCTCAATGGGTCTATTTTGGAGCATTGGCAGAAGCCTGGAATTAGAAGACAGGAAATGCGCAGTTCTTGGTCGATCCGAAGCTCCGGTAAACATTTTTAGGAGGAAGATGAACTTATGGCAAATGAATCCCTGAAAGCCAAACTCGAAAAGTACGAGGCAGACTGCAAAAAAGCTGAAGCAAAGTTCCCGGAAAGAGTTGGTCTGAAACACAAGAAAGTGTACACCCCTCTCGATCTTGAAGGTTTTGACTATGAAACCGAACTGGGCCTCCCGGGCGAATATCCTTACACCCGCGGTGTTCAGCCGACCATGTATCGTTCCCGTTTCTGGACCATGCGTATGTACGCAGGCTTCGCTACTGCTGAAGAATCCAACAAACGTTATCGTTACCTGATCGCTAACGGCGGCACCGGCCTCTCCGTTGCATTCGACCTCCCGACCCAGATCGGCTATGACTCTGACGATGCTATGGCTCAGGGCGAAATCGGTAAAGTAGGCGTTGCTATCGACACCCTGAAGGATATGGAAATCCTCTTCGACCAGATCGATCTCTCCAAGGTTTCCACCTCCATGACCATCAACGCTTCTGCTTCCGTACTGCTCGCTATGTACATCGCAGTCGCTGAAAAACAGGGCGTACCGGCATCTGCTCTGCGCGGCACCATTCAGAACGATATCCTGAAAGAATACTCCGCACGCGGCACCTACATTTTCCCGGTTAAACCGTCCATGCGCCTCATCACCAACATTTTCGAATACTGCTCTCAGAACGTACCGAAGTGGAACACCATCTCCATTTCCGGCTACCACATCCGTGAAGCAGGCTCCACTGCTGCACAGGAAGTTGCATTCACCATCGCTGACGGCATCGCTTACATCGAAGCGGCTCTGAAAGCTGGCATGAAGATCGACGACTTCGCAGGCCGTCTGTCCTTCTTCTGGAACGCTCACAACAACGTCCTCGAAGAAGTTGCTAAGTTCCGTGCTTCCCGTCGTATCTGGGCTCGCATCCTGAAAGAACGCTTCCATGCTGAACAGGCTAAGTCCATGAAGCTGCGCTTCCACACCCAGACTGCAGGCTCCATGCTGACCGCTCAGCAGCCGAACAACAACATCATCCGTGTAGCGCTCCAGGCTGCAGCAGCAGTTATGGGCGGCACCCAGTCCCTGCACACCAACTCCCGCGACGAAGCACTCGCTCTGCCGACCACGGAATCCGTAACGATCGCTCTGCGCACCCAGCAGATCATCGCTTATGAATCCGGCCTGGCTGACGTAGTCGATCCGCTCGGCGGCTCCTACTATGTAGAAGCTATGACCAACGCTATCGAAAAAGAAGCGATGGAATACATCAAGAAGATCGACGAAATGGGCGGCGCTGTCGAAGCAATCGAAAAAGGCTACATCCAGAAAGAAATTCAGGATTCCGCTTATGCATGGCAGATGTCCGTTGAATCCGGCGAAAGAACCATCGTCGGCGTCAACAAGTTCCAGCAGGAAGAAAAACCGGTTGAAGGCCTGCTCCGCGTAGACGCTTCTGCTGGCGAATTCCAGAAGAAGAAACTCGCTGAAGTCAAAGCTACCCGCGACAACGCGAAAGTTGCTGAAGAACTGGCGAAACTCGAAACGGCTGCTGCTGACGAATCCGTCAACCTCATGCCGGTCATCCTCGACTGCGTACGTGCTTACTGCTCTCTCGGCGAAATCTGCGGCGTACTCCGCAAGGTATTCGGCGAATACAAACCGCATGTAACTCTCTAATTTCAAGAGAACTTTCTGGAGGTAATCAACTATGGCAGATAAGAAAATCAGAGTACTCGTTGCAAAACCGGGCCTTGACGGCCATGACCGCGGCGCTAAAGTCGTAGCTCGCGCTCTCCGCGATGCAGGCATGGAAGTCATCTACACCGGCCTTCGTCAGACGGTCGCTCAGATCGTCGAAGCAGCTGATGCAGAAGACGTCGATGTTGTAGCCCTCTCCCTGCTGTCCGGCGCTCACAACACCCTCTTCCCGGAAGTTGTTGAAGGTCTGAAGGCGAAAGGCATGGGCGACGTCCTCGTCATCGGCGGCGGCGTTATCCCGGCTTCCGATATCCCCGGCCTCGAAGCTGCTGGCGTGAAGGCAATCTTCACCCCTGGCACCCCGACCAAGGACATCATCGACTTCATCAAAGCTAACGTCTGATATCTGATTCAGATCTGAGCTTTTCGTTGCGGCGGGGCTGCCGCGCTTGTGCGGCGGCCCCGTACACAACTTTTACTCTTAAAGGCGGTACCATCCATGGAATTTTCTATGAAAGATTTTTGGAATGGATCCAGACGTGCCTTAGCAAGAGCAATCACCATCGTGGAAAACGAGCAGGATGGGTACGAGGAGATCATGAAAGAGATCTACCACCATACTGGTCGTGCACAGGTCATCGGTGTTACCGGTGCGCCTGGTGCGGGTAAGAGCACACTGTCGGACAATCTCGTGAAATTCTATCGGAAAATGGGCAAAACCGTCGGTGTATGTGCTATCGACCCGACAAGTCCATTCACCGGTGGCGCCATCCTCGGCGACCGTATCCGTATGAATGATCTGACTTTGGATCAGGGTGTGTATATCCGCAGCATGGGGACGCGTGGCAGTCTGGGCGGTTTGTCCAGAAAGACGGCGGATGCTGTCAAATTGATGGATGCCTGGGGCCTCGATGTCATCTTCATCGAAACCGTAGGCGTCGGTCAGTCTGAAGTCGATATCGTCAAGAATGCGGATACAACGCTCATTGTGCTCGTACCTGGACTGGGCGACGACATTCAGGCAATCAAGGCAGGCATCCTCGAGATCGGCGACGTCTACACGATCAACAAGTGTGACCGTGACGGCGCAGATCGTCTCAATGTAGAAATTGAGATGATGCTCGATCTGGGCGAAGCCAAAGACTGGAGACCTCCGATTGCAAGAACCATTGCCAATGAAGGCAAGGGCATCGAAGATGTAGTGAATGGCCTGAATGAACATCGCAAGTATCTTGAAGAATCCGGACTTCTCGAAGAGCGGCGCCGCGAACGCGTCAAGAGCGAGATGGCCGAGATGATTCATGATCGTATTTCCCGTCACGTGATGGAAGAGATCACCGAATCGGGCAAATTTGCTGACTACGTGGAACGCGTCTATGAACGGCAGACAGATCCGTACACAGTCGTTGATTCCATCGTGGGAGATATATTCAAATAATTCAAAGGAGGAATTATTATGGCATTCAAAGTTTTGTGCGTAGATCATGTCGGCATTGCAGTCAAAGATCTGGAAGGCAAAAAACAGATGATGAAAGACGTGCTCGGACTCGATCCGTCCATGCCTGACGAAACTGTTGAAGATCAGCACGTAACGACCAGCTTCTTCAAACCGTCCGCTCAGACGGAAGCCTGCGAACTCGAATTCCTGGGCTCCACCACTCCGGACGGCCCGATCGCCCGCTTCATCGACAAGAACGGTGGCCGTGACGGCTATCAGCATGTCGCTCTTCGTGTCGACGACATCACCGCAGCTCTGACCGAACTCCAGGAAAAGGGCGTTGCGCTCATCGACAAGAAATGGCGTGTCGGCGCTGGCGGCTGCCATATCGCTTTCCTGCACCCGAAAGCTACCGGCGTTCTCATCGAACTGACCGAACGTCAGGGAGGCCCGTCCTTCTAATCTCCGCTGAAAAGCCAATCGATTAGATCAAGAGACGTAAGCTCTGCTTCGGCAGAGCTTCCCCCGCAAGGGGGTACCAAATATTTGGAGGTGTAAGAATGTATTCTGTTGAAGCAAGAATTGAACTTCTTCACAAAAACCTCGCGCACGTACAGGCTATGGGCGGGGAAAAACGCGTTGAAAAACAGCATGAAAAAGGCAAGCTCACCGCTCGCGAAAGACTCGATCTCCTTTTCGATAAGGGCTCTTTCGTAGAAGTTGACGCTTTCGTTAAATCCCGCTGCCACAACTTCGGCCAGGAAAAGAAAGATCTCCCGGGCGAAGGCGTAGTCACCGGCTACGGCACCGTTGACGGCAGACTGGTATTCGGTTTCGCTCAGGACTTCACCGTAGAAGGCGGCTCCCTCGGCGAAATGCACGCAGCTAAGATCGTTCACGTACAGGAACTGGCTCTGAAAGTCGGTGCTCCGTGCGTAGGCCTCAACGATTCCGGCGGCGCTCGTATTCAGGAAGCTGTCGATGCCCTCTCCGGCTACGGCAAGATCTTCTGGAACAACGTCATTTCTTCCGGCGTCATCCCGCAGATCTCCGCGATCATGGGACCGTCCGCAGGCGGCGCTGTATACTCCCCGGCTCTGACCGACTTCATCTACATGGTCAACGGCACCAGCCAGATGTTCCTCACCGGCCCGGCAGTCGTTAAATCCGTCACCGGCGAAGTCATCACCGCTGAAGCTCTCGGCGGCGCAAAGACGCACAACACCATTTCCGGCGTTGCGCAGTTCCAGGCTCCGAACGACGAAGACTGCATCAAACAGATCCGTTACCTGCTCTCCTTCCTGCCGAGCAACAACATGGAAGATGCACCGGTCGTTGAAAGCACGGATGACCCGACCCGTACCGATGAATCCCTGAACACCCTTATGCCTGACAACCCGAATGCTCCGTACGATATGTACAAGATCATCAAATCGGTTGTCGATAACGGCGAATACTATGACGTAGCCAAAGACTGGGCGAAGAACATCATCACCTGCTTCGCTCGTATGGATGGCCAGACCGTAGGCATCATTGCGAACCAGCCGGCATTCATGGCAGGCTGCCTCGACTACAATGCTTCCGATAAAGCGGCTCGCTTCATCCGCTTCTGCGACTGCTTCAATATTCCGCTGCTGAACATCGTCGATGTTCCTGGGTTCCTCCCCGGCAAACAGCAGGAATATGCAGGCGTCATTCGTCACGGCGCAAAGATGCTCTTCGCATACTGCGAAGCGACCGTTCCGAAGGTCACCCTCATCGTCCGCAAAGCATACGGCGGTTCCTATATCGCTATGTGCTCTCGTGAACAGGGCGCAGACCAGGTATTCGCATGGCCGACCGCTGAAATCGCTGTCATGGGCCCGGCGGGTGCTGCCAACATCATCTTCAAGAAAGATCCTGAGAAGGAAAAACGTACTGAAGAATATGTTGAAGAATTCGCTACTCCTTATAAAGCAGCTGAACGCGGCTATGTTGATGCGGTTATTGAACCGAAGGATTCCCGTCCGTACATCATCAATGCTCTGTCTATGCTCGCAAGCAAGAGAGAACTTCATCCGGCCAAGAAACACGACAACATTCCGCTGTAATATCAAGGCCGCTTGAATACAACATTATTTAGAAAGGATGGGGACAGATGGATATCTTAGTTTACATTACCGGCTTTACCGCCATCGTTGCAGTAATCTGCCTCGTAATGTTGATGAACCTGCGTTCCGCTGTCGCTCCTGCCGAAGGTGGATCTACTCCTGCCAGAGCAGCTGCTCCTGCTCGTGCAGCAGCTCCGGCGCCGGCAGCAGCTCCTGCTGCAGCTCCGGCACCGGCAGCTGACAATGGCGCAGTCGTTGCAGCCATCGCTGCAGCCATCGCCTGCATGGAAGGTGGCGAAGTAGCGTCCATTCGCCTTGCTCAGAAGAACAATGGTTGGACAACTGCAGCGCGCATCGCTGGTGCGCAGCAGAACTTCTGATCTCACGGTCAGAAATATAAATCTTAGGAGGAAAGACAATGAGAAAATTTACTGTAACGGTCAATGGCGTAGCTTACAATGTAGAAGTTAACGAAGGCGCTGCAGCAGCAGCTCCGGCAGCAGCTCCGGCTCCGGTCGCAGCTCCGGCTCCGGCTCCCGCTCCGGCGGCAGCTCCGGCACCGGCACCGGCTCCGGCAGCAGCTCCGGCTCCGGCTCCGGCAGCAGCAGCTCCGGTAGCAGCTGGCGAAACCTCCGTTGATTCCCCGATGCCTGGCAAGATCACCACCATCTCCAAGAAAGTCGGCGACGCAGTCAACGAAGGCGACGAAGTTATGGTCCTCGAAGCTATGAAGATGGGCAACCCGATCATGGCTCCGTGCGCTGGCACGATCAAATCCATCGCTGTCACCGTGGGCCAGTCCGTCCAGGGCGGCGATCAGCTCTTCGTAGTTGGCTAATTCCTACAGAAAAGGCAGTGCTTCGGCACTGCTTTTTTTGTGCTGCTTTTCAGAAGTGGTCGGGGCAGTTGCTGTCTATGAAGGAGAGCTGCGATCAGGGGCAGAGAGGACAGGCGGCCGCGATCGGAGCGATGCATTCTCGCATGAAAGAGGCAGGAGGGCGACATGATCTTTCGAGGCGGCAGAGTCTGAAAACAGATCCGGATGGGCAGGCACCTATACTGAGAGACAGTGAGCAGGGTCTATGCGACTTTTTCCCCATACACCTGGACTGAGTGTATGGCAAAGAGGGGATTGGGGCGATGCAATGGCATGCGGCTTCTGTGGGGCGGAAAACAGTGGAATGTGCGTAGAGCTTTGCAATTCAAAAATGCAGCAGCGCACGTCTCCTCGGAAAGCGATAAAGAGCTGCGATGAGTGAAAACTTCAGCTCCGTAAGGGCTCTGTCGTCTTCGCTGTACTGAAGTGGACAGCGAGGGGCGCAGGGCATTGATGTGGGCGAGTGGACAAAGTCGGCTGCGGGCATGAAAAGAGACTTCAGAGGCGCGCGGCACCAATGAGTAAAAGGAGAGCAAAGAAGGCAGCGCAGCAAGTGGGCATCAGGAAGTCGGGCGCGAGGGGACTTTCAATGCAAAGTCTGCTACAATACAGAAAAAGAACAGCACGAAAGGCGGGAAAAGAATGGATTGGATCAATCAGTGTCAGCTCTGGGCCGACCGCAAAGACTACGAGAAGATCATTCAATCGTTTAAGCGGTTGCTCGACGAGGAGAAGACCTCCGAGGCGGTGAGCATGCTCGCGGAGGCCTATCTCGGCCTTGCGGAAAACGGGGAGACGCGGCTCTACGAACGGGCGCTGGATATCCTCATGCCTCTCGAAAGGTTTCTCGGCGAAGACTACCGGTGGAACTTCCGCGCTGGCCGTGCGCTGTATGGGATCGACGAGGCGGGGCTGGCGTATCTCTGCTTCCAGCGGGCGCTTGATGCACGTCCCGGAGACGAAGAGGCCGGAAGGTATCTCCACCTCTGTGAGGAACGCCTCGTGTGTCCCATTTACGGAAGATCGTTTCGCGCGAGATCAAAGGAAGCGTGGGCGGCGTTTCAGAAAGAAGAAGCGGCGCTGCGGGAGCTCATTGACCGGAGCGAGAAGGAAGATGTGTGGGAGACGCTCAACGCCATCTGTGAGTCCATCTTCGATCCGGTCATCCGCGGCGTCTCTTATTTCCCGGGCAAGGAGGAAGACCGATACGGCATGATCCTCTCCGCAGGGGGCGATCTTGAGACGCTCTGCAAGATCGTGCGCTTTCTGGCGGATGAGCCGGAGGAGCTGCGTGGGCGGTGGCGCTTCCATGCCGGCCAGCCTGCGATGAGAGATGTGGCGGGCGTCATGGCAGGGGACCGGCCGATCCCCGCCGCAGGCGTGCGCGCCACATGGAGAAAAGCCGCGGGGCAGTTCTCCGTTTCTCTCTATCATCCGGCCCTTGCGGATATGGAAGCGCCCGACCAGGAAGAGGTGGGGCAGGTCCTCGTGCGGCAGGTGCTGGGCGAGGCGGCGGCCCTGCGGTGGGTCTCAAAAGTGAAAGTGCTCACCGCGCCGCCGAAGGGAAAGCGCCGGTGGCTCTCCGAACTGCCGCAGGCTCTCGCAGAAGTCGGCGCGGCCCTTGCGGTCGATACGTCATCGCTCCTTCGGGCGCGGAGACCTTATCGCAGGCAGCCTATCCGCGATCGGGACGCGGACTGGCGGCTCGATGTGACGGAAGGGGAGACTGCCTTTCCGGACCTTGTTGCGGGATACTACAGCGCAGGCGACGGCGCAGTGGACGGCTTCGAGCGGGACGGTGCCGCGGCGGGCTTCTTTGCCTGGCGGCCGCCGGAGCAGCCGGAGCGCTTCCCCTCGGCGCAGGCGGTGCGGGAAGCCCTTGCGGCGTATGTGGCGGAGCGTGCCGGGGCAGATGCGGTGTCCTTCGTCGGGTGGGCCGACGGGCTCTACGCGGGGTATCTGGACTTCATTGCCTGGGACACGAAGGCGGTGCTCGACGCGGCGGAGGAATTTTTCCGAAAAGAAGGATTCCGGCAGGGCTATTTCCATACGTTCCGGCGGCATGTGCAGACGGTCTTTCTCGTGCCGCAGGAGGCGCCCGAAGAGACGCCGAAGCCCCGAGCGCCCATCTTGACCGCAGAAGAGGAGGAAACGCTCCGCTCCTACGTGGATGACAAAGCGGGGTATTTCTGGCAGATGCTGGACGAGCTCCGTCGGTATATCGTGCAGGGGATCTCCGAAGGGAGGTTCACCTTCGAAGAGGCCCAGCGGGACCGGGACATGGCGCTGTGGTACGCCTATGCTTGCAACAACATCGGCACCTATGAGATGTACCACCGGGCGGCGCGGTGGATGGCCGCGTCTGAGCAGGCGGCGAAGGGCTGCGGCGCATGGTATTACCGGTACTCCGTGGCGCTCATGTATACGGGGCGGCTCGAAGAGGCGCGGGCGTATGCGGAGCGCGGCGCGGCGGAAGAGCCGAGCTACCCCTGGATCTGGCTCCAGACGGCAAAGCTCCGGGCGCATTTCGGCGACAAGGCAGGTGCGCTCGACGCGGCGGCGCAGGGGCTCTTCCTCGAGCCGGGGGATCATGAATTCGAGACGCTTCGCGAGGAGATCCGCCGCGGCGCGTTGCTGGAAGAGATGGAGTATCACTGGATCGATCCCGAAGCGGACCGCGCGCTGCAGGCGGGACTCGACGAGGACGCCGATGAAAAGCTCCGCGCTATCGCGTGCATCACCACCGACGAAACGGCGCTCCGCGCGGTGCGTGCGCTCTTCGGCGGCGAGGAGCGGGAGCGCGCGGACGGGTACTGCGTCTTTCCCTTCCGCATGGAGGGACATCCCGTGCAGCTCGTGTTCCGCATGAACCGGGCGGGCCTCTCGAAGCTCAAGATCGGCTGGCTTCGGCGGCTGAAAGCGGACCTGGACAGCGGGGCGTGGCTCATTCGGCACAAGAGGGACCGCGAAGGGATGCTTGAGGAAGTGGCGGTGAGTCTCGACTACGGCGTGCGTCTTCGGTATCGGCCCAGCGAAGGCGACGAAGACTTTGAGACGGGGCCGCGCAAGGGCATGCGGAAGAAGGCAGAAAAGGAGCTGCGTATGGTGCGCAGCGAGACGTTCTACCTGAAGACGCCCCGTTGGGACGGACCGGGCATCACGGCGGCGCTCACCGCGGCGGGCTTCGTGGCGGAGGAGAGCGGAGAGGATACGATCATCGCGAAGAAGGGCTATGTGACGACGGTGCTCTGCCGCTACGACCATCCTTCCGGTGAGGCGGACGCGCCCGCGCACAGCGGGTATGTGACGGTCTCAGTCCTCGGAGGCGAGGAGGACCCGGAGGCGCGGGAGACCTGCTTTACGGAGGCGTCGGCCGCGGTCATGAAGCATGTGGACGCACTGGCCTCCCGCTTTGGCGAGGCTGGGCGTGTGCGCTCCCTCCCATGAGATCAAAACGGCAAAAGGCAGCGTTTCGGCGCTGCTTTTTGCGTGCCCGCAGGACGGCGGCCCTGCCATAGGAAAGGGGTGGGATGTTTCTTTTTCTGCTACAATATAGGTAAAGAGTCATGAGGCGGATCGCCGCAGAGGAGGGAGACCATGGACAGCCGCAATGAAAGGGCGCTTCTCGCACAGCTGGAGGCGTGGAAGAGCGAAGGAAAGTATCGGGAGATGGCGGACGCAGTGCTGTATCTGCCTGCGGGCGACCGGAGCGCGGCGCTCATGACGGCGCTCGCCGGGGCGTACATGGGGCTCGGCGAATATGAGAAGGCCATCCATACGCTGGAAGGGATCTTTGAGGAAGAGGAAGAGTCGCCCGATTTCCAGCGGCAGCTCGGCGAGGCGTGGTACGGAAAGGCCCGGGGCCTTGCGGGGGAGGCGCGGGAGGACGCGCTGGAGAACGCCTGGTTCTGCGCGGAGCGGGCGCGCCTTCTGGGGAGCGGCGAGGCGGCGGCGCTCGCAGAGGCGGTCCTTCGGGACTACGGTCGGCCGATGTACGAAGTCTACGGGGACGCAGACCGGGGAGAGGTGCTGGAGCACATCGCCCGGTACTTCGGCCCCATCGCGGCGGTGTGGGAAGAGGCCATCTCCATCGGGGCCAAGCTCGATCTGGCCATCATCCCGCCCCACGGCGATCAGGATTATTACACGGCGGTGACGGTGGGGCTGGGGGCGCACCGCATGGATGTGCCCGAGGAGCTTCGGGAGTACCGCATCGAGCGGGCGGAGCTCGCCATCGCGCTCCCTGAAGACTGGCGGATCGAGGACAGCCGGGAGAAATGGTACTGGCCGATGCAGCAGCTGAAGCGCACCGCCCGCATCGGGCTCCGGAAAGGGGCGTGGCTCGGATGGGGCCACACCGTCGACTGCGGGCCCGTGACGGCGGGGACAGATCTGTCGGGGCTCCTCCTCGTCGCGCCGCAGCGGGTGGCGGAGGCTGGCTATGTGTGCGCGCTTCCCGGCGGAGACGAGGTGAATTTCTACCAGCTCATCCCCCTCTACCCGGAGGAGGTGGCGTATAAACAAAAGCATGGCGCGGAGGCGCTGCTGGACCGGCTGGCCCGGGTGAGCTTCGTGGTGGACCCCCATCGCTGGCATCCGCTGGAGCACCGCATGGCGTACGATGCGGCGCGGGAGGACATCCTGGACGAGGCGGACTGGCGTATCCGCACGGTGCGGGAGAAACATCTCGCCGTGGGAGAGATCGCCGTGTACGGCCATCAGGCGATCTATCTCCGGTGGTGCATCGAGCAGGGGCTCATGAGCGCTGACTTCGAGAGGAAATACGCCGCCGTGACGGAAGCGGTGCGGACCGCGCCGGAGACGGCGGCTCTGCGGGAGTTCGTGCGGGATGAGCTCGCCGGCGTGATCCGGCGGTCGTACTTCACGAGGGAGGGGCAGGATTTCTCCCGGTATTATTACGAGTGGGGCCGCGCGCCCTATTACCCTTCGGATGTGGATGATATGGCCTTCGCGTATTTCGGAGAGCAATACCATTCGCAGCGCTTCGACGATGAGGCGTATCTTTTCATTCCCTTCGATGAGACATACTATCAGCGGATGAAAGATGTCATGGACCGGCGCTGGGCGGCTTGGCAGGCGATGCGGACGGACCGGGAGGATCCTGCCGCGCCGCGTCTTCCGCCGCGTCCGGAGATGACCTGTGCCGCTGCAAAGGAGGTCGCTGCGGGAGAACCCGTGCGATATGCCCGGCGGGAGGCGCCCTGCGGGGAGGACAGCGGCTGGCGGCTCTCTGCCGAAGCGCCGCGGGACGGTGGGAGCGATGACGGTGTCTCCATGACGCTCGCCGAAGCGCTCGATCGGTGCCCGGAGCTGGTGGAGGTGTGGGACGCGCCGGCGGGGGCGCAGCTGGTGCTCGCACAGGACGGCCATTTCCGGCCCATGCCGTACACGCCGCCGGAAGATGCGTCGCGGCCGCCGGCCTTCGCGGAGGAATTCATGGAGGCGCTCGGCTGCCGTGCGCAGTATTTCCCGCCCATGCGGGGGGACGATCGTCTCACCGCGGCCTGGGGCTACGCCCGGCGCATCGGCCTTGGAGGCGGCATGCTGCCGGTCTTCCTCGAGGCGGACGAGGCGCTCCTCGCGCACATTCGCGCCGTGTGGGAGAAAGCGGGCGGCCGGGAAGAATGCGTACGCGCCCGTCTGGCGGAGGCGCTTCCCGATGAGAATGCGCTCTTTCCGCGGCGGTCGTTCCTCGCGCGGCTCTTCAGCGGCGCGGCGGTGATGGAGGGCGGCGAGGCGGTCAATGGCTGGCCCTGCCTCTCCGAAGGTGGACGGACGAAGGCGGTGATCCTCGTGCGGCTCTTCGTGGAGCGGCCGGAGGAGGTCTTTGCGTGGCTTCCCGCGGGCGGCTTCGGGGGCCTGCCGGACACGGCGCGGCTCATGGGGGCGGCGGCGCACTGGGCAAAGGCCTATGGCGCGGTCCCGGCAGCGGTCATGCGGGACGGGGCGGCATTCCATCTCTTCACGCCGGTCGCGCGGGGGCGGGCGATCCGCGCGGCGGAGGAGCTCTCCTCGCTTTGCCCGGCGCTCCTTGCCGGGAGGCGTCTCGGCGCGCTGGCGGACGGCCTGTCGAAGTCGCGGCTGTGGATGCTGCCCTTCGGGACGTGAAGACGGAATGATTTTAATATATTTCCAACCATTGATTGACAGGGACCGCCGCGGATGGTACAATGAGAAAAACCAATAAAAAGGAACAGGTGCCCGCGAGGGCTCAATAGGGAAGCCGGTGAGAATCCGGCACGGTCCCGCCACTGTGAAGCAGAGCGACTCCACGACGTCACTGGGAAACTGGGAAGACAGGAGGAGCGAGGAAGCCGAGTCAGGAGACCTGCCTGTTTGACATCCGCCATTTGGACCCACGAGCGATGGGAAGGGGAGTAGGAAGTTCTCTTTTCCGCGTGGAAAAGAGCTTTTTTATTGGCTATCTCTATACGTATGGACGGCGGGGCCCGCAGGGGTTCCATAGGAAAGCCGGTGAAGATCCGGCACCCGTCGCCGCAGAATTTTTTCCATGACGATCCACCTGACGCGCCTCGGATGAGGATCCGGCGCGCGGTATCCCTCGGAGGATGGTGCCAGGGAACACCATTCTCCATGCGAGAAAGGGGAGGCACGGTCTCCCCGCATGAGGGTATCCCATATTGGGTTCCTATAGATGGGCCTTGGCCCTTTCATTTTCCTCCTGCCGAGCGGGCGACAGGGAAACGCCCGCTCCCCATCCGATTTCCCGGCGGAGACGCTCCGTCCCTTTTGAAACGGCGCAGCAGCCGTTTCTTTTTTTTGCGCGGTTGCGCGGCCCGCGGGGGATGGCTTATCATAAAGACAATGACAGCCGAAAGGCAGAAAGGATGCATACCATGAAACATATGATGCCGCTGCTTCTGGCAGCCGCGCTCTTCGGGGCAGGCTCGGCGGAAGCGGCTTACACCCTGCACATCGATGGACGGGACGACCAGTCCATCGAGGCGGACCTGATGCTCCCGCTCCGCGCGCCGGCGGAGGCGCTGGGCTACACCGTCACCTGGTCAAAGGACAAGACCGTCGTCGCCAAAGGCGGCACGGAGCTTGCCGTCTCGGTGGGCAGCACGCACTACGCCCTCACCCGCACGCAGGAAGACGGCGTCGTCATCGACGGCTCGGTGGATCTCCCCGCGCCGTATCTGAAGGATGGCGTGACCTACGTGCCGGCGGAGCTCTTCTCTCATCTGCTCGAGGACGGCCAGACCATGACCACCTCCGGGGAGACCGCCGTCACCGGAGGGGGCGAGGTGGAAACGATGCCCGGTGCGGAGGCCATGACGGAGACGGCACCGGAAGGCACCGCGGAGACGGCTCCGGTGGAGAGCGCGGCGGAAGCGGCCGCAGAGGCGGAAGCGCCTGCAGAAGAAGCGCCGGCAGTGGGCCTTGCGAATCCCTTCCAGGACTACAGCACCCTTGAGGAGGCCGAAGCGGCAGCGGGCGTTTCCATGACGCTTCCCGAGGCGGGGAGCCAGTACAACAGCGTGTCGTACCGCGCCATCTCGGGGACGCTCCTCGAAGTGATCTACGGCAATGACGGCGAAGAAGCGCTGCGCCTCCGCAAGGGGACGGACCGGAGCAACGTGAGCGGCGACTACAACACATACCCCACCATCAAGACCATCCGCGTGGACGATGTGAACGTGCGCATGAAAGGCAGCGGGAACCGCATGAGCCTCGCCACGTGGGAGCGGGACGGCCACGCCTATGCAGCGAGCGCGAAGACGCCCCTCACCATCGCAGAGATGATGGACATCGTGCGCGGGACGGTGTAAAAAGGACGGCTCTCCTCAGGAGGGCCGTTTTCGTTTGCCTCTCTTTCTATTTTGAGACGCGCCCGCGGGGACCGACGCAGGGGCCTTCCGCGGGACCGAGCCGCGGTCATGGCGAAGCGCCCTGCGGCGCGCGTCTGGCAACGGAGCGGAAAAATCGCGGCGGCCCTTGCGCGCCTCTGCTGTTTTTCGTTAAGATGTATAGGAAAGACAAGGAGGAGGCAACCAGTGAAACGCTATTTCTTTTTTGACATCGACGGGACGCTCACCCAGCCCCTCACGCAGGAGGTGCCCGAGAGCACCCGGGAGGCACTGCGCCTCCTGCAGCAGAACGGCCACTTCGTGGCGCTCGCCACGGGGCGCATCCAGGCGGACGCCTTCGCTGTGGCGCGCTCCCTCGGCCTCTCTTCGGCGGTGTCCGACGGCGGCGAGTGCGTCACGCTGGACGGGCACATCGAGTACCACAATGGGCTGCCGCTGGACCGGTGCGCGGCGTTTCTGGACCGGCTGGACGAGGACCTGCACCCGTGGGCCGTGGCGCCGCAGAACCGCCGCCTCCGCATCGCACGCAGCGGCCGGTACCTTGCGGCGGTGAAGGACCGCTACTACGAGACGGAGGTGGACCCCGCTCTCGACTACCGGGCGCTCCCCGTCATCCACAAGATCTTCTTCGCCTGCCCGCCCGGCACGGAGAAGGACGTGGACTTCTGCGGCCTCACCCACGTGTGGCTCAGCGCGGACACCATGCTCATCGAGCCCACCATGAAGGAGAAGGGCATCCGCTACGTGATGGAGAAGTACGGCCTTGCAGACGATCAGGTGGTGGTCTTCGGCGACGGCATGAACGATCGGTCCATGTTCCTGCCGGAGTGGATGAGCATCGCCATGGGCAACGCCAAGCCCGCTCTCAAGGCGAAGGCGAAGTACATCACCGCCCGGGCCGACGAGGACGGCATCTGGAAGGCCTGCCGGCACTTCGGCTGGATTTGACAAGCCGACCGTTTTTTGGTATCCTGTATACATGCCTATGGGGGTATAGCTCAGCTGGGAGAGCGTCTGAATGGCATTCAGAAGGTCAGCGGTTCGATCCCGCTTATCTCCACCATTGGAAATGTGCCGGATGCGCCCGCATCCGGTTTTTGTGTGCACGGAAATGGAAGGAAACATGGATCTGTCGAAAGAAAGGCTCTGGGAGATTGCCCGGTTTCTCCTCGTGGGGGGCGGGTGCTTCCTTTTGGACTACGGGCTGCTCTTCGCGCTCACCGAGTACGGCGGTTTCAATTATCTCACGTCGTCGGCCATCTCCTTCACGGTGTCCCTCGTGGTGAATTACCTCCTCTGCGTGACCGTGGTCTTTCACGCGGGGCACCAGAGCCCGAAGAAGACCGCCCTCTTCATCGCCACGTCGCTCGCGGGCCTTGCGATCAATCAGGGGTGCATGTACGCTTTCGTAGACGGGCTGGGCATCTGGTACATGGCGGCGAAGATCGGCGCGGCGGCGGTGGTCACCGTGTGGAACTACATCACAAAGCGCCTCGTCCTTCGGGGCGGTCATTGAGATAGAGAGCGGCGGGAGCCGCTTTTTTCGTGCCTCTGATATGCGGAGAAAGCATGCGCCCGCGCCTTGACGACAGCCCCTTTCGCCGTGCTAAGATAAAATAAAATCAGTCTTCCGGGAGGGATCGCTATGGAATTTCGTGTGCTTCAATATTTCCTCACCGTGGCGCAGGAGGAGAGCATCTCCCGCGCGGCGGAAGTGCTGCACGTGACGCAGCCCACCCTGTCCCGGCAGATCGCTCAGTTGGAAGAAGAGTTGGGCGCGCCCCTTTTCATCCGCGGCAAACGCACCACTCTGACCGAAGCGGGCATGATGCTCCGGCACAAGGCGGAGGAGGTGTCCTTCCTCATGGATGCCATCAAGATGGACTTCCAGTCCCGGAAGGACATGTCCGGCGTCATCCGCATCGGCAGCGGCATCTACGCCGGCGGCCGGGAAGTGATGCGGCATCTGGCAGCGTTCATGGAGAAATACCCCCGCGTCACCTTCGACATCTACACCGGCGCGGCGGACATCCTCAAAGAGCGCCTCGACCACGGCATGCTCGACTTTGCCGTCATGCAGGAGCCCATCGATATCGGCAACTACGACTACATCCGCCTCGCTACGAAAGACGAGTGGGGCCTCCTCGTTTCCGCTGCCTCTCCGAGCGCGGAGAAAGAGCGCTTCACGAAGGACGACCTCCGCGGCGTGCGGTATATGACGAGCAGCCGCGCCTCCGTGCAGGGCGAGATCAGAAACTGGTTCGGGGAAGATCTCCATCCCGTCATGACGGGCAATCTCGTGGACAATCTGCTTCCTCTCGTGGAATCGGGGTTCGCGGGGCAGATCACCATCCGCGCTACGGCTGAGACGCTCGATCCGGCGCGGTTCCGCTTCGTGCCCTTCTTCCCACAGCTTTCCACCACCACCGTGCTGGCGTGGCGCCGGCTCAATCCCGTCTTCGGTCCCGCGCGGGAGTACCTGAGTTATGTGAAGCGCATACGCACGGAGTATGGAGAAAAATAAAACATAAGCATTGGCGCCTTCGGCGGCGCTCCCCTATACTACAGACAGAGTGCGATCTGTCTGTATTTTTTGGGAAGGGGTGAGGGACATCGCTGAAATGAGTCGGGAAGAGCTCCTGGCCTGCTGCGGCATGACCGACGGGGAGCTGCGCGAGCTGGAGGCGGCCGGCGGCACGGACGAGACGAAGCGCCGCTATCAGGAGACTGTGGGGCTGGCCGCGGCGCTTCGGCAGGTGGGATTCTCTCTGGAAGAGATCCGCGCGTATTTCCACGAGCGCAGCCGGGAAGACCGGCAGATGCTCCTTGCGGACAAGCGGTGGCAGATCGTCCGGGAGATCCACGAGCGGCAGATCCGTCTGGGAAAGGTGGACTACTTGATGTATCTTGAAAGGAGGTGAGCGGCCGGCCCCGCGGCCGGCCTGCGTATTTCATGAAGAAAAAGAAATGGGCGGTCCCTGCGGCAGCGGGTCTTTTCGCGCTGGCGCTCGCTGTCGGTCCCTGTGCGGCGGAGGCCTTCAGCTGCGGCGCGGCGCGGGGCGTCCTCTGGGGAAGCGGCGCGAGGGCGGCCCTCCCCATGACTATGACCTTTCAGCGGGAGGAGGGGCTCCTCGTGTCCCGTTCCCCCGTAGAGAGACTCTCCGGCGCGCCGGCGGAGACGGCCGCCCGGGGCGACCTGCTGTACCTCTCTGCCAGCGGGCGGCTCGCGGTGATGCTCCGCGAAGGCGAGGCCCCGGAGGGGAGCCTTCTCGTGGGGCGCATGAGAGCGGGACGGTGGATGGGCGCTTCAGAAGCGGAAGCGATGCTCTTTGCGGGGGAGAAAGCCCCCTTGACTTCGAGTGCGCTTGAAGAGATATAATAAAAAAAGGAAACGAGCGTTTTTTCCATAAAGGAGGAATCGATATGGCAGACACATTTCATCAGGCGCCGGTCGTCGGATGCCGCCGCGTAGGCGCGGGCGACACAGACGGCTCTCACGCCAAAGTCTATTTCACGAAACACATCGATGCGGAGCACCTCATCCGCCTCTACCGGCTCATCAATGAGAGCATCTACGGCAAAGTGGCCATCAAGCTCCACACGGGCGAGCAGCACGGCCCGAACATCCTGCCGCGGGATATGGTCAAGGCCTTCCAGGCGCAGGTGCCGGAGAGCAATATCGTCGAGACGAATACCCTCTATCAGGGCGACCGCTACACCACCGAGCTCCATCGGAAGACCCTCGAAGTGAACGGCTGGACCTTCTGCCCGGTGGACATCATGGATGAAGAAGGCACTGTGGATCTCCCCGTGCGGGGCGGCAAACATTTCCAGTCCGTCTCCATGGGCGGCCACATCGTGAACTACGACTCCATGATCGTGCTCACCCACTTCAAAGGCCACGCCATGGGCGGCTTCGGCGGCTCCATGAAGAACATCGCCATCGGCTGCGCAGACGGCCGCAAGGGCAAGGCACAGGTGCACATGGTGGACGTGGACCATCAGCCGGAAGACTGGAACGCATGGCCCGGCAAGGAGATGCTCATGGAGACCATGGCGGAATCCGCCAAGGCTACCATCGACTATTTCGGCAAACACATTGTCTTCATCAATGTGATGCGCCGCATGTCCGTCGACTGCGACTGCGCGGGCCTTGCCGCCGCCGAGCCCACCATCCCGGATATCGGCATCGCCGCCTCCACGGACATCCTCGCCGTAGACCAGGCCTGCGTCGATATGGTCTACAACGAGGAGAGCAACCATGACCTCGTAGAGCGCATGGAGAGCCGCCACGGCCTCCACCAGCTCACCGCCATGCGCGAGCTCAAGATGGGCAGCGACAAATACGAACTCATCTCGATCGACGACGACTAAATCAAGGTGTAAAGAAAAGGATGCTCTGCGGGGCATCCTTTTTTCGTGCCTGCATGAAGGGGCAGGATGAGCAGGCGCGGGGATCTATATTGGAAAATATAAAAGCAGAGAAAAGAAGGTTTCCGATGAAGATGGCTCCTCATGGGGCCTCTTTTTCGCGTGCGAGATCTCTCCGCGGCGGGCGAAGCGGTTCTTTCACAGCACGCAAAAAGACGCTCATCGAATGAGCGCCTTCTCTGCGGAAAGATCATTTATTGAATTTCTGCCCCAGCTCCCACGCGCCGCCGAGCTTTTCGCCGGTGCGGAAGTAGGCCCGGCCAGCCGTCTCGAAGATGGCGCCGTCCGCTTTCGCCGCGTCGACCTCGCCGGTCTCATCCACGACGGACGCATCGGCGAGGGTATTGACGATCTGCCCGATGACGCGGAATCCTGCCACGCCGTGCTGGAGCTCGAGGACTTTGCATTCGAGAGTGACCGGAAATTCTTCGAAGACCGGCGCGTCCACGTGCTCGCTCTTTGCCGCGTGGAGCCCTGCGCGGGCTACTTTGTCCGGCACGTCGCGGCCGGAGACGGTGCCCACGTAGTCTGCTTCGGCGATGTGCGCGCCGTCCGCCACGGCGAGGGTGAAGGCCATGCGTTTGGCCACATTGTCCGAGGTGAGATGGGCTTCGTCCAAATTGAGCGCCACCTTGTCGTAGTCACAGAGGCCGCCCCAGGCCATAGTCATGGCGTCGGGGGTGCCGTCGTCGTTGTAGGTGCCGATGACGAGGACGGGCATGGGGTAGAGCCAGGCTTTGACGCCGAGAGAACGTTTCATAGAGATTCCTCCTTTTTTCGCGCGGCATTCCGCGCCTTTTCTTTCATTGTACAAATTCGAGCAAGCTCGAATTTGTACAATGAAAGAAAAGGCGGGCGCTTTCGCCGCATGCGCGGGGAGCATAGCCCGCGATGCAGAGCAGGTATTTTTCTCGCGCTTCCGCAGCCGATATACTACAGACAGCAACGTATCATTTGACAGGAGGAACAGGATGAAAGCCAATGTCCGTACGTACGCCGTGCCGCTCCCGGGGTTTGCCCTCGCCGGGCGCGCGCTCATGACGCTGCTCCTTGTGGGCGCGTACTGGCTGGATATCTCACGGTATCTCGGCGCGAGCCCCACGGAGCTCATCATCGCCGTGACGGCGCTCCTCGTGCCAGTGTCGGCGTATTTCTTCGCGCTGGTGCGGCGCTTCTTTCGCGCGGCGCTTTCCAGGCGGAGCGAGAAGGCCCAGGAAGCGGCAGCCCTTGCGGTCTCCACGGCGGTGCTCGTGCCGTCCATGCACATCTTCGGCACGCCGGTGCTGCTCGTGCTCCATGTGGTGGTGCTTGGGCTCCTCATGGAGCTCATTTACGCCGTGACGGTGCGCTTTTGCCGCGTGCGGGCGGCGTGGTGGCGGCGGCTCTATCTCTCGAGCGCGGTGCCCCTCCTGGGGGTCGTGCTCCTTGGGGGATACGGCGCGGCGAATATTCGCCATCCCGTGCACACGTCCTTCATCGTCGAGACGGAGAAGGCCCTCCCGCCTGGGGGCTACACCATCGCCCTCGTGACGGATCTTCACTATGGAAACGCTCTCGACGGGGAGGATCTGCGCCGGGACGCGGCGGCCATCGCGGAGGCTCGGCCCGATGTGGTGCTCCTCGGCGGGGACATCGTGGACGAGCGCACAACAAGAGAAGGAATGGGCGAGGCGTTCGACATCCTGTCGTCCATTCCCGCTCGGGACGGCACGTACTACGTGTACGGCAACCACGACAAGGCGCTCTACACGGCCGATCCGGCCTTCACGTCGGAGGCGCTCGCCGAGACCATCGAGGCGGCGGGCATCACCATTCTGGAAGACCGGTCGGTGACGCTTCCTTCAGGGCTAACCCTCACCGGGCGGCAGGATCGGTCGGACCCGATGCGGACGGGCGTGCCCCGGGCGTCCGCGGCGTCTCTCATGGAGGGGCTCGATCCGGCGGCGTACCACATCCTGCTGGACCATCAGCCGAGAGAATTTGCGGAGAACGCCGCCGCGGGCTACGACCTCATGCTCTCCGGCCATACCCACGACGGGCAGATCTGGCCGCTGGGGCTCATCGTGGAGGCCCTCGACAAGGGGACGATGCTCTACGGCCGCGCCGCGGAGGGAGCCATGGACATCATCGTGAGCTCCGGCCTCGTGGGATGGGGGTACCCTCTCCGCACGGAAGGACACAGCGAGTACGTCACCATCCATCTCGTGCCGAAAGAGGTATGACAGCGGGAGGGCCATGACGGCGCTTTCCCGGAAAAGAAAGGAGGACATCATGAGATCATCTGTGAAATTCTTCGGACTTGCCGCGGCATGTGCGGCTTTTCTCACCGCCGGATGTGGTCCCTCGGCGAAGCAGGACGCGCCGAAAGCGGTGGCGGTGAATACAGAAGCCGCCGAGCCAACCCATCGGACAGACGACAGCAGCGCGCCCGTGGTGTACATGACGAAGGAAATCTCTCCGGAAGGGCTCATGAAAGTGTACAAAGCCCTCGGTTGGACGCCCACGGGCCGCGTGGGGGTGAAGCTCTCTACCGGCGAGCCGCCCGCCAGCCACTACCTCGACCCGGCGCTCATCGCGGACCTCGTCCATGAAGTGAACGGCACCATCGTAGAGTGCAACACCGCCTACGGCGGCGCGCGGGCCAATACGGCCATGCATAAGCAAGTGGCGAAGGATCACGGCTTCACCGCCATCGCCGACGTGGACATCATGGATGAAGAAGGCTCCATGGCGCTCCCCGTCACGGGCGGAAAGCACCTCAAAGAAAACTACGTGGGCACCCATTTCGCAAACTACGACTCCTACCTCGTGCTGTCCCACTTCAAAGGGCACGCCATGGCGGGATTCGGCGGAGCCATCAAGAATATTTCCATCGGCTTCGGCTCCAGCGAAGGCAAGAGCTGGATCCACTCAGGCGGCACCGCGCGGACGGGCCTTTCCGGTGATCAGGACGCCTTCCTCGAATCCATGGGCGAGGCGGCGAAGTCCGTGGAGGACTCTGTGGGGCGGGACCGCATGGCCTACGTGAACGTCCTGAACGCTCTCTCCGTGGACTGCGACTGCGACGGCCACGCGGCCGCGCCGGACATGCATGACATCGGCATCCTCGCCTCCACCGACCCGCTCGCCCTTGACCAGGCGTCGATCGACCTCGTGTACAGCGCGCCGGACAGCGCCTCCCTCATCGAGCGCATCGAGAGCCGGAAGGGCCTCCACACCCTCGAATACGCGGAGGCCATCGGCCTCGGCAGCCGCACGTACCAGCTGGTCACCCTCTGATGGAAGAGATCGTCCGCCGCGAGTTCGTCTACCTGTGGTACTATTTCTCCGTCCAGCTGGACCAGATCTTTGACTACTGGCTCCTGGGCATGGCCATCGGCTCGGCGGTATCCGTCTTCGGCAAGGACCGCCTTCACGGGCTCTTCGCCCGCATGCAGAGCGGACGGATGGGACTCTTCGGCCTCGTGCCGGCGTGCCTTCTGGGCATCGCCTCGCCCCTCTGCATGTACGGCACCATCCCCATCGCCGCGTCTTTCGCCGCGCGGGGCCTGCGGGAAGACTGGCTCGCCGCCTTCATGATGGCCTCGGTCCTCCTGAATCCGCAGCTCCTCATCTACGGCGCGGCGCTGGGAGAGACGGCCCTCCTCGTGCGCGTCCTCTCGTGCTTCCTCTGCGGCCTCGCCGCGGGGCTTCTGGTGCACGTCTTCTACACCCGCCGCGGGAGGACCTTCTTCTCCTTCGAAGGGTTTGCTCCGCCGGAGAGCCGCGACACGGACCCGCGCCTCTTCGTGCGGTATGTGAAGAATTTCGGCAGAAACGTCCGCGCCACCGGCGGATGGTTCCTCGCGGGCATCGTCCTCTCCGCGCTCTTTCAGCGCTACGTCCCGGCGGAGGCTTTCGCAAGCCTCTTCGGGCGGGAGAACGAAGGCTACGCCGTGCTGCTCGCGGCGACCGTGGGCGTGCCCCTCTACGTGTGCGGCGGCGGGACCATTCCGCTCCTTCAGGCGTGGCTCGCCAGCGGCATGTCCATGGGCGCGGCGGCCTCCTTCATGGTCACCGGCCCCGCCACGAAGATCACGAACCTCTCTGCCCTGAAGATCTGCCTCGGCACGGGACGTTTCTTCCTCTACCTCGCCTATGTCCTCGCCTTCTCCGCCCTCTGCGGCCTCGCAGTGGACCTCCTGATACTTTGAAATACAAAAACGCGCTTCCTTTCCGATGAGGAAACGCGTTTTTGCGTGGTGATGCGGAGGGCATGGCTTTGCTTTCTGTGGGAGATACGGCGCGTCCCGGATGGCAGCGGGGCACGGTCTCTATTCGTACCAGCCGAAGAGGGAGCGGCCGCCGTCCAGCTTTCCGATGGCGGCCATGTCTTCGTCGGTGAGCGCGAAATCGAAGACGGCCAGATTTTTCTGCATCCGCGCTTCGTGGGCGCTCTTGGGGATGACGGGGATGCCCAGCTGGAGGAGGAAGCGGAGGGCGGTCTGCGCGGCGGTCTTGCCGTATTTTCTTCCCACGGAGAGGAGCGTCTCGTTCGTGAAGATGTGGCGCTGCCCTTCGGCGAAGGGGCTCCACGCCTGCATGACGATGCCCCGGGCGCGGCACGCGGCGAGGAGGTCCCGGTGGGGATAGAAGACGTGCGCCTCCGCCTGATCCACCGCGGGCACTTCGCCCACCTCGCTGATGAAGGCGCCCAGCTGGCGGGCACTGAAATTGGAGACGCCCAGCGTGCGGATCTTGCCTTCCGCCCGGGCTTCTCTCATGGCGCGCCACATGGCGGGGGCGGCGCGGTACGGCTCGTGAATGAGGAAGAGGTCGATGCAGTCCGTGCGGAGGGCGGCGAGGGCCCGGTCGATCTGGGCGCGCGTCCCTTCGTAGCTGTCTGCGGGGGCGCATACCTTTGTAGTCAGGAAGAGCGCCTCCCGCGGGAGGCCCGAGCGGCGGATGCCTTCGCCCACGGCGTCTTCATTGCGGTACAGCTGGGCGGTGTCGATGAGGCGATAGCCCAGACGAAGCGCCGTGTCCACGGCATGGGCGCACGCTTCGCCGCGGAGGTCCCACGTGCCGAAGCCCACGAGAGGCATGGCCGCGCCCGATGCGAGCCGTACGGTCTCCATCATGTTCCCTCCCTGCGCTGCAGGAACCACGCCACGTTCTCGCCGAGACGGCGGGCGGTGGAGAGCGTTTCTTCATCGGAGGCTACGTCGCCGGGAAGCCGCCCGTAGCCCACGGCCCAGTAGGTGCTCCCCGCGAGGAACATGTCGTGATTCAGGAAGAAATGATCCATCGCGTCCACCGCGTGGAGCGCGCCGGTGCGCCGCGCCGTGTTTCCGTTCCTCCGGGCGCTTCCGCTGATGGCAAGCACTTTCATTTCGTATCCTCCGTTTCTGCAAGGGACGCCGCGAAGAGGCGAATCTCGTGGAGCCGCGCGGGGAGGTCCGTCTCTTCCGAGGCGGTGAATACGCCTTTGTCTGCGAGGCCGAGATAGCTTAGGAGATCTTCGGCGTAGGAATATTTTGCCCCATCGTAGACGCCTTCCGCGCCGCTCGCAAGGAGGAGCGCCGCGAAGCGGAGACGGCGGGGCTTCCGCTCCTTCGGATAGAGAGCCGCATAGAGTCGGTCGATGGCGCACTTGAGCTGGCCCGAGAAGCCGTGGTAATAGATGGGCGAGGCGAGAACGAGCATGTCCGTCTCCGGGAGGCGGCGATAGATCTCGTCCATGCCGTCCCGCTGGACACAGGCGCTGCGGCCCGGCGCGTGGCACGCTTCGCAGGCCTGGCAGCCGCGGATGCCGAGACGGCACACGTCGATGACCGTGACCGCATGACCAGCGGCTTCGGCGCCGGCGCGGAACGCTTCGGCCATGCGCTTCGTGAGCCCCTCCGGGCGGGGACTGCCGTTCAGAATGAGGATGTGCATGGGAACTCCTTTCCACCGCGGCATAGCCGCGTTTTTCTGTATCATAGCGGAAACAGACGCGCCGCGCCAATGCCTCTGCGGCAGACTTCCCCAGCCCGCAGGGTATGAAAGAAGGAAGGAGATATCGGAATGTGGGAGTGCCCCCATGAGGAGATATATGAGCATGAGGGATGATCATTTGAAAAATGGGTGACACAGACAAGCATTGGTGCAGCTCCCCGCCCGTTTGAACGAAGCCCGGTGCCCGAAGGGAGAAAAATTGGCCGGTGGCGTCAGCCGCAGCGCCTGTTTGAGCGACCGAAGGGAGCGAGCTCTCCGGAGGGTAGTGACCGGCCAATTTTTCAGGGCTGGGTGATCGGGCGGCGCTCTTCCTTCTTTGCTTCGTTTCTTCCTTCGGCGGCGAAGGAAGAAATGAAGTGACCATGGAGCTCATGCTCCAAAAACGGGCACAGTCGTCCATGAGAGAAACGAAGCCTTTGTGATGTGGGTCCGCACAGGAATGAGAGGAGGCATTCTTTTCTTACTTTTATTATTTCCTGATGCGTCAGTGCCGCAGGGAAACGATGCATGAGAAGCGAAGCGGAAGAAGACGGCTGTGAAGCCATAAAAAAATCGTCTCTCCGAAAGAGAGACGATTTTTTTATGAGGAGAGCCCTCGCTGTTTAAGGGCGTCTGCCAGCCCCTCGCGGAAGAGGTTCGCGCCGCCGTTGGCGGGGTGGCGCAGGCCGATGGGGCGGTAGCCTGCCGCGCGGAGGGTGGCTTCACTCTTCTTCCCTACGGCGAAGAGGAGGAGCGGCCCCGTCATGGCTAGGAGCGCTTCGGTGTAGGCGAGCCCTTCGGCGAGCTCTTTGTCCGTTGGCGTGCGGTTCGTGAGCATGCGTCCCCTCTGGTGGGGATGGAAGGGGAAGATGTTCCACAGGAGAAATTCTTCCGGCGCGAGTCCCGCCGCGAGGCACGCGTCCCACACGACGGTGTCGGTCGGCTCATTGAATCCCTGTCGGCGCTGGATGTCTTTCGGCAGGAAAGGGCTGTCCGCTCGGCTCGTGCGGCGGCCCGGAGAGCCGATGACCATCTTCGCGTTCACCGTGGGATGGAGGGAGAGCATCATGCGCTCGCAGGTCATGGCCACACCGGTGAAGCGTCCTCCCTGGTAGCCGCACGCTTCGGCGATGAGGAGGATACGCGCGGTGCCGAGGCGGCGCGCGAGGTAGCGCTCGAGCTGGGCTTTGCGGATGGAGCGGGCGTAGGCCACGTCATAGTCGGGATCGAAGTCGGCCCAAGGGTTGAAGGCGTCCGGCCCGTGCCAGGCAAGGAGCGAGGCGACGAACCGTTTTGCCAGCTGCGCCGCGTCTGTCATGGCTGCTCCATTTCATAGACGATGCCGCTCGGCAGGGCTTTGTCCTCCGAGAAGCGCGTGTGCCCGTCCCAGGCGGCGAAGGTGTCCGCGTCGCTGTGGTCCACATAGAGATAGACCGCACCGTCTTTGCCCGCTGCGAGAAGTTCGTCCGTGGTCACCGTGGGCACGGCGTACTTCGTTTCCCATTTCGCATCGCGCTGTGTCATGCCCGCGTCGTATACGCGCGTTGCCACTTCGTCGGTGTAGTACGTGTAGGACGGGGGATAGCTCTTGAAGAAATAATGCTGCCCGGGGAGGCTGTGGAAATAGTCGGCCATGTCGAGGGAGGAGCGGGTGGCCACGTAGTTCGTGAGGCCGCCGAAGACGAGGCACGTGAGCCCCACCGCCATAGACGCCGTGGTGAGGATGAGCATGCTCCCCAGCTGTTTCTTTTTCCACTGGGTGAGGAGGAGGAAGCCGCTGTAGGCGGCGATGACGTAGTAGGACATGAAGTTGCCCGGTAGGTAGAAGGTCCCCGCTAGAAGCGCCAGAAGGGTCAGCACATAGGGGCCGACGAGAGCGGCCTGCGCCGGCCGGCAGTCTTCCCGGAGGAAGTCTTCGATGGCCATCGCCGCCAGCAGGATCGCCGGGATGACGGCGATGTAGGTGTAGGTGATGTACTTCGTCGCCACGAGGGTGTAGAAGAGGAGGGTGCCCCAGCAGGCGATCATGAGGAAGTTATACAGGGTGTCTCTCGTTTTCCAGCGCTTCGCCATGGTGTAGAAGGAGAGTCCCGTCCACGGGAGGAGCGCCACCGGGAGCACGAGGAGGTAGTAGAAGAAATAGTTGTCTTCCGGGTGCTCGGAGGAGAGCGCCCGGGTCACGTTGTGGAGGCCGATGAGCTGGTCCACGAAGGCGGCGCCGTGGGCGCTGTACATGGCGTAGTACCAGGGCGCGGCGATGAGAAGGAAGACGAGGAGGCCCGTGGGGAAGAAGAGGCGGAGCACGTCTTTCATCGATCTCCGCGTGAGGCACCACAGGAAGAGGATGGCCCCCGGCAGGACGAGGCCCACCGGTCCTTTCGTGAGGCATGCCAGGCCCGCCGCCGCCCAGGCGATGGTGATGTGTTTCCAGCTCTTCTCCGTGACGCCGAGGTAGCCCGAGAGGAGGGTGGGCACGGTGAAGAGGAGAAGGGCGCTGTCCGTGATGACCGCGTGGGAGATCACCCACACTTCGATGGACGTGGCGAGGAAGACTGCCGCCCAGAGGCCGCGGGCGCGGTCGCCGAGGATGCGCGCCCCGTACCAGCCCATGAGGGCCACGGTGAGCGCCCCGGCGAGCGCCGCGGGCAGGCGGGAGGCGAAGTTCGAGAAGCCGAAGACGGTGTACGACGCCGAGAGGAGCCAGTACATGAGCGCGGGCTTATCATACCAGTAGTTGCCGTAGATCTGCGGAGAGAGCCAGTCCCCGGAGAGGACCATCTCCTTCGCCGTGAGGGCGTAGTTGGATTCCACCGGATCGGTGACGGGCATCTGCTGGGTCCCCCAGAGGTAGCACACCAGAGAGACGAAGAAGAGCGCAAAGAGGATGACGGGGAAGCGAAGAGTTCGATTCATGATTTCACCTGAAAGGAAAAAAGTTACGATTTCCGGAGAAGGAGAGCGGTGGGCGTCTCCCACACGGTCTGCCATTGGGCGTGTTCCTCCGCGGGCCAGTCGCGGACGAGCTTCTTCTGCACGAGGAGGTAGGCGTCGCCGGAAATATCAGCAGCCGGCTTCCGAAGGTCCGGCATGGGAAGGCCGTACAGGTCGTGGTAGAACGCCGACGCCGGCCGGTAGAAGGGGTCGATGTAGAGCGGCGCGCCGCCCCGGTCCGTGAGGAGCGCCCGCATGGAGAGGTCCGGCGAAGTGAAGGCTTCCCGGACGGGCGCGGCGAAGAGCGTCCACGCGGCCATGGTGAGGCAGAAGGCGAGCGCCCCCTGCAGGAGGAGGAACGCTTTCGGCTGCGCCCACTGATAGGCCCGCGCGCCTGCGAGGCCGAGGAGGAGCACCATGAGGACGGTGCCGTATTTTCCGGCGTCGCCGCCCCAGGGGACGAGCGGGGCCAGGCCCACCGCCGCCGCCGTGAGGGCGATGAAGAAGATGTGGAGCTGCGGGAAGAGGCGGCTCCGCGTCTCCGTGAGGATCTCGTCCAGATACAGCGCCGTGAGCACCGCAAGGGCCGGGTACATGGGCAGGATGTACGAGAAGAGCTGCGTGGAGGAGGCGGAGAAGAAGAGGAAGATGAACGCCGCCCACACGATGAAGTAGAGCTTCACCGGGTCGCGGGCAAAGCGCCGGAGCCTCGTCAGCATGCCGCACACCGCCCCCGTCCAGGGGAAGCATCCCGCGGTGAGCACCACGAGGTATAGCCACCAGTGGTCTTTCCCGGCGTGCTCCGGCTCAGCGAAGCGCACCAGATTGTGGTAGCCCAGGAAGGTGTCGATGAAGGGCTGGCCGTGCACCGCCGTCATGTAGACGTACCACGGCAGCCCCACGAGACAGGCGAGAGGGATGCCCCAGTACCACTTGAGCGCCATGATGGGGCCGAGGGTGAACTTTCTCTGACAGAGGAGCCACAGCCCCACGATGAGCGCAGGGAAGCCGAAGCCGATGGGGCCCTTCGCGAGGAGCGCGATCCCGCAGGCGATGTAGGCGGCGGCGTATTTCTTCCGCACGAAGGAAAAGAGCGCCGCCGTGAGCGCCGCGGTGAGCGTCATGTCCGTCACGGCCGCCCGGGCGATGACGATGAATTCGAGGGACGAGGCGAGGATGAGCGCCGCCAGGAATCCCACCCGCCGTCCGAAGAGGGCCTCCGTCTCACGCCACACGTAGATCGCCGTCCCCGCGGCGATGAGCGCCGAAGGGAGCCGGGCGGAAAAGGTGGACACGCCGAGGAGGGAGAAGGAAATGGCCTCGAGCCAGTAAAAGAGCGGCGGCTTGTCATACCAGAAATCCCCGTAGATGCGCGGGGAGAGCCAGTCGCCGGTGGCGAGCATCTCCTTGGCCGTCTCGCCGTACACCGGTTCATCCGGGTCGAGGAGCGGCACGTTCCACAGGAAGAGCAGGAAAAGCAGGAGGCAGTAGATGAAGAGGAATTTTCGATCGCGCGTCACGTCATTTCTCCTTCACCCGGCGGAGATACCAGTACACCGCCAGAATGACCAGCACCAGAGCCGCCGAGCCTGCGGCGATCTCGTAGTGATAGTCCAGGATGGTCTGCCAGTTCGAGCCGAGCACCGAGCCCACGTATACGAGGAGGATGGTCCACGGCACCGTGCCGAGGACGGTGAAGGCGACGAAATGAGGCAGCGGGTACTGGGCGATGCCCGCGGGGAGCGAGATGAACGTGCGGATGCCCGGCAGGAGCCGTCCCGTGAAGACGGCGATGCCCCCGTACCGCTGGAACCACGAATCCGCCGCGATGAGCTTTTTGTTCGAGAGGTGCATGTGCTGCCCGTACTTCAGAAGTACCGCGCGCCCGCCCTTCGCGCCGATCCAGTAGGAGCCGAGCGAGCCCGCCAGACCCGCCGCCGTCCCTACGACCACCGTGGGCCAGAAGCTGAAGATGTCCTGCGACACGAGGAATCCCGCGAAGCCCAGCACGATCTCACTGGGGATGGGGACGTTCATGTTCTCCAGCACCATCGTCACGAAGAGCGCAAGATACCCCCACTCGGAGAGAAAATCGGTGATCAGTTCCATATCCTATCCTTATCCTTACTTCCCGTAAAAAATCACATATAAAATATATCATCATCTTATAGGCGGGTCAACGCGAAGAGCCGCGGCCCGCCGCCCCTGCGGGAAAAGAGCGCGGAAGCGGACGCGAAAAAATTTTCCTGCGCCGCCGAAAGGCACAGAGACGGTGCAGGACCCGTGAGAGGTCACAGGGGACGAAAGTCCTCTCAAAGGAGCGGCGGGGACTTTGCCGTGAAAGCCCTCCCGCAAGACCTCCGGTGCGGAAGAAATGAAAGAGGACTTTCGGGAGGGACGCCTCTTTCACCGCAAAGAGCTTAGCGCCGCCCGCAGAGCTCGCGGCGTATCGGGCTTCACACAGAACACTTTGAAGCCGCTCGCATCGTGATGTGGGGCCACAGCATAATGAGAAAATACGCTTCGCTTTCTCTAAGAGGGCCCGCATCGTAATGAGAAAAAACGTTTTATTTCCCCATAGCTCCCGCGCGGGAAGCCGCCCGCTTCCCCGTCTCCCCTTTCGGTTGACGGGCCCTTTCTTCCCTGATAGTATAGAGAGGAGCAAAACATAAGTATACGGAAATGTAAATACTTATAAAAAGAGAAAGGATGGTCCAGGATGTTTAGCAGGAAATGGAAAATGATCGCTGCTGCGGCGGCGATCGGCGCGGCGATGGTGCTCACGGGGTGTGGCGGCTCGTCCGGCTCGGCCAAGGACAGCGCGGCGAAGGACGGCATCATCCGCGTGGGGGCGGAGACGACCTATCCGCCTTTTGAATTTACGCAGGACGACAAGTACGTGGGCTTCGACATCGATCTCGCGGATGCGGTGGTGAAGCAGATGGGCGGCAAGATGGAGTTCAAGAGCATGGGGTTCGACGCGCTCATCCCGGCCATCCAGAGCGGCCAGATCGATCTCGTCGCCTCCGGCATGGACGTGACGCCCGAGCGGGAGAAGCAGGTGGCGTTCAGCGACATCTATTTCGACCAGTCCGGCAAGGTCATCATCGTCCTGAAGGGCAATGACCAGATCCACGACTGGGCGGACCTGAAAGACCGCGTCGTCGGCGGCCAGGTGGGCACGAAGCAGGTGGAGTTCGCCCAGGAAGCGGGCGCGAGCCAGGTGAAGCAGTTCGACTCGAACTCGCAGGCGTTCCTCGAGCTCCGCGCGAAGACGGTGGAAGCGGTCGTCATCGACGCGCCAGTGGGCATGTACTACCTGAAGCAGGGCGCGGACAAGGACATGAAGATCGTGGGCACGCCGAAGGAGTCGGTGGGCTTCGCCTTCGCCATGAAGAAGGACAACAAAGAGCTCCAGCAGAAAGTGAACAAAGCGCTCAAAGAGCTCCATGAAAACGGCACATACGATCAGATCTACGAGAAGTGGTTCGGCGCGTCGGGCAAATAATTTCATACAGGCGAGGGGTCCGGTCATGCCGGGCCCTTTCTCTGTATAGACGGGACGCGGCGAAACCGCGCGGTCCATAGGGATTTTCTATGAGGCAGGGCGGCGGGTGTTTCTGTATAATGAGGCAAAATCGAGTGGTGCCGCAGAAGCGGCGAAAGGAGAGGTCTCTATGACAAAGGCAAAATGGTTAGCCGCGGCGGCGGTGTGCGCCGTGCTGACGGCAGGGCTCGGCGGATGCAGCAGTCTCACCGGCTCGTATTCCGACGCGGCGGGGCAGAAGAAAACGGACAAGGTGCTCCGCGTGGGGTCGGACCTGAATTATCCGCCCTTTGAGATGGAAGAGAACGGCAAGCCCACCGGCTTCGACATGGAGCTCATCGCGGCCGTGGCGGACCGCATGGGAGCGAAGCTGGAAGTGCAGAACATCACCTTCGGCGACCTCATCACCGCTGTGAAAGACAATAAAGTGGACGCGGTCATCTCCGGCATGGAGGGGACCGATGCCCGCGCGAAAGACCTCACTTTCTGCGATCCCTATCTCGAGGCGGGCTACTCCATCCTCGCCCGGAAAGATGACAGCGCCGTCCAGGGCTGGGAAGACCTGAAAGGCAAGGTCGTAGGCACTCAGATGGGCACGCGCCACACGGAGCTCTCCATCGATTTCGGCGCAGAGCGCGTACAGGCCTTCGATGAGAAGACGAACGTCATCAAGGCGCTGAAGGACGGCCATGTGGAGGCGGCGGTGCTCGACGCGCCGGTGGCCAGCTACTACGCCCAGCACGACGGCACGCTGAAGACCGTGGGCGAGCCGAAGATCTCCGAGAAGGGCCTCGTCATCGCCGTGAAGAAGGGCAATACCGCTCTTCAGAAGGAGATCAACGACGCGCTGAAGTCTCTCAAAGAAGACGGCACGTACGACAAGCTCCGCGCGGACTGGCTGGGCGAGAAGAAATAAAAAGCGAAGAGGGAAGGCAGGCGGAGAGCCTGTCTTTTCGCGTGTCGGCGGCGCTATTGAGAATGAATCTCTTTTATTTACAGCCATTGCCAGATACGGTACAATATGGAAAGAGTTAGATATTTCACACCATTTCATTTTGAGGTGACATCATGAATGAACTGCTTCGCATAGAAAATCTGCACGTCGCGGCGGGAGGCAAAGAGCTCCTCCACGGCGTGGATCTCATCATACATACCGGCGAGGCGCACGTCGTCATGGGCGTGAACGGCGCGGGGAAATCGACGCTGCTCCACGCCATCATGGGCAATCCCGCCTACGAAGTGACCGAAGGGAAGATCTATTTCGAAGGGCAGGACATCACGGATCTCTCTGTAGATAAAAGGGCTCGCCTGGGCATCTTCCTCTCCTTCCAGTCGCCCATCTCGGTGGCGGGCATCTCCGTGGAGAATTTCATCCGCACGGCGAAGACCGCTGTCACCGGCGAGCAGCAGCGGCTCTTTCCCTTCAAGCGCCTCCTCAAGGCGAGCATGCAGGACCTCGACATGGACCCGGCTTACGCGTCTCGCTACCTGAATGATGGCTTCTCCGGCGGCGAGCGGAAGAAGAACGAGATACTCCAGATGAGGGTGCTCTCGCCGAAGCTGGCCATGCTGGACGAGACGGACTCCGGCCTCGATGTGGACGCGGTGCGCACGGTGGCGAAGAACATCGCCGACTACCACGATGAGAC
Source organism: uncultured Veillonellaceae bacterium (assembly GCA_949286115.1). Lineage (GTDB taxonomy): Bacteria > Bacillota > Negativicutes > Veillonellales > Dialisteraceae > UBA1822. The sequence goes on along the minus strand of CASEBK010000001.1, from coordinate 5,878 downwards.
GAACGCTCTCCTCCTCATCACGCATCTAAATCAGCTCATCCGCTTCATCCGCCCGGACCGGGTGCATATCCTCATCGGCGGGCGCATCGTCGCCGAGGGCGGGCCGGAGCTGGCTGACGAAGTGGAGGCCCGGGGGTTCGACGCCTACCGCGCCGCCGGGGAGGCCTGACATGGCGGAAGAGAAGAAGAAGAGCCAGATCGACGACGTGGCCCGCAGCATCTACGATGTGAAGGACGCCGTCGAATTTTCCTATAAAGCGGACACGGGCCTCACGGAAGACGTGGTGCGGGAGATCTCCGCGCAGAAGGACGAGCCGCAGTGGATGCTGGAGAAGCGCCTCGCTGCGCTCCGCCTCTACGAGAAGCTGGACATCGCCCCGTGGATGCCCGATATCTCCGAGCTCGACATGAGCCACATCGATACCTACGTCCGCCCGAAGACGGACCTGAAGGCCCGGTGGGAAGACTTGCCGGAAAATATCCGGGACACCTTCGACCGGCTGGGCATCCCCGAGGCGGAGAAGAAGACCCTCGCCGGCGTGGGCGCGCAGTACGATTCGGAAGTGGTGTACCACAATGTGCAGGAGGAAATGGAGCGCCAGGGCGTCATCTACGTGGACTTCGAGACCGCGGTGAAAGAGTATCCCGAGCTGGTGAAGCCCTACTTCGGCCGTCTCATCGCGCCAGGATACCATAAGTTCGCTGCGCTCCACTATGCCGTGTGGTCCGGCGGCTCCTTCGTGTACGTGCCGAAGGGCGTGGACGTGAAGATGCCCCTGCAGAGCTATTTCCGCCTGAACGCGCCCGGCGCGGGCCAGTTCGAGCACACGCTCATCATCGTGGAAGAGGGCGCGCGGTGCCACTTCATCGAAGGGTGCTCCGCTCCGCGGTACAACGTGGCGAACCTTCACGCCGGCGCGGTGGAGCTCTTCGTGAAGAAAGGGGCGACCCTCCGCTACTCCACCATCGAGAACTGGTCGAAGAACATGTACAATCTCAATACGAAGCGGGCCCTCGTGGAAGAAGACGGGCACATGATCTGGGTGAGCGGGTCCTTCGGCTCGCACACATCCTGTCTCTACCCCGACACGGTGCTCAAGGGCGACCGCTCGTCCTGCGAATTTACGGGCATCACCTTCGCCGGGAAAGGACAGTTCCTCGACACGGGCTCGAAGGTGGAGTGCCTCGGCAGGGACACCCGTCTCTCCGTCCATTCGAAGTCCATCTCGAAAGGCGGCGGCGCGGCGATCTACCGGGGCGTGGTCCACATCGGGCCCGGCGCTGCCGGAGCGAAAGGCGCCATCAGCTGCGAGTCCCTCATGCTGGACAACGAGTCCCGGTCGGACACCATCCCGGACATCATCATCGAGAATGACGACATCGATCTGGGCCACGAAGCGAAGATCGGCCGCATTCCTGAAGAAGACATCTACTATCTCATGAGCCGCGGACTCTCCGAAGAAGACGCGAAAGCCATGGTGGTGCGCGGCTTCGCCGAGCCCATCTCGAAGGCTCTCCCTCTGGAGTACGCTGTGGAGATGAACCGGCTCATCGACCTGGAATTTGAAGGCGCCATCGGATAAGGAGGATTGGAAATGGAAATCAGATCTGTGAACCGCCTGCCGATGCCCACGTGGCGCTACCTCCGCACGAACGACAGCGCCCTCCCCTTTGCAGCGCCTGCCCGCTGTGCGAAAGTCCGCTGGACGGGGGACGCCGTGATGACCGAAGGCGCCGTGCTTCCCGCGCGCTTCGAAGGGGCCTCTCCGGAGTGGAAAGAAGCCGCCCTGGGCGAGGCATACACCGTCACCATCCCCGCCGGGACGGAAGCGGTGCTCTCCGCGGACGTCCTCATGGACGCGTCCCATCCCGACTATGCCGGGACGTATCTCTTCCGCGTGGAGAAGGGCGCGAGCCTGCGTCTCGTGTGGACTTGGCGCGGCGGAGGAGAGACCGGCACAGCGGCCCTTGCTGCGGCGTACCTCCTCGAAGAAGGGGCGCGCCTCCATGTGTCCGCCGCCGAAGAAGGCCTCGGCGGGAAGCTCCTCGTGAGCCAGCGCCTCGTGGAAGCCGCCGAAGGGGCGGAAGCGGAATTCGTCTCCGCCGACCTCGGCGGGGAGACCGTCATCGTCCACAGCCGCGGATACCTTGCGGGCGACAAGTCCGCCCTCCGCGAATACGGCATCTATGCCGCAGGCGGCACGCAGCGCCTCGACCTCTTCTACCACGTGGACCATCTGGGCCGCGATACGGAGAGCGACATCGAAGTGAAAGGGGCCCTCGCAGGGCGGGCGAAGAAGATCTTCCGCAGCACCATCGATTTCAAGCGGGGCTGCGCCGGCGCCGTGGGGAGCGAAGGCGACTACGCCATCCAGCTCGACCCCACGACGAAGAACATCTCTCTGCCCCTCCTCCTCTGCACGGAAGACGACGTGGCGGGCAACCATGCCTCCAGCGCCGGGCAGATCGACGAAGGGACCGTGTATTATCTCATGAGCCGCGGCCTCACCCGGGCCGAAGCGCGGCGCATCGTCGTGGAGTCCCTCATCCGTCCGCTCATCGACCGGTTGGACGAGAGCCTTCGGGACGGCGTGCTCCGCGCCGTGCGGGCGAAACTCGACGGGGAAGGAGAAACGAAATGAACCTCACTGCCATCCGACAGGATTTTCCCATCCTAAAAACAGAGGTGGGCGGCCGCCCGGTGGTCTACTTCGACAACGCCGCCACCACACAGAAGCCGCTCCCGGTGCTCCAGGCCGCCATGGACTACAGCCTCCGCCGGTGCGGCAATCCCCACCGGGGCGCGCACTATTTCTCCATCGCCGCATCCGCTGCCTACGACGGCTCGAAAGAGACCGTGCGGCGCTTTCTCGGCGCGGCGAGCACCCGGGAGATCATCTACACCCGGAACACCACGGAGAGCCTGAACCTCGTGGCTCGCTCCTTCGCGGAGCCCCGCCTTCACCCGGGAGACAAGATCCTCATCACTATCGCCGAGCACCACTCGAACCTCATCCCCTGGCAGCGCGCGGCGCAGAAGACCGGCGCGAAGCTTGACTACATCTACGTAGACAAAGAGACCGGCCATTTCCTGCCGGAAGACCTCGAGAAACTGGACGACCCGGCGGTGAAGCTCGTGGCCCTCGCCCACGTGTCGAACGTCCTCGGCATCGACTACGATCCGAAGCCCCTCATCGAGCGGGCCCACGCCCACGGCGCGGTGGTCGTCCTCGACGGCGCGCAGAGTGCCCCCCACAAGAAGATCGACGTGGCGGACCTCGGGTGCGACTTCTTCGCCTTCTCCGGCCACAAGATGTGCGCCGCCGGCGGCATCGGCGTCCTCTACGGACGGGAAGCCCTCCTCGAAGAGATGGAGCCCTTCCTCCTGGGCGGCGACATGATCGACACCGTGAGCGAGCAGGACACCTCGTTCGCCGAGCTCCCCGCGAAATTTGAAGCGGGCACCCAATACGTGGAAGGGGCCGTCTCCCTCGAAGCGGCCATCCGCTACGTGGAAGCCATCGGCTGGGATGCCATCCGCGCCCAGGAGAAAAAGCTCGTCGCCCGGACCCTCGCGGGCCTTGCCGCCATGCCCCACATCCAGATCCTCGGCCCCACAGACCCGGCGGAAAAAGAAGGGCTCGTCTCCTTCGAAGTGGAAGACGTGCACCCCCACGACGTGGCGCAGATCCTCTCCGCATCGGGCATCTGCATCCGCACCGGCCACCACTGCGCCGAGCCCCTCCACAAATATCTCGGCGTGAACGCAAGCTGCCGGGCGAGCTTCTATTTCTACAATACCGAAGAAGAGGTGGACTACTTCCTCGAAAAACTGAAGGGCGTCCGCCCCATGATGGGATATGACGAATGATGGAATTACAGCAGCTCTACACCGACCTCATCCTCGAATACAATAAAGACAAGACGAACAAAAGAAAGATCGACGCGCCCACCATCGCCGAGCACGGCCACAACGCCAGCTGCGGCGACGACATCACCCTCGAAGTGAAGATGGACGGCGACGTCATCGCCGACCTCGCCTACACCGGCAGCGGCTGCGCCATCAGCCAGGCCTCCGCCGCCATGATGGCCGAGCTCCTCAAAGGACGCACCATAGATGACGCCCTCCGCCTCGTCCGCCTCTTCCTCGACATGATCCGCGGAAAAGAGACCGACGAGACGAAGCTCGAAGAGCTCGAAGCCGCCGTCTCCCTGAAAGACATCTCCCAGCTCCCGGTCCGCGTGAAATGCGCCGTCCTCGGCTGGCACACCCTCGAGATCGCCCTCGAAAAATTAGAGGCGATGACACAGGAAAAACAAAACGGCTGACACCAACCCCAAAGAGCATCCCCCGCAGGACGCTCTTTTTGCGTGGAAGAAATGATCCAGTCGAAAAGACCGCCCCCCGCGATGGGCGTACCTCATGATGAAGTCTACGCTGAAAGCTTCGATGATGTTCGCGCTGGTATGAGTCATGCTGACGAGTGAAGCCCAAAGCAGGCTCCGCGCGGTGGGGGACCGCTCCGCTTGCCGCATTTGTTGTGTTTCGTGATGAAGGCCGCACCAACCGCTTCGAAGACATTCGCGTCGTGATGTGGGGCCGCATCCTCTTGAGACTATACGTGAGCAAAGGGGATGTGCATTCAAAGAATGCACGACCCAAGCCCAGCACTGGTGCAGCTCCCCGCCCGCTCCCATGGAGGCCGACCCGCAGGGGAAAAAATGAGCGTGCCGCCGTGAAGCGAAAACGACTGTCTGAGCGAGCGCAGCGAGCGAGTTTCGTTTTCGTAGGCGGCGCACTCATTTTTTAGGCCGGAATGACCGTGGCGGCGGCTTTTCTTCCTTGCTTCGTTCCTTCTTTTTCCGGAAAAAGAAGGAATGAAGCGACTATGGGGTTCGTATGCCCATGACGGGAAAAGTCGTAAATGAGAGAAACGCAGTCTTCGTGATGTGGGCCCGCCCCCCATAAGATGATACGTTAGCATCCGAATGCCCGCCCGCCCCGTCAGCTTCACACCCCTTCGCATCGGGATGTTTCCCGCAGCGAAGGCAGCCAAGCGCAGGCGTCGCTCGCTTTCGCTCTTGCCAAAGGGGAAAGCCGGGGCATATAATGATGGTATCAATGGCCGTAAATCAGGCCCGGCGGAAAAGGAGGCCGCCGCAGACTGCTGTCATTGAAAAAGCGTTTTTTCAATCATAGAAAGGATAGACAGATATGAACAAGATTTACAAAGTCGTATGGAATGCGGCGCGGAACGCCTGGATGGTAGGCTCCGAATTCGCCAAACGGACCACGACGGGGGGGGTGGAACGCCGCTAAATCAGAACGCCGTGCGTCCCTGAAAGCGTGCGTTCTCACCGCTCTCCTCGTCGGCGTCGTTCTCACAGGGGCGCCAGCCCAGGCAGCTGCCCCGTGGCCCGATTGGGATAATCAGGATAAGGTCAGTCAAGAAGAATTTAACCAGCTGGACAATAAAGTTGACGGCTTGAAGAACGACTTCGACAAGAGCAAGGAGAAAGACCATAAGCAGGACGCGGCGATCGAGCACAACTACGATATTGACAAAGGTCAGCAGCATCAGATTGATGCAGGGATTGCAGTAGATAAAGCGCAGAATGCTGTTATCGAAGAAGGCATCAAAGAGGATATCAAGCAGAACCACGAAATCAACGATCTGGAGAAAGAAAACGACAAACAGCAGTATCAGATCGATGCAGGGATTGCAGTAGACAAAGTGCAGAACGCCGCGATTGAAGAAGGCATCAAAGAGGATATCAAGCAGAACCACGAAATCAACGATCTGGAGAAAGAGAACGCTAAACAGCAGGGCCAGATCGATGCAGGCATTGCCGTAGACAAAGCGCAGAACGCCGCGAT